>JAJDVW010000109.1 GCA_022825925.1 Pseudomonadales bacterium | reverse complement strand
TGCACCCGCGCCATTCTACTCCCGCGTGAAAATCATCGGCGCTGCTCGCCCCAAACGCCCGGATGCGCCGGGATACACACTCTCTCGCCACGCAGCACCTCGACCTTGAACCCGAAAAACGCCACAGCGCACATTCCTCATTGAAGGCATGACTCGCCTCATAAAGTCCTCCCGCGTTACAGTATCCGGCTCATCGTTAGTTTATGTGAGAATGCTTGATGACTATCCCGTAGTGTCTTTAAGAAACATGTGGACAGATACGGGTACTGGTGGCTTCACTGATCCGAAAATTTATGTCGTCCAAACAAATACCAAGATCGTCCAGCGCTGCATTCTGATGACCACTGACCCGGGCGACCTCGTGTTGGACCCGACCTGCGGTTCCGGTACCACAGCCTATGTCGCGGAGCAATGGGGCCGGCGCTGGATCACGATCGACACCTCCCGCGTCGCCTTGGCGCTCGCGCGGGCGCGCGTCATGGGCGCGCGCTATCCCTGGTATCTGCTCGCCGACAGCCCCGAGGGGCAGCAAAAGGAATCCGAGATCACGCAGCGGGCGCCGTCGGAGGCACCGACCGGCGGCGACATCCGCCAGGGCTTCGTCTACGAGCGCGTGCCCCACATCACCTTGAAGTCGATCGCCAACAATGCCGAGATCGACGTGATCTGGGAGCGCTGGCAGGAGGCCCTGGAACCACTCCGCGCTCACCTGAACGCCGCTCTCGGCAAGTCACGGGAGGAATGGGAAATCCCGCGCGAAGCGGGCGAGGACTGGCCAGCCGACGCCACGGCCGCGCACGCCGAGTGGTGGGAGGCGCGTATCACCCGGCAGAAGGAGATCGACGCCTCGATCGCGGCCAAGGCGGACCACGAATATCTCTACGACAAGCCTTATGTCGACAACGCGCGCATCCGCGTTGCCGGCCCCTTCACGGTCGAGAGCGTGGCGCCGCACCGGATGCTGGCGGTGGACGAGGACGACGAGCTTTTGGTCGGGCTCGTGGACAGGAGGCTGGGCTTCGGCGACGCGCATGATTTCGCTTACATCATCCTCGAGAACTTGAAGACCGCGGGCGTGCAGCAGGCGCACCGAGAAGACCGCATCGACTTCTCCTCGCTCACGCCTTGGCCCGGCGATTATGTCTGCGCCGAGGGGCGGTATGCGGAAGGGAGCAGGGACGGCGTCGAGCGCCGCGCGGGGATCTTCATCGGCCCCGAGTTCGGAACCGTCTCGCGCCCCGACCTCGCGGCCGCGGCCCTTGAGGCCGCCGAGGCTCGCTTCGACGTGCTGATCGCATGCGCCTTCAGCTACGACGCCCACGCGGCCGAGTTCGAGAAGCTCGGACGTATCCCGGTGCTCAAGGCGCGCATGAATGCCGACCTCCACATGGCCGGCGACCTCAAGAACACTGGCAAGGGCAACCTCTTCGTCATCTTCGGCGAGCCCGACATCGACATCCTTGAGGACGGCCGCGACGACGTGCGGGTGCGGATCAACGGCGTCGACGTGTTCCACCCCAATACCGGCGAGGTGCGGAGCGACGGTGCCGACGGCATCGCCTGCTGGTTCGTCGACACCGACTACAACGAGGAGAGCTTCTTCGTCCGCCACGCCTACTTCCTCGGCGCGAACGACCCCTACAAGGCGCTCAAGACGACTCTCAAGGCCGAGATCGACCCTGACGCCTGGGCCACGCTGAACAGCGACACATCCCGCCCCTTCCCACGCCCCGCCTCCGGCCGCATCGCCGTCAAGGTCATCAATCACCTCGGCGACGAAGCGATGAAGGTGTTCCGGGTGTAGCGAGGGACAGTCCCGTTCTCGCGCAGCGCACCAGCGTCGCCTCACTGATCTCCCAATGGAATTCCGTATCGCCGCCACCTTCACGGACAGCCTCGCGAAGCTGACCGGCGATGAGCAGAAGGCCGCGAAGACCACGGCTTTCGACGTGCAGATAGACCCGTCGGCGCCGGGGCTGTCGTTTCACCGGGTCGACCGCGCTAGGGACCGAAACTTCTGGTCCGTCCGGGTCAACCGGGACATTCGCCTGATCGTACATCGGACCGAGTCGAGCGTGATGCTCGTCTATGTCGGGCATCACGATGACGCTTACCGCTGGGCGGAACGGCGGCGGATCGAACGGCATCCCAGGACCGGCGCGGCCCAGATCGTCGAGATCCGTGAGACCGTCCGCGAGGTCGAGATCCCGCGCCCCGTCTTCGTCGAAGAACCGGCCGCCGCGCCCAACGCGGCCAAGCCCGCGCTCTTCGCCGACACCGACGACGACGAGCTGTTGGGGTACGGGGTGCCCCAAGCCTGGCTGGACGATGTGCGAAGCGCGGACGAGGACTCACTGCTCGACCTCGCGGACCATCTACCGGGCGAAGCGGCGGAAGCGCTTCTGGAGCTTGCCACCGGCGGCACGCCGGATCGTCCTGCGCACGCAGCCGCCGCCGCCGACCCGTTCGCCCACCCAGACGCGCAACGTCGGTTCCGCCTGGTCGAGAACGTCGGCGAGCTGGAGGGGGCGCTCGAATATCCGTGGGAGAAGTGGACGGTCTTCCTGCATCCGGCGCAGCGCCGGGTCGTCGAGGGCGGATACAGCGGTCCAGCGCGCGTCTCCGGCTCGGCCGGTACGGGCAAGACCATCGTGGCCCTGCACCGCGCCTTCCATTTGGCCAAGGTCTATCCGGACGCCCGGGTTCTCCTCGCCACCTTTTCCGAGACGCTCGCGAACGCGCTCCGCGTGAGGCTGGGGCGCCTGGTGCACAACCGGCCGAGCATCGCAGAGCGTCTGGAAGTGCATTCGATGGGCGGCATCGGACGGCGTCTCTATGAAGCCAATTTCGGATCGCCCCGCCTGGCGAGCGACGACGAGGTTCGGGAACTGATAGACCGGACATCTGTTGAGGCAGGTGAACACAAATTCAGTCCCCATTTCCTGTGGACCGAATGGAGCCGGGTGGTGGACGCGTGGCAGCTGGAAAGCTGGGAAGACTATCGGAATGTCATGCGACTCGGCCGCAAGACCCGCTTGGCGGAAGCTCAGCGCGAGGTACTCTGGTCGATCTTCTCCACGGTGCGTCTTGGCCTTGAGGAACGAGGACTCCTCACCGAGCCCGGGCTGTTCCGGCGCTTGGAACGGCACTTCGCCGGGACGGCCCATCCGCCGTTTGAGTTTTGCGTCATCGACGAGGCTCAGGACATCGGCGTTGCCGAGTTGCGCGTCCTCGCGGCAATCGGTGGCGATCGACCCGACGGCCTTTTCTTCACCGGCGATCTCGGCCAGCGCATCTTCCGCACGCCCTTCTCATGGCGTGCGCTCAGGGTGGACGTGCGCGGGCGTTCCTACACGCTCCGCGTCAACTACCGGACCTCCCACCAGATTCGTCGACAGGCGGATCGCCTGCTTCCGCCCGAGCTCGCCGACGTGGACGGAGTTGCGGAAGGACGAGCCGGCACGGTCTCCGCGTTCAACGGGCCGGAACCGCGCATCATGGTTTTCCAATCTCCCGAAGAAGAAGTCACGGCCGTCGCCGACTGGCTCACTGCGCGACAGCAGGATGGATGCGTACCACGCGAGATCGCCGTGTTCGTCAGATCCGAGGCGGAGATGTCGAGGGCGCGGGAGGCCGTCCGGCGCGCGGGTATGTCGGCAAAGGAACTGAACGAACGCTCGGACGGAACACCGGACAGGGTCACGGTGGGGACGATGCACCTCGCCAAGGGGCTGGAGTTCCGCGCGGTCGCGGTCATCGCCTGCGACGACGAGGTCCTGCCTTTGCAGTCCCGTATCGAGAACGTCGCCGACCAGGCCGACCTCGAGGACACCTACAGCACCGAGCGGCACCTGCTCTACGTGGCCTGCACCCGCGCCCGCGATCACCTTCTGGTGACGGGCGTGGTGCCGGCGTCCGAGTTCCTCGATGATCTGACGCTCGATATGTGATCAGCACCTCTTGTCGATCGCGTCAGGATTGGGAAGGGAAGGTCGCCTCGACTTGCTCGGCCGTGCCCGGCCATTGGACTTCGCCGAGCGGCCCGTGAACAGCCACGAGCTGGGCGCGTGGGGAGTTGCTGCTGGCGCTGGGCGGCAGGCTCAGAAGCAGGAGCCTGCGCCTGATCGCCGCGGACCTCTACGGCGAGTCGGCGGCGGCGCGGGAGTGGTGTGTGGACGGCTTCCCCCGCACGCGCCTGCGTCGGCGCGTGAGGACGGAAGGGAACCCGACTGAGTTTGCGGGATCCATGATTGGCGCCAGATGGCCGACGAAGGCGTTCCCCAGTCGTCACGGGTCCATCAGGGCGACGATGCTGTGTCCGACCTTTTCGCGATGGCCTCAATCTCGCGGTCTCCGAGATGGGTGTATCGCAGCGTCACGGGGACGCTGGAGTGGCCGACCAGCCGCAAGACCATCGGCGCAGGCGCGCCGTTCATCCCCGGGTGACTGGTGCGGGTATGGTGGACATGGTCTCGGGAAGTGTCATGGGCGTGCTCCGGAATGGCGGGTAGGCGGCCGGCCCGGCTCGGACACCCTCTGGACCCTGTTCGACCGCGTCCTCGCCGGGGCTCACTCGCCTCCTCCCGGCGTCTCGGTAGGCGGGCGAAACGGGTTGCATGCTTGGGAAGCACTAAAGCGAAATGTCAGGCGAGGTCTTGCGGACAGCAGCGGACCGGCTCCAGGGCGTTGGCGCGTCAGCAGGCAGGGTGCTAGAAATCGGACATGCGAACCTGGAGCGACAACATCGAAGCCGTCGCTCGCGCCGTCTGCGCGAAGAGGCTGGCGCATAGAGACACCAGCGAGGAACAGCTCGCCGCCGAGGTGGATATGTGGTGGCACCTGATCGCGGCGGAGCTGGAATGCGGGGTCATCGACGAAACCGGCGAATATGTGGGCGGCGAGATCGACTGGAAGCGGAAGATGGATGGCTACCGCGATTGGATGCGCCGCCATCCCGGAAGCCGTGCGGTCTGGGAGACCGCCCGGTTCGGAGCGCCTTTACTGCGGGGCTGACGCGTTCCGTTGCCGGGGTAGATGACGTCGGAGGAAATCGGGGGCCGAAGAACCCGTCGGTGCGGAGCACTTGCCGGGCACGCTCGCGAGGTGTCTCAGGAACCTCAGTCAGAGCGAGAGGGTGTGGCAGACGCGTTGCCGATGACGAGGCGGTAATGGCGAAAATCGGCAGAAACCGACAATGTCCCGGTGGCAGCGGGAGGAAGTACAAGCACTGCTGCTGGCACCATGACCGCGCCGTTCAGGTCCATACAGAGGCACCTATGGCCCGCAATGAGACGGGGCAGGCTTCGGCGTCTGTATGATGACGGTGCAGTTCTCGGTGAGGGATTGGATCGACCGCCTGGCCGGTGCGCTTCCGGGCCTGGCGGAAGCGCAAGAACCCTACCTGCCAGGGCACCGTAACATCCACATGTTCCTGCCTGCGATATCCGGCGTGGAGGACGGCGGCGCCCCGACCGTCCGCGTTGAGGAGCTGGGGGAGCTATACGCCACGGCGCGTTACAGCCACCTGCGGGGAGAAGAAGCGTGGTACGCGGCTCTCAACGCGGCGCTGGACCCGGTGCGTCACATTCTGCTTGGGCACCCGACGATCGCCCGGGTCGTGGGCCCGATCATCGGCAGGGACAACTTCTACATGCAGGTCCTGAACTCCGGAGGGTCGACCTCGCCAGCGGACCTGGCCGCAGGACTCATGGCGCGCGCCGCGGAGCACTCGGGCGACCGCTTCCGGAAGGCGGCGGGCGAGCTGCATGCGTTTCTCGTTGCCGTAGCGGACGAAGACGGGACGGCAATTCTGGACGGGTTGGATCGCGGATGCGACGCGGTGCTGTTCCACGGCCCGGTCGTGGAGGAACGGATCGACGTCGCTGAAGACGTGAAGTTGCTGCCCTTCGAGGAGGTGCGGGCGTTCGTGGACGAAGAGATGGTGTTCGAACTCGCGCCGGGCGGTGCAGGATTCCACGGCTTCCGGTCGGTCGGGGCGGCGGCGAGGACCTTTCGGTGGCGGCCGGCGTTCTACCGTGCGGGTTACGAAAGGGAGTTGGATTCGCACGATGCGGTTCCGTTCTTCCACCGCGCTCGGACGTTCCTGCAGTTGCTCAGCGTGGCGCACGCGGCACCCGTGCTGCCTCTTGCCGAGCTGTCGCATCGCATCGACCGGTCAGCCGGTCGGCTCCTGGGCAGGGGGGAACAGAGCCCCGGGATCTACCGGAGTTGGCCTGCGAAGGGCTTCGATGGGTTTGACGAGTCCCCGGTGCTGAGGCGGGAGGCGCTCGACGAGGCAAAGGAAGCGTTCGAGAATCGGTCCAGCGAGCGGTACCGAAAGATGGCGCCGGTGGCCGGGCGGCTGGCCGAGGCGCTCGCGCGGAACGGGCCTTTCGCCGTGGCGGACAGGGTCCTGGACGTGGGGATCGCGCTGGAGCGGATGTACGTGCTGGACGAGGGGAAAATCTCCCGAAAACTGCGGAACCGGGCTGCCAGGCATCTCGCGACCGACGGGCCGGACCAGGAGAGCATCCGGGAGAGCGCACAGGAGTTCTACGCCGTGCGGTCGGACATCGTCCACAACCGGCTGGACAGGCTCACTCCCGAGAGGGTTCACGGGGCGTTCCGCGATGGCTTCGACATCGCGCGGAGGTCGCTGTTCAAGATGCTGCGCGAGGGGCGGCCGAAGGATTGGAACGCGTCGGGGAACTTGGAAGACGGGAGCAGGGAGGAGATGCGTTGAAGCTCGACCTCGCCCTCACGTTTCTGGAGCTGGGCGACGCGACGTCGTGCAATCTGAAGTTCTCGCATCGCGACAATGTGTGGGTGAGCTATGGGGAAGAGACGATCACCGAGACCAATCTCCTGGAGATTACGCGGCGGCATCCGAAGATCGTCGATATCCGCACCTTCCCCAAGAAGGTCGAAGCGACGAACGGCGCGGACTGGGAATGGCACATTGTCGGCTTGAGGCGGACGCTCAGGATGCGGGTGCAGGCGAAACGGCTCCAGCGCAACTGCGTGCTGAAGGTCAAGCACACGGTGAAATCGTCCGGCAAGGAGCAGAGGGATCTTCTGATCGCCGGGGCGAAGGACGAAGGCATGAAGCCGGTCTACTGCATCTACTGCACCGAGAGGCAACGGACGCTCTGGAAGAAAGTCCAGGCTGTACCCGGGTACCGGAGTTTCGAGACCGGCTGCTTGCTCGCCGCCGCCAAGGACGTACCTGGCACAACCACGAAGCTCAAAGCGATCGAGAAGAAATGCTGGCCTTGGCACCATCTGTTCGCACCGAAAGTCCTGATGCAGAAAGAGCTGGAGGCCTTTTCGATCGATGGAGGGGACTTCGTGCATTTCTTTTCGGTAAGACATCCGCGCGTGCCGCTGGTCAGGGTTGGAGAGTCGGTAGAGCCGCCAGACCACGCGGGATGGAACGCGCCGACCATCGACGACCTGAACGGAGACACGGAGCGGGAGTTCGATCAGACCGGTGTACGGAACACCACCGGGGAAGATCTGGCAAGGCTGGAACCGGGCACCGGCGACGGGTGGCAGATGGCGCAGTCAGATGGGGAGCGGCTCCGGGAGCTGGGGATACGCCGGATGATGGTGATGGATGTCCGAGACGAGCGTGAGCCCGGCGATTACCGCGGACGGCCGGAGCGTTGAGGTAGTCCCGCATTTCCGGACAGCCTGAGGGCCGAGTTAAGATGTATTCCGGCTGAAGTTCTGGCGCCGGAATCCCATCGAATCGACCTTCCTGTCGGCGAATCTTCGCGAAAGCCGCACATTAACCCGACTTCCGCAACTCGGGGGTTTTGAGGATGTTAACCCATTGATTTTCCTCGATTGACCTCTCAAAGGTCGGCACTACAGCGCGCCCGGTCGAGGGGCGGTTCGGGTTCCGTCAGGCGGAGATCCGCGGCGACGG
>JAJDVW010000120.1 GCA_022825925.1 Pseudomonadales bacterium | reverse complement strand
GTCGGTGTCGAACATGTCGGCGAGGTCCAGGCAGTAGCGGGCCAGCCGGCGCGGCGAGAAGCGGCGCGCGTCGGACTCCGCCTCCAGCGCGAACACGATCGGGGCGCGGCCGTCGGCCCACTCGACGAGCAGCGGCGCGTCCAGCTCCCGGAAGCGGTCGCCCAGGCGCTCCTTGAGCTGCTCCTGGCGAACCGGGACGATGCTCGCCTCGTCGTCCGACAGCGGCGCCTCCTCCGGGGCGAAGAACGCCAGCGCCTCGCGCGGGTAGTCGACGATGAGGTTCTTGAAGTTCTGGTCGTGGCTGACCGCGTCCGCCATGCGCCGCGTCCCGGTTTGGGTCCGCATAGCATCAGGCACGGGCGGGCGAGTACGCGATGGACCATCGCCGCAAGTCCCGTGGGCGAACGGCGCGCGGCGGATGGGGCGATCTCGCACGCGCGTCCCCCGGGGCGGGGCGAGGCGCGCCGTCAGTCGATGACGACCTCGTTCGAACGCGGGCTCCAGGCCCCGCACGCGCCCTCCTCGTTCACCGTGCACGCGCGGATCGCGTAGGCGCCCGCCGACAGGCCCGACCGGGGGAACGCCGTGCTGGAACGGCTTTGCCGTTGTTAGCGGGCGAGCACCGCCGCTTCCAGCGCGAATACGTGGGCGTCGTGGGCGCCCAGTCCGCGTAGCGCGTCGGCCAGTTCGACCAGGTAGTCGACGTTCTCTCCGCTCGGTCCCGCGGAGCGGCGGATCTGGCGGGCCATCTCCTCGATGGGGGCGTCGCCGAGGAAGGCGTGATTGCCGATCGGGGCGATGTAGACCGCGCCCGCGACGACGTCGGCGTCGTCCAGGGTCAGCGAGACCGCCACCCGTTCGTAGCCGTTCTTCTCGCGGTAGTCGAGGTGGTCGAAGACGGTGTGCTCGATGCGGTAGGCCATGCCGATGCAGGTTTCTTCGGGCGCCGGGACGAGGGTGACGACGCGTCCGGGGGCGTCGGGCACGCCGCGGTGGTCGTGGGACCCCTGCCAGAACCTGCGCGCCCAGCCGGCGAGCGTTGCGGGCCGGCGGTCGAGGTACGGGAAGTCGGGACGCCAGATGAGCGAACCGTAGCCGAACACCCAGACGGGTGCCTGCGTACGGCTGTCCTCCGCCCCGGAAACCACGCCGCGACGCTCAGGCGTGGATCGCGAGTTCGGCGCGTTCCCGCGCGGCGCACGGGTCGGGGGTCGCGCCCTGCCGCTCCAGCTCGGCTACGTACTCCGCCGGCAGGCCCGCTTCCCTGGCGCCCGCGAGCACGTGTTCCAGGTACCAGGAGTATGGGCGCAGCGACGCATCGATCCGGATCGCGCAGTAGGTGAAGGCACTCTCGATGTTGCCGCCGGGTCCCTCGACCTCGACCTGTTCCTTGCGATAGCCCCAGCCGAGTCCCTCAACGCGGTCGAGGGGTGCCTCGTCCGCGGGATCGAGGTCGTAGAGGACGCCGACGACGCGGTCCGCAGAGTCGCCGGTGCGGAACGCGTCGCACTTGCCGGAGCCGTCCTTCCCGACCTTGTGGAACCGCAGCGCGAAGCCGGGAAGGGCGTGGACCCCCACGGGCCGGGCGCTCGGCGTCCGCGCCCGCAGGCGCTTCGAGGACATGTTGGAGCCGTACGCGAAGTACTTCATGTCCCGCGGACGGCGGTCTCAGGCCAGTCCCTTGGAGACCTCGAAGGCGCGGGCGGCGGCCGAGCGCAAGCCGCCTTCCGTCAGGTAGTCCGCGGCCGTCAGCGCCAGCGCCTTGGCGCCGTCCAGTGCCGCGCGGTCGCCCATGTCCGAGGCCGCCCACCTGGCGAACTCGGGGTTGTGGATCACCACGTGCGGAGGCGCCGCCGCCAAAATCGGATGGATGGACGGCACCCGGTGGCTGACGTTGCCCATGTCCGTGCTGCCACTGCCGAAACTCTGGCGGTCGAGGGGCTCGAACGTGCGGCCGAGTCCTTCGGCATGCTGCTGGAAGCGGTCGGCGAGCGGTTCGTTCGTGTTGAGGTCCAGGTAGTCGACGTCCGCCCAGAGGACCTCGACCTCGCACCCCGACCCGCGCGCGCCCGCCTCGAAGCAGGCCTGCACCCGGGGCTTGAGCTGGGCCAGGGCTTCCTCGTCCTTCGCGCGCACGTAGAAATCCCCGGCGGCGCGCTCGGGCACGATGTTGGGCGCCTGGCCGCCGTCGGTCACGATGCCGTGGATGCGCTCGGTGGCGCGGATGTGCTGGCGGAGGTTGGAGATGGACTGGTAGGCGAGCAGCAGGCCGTCGAGAGCGTTGATGCCCCGGTGCGGCATGGCGGAAGCGTGCGCGGACTTGCCGTGGTAGATGGCCTCCACCTCGGCGACGCAGATGCACGGCATGGTCGCGAGGTTGACGCCGGCGGGGTGCACCATCAACGCGGCGTCGACCCCTTCGAAGGCCCCGGCGCGCGCCATGATCTCCTTGCCGCCGCCCTTCTCCTCGGCGGGCGTGCCGAGGAAGGTGACGCGGCCGGGCAGGCGGTCCCGTACGTGGTCGAGGGCCAGCGCCGCGCCGAGCGCCGCGGTCGCGATGATGTTGTGGCCGCAGGCGTGTCCGATGCCGGGCAGGGCGTCGTACTCGGCCAGCACCGCCACGTTCGGCCCGTCCTCCGCGCCCGAGTGCCCTTCGAATGCGGTGCCGAGCCCGTAGGCGCCCCGTTCGATCCGCATGCCGAACCGCTCCGCGGTGTCGGCGAGCAGGGCGCTGGCGCGCACCTCCTCGAACGCGAGTTCGGGGTGCGCGTGGATTTCGCGGGACACGCCGAGCAGGGTGTCCGCGTGGTCGTCGACGAAGCGGGCGATGTCTTCTTTCATGGCGTCGAGGCTAACAGATGGAACGGCGCGGCGGGGCCCGGGTCACACGATGCGTGAACCGGTCTTGCCCCAGTACTCGTCCTTCAGCAGGCGCTTGTAGAGCTTCCCCGTCGGCAGCCGTGGCAGTTCCTCGCGGAAGTCGACGCTCTTCGGGCACTTGTAGTGGGCGATGTGCTCGCGGGCGTAGGCGACCAGCTCCGCCTCGAGGGCGGGTCCAGGCTCCACGCCGGGGGCCGGCTGCACGACCGCCTTGACCGCTTCGCCCATCTCGTCGTCCGGCACGCCGATGACGGCCACGTCCATGACCTTCTCGTGCATCACCATGGCGTCCTCGATCTCCTGCGGGTAGATGTTCACGCCGCCGGAGATGATCATGTAGGTCGCCCGGTCCGTCAGATAGAGGAAGCCGTCCTCGTCCACGTAGCCGACATCGCCGAGGGCGCTCCAGTTGGCGTGCTCGGGATGCTGGGCCTCCTTCGTCTTCTCGGGGTCCTTCAGGTACTCGAACGGCAGTTCGGGTAGCTCGAAGTAGACGATGCCGGGCTCGCCCACCGGGAGTTCCCGGCCGTCCTCGTCGCAGATGTGAATCACGCCCATGACCGGCTTGCCGACGGTCCCCGGGTGCTCGGACCACTCGTCCGGGCCGGTGTGGGTGAAGCCGTTGATCTCGGTCCCGGCGTAGTACTCGTAAAGGATGCGTCCCCACCAGTCGAACATCTGCTCCTTCACCTTCGGCGGACAGGGCGCCGCGGCGTGGATCGCGACCTTGTGGGAGGACAGGTCGTAGCCGCTGCGTTCCGCTTCGTCGAGCTTGAGCATGCGCGTGAACATGGTCGGCACCCACTGGCTGTGGGTGACCCGGTGCTCCTCGATGGCGGCGAGCGCGCGCACCGGGTCGAAGCGCGGCATCATGACCGCGGTGCCGCCGAGCGACTGCGTGCCGGTGCAGAAGGCGAGGGGGGCCGAGTGGTAGAGGGGCGCGGGCGAGAGATAGACGGTCTGCTCGTCGAAGCCCCACAGGGTGCTCTGCAGCGCGCCCACGAGGTTCGCGTCCTCGTCGATCGAGGCCTCCGGCAGGGGGCGCACGATGCCTTTCGGCCGCCCGGTCGTGCCGGAGCTGTACAACATGAACCCTCCGGCCGGCTGCTCCGCCAGCGCCTCGGCCGGGTAGGCGGCGATGGCGGTCTCGAAGTCCTCGTAGCCGTCAATGGCGCCGTCGATGCTGAGCCAGGAGTGGCAGTCGGGGGCGAACGGGGGGATCTCGCGGGCGACTTCGGCCCGGGAGCGCGTGGTGATCAGGACCTGCGACTCGGAGTTGTCGACGATGTAGCCGGCTTCCTCGTCCGTCAGGTAGCGGTTGACCGTCGTGAGGTATAGCCCGGACCGCAGCGCGGCCCACACCACGTCGAACCACGCGAGGTGGTTCTCGGCGAAGATTGAGACGTGGTCGCCCCGGCGCAGGCCCCGGTCGTACAGCAGTTGGGCGAGCTGGTTCGAGCGGTCGTTCAGCTCTCGGTAGGTGCGGCTGGCGCCCGTGGCGCTGTCGACGACAGCCGGTTTGTCCGGGAACAGCCCGGCCCATTTGCCTGGATACATGGTCGACCCTGGAGCTTCCGTTGCGGGAACGGTCGAGTGTGTCCGATCCGGCGGGTGGGCGGCAAGCGCGGCGCGCGGGATCCGAACGACGACATCGTAACGGGCGTGGCGATGTCTCGCGGCGGACCGTGGCGGAGAATTTGTCGAATTCCCGGCGGAGAGTTTGGCGGAAGATCAGCGGGCGGTTTGTCGGTCGAACCCGAGCGCGCGGCGCAGCTTCCCGGTGTCGGCATCGAAGACCGTGTCGGCGTTTTCCTGGTCGAGCTGCCACAGGAGCGCCTCCAGCCGTTCCCGGCCGATCTCGGTGCGCGCGGCCTCGCGCGGCGTCGTGTCCTTGAGTTCGGGCAGCGGTTCGTCGAGCCATCCTTCCCAGTGCCGCTCGGCCACCTCCTCGAGCAGGGCCTCCGCGGCATCGGCGCCCATGTCCTCCTGGTCCTCGGGGTCGAGCTCCGGGAAAACCCAGTCCGGCAGTTCTCCCAGGTCGTCCGCGATGAACGTGTCACCGGGTACGGCGCGGTCGCCGAGACGCGCCTCGACCTCGCGGTGGAGGCTTGCCGCCCGGCGCGCGGAATTCACGAACACCTCCAGGCGCGGTCCGTCGATCCTGATCTGCCCGAGCGTCGTGTTCGCCCACAGGTCGTTGCTCGTGGCGCCTTCCTTCACCCACGGGAGCGTGACGGCTACGAGCTGTCCCGCGTCGTCGGTCTCGCCGGGTTGGCCGCCGTCGAGCCCCCCGCTCAGGGGCAGCAGGGCGTCGCACGCCTCCCCGGGCGCGCACCGCAGGTCGTAGTCCACCGTGATGAGCTGGACCGGCTCGCCATCCTCGTTCTTGACGCGTTGCGGCTCCGGGTCGAGGAGTGCCTCCCGGAAGTCAGCGTACAAGGAGTGCAGCTCCGCGTCCCGCCCGGCAAGCGCCCCCGCGGGGGCGTCCGGCTCGATCTCCCACTCCTCGCGCAGGTCGATGAGCGACCCTGCGCAGGCGGGCGGCATGGGGCAGGGTGCGCAGCCGAGCAGGATGGAATCGCCGTCGAGGGTGACCACGCGCGCATAGAGGATCGTGCCCTCGGGAGGCTCCGGCGCATCGGCGGACAGGTGGATCTCGTAGTCCCGCCGTCGTAGCACGTCCCGCAACGTCATGGTCGGCCCCGGCTGCACGTCGCGGACCATGAAGAAGCTGAACGGCGCGGCACAGGTCGCCTCGATGAACCGTCTTGTGAAGGCATCCGTCCTGCTCGGGCGATGTTCGAGGTAGTGCAGCCCGATGGGCATTGGGGGATACCGGTCCTCCGGGTCGACGCCGGTTCCATCGGGGATCCAGTTGTAGAAGCACCAGGCCGTGAAGAGGGTTTCGAACTCGAGCGGCGGGTCGTCGCCGAAGGTGTCGTCGTCCAGGTCCTCGTCGGCGAACGGATCCCCGTCGAACAGGGCGTCGTTTCCGAACGTGAAATCCAGCCAGGCATCCTCCAGCCAGTCCGGCCCGTAGAAGCGCTCGGCATGCGCGGTGAGAGGCCGACTCAGTTTCTCGTCCAGGCGCTCCATGCGGCGCCACACGGGGGAAGCCCGGCGCAACTGGTCCCGATGCATGCAGCAACGCTTGTATTTCTTCCCGCTTCCGCAGGGGCAGGGATCGTTGCGGCCGATCTTCATGGGGCGTCTCGAGCGGGAAGCGGGCCAGTGTAGCCGTCCTTGGGAGACGTGCGAAGGCGCTCCGCGGAGGCCGCTCAGGGTCCGGCCGCGGAGGGGCCGGTCACGGTGCGCATGGCCTCGTCGGTGGTGAGGAACATCCGCCCCGTGAGCTCCTCGGCGAGGCTCGTCGCTTCGATCTGCGTGGCGACCGGCCCCTTGACGTCCGACAGGTGTAGCGCGACGTTGCGCGCCGCGAGCGTATGGTTCACCCGGCGCAGCGTCTCGAGTCCGGTGGTGTCGATGAAGTTGATCGCGCTGCAGACGAGCACGAGGTGACGGATCTCCTCGCTCCCGTCGACGATCTCGATGATCCGGTCCTCGACTTCGTGGGCGTTGGCGAAGTAGAGGTTCTCGTCGACGCGCACGGCCGCGGCCCGCGGGGACGTCTCGGTGTCGAAGCGCGCCACGTTGCGGAAGTGGGTGGAGTCGCCGAGCCGCCCGAGCACCGCGATATGGGGCCGGCTCGACTGCCGCAGGAAGAGGGCCACCGCGGCGCCGGCCCCGAGGAGCAGGCCGCCCGCGACCCCGAGCAGCAAAACGCCCGCGAGCGTCAGGAGGTGCACCACGGCGTCCGCCCGGTAGAAACGCCAGTGCTCGCCGAGCATCGAGAAGTCCATCAGGCCCGCGACCGAGACGATCACGATGGCGGCGAGCGTGGCGTGCGGCAACTCGGCGAACAGCGGCGTGAGCCAGAGCAGCGTGACCACGATGGCGACGGCGCAGACGAGGGTGCTGACCTGCGTGCGGGCGCCGGCGGCATGGTTCACGCTCGACCGCGTGAAGCTGCCGGCCACGGGATAGGCGCCCGTCACCGCCGCGCCCAGGTTCGCCGCCCCGAGCGCCAGCAGTTCCTGGGGCGCATCGACCCGTTCGCGTTGACGGGCGGCCAGCGTGGCGCCGATGGAATAGCTCTCCACGAAAGCGACCAGCGCGATCATCGCCGCGGCCGGCGCGAGGTTCGCCCAGAGCTCGACGTCGAGGGGCGGCAGGGTGAGGCCGGGCAGTCCCGCGGGGACGAAGCCGACCGTTGCGATGTCGACGCCGAACGCGGCGACATACACGGTCGCGGCGATGGCGACGAGCATCGGCCCGGTCCTCGCGATCGGATGGTCCCGGTTGCCGATGGGCAGGCCGGCGAAACGCCGCACGGCCCACACCCCGACGAGGCTGGCCACCCCTATCGCGAGCGCGGTCGGCGAGAGGTCCCCGAGCGCCCCGGCGAAGTCGGCGAGCTGCTCGAAGGGATTGCCGCGGGCGTCGATGCCCAGTCCCGCGAAAGCGGGTAGCTGGCTGATGACGATGAGGATCGCGGCGCCGTTGACGAAGCCGGCGATGACGGGATGGCTCAGCAGGTTGACGATGCCTCCCAACTGCAGCAGGCGCAGGAGCCACAGGACGATGCACACCTCGAGGCAGAGGATCGCGGTGATGGAGAGGTAGGCGTCGGAGTAGGCGGGGGCGTATTCGCCGACGGTGGCGGCGACCATGAGCGCGGCGATGGCGACCGGACCGACGACGAGCTGGCGCGACGAGCCAAGCACGGCGTGGATGGCCATGGGCGCGAGGCAGGCGTAGAGACCCGCCTGCGCGGGCAGGCCGGCGAGGAAGGCGTACGCCACGGCCTGCGGCACGGTGACGACGCCGAGGACCAGTCCCGCGACGAGGTCGTGCCCGAAGTCCTCCCGCCGATAGCTTCGGAGCGTCGCGGCGATCGGTACGAACCGCTCCCAGTCCTTGACACCCCTCGACATGGGGCGCAACTCTATCAGTCCGGGCCGCAAGGCGGCGTCGCCGCCCATGCGCGGCAACACGAAGGTAGACACGGAGAAAGGAATGGACACGCAAGCCGCGGTCGCGTTCGAGGCGGGTCAGCCGCTATCCATGGAGACGGTGCAGCTCGAAGGGCCACGGGCCCGCGAGGTCATGGTCGAACTCCGGGCGACCGGCATCTGCCACACCGACGCCTTCACGCTGTCGGGCGCGGACCCGGAGGGCCTGTTCCCGGCGATCATGGGACACGAGGGCGCCGGCGTCGTCGTCGAGGTCGGCGAGGGCGTCACGAGCCTCGCCGTGGGGGACCACGTCATCCCGCTCTATACGCCGGAGTGCCGCCAGTGCAAGTTCTGCCTGTCCGGCAAGACGAACCTCTGCGGCGCCATCCGCGTGACGCAGGGACAGGGGCTCATGCCGGACGGGTCGTCCCGCTTCTCGCTGAACGGCGAGACGATCTTCCACTACATGGGAACCTCCACGTTCTCCAACTACACGGTGCTGCCGGAAATCGCGGTCGCGAAGATCCGCGAGGACGCGCCCTTCGACAAGGTCTGCTACGTCGGCTGTGGCGTGACGACGGGCCTCGGCGCGGTCATGAACACCGCCAAGGTCGAACCGGGATCGAACGTCGCGGTGTTCGGACTCGGCGGCATCGGCCTGAACGTCATCCAGGGGGCGCGCCTCGTCGGCGCGGACCGCATCATCGGCGTCGACATCAACCCGGACAAGCGGGGGCTCGCCGAGCGGTTCGGCATGACGGACTTCATCAACCCGAAGGAAGTGGACGACCCGGTCGCCGCGATCGTGGACCTGACCGACGGCGGCGTCGACTACTCCTTCGAGTGCATCGGCAACGTCGAGGTGATGCGGCAGGCGCTCGAGTGCTGTCACAAGGGCTGGGGCGAGAGCATCATCATCGGCGTCGCCGGCGCCGGACAGGAGATCGCGACCCGCCCGTTCCAGCTCGTGACGGGACGTGTCTGGCGCGGCACCGCGTTCGGCGGCGCGAAGGGGCGCACGGACGTGCCGAAAATCGTCGACTGGTACATGGAAGGCAAGATCAACATCGACGACCTGATCACCCACACCATGCCCCTCGGCGAGATCAACGACGCCTTCGACCTGATGCACGAGGGGAAGTCGATCCGGTCGGTGGTGGTGTACTGAGGAGCGACCATGGACAGAGACGGATGGCTGGCGCAAGTGCGGGAAGAGACCCTGGAGCCGGATCTGCCGATCTGCGACCCGCACCATCACCTGTGGGACCACCCGGAAAGCCGCTACCTGCTCGACGAGCTGCTCGCTGACACCGGGAGCGGCCACAACGTGGTCTCCACCGTGTTCATGGAGTGCATGGCGATGTACCGGGCGGACGGCCCGGAGGCGCTGCGGCCGGTCGGCGAGACGGAGTTCGTCAACGGCATCGCCGCGATGAGCGCGAGCGGCGGGTACGGCGACGGGCGCATGTGCGCATCCATCGTCGGTTTCGTGGACCTGACGCTGCCCGAGGCCGGCGCGGCCCTCGACGCCCACATGGCGGCGAGCCCGCGGTTCCGCGGCATCCGTCACGCGTCGGGGTGGGACGCGAGCGAGGAGGTGCGCAACTCGCACACCAATCCGCCGCGCGGGCTCCTCGCGGACGCCGCGTTCCGGGCCGGCTTCGCCGAACTCGGCAAGCGCGGGTTGACCTTCGACGCCTGGATGTACCACGCGCAGATCCGTGAACTCACTCCGCTGGCCCAGGCGTTCCCGGACCAGCCGATCGTCCTCGACCACTTCGGGGGCCCGCTCGGCATCGGGCCGTACGCGGGACGGCGGGAAGAGATCTTCGCGGCCTGGAAGGACGATGTCGCCGAGCTGGCCCGCTGCCCGAACGTGGTGGCGAAGCTCGGCGGACTCGTCATGCCGATCAACGGCTTCGGCTTCCACAAGCGGGAGACGCCGGCCACTTCCGATGAACTGGTCGCGGCGACGCGGGACTACTACCTGCACATGATCGACTGCTTCGGTCCGGACCGGTGCATGTTCGAGAGCAACTTCCCGGTGGACAAGCAGAGTTGCTCGTACCAGGTGCTCTACAACTCCTTCAAGAAGATCGCGGCGGGGTGCTCGGACGCGGAGAAGGCGGCCCTGTTCCACGATACGGCGGTGCGGGTGTACCGCGTGGAGACGTAGGCGAGGCCCATCCCCTCCCGGTCCGGGTTCACGCGCGGCGGTCGAACCACCGAAACAGCACCATCGCCACGGCGGCGCCGACGAACTGCGCCACGATGAAGGCCGGTGCGTGCGCGGGCAGGATCCCGGAGAACGTGTCGGTGAAGGAGCGCGCGACGGTCACGGCCGGGTTCGCGAACGAGGTCGATGCGGTGAACCAGTAGCCGGCCGTGATGTAGAGCCCGACCATCGCCGCCACCGCGTTCGGACGCACGCGAAGCGTCCCGAGAATCGCGGCGAGCAGGCCGAACGTCGCCACGCCCTCCGCCAGCCACTGCCCGCCGCTCGAACGGGCCTTCGACGATGTTTGCAGCAGTTCCATGTCGAACATCCCGTGCGCCAGCAGTGTGCCCGCGAGGCCGCCGACGACCTGCACGGCCACGTAAGCCAGCGCCAGCCCGACCCCGATCTCCCGGCGCAGCGCGAAGACGAACGTCACCGCCGGGTTGAAGTGCGCGCCCGAGACGGGTCCGAAGATCGTGATGATGACCACCAGGATGGCCCCGGTCGCGACGGTATTGCCGAGGAGCGCGATTGCGTCGTTGCCGCCCGCCAGCGTCTCTCCCATGATCCCGGAGCCGACGACGGTGGCGAGCAGGAGCAGCGTGCCGACGAACTCGGCGGCGAGTTTGCGCGGCGTGTCCACTCAGGCGCCGGGTCGGGATGCCGCCGCTGCCGGGCGGGATGGAGAGGTCGCAAGCATCGCCGAAGGATACCCGTTGGGTGTTGCGGTTTGGCTACCGCGGTCGGGGAGGCCGGGTGGCTCGCGGTTGACATGTGTCGCACATGTTTTCATGCTTTCCGCATGAACAAGATGATTCAGATACGGAACGTCCCCGAGGCCATGCATCGGCAGCTCAAGGCGCGCGCTGCGCTGGAGGGCATGTCGATGTCCCTCTACGTCCTGCGCGAACTGGAGCGGGCTCTCGCGCGGGCGGAGCGTCGGGAGGTCATCGAGAGGATTGGCCGCCGACCGGAGGTAACACTCGACCCGCCCGCGGCCGAAATCCTGCGCGAGGCGCGCGAGGAACGATACGTCTAGATGGTGCTCGACGCCTCGGGTGTGATCGAGTTCCTGACGAACTCCGAATCGGGCAGGCGGCTCGCTCCGCGGCTGACTGCGGGGCCCGCTGTCTGCGTGCCGCACCTGATCGACGTGGAAGTGGCTCATGTGTTGCGGCGCGCCGTGGCCCGTGGCGTATTGGCTGCCGAGCGCGGTGCGGCGGCCCTGGAGGACTGGCGTGCGCTCGACGTGGAACGCTACCCCCACGCTCCGTTGCTCCCGCGCGTGTGGGAACTGCGTGCGAATCTGACGGCGTACGACGCCGTCTACGTCGCCCTCGCCGAGTCGCTGTCGACGGTGCTGGTGACGTCGGACCGCCGCCTTGCCGCGGCGCCGGGAGTGCGTGCGCGGGTGGAGCTCCTGTAGGCCCTTGCCCTCGGGCCGCCCCCGGCAGGTATATTCTCCGCCTGCCAAGGTGGAGTATTCGAGCCGCCCATGCCGGACACCCAGCACCGCACCGTCCAGACCAACGGCGTCGACATGCACATCGCCGAGATCATCTCGTCGGGGACATGGTGGGCCTGGTGGCGGCCCTCGGCGAGGAGCAGGCGGTGATCGTCGGCCACGACTGGGGCTGACGGAGGAAGACCTCGACTACTTCGCCGACACGTTCCGCAAGAGCGGCTTCCGCGGCGGACTCGACTGGTACCGGAACCTCGACCTGACCTGGGAGCTGTCGGCGGCCTTCCAGGGCCGCAAGATCGAGCAGCCGGCGCTCTTCGTCAGCGGCGACCGGGACCTGATCCGGAACAACCCGGGTTTCGAGGAGCCGATGCGGCAGGTGGCGACGAACCTGGTCGACTGCGTGATCCTTCCGGGGATCGGCCACTGGACGCAGCAGGAGGCGCCGGAGAAGACGAACGCGGCGTTGATCGCCTTCCTCGACGGGCTTTGACTCGCGGCCTCAGTCCCCGGGATAGTCGAACGGCGTCCGGTCGGTGAACCGCCCGAGCACGTTGCCGGCAATGCGCGCGATGTCGTTCGCGTAGCCGTTGTGGGACAGCGCGCCGGCGAAGGAGATGGAGCCGGTCGAGAACACCGCGCCCCCGCTCGCCGTCTCGTAGAACAGCATGTCGGCGCGCACGTCCGGGTCCTGCGGGTTCGGCTCCGCGGCCTCGTGCAGTTCCTCGATGACGCGGAGCATGCCTGGACGGTGGTTCTCGGAGCTCGCGATGACGACCGCGTGCCGGGGGGAGCCCAGCGCCGGGTCGTGGCGGTCGATCTCCTCGCCCGCCGCGCCGCCGCCCTGGGTGCCGTAGTCGCCGATCACGTCGAGGCTCTCGACGCCCTCCATGACGAACGCCACGCGCGGGTCGCGGGCGCCCTCCCGCAGCCGGTAGTAGGTCCCGCCGTCGAACCCCTGCGCCGCGAAGCCGACCCCGGCCACGTGGTTGGGCGGGCGGCCGAGGCGGCGCCACAGGCCGCCGTACTCGCCCGTGAAGGAGTGGTAGTACTCGCCGGGCTCCGCGATCCACATCCGGGTGCCGCCCTCGGCGCGCCGCACCTCGATGACGGCCGGATCGTCCGGATCGAACGCGATGCGCCAGTAGAACCCGTTGCCGCCCATGTACATGAGGCGTCCGCCATCCTGGAGGTACTCCTCGAGGCCGTCCAGCATGGCCGTCGAGTAGTACTCGGGGTGGGTTCCCGTGACGACGACCGCGTATTCGGACAGCAGTGCGGCGCCCTCGCGGTGGAGGTCCTCGTCGGTGACGACATCGTAGTCCGCGCCGATCCGTTCGAGCCATGCGACGAGGTTCGTGTCGGCGTTGAAGGACCACATCAGCGTGCGCGGCTTCAGGTTGAGGACCGGGCGCCGTCGGGACGAATACAGCACGCCGCTGCCGTCCCCGTGGTACTCGTAGAGCGACTTGCCGACTTCCGGGCGCGTCAGGAAGTACGCGTCGGACGGCGTGCGGTTGCGCGAGAAGGAGAGGTACTGGTTGGCGTACGCCAGGTAGGTCGCCGTCGACGCCAGGAACAGTACCGGGGCGCGGCGGGCGCCGGGTGCGGGACGCACGAAGAACACGGCGTGGTCCTCGCTGGTCTCGGTCGTCAGCCGCACGGCGTAGAGCCCGCTCGGCAGGTCGGCGGGCACTTGCCACTCGATGTCCGCGTCCCAGCCGGCGTCGGTGATGTCGTCCTCGTGGAAGTGGATGGCCGCGTATTGCGAGGGGTCCTCGGTCCAGTCCTGCGCCGAGCCGTCCCACCGGGCGCCCTTGACGGCGCGCGCGGGGTGCTGGTGGATCGTCGCTTCGAACGTGCCGGTGGTGTCGAGGAGCGTCTTCGCCGCCATGTCCCGGGCGAAGTCCCAGGCGGCGACGGTCTGCCCATGCGCCTCGAACCGCGGCGCCTCGATGCGCCCGTTGAAGCCGGGGACCCCGTCGCGCGCGGCGAGGTGCCAGTCGCCGGCGGGCGCGACCGCCCGGAAGGACCCGCGCGCGGAGCACTCGCGGGACTCCGGCTCGGCCGGCGTCAGCCCGCGAACAGTGCACGACAGCACGGTCTCCGTCTCGGTCCCGGCGATGCGTACGTGGTGCCAGCGGTCCCGCGAGACCGGTTCGGGGAGGCGGATCTCGCCGGCGGCGTGCGTTAACACGACGTGCCCGTGCACGATCTCGAGGGCGATCCCGGGGCCCGACAGAATCGCTTGCCGTGGCCGCTCGGGTGTCGTCGGCATCACGTCGCACGCGAAGGACACGGCATCGAACGCGGGCAATCCGTGCAGACAGACCAAAGAACCGGGTTGGATCGGCTGTTCGCGGGCCGGGTAGTCGCCGTTCAGCGTGGCGTCGAGTTCGTGTTCGAGGAAGCCCGTTCCCCGCGGCCGGTCGTCGCCGCAGACGAGCTGAACCAGTTGGGCCTGGAAGCGGTCGCCGACGTGGCAGGTGACCATCACGCGGAGCTCGTCCCCGGCGGTGACGGAGAGCGGGTCGGCGTAGGAGGCGATGGTCTTGGGATCCATGGGCGCCGGGATGATATGCCATCGTTTCCCGCGCCGATGGACCGGGCGCGGCGGCTCGCATACGCTCCGGTCCCGTCACCGCCTTCAGGGAAGCTCGACCGGTGGAGCGCCGACCCAACATCGTCCTGTTCATGACCGACCAGTTGCGCCGGGACGCCCTCGGCTGCTACGGCAACCCGATCTGCGAGACCCCGCACCTCGACGGGATTGCGGAGCGCGGCGTGCGGTTCGACAACGCGTTCACGGTCTCGCCGGTGTGCTCGCCCGCGCGGGCGTCGATCATGACGGGCCTCTACCCGCACAACCACGGCGTGATGCTGAACACGCACATCGCGCCGGCGTGGAGCCCGGGGCTGTCCCCGGATCTCCCGACGTTCTCGAAGATCCTGGCGGACGCCGGATACGCCCTCGACTACGTGGGCAAGTGGCACGTCCACGCGGACCTCGGTCCCCGCGACTTCGGCTTCGACCGGCACGAGGAGTGTCCCCGCCGGCATCGGCCGGTCCCCGGGACGGAGTCCTTCATCGACTTCGGCAACGGCCGCCGGCAACTGGCGGCGGCGGTCGACGGCACGGAGGCGGACGCGACGCCGCCGGCCGTGCTGACCCGCGCCGCGATCCGGCTGATGCGGGAGCGTGCCCGTGAGCCGCGGCCGTTCTTCCTGCGCATCGACCTCCTCGAACCGCACTTCGCCTGCGTGCCGCCCGAGCCCTACGGGTCCATGTACGCGGCGGAGGACGTCCCGCCGTGGCCGAACTTCCACGACGACTTCGCGGGCAAGCCCGCGGGCCACCTGCGCAAGCTCCGCGAGTGGCGCCTCCAGGGCCGCGGGTGGGACTGGTGGAGCCGCGTGGTCGCCGCCTACTACGGCGACGTCTCCCACATCGACCACCGCGTCGGCGAGATGCTGGCGGCGATCGACGAACTCGGCATCGCCGACGACACGGTGTTCGTCTTCTGCACGGACCACGGCGACGCCCTCGGCAGCCACGGCCATTTCGAGAAGGCGGGCACCATGTACGACGAGATCTTCCGCGTTCCCCTGCTCGTACGGGGTCCCCCGGACCTGGTGGAGCCCGCGTGCGTCGGGGAGTTCGCCCGGTCGATGGAGCTGATGCCGACCTTCGTCGAATGGGCGGGAGCCGCGGTCCCGGACGGGCTCGACGGGCGCAGCCTCGCGCCGCTCGCCCGGGGGGAGCGCGTCGAGGACTGGCCCGACGCGGTCTACTGCGAGCACCACGGCGAGGTGTGGGGCTACCAGTCCCAGCGCATGGTGCGCACGCGGCGCTGGAAGTACGCCTACGATCCGCACTCCATCGACGAGCTCTACGACCTCGACGCCGATCCCGGAGAACTGGTCAACCGGGCCGGGGACCCGGCCTGCCGGGAGGTGCTGCGGGAAATGCAGGCCCGCCTCCTGGGCTGGAACGATGCCACGGGAGACATCTTCCAGTGGCGCTGGGTGCGCTGGAACCTGCCGGAACCGCTGTCGCCGGAGGTGGCGGCGCGGGAAGCGACGCTGACTGGGTGAGGGTCGACACTGGGAGTTCGTGGCGGATGCGGGTACGCGCAGGGACGCGCTGGAATGGCTCGAAGCCTTGATCGGCGGGGACGAAACCGGGGACTGACCGCTCGGGGCGGCCGGCCACGCGGCGGTTTTCGCGAGCCTTTCCTGCAGGAGTGTCGGAGTCAGGTCGGCGGAGTGTTGTTCCCGCTCGCGGCGGTGACGCTGTTTCTTCTCGCTTTCCTCGCCATGGGCATCGAGAGCGCCCCCCTCGGGATCATCTCCGCACAGTACGTCCTGGCCATCCCGGGAGCATTCTGGAGCGTCGCCCTCGTCGCGACGGCGATGGCGCGGGTCCCGTGCACGCAGTCGGGCGACCGCCGGCGTCTGCAACTCCTCTTCGGGCGCGTCGCGGGAGGCGCCCTGGCCGCTTTCCTGTGCTCCTGCGCCGCACTCCTGGGAACGCTGGCCGGCGCCGCGGCCCCATGGCTCGATCCGGCGCGCCTGGGGCCGTTCTCCCTGGAGCCGTACTGGCAAGCCCTGTGGACCGTTGCGGCCCCGAACGCGTTCATCGCGTGCGGCTTGGCGTGCGCCCTGGCCGCGCACGTTCGCGGCGTGTACCCGGTCTGCGCCGCGGCCCTCGTCCTGTTGTCGCTGGTCGCGTCCGCGGGCGTCGTGGCGAGCCCGGATACGCTCGCCTGGCTGGATCCGCTCGGGACCGCGGCATTCCTCCAGGCCGGTTCGGGCGCGTTCCTCACGAACCGGCTCGCGTGGCTGGGCGTCGCGCTGGCGTCGCTCGCCGTGGCGGCGTGGCGGCCGCGCACCTGGCCGGCAGATACGGTCGGGCTCCGTTCCCTCTCCTCCGCGGCGCTGGTGGCGGCCGCATGGGTGTATCTCGTCGTCTGGACCGGAAGACTCGCCGCCGGCGGGGTCTTGCCGGCGTTGCCATGGGGCGACCTGGTCGCTGGTGTCGATGCGAACCCGCTCCTCCCGGTGCAGCTCGCGGTCATCGCACTGGCGGGCGCCCTCGTGTACCCCGGCCGCGGTATCCGCCGGGACGTGTCCGTCGGCACGCAGGCAGGGGTGTTCTGTTGCATCGTGTCGGGGCTCTGGGTTCTGGGTGGCGCGGGCGGGCTCGTCTTCGCGTGGGCCGTTTCCGACGGGGCCGGTGGACCGGCTCTGCGTCACCTGACGCCCTACGCGGTGCCCGGATGGGAACTGGTCCTGCTCGCGGGAGTTGCCGTCGCGGTCCATGCGCTCGCCGGCAACCGCCTGCGGGGCACGCTGGCGATGCTGCTGGTCCTGCTCTGGGACGCCTGCGCCGTCGGCCTGGGTTTCGAGCACGTGCTTTACCGCCCGGGTCTGCCGGAGACGCCCGACTCGCAGGTCGCGGTGGGCGCGTACTGGTCCGCGTTCGCGGTACTGCTCGCACTCGTCGCGCATGCGTTGGGACCGACTTCCGTGGGGGCCGGTTGGCGTGCGTGGCTTGCCGTCGCGGGCGTGGTCTGGGGCGGGCTTGGCGCGTGGATCTTCTACAACACCAACGTGCTCAACGCTTACGAAACGGCGGCGGACGTCGCGGCCTGCCGCGCCGGGTACGAGAGACGCTTCGGCCACTACGCCGCACTCCCGGCGCCCCGGGTGCTGGCGCTGGACCTGGCCGTGGACATCCATCCGGAGCGACGCGCGGTCCGGAGCCGGGGCACGATGCTGCTCGGGAACACGGGCGCGGCGCCCGTCACCGAGTTCATCGTGTCCTTCCCGCGCATGGCGCGCGTGGAGGCGCTCTCGATCCCGGCCACGCTCGTGGAGCGCGCCGACGCCCTCGGCGCCCGGCGCTACGTGTTCGATCCGCCGTTGCGTCCCACCGAGCGCGTCAGGATGACGTTCGACCTCGCCCGGGAGCAAGTCGGCTTCCCCCGCCCGGGCTCCCGAATCCGGTCCGGGGAGGACGGGGCGTTCGTGGCGGCGGGGGACATCCTGCCGTATCCCGGCTACGACGCTTCCCTCGACCCGGCGGACAGCCACCTGCGCCTCAGGATCCGGCTCGGGACGCGTCTCGGCCAGGAGGGCGTCGCCCCGGGCCGGCTGGTGCGCGCGTGGCGCGAGAACGACCGCGGCTACTTCGAGTACGAGGCGGACGCTGTCACCTGGCGGGGCTTGACGTTGGGCTCGCGGCGTCCTGTGGCCACGCCCATGGCGGGCGTGTAGAGTCGGGCGGCGGCTCGCTGGTCGAGGGAGGGGCGGTGCGCAGGCTCTGGGTTCTTGCGACGGTGCTGTCCGCCGGCGCCACGGCCTTGGCGGAGGAGAAGAACGCCTGGTTCGGTGATATCCACGTCCACACGCGGTACTCCTACGACGCCTTCTTCTTCGGCACGCTGGCTTCGCCCGACGACGCCTACCGCTTCGCGAAAGGCGAGCCGCTCATGCACCCGGCCGGCATCGAGCTGCAGCTCGAGCGGTCCCTCGACTTCTACGCCGTCACCGACCACGCGTACTTTCTCGGCATGTGGTGGGCGGTCAAGACCGATCCGGCCCACCCGCTGCGGTCCAACCCCGAGGCGGTGCGGATCGCGGAGGCGGAGGCCCGCTACGAGCGCGGCGTCGCCTACCGCGTCGCGTTCCGCTGGCCGAAGGAGCAGTACCGGCCCGAGGACATGCGCTCGACCTGGCTCGACATCCAGGGCGCGGCCCAGCGGCACTACGATCCGGGGACCTTCACGACGTTCATCGCGTTCGAGTTCACGCCGGAGCCGAACATGGACGGGCTGCACCGGAACGTCATCTACCGGGGCGCGAAGGCGCCGCCGAGGGTCATCGGCCGCGGCGACACGCTGAACCCGGAGGTCCTGTGGGACTGGATGGACCGCTACCGCGCCGAAGGGATCGAAGCGCTCGCGATTCCACACAACATGAACCTCTCGAACGGCCGGATGTTCGAAGGCACCTATTTCGACGGCTCCCCGCTCGACGCGGCCTACGCCGAGCAACGCATGCGCAACGAGCCGCTGGTCGAGATCACCCAGATCAAGGGCACCTCGGACACGCATCCGGCCCTGGCCGTAAACGACGAGTGGGCGAACTTCGAGATCGTGCCCTTCAAGCTGGGCGCCGGCTTCAACAAGAGCCAGCCGCACGGCAGCTACGCCCGGGAGGCGCTGCTGAACGGCCTGCGCTTCCGGGAGCGGATCGGGGTGAATCCCTACCGATTCGGCTTCATCGGCTCGAGCGACACCCACAACGGCGGCGAGCGCTTCGTGGAGTCGAAGTTCGTCGGCAAGGTGGGGGACTTCATGAGCGACCCGGTCGACCGCGGGTCCGTTCCCGTGCCGCCGGGCGGTCGCGGCCAGCCGTACCCGGAACCGGACGAGAACCTGTCGGCGGCCGAGCGCGAATACCTCATGCGGGCGCCGCAGCTCGGCCACCTGGAGACCGCCCGCCGCTACTACGGCGCATCCGGCCTGGCGGGCATCTGGGCGCCGGAGAACACCCGGGAAGCCCTGTTCGACGCGATGCGGCGCAAGGAGACCTTCGGGACCAGCGGTCCGCGCATCACCGTGCGGTTCGTGGCCGCGGAGACCCTCGAGGGCGGACCGAACGCCGCCTACCGCGACACGCCCGCCGGCGGCGTGGCGCAGGGCGGGGATCTCGTGTTGCCCGCCGGCGCTTCGCCGCGGTTCCACGCCTGGGCGATGGCGGACCCGATGAGCGCGAAGCTGCAGCGGCTGCAGGTGGTCAAGGGTTGGGTCGACGACGGTTGGCCGCGGGAGCGGGTGTTCGATATCGCGTGCTCGGACGGACTGGCCGTCGACCCGGACACGCACCGGTGCCCGGACAACGGCGCGGCCGTGGACCTCTCCGACTGCAGCATCACGCCGGGCAAGGGGGCTGCGCTCCTGCGCGCCGATTGGGAGGATCCGGAGTTCGATCCGGACCACCCGTCCTTCTATTACGTCCGCGTCCTGGAGAACCCGACCTGCCGCTGGTCGACCTGGGATGCGATCCGTGCCGGCGTCATGCCGCGCCCGGACCTTGAGGAGACGCTGCAGGAACGGGCCTGGTCCTCGCCGATCTGGGTCGACGCGCGACCCTGCGGGTCGCGTTGGAGTTTCGCTTCGCGAAACTCCCAAGGTCCGTGCGCTCACTCGGCCGAGACGGCCTGCCGCATGCCCGACCGGTGGCCGATCAGCGCCAGCAGCAGCATGCCGGCGAGGGCCGGGGCGATCGTCCAGAGCACGGTGTGCCAGCCGAAGCTGTGCAGCAGCGTGCCCGCGAGCAGGCTGGCGACCGCCGACATCCCGAACACGCCGAAGTCGTTCACCGCCTGCGCCCGGAACCGTTCGCTGGCGCGGTAGGTCGAGACGAGCTGCGTGGTGCCGCCTATGAAGAGGAAGTTCCAGCCTACGCCGAGCAGGACCATGCCCCACCAGTAGTGCATGATCTCGCGCCCGGCGAGCCCGATCGCCACCGTGGCCCCCATGGTCAGGGCGCCGACGGCCATCAGCCGGGTCGTGCCGAGCCGGGCGAGCAGGGGGGCGGACACCAGCGACGGCAGGTACATCGCCACCACGTGCGCCTGTACCACCCGGGCGGTGTCCTCGATGGAGTATCCGTCGACGACGTGCATGCTGAGCGGCGTCGCCGTCATGACGAACACCATGGCCCCCTGTCCCACCACGGCCGCGGCCATGGCGACCAGGAAGCGGGGCTGCGCCACCACGCTCGGGAGCGGACGCGGGGGCAACGCTTCGCCTTCCGCGCGGTCGGCTGCGACGTTGCGAAAACCCAGCAGCACGGCCGCGCCGACGACGTAGACCGCCGCCAGGGCGTACATCGCTCCCTGGTAAGGCTGTTCGGGATTGAAGCCGGGACTCCGCGCGACGATCTCCGGTCCGAGGATGGCGCCGCCGATGGAACCGACCAGGATGATGGACACGGCCCACCCCACGCGGTCGGGCGGGACGCTCTCCGCCGCGGCGAAACGGAACTGCGCGCTGAACGCCAAGGTCACCCCGACGAGGGCGGCGCCGGCCGTGAAGGCCGCGAAGCTCGACGCCCCGAGCCCGGCGCCGGCGATCACCGCGCCGCAAAACCCCAGGCCGGCCGCGCCGAGGAAGGCGGCGCGCCGGCCGATTCGCTGCATGAGGAGGGCGGCCGGTACCGTGCCGGCGGCGGTACCGACGACCATCAGGGACAGGGGCAGCGTGGCGAGGGCGGGGTCCGGAGCGATCTGGCTGCCGACGATGCCCCCGAGCGTGACGAGCGTGACCGTTCCCGTCAGGAAGATCACCTGTCCGAAGAACAGGACGACGACGTTACGGGGGGGCATCGCGTCCGGAGGCGCCGGCTGCCTTTGTCTCCGGGGCGTAGTACACGTTCGCACTCCCGGGCTCGGCGGTCACGGCGTCCATGCGCATGGGCCGCAGGACGAAGTCACCGACCCGCAGGTCGGGCAGCTCGGGGTCGGCGGCGACCACGACGCCGCGCCGCAGGGCTTCGGCCCCATCGCTTCCCCACCGCTTCGTTTCTTCGAGGCGGTAACGCGTCCAGCCGTCGTCGTTCTTCCGATACAGGGTGCCCCAGAGATACCCTGGATCGCTGCCGGCATCGGCCCCCAGCCACGCGTACTCGGGCCGGCCGTCGCCGTCGAGGTCGATGCGCACGAGCGCGAGCGTGGAGTCGTCGTTGTAGTGCCACTCGTTCCCGATGCTCTCGCGGAGGTCTGCCGGGAGTTCGAAGGTTCCGGGCCGGTAGACCACGAAGTCCCGGGGGTCCCGGATCCGGTCCGGTATGACATCGGGACTCAATGCGTTGGCGATGCGCTCCGCGAGCGCCGGATCCTTGTCCTCGTACTCGTCGTGCAGCGCCTGGAGGCGCTGCCACGCCGGCCGGCCAAGGTGCTCCCGGGCGTAGCGGAAGTCGAAATCCGCGAGGGCGATCTCGCCGGCCGCGACGCGGCCGAACTGGCTTGCCAGCGAGACCTTGCGAAAGTCGAGCAGCGGCGTGTTGACGAGCAGCATGGTGCCCAGCACGACCCAGCCCATCCCGACGTTGACCCGTCCGAGCGCCGCCGGCCAGCGGTCGCGGTGCCGGACGATGCTCCACGCGTAGCCGATGGAGAACGCGGCGAACAGCAACGCCAGCGTCAGGGCCCAGCACCGCTCCACGGTCCAGCCGTACTGGACGAGGCGCAGCGAGAGCCCGTAGACGGACAGTGCCGAGACCACCGGGAGCAGGGCGACGCACGCATACAGCGGACGATGCACGAACAGGGGGTAGGGCGCGTGCCGGTCCGCCTGGTACACGGCATTGACGGTGAACAGCGTGATCGCGTTGAGCGCCATCAGGAGCGCGGTGCCGTTGCCCGTCTCCCAGAGCGGCGCGAGCCCCGTGAACGGCAGGGCCGCGAGGAAGATCGCCACCACGGCGGCGGTCAGCGGCAAAAGCAGGCGCATGAGGCCTTCCAGGAGACTCGTGACGCCGTCGATCACGCGGGTCAGCCGCCGGAAGATGAAGACCCCGAGCCCGAACGCCGCGGCGAGGACGGGAAACAGGAACCAGTCCCTGCGGAACAGTTCCTGGAAGAAGTCGATGCCGATGACGGCGAAGAGCGCGCCCCAGAGCGCCAGCACGAGGGCGACGCCGACGGTCAGCGTCCACGAGAGCCCGAACACGAGAAAGTTGCGCCAGGACCGCTGGAAGAGCGCGGGATAGCGGATCGTCTCCCGCGCGGCGATCTGCTGCAGGTACATCGCGCCCTTGAAGCAGGCGACGAGCATCGTGAGCATGAACGTGGCGATGAGCGGCCCCGTGGGGAACGCGCCGATGGGGGACGCCTGCCAGCCGATGTAGGCGCCGAGCAGGGCGAGCGCCGCGCAGAACGCGCCGACGAACAGGGCCGCCCGCTTCAGGTTGCCGGCCTCGAGCGTGAGCAGGAAGAGCGTGGGCGCCGTGATCGCGACCGTCCAGAGCGGTACGTTGAGGGCGGGGGTCTGGCTTGGCCAGACCTCGTGGGTCATGGCGCGCCAGAGGAGCAGCAACGCGAGTCCCTGCGCGAACGCCACGACGACCATGAGGTTGCGCGGCAGCGGCAGCGGGTCCCGTGCTGGTTCGGCCATGTTCGTCGCGCCCGGACCGGCGGGTCAGAAGCTGAACGCGTCTCCCGTGAAGGCGCGGAACGTCACCAGCGCCTCCTCCGTGTCGAACGCGCCGGGCATCCCGAGCGGCGCCACGATCGTCGTGTGAATGCCCCGCTCGGCGTCCTGGCGCACGCGCTCCTGCACCTCCTCGACCGTGCCGATGGCGGCGATCTCGTTGATGAGTTCCTCGCTGAACGCGCCGGTGGTCCGCTCGCGGTCGCGGTTCGCCCAGCCTTCGCTGATCTCGTGGGCCACGTCCTCGTAACCGGCCCAGGCCAGGAAGTTGTTGTAGACCGGGTTCGCGTAGTAGGGCGCGAAGTTCGCCCGGAAGCGCGCGTAGCCGTCCTCGCGGTCATCGGTGACGAGGATCATCTTGCGGTTCACGACCTCGACGTCGCGCCAGTCCTTGCCGGCCCGCTCGGCGCCGATCTTCACGTGCTCCATCATCTTCGGCAGCGCGGCGTTCGGCCACAGGTTGAAGATCACGCCGTCGCCGTGCTCGGCCGCCATCTCGATCATCTTGGGGCGCAGCGCGGCCAGGTACAGCGGCGGCGGGTGCTCGACGGGGGCCTGCCGGTAGCCCTGGCTCGAGAGCGTCGTGAGCTGGAAGTTGCTGCGCTCGCCCGCGAGCATGGAGCGCACGATCGTGGCCGTCTCCTTCACGCGCGTCAGCGGCTTCTCGAGCGGAATGCCGTTGAAGCGCGTCATGATCGTCTCGCTGGACGATCCGAGTCCCATGACGAAACGCCCCTGGTACACCTGTCCGAGGACGTTGGCAGTGGCCGCAAGGACCGACGGCGCGCGCGTGTACACGGGCGTCACGGCGCAGCCGACGCGCATCCTCCGGATGTGCGGGGCGACGGCGGCGGCCATGGTCAGGGAGTCGGGCGCCCCGGAGTCGGCGAACCACGCATCCGCGTACCCGTTGGCTTCCGCCCACTCCATCAGGTCGATGGTGTCCTTGAGGAAGGGACTCGCCGGCAGGGTGACCGCCATCCGTTTCGCCAACGCCATGTTCGTCTCTCCGCCAGTCTCCGGGTCGCCGGAAGCGTCGCATTTTGCGGCGTCCGCTGGCAACCGTATATGCTTGCCGTCCCCCGGAAACCGGGACGGGACGACCGACATGAGCGACGTGGAAATCACCCCCGTGCGGCCGACGCACCGCTTCGACGAGGCGGCGTTGCACGACTACCTGACGGACAACGTCGGGGCCTACGGCGGTCCCCTGAACGTGCGCCAGTTCGAGGGCGGCCAGAGCAACCCCACGTTCCTGCTCGAGACGCCGGGCGGCAACTACGTCATGCGCAAGCAGCCGCCGGGCGAGCTGCTGCGTTCCGCGCACCAGGTGGACCGCGAGTACCGCGTCATGGACGCACTTTGGTCGACCGAGGTCCCGGTGCCGAAGATGTACGCGCTCTGCGAGGACACAAGCGTCATCGGGACGAAGTTCTACGTGATGGAGCACGTCGAAGGTCGGCTCTTCACCAACACTCGCATGCCGCTGCTGTCACCGGAGGAACGCCGTGTCGTCTACCTGGACATGGTGCGCGTGCTGGCCCGGCTGCACACGGTGGATGTGCGGGAGGTGGGCCTCGCGGAGTTCGGGCGCCCCGGCAACTACTTCGCGCGCCAGGTGAGCCGCTGGTCGAAGCAGTACATCGCGTCGGAGACGGAGACCATCGACGCGATGAACGCGCTCATCGAGTGGCTGCCGGAGAACCTGCCGGAGGACGTGCCGCCGGTGGTCGTGCACGGGGACTTCCGGCTCGGCAACCTGCTGCTGCATCCCGAGGAACCGCGCGTCGTCGCGACCCTCGACTGGGAGCTCTCGACCCTCGGCGACGGCCTGGCCGACCTCGGCTACTGGATGCAGGAGTACCACGGCGACCAGGACCCGAACCTCGGGCTCGCCGGGGCGGATCTGGCGGCGCTCGGGATCCCGACGGAGGAGGAACTCGTCGCGGCGTATTGCCGCGAGGCGGGACGGCCGCCCATCGACAACTGGCGTTTCTACATCGCCTACAACATGTTCCGCTCCGCCGGCATCGTCCAGGGCGTCTACAAGCGCGGCCTCGACGGCAACGCCAGTTCCGACCACGCCCTCGAACATGCCGGCGTCGCGCGCCGGCGGGCCGAGCGGGGGTGGGAGCTGGTGCGGGAGATGCTGGGGGCCTGACCGCGCGGGCTGGGGCGGACTGCCTCAGCCGTTCCTGAAGGCCGTCTCCAGGAACTCGCGGGGCGAGGCGACGCGCACGCCCTGCCGAAGATCGGGAGGGAAGTGCCGGCCGTTGCCCGTGACCAGGTACTCGGCGGACGCGGCGATGGCAACTTCAAGGAACGGTTCGTCGTCCGGGTCGGGCAGGCGTGCCTGCAGGGGTTCCGAAGCGATCGGCTCGCCGTGCGCCGCGAGCGGAGAGAGTAGGGTCGCCACGTCCGCTTCGTCGAAGGGAAACGCGGGCCGGCGGAGCACCTCGACGTACTCCGCGAGTATCCTGGTGTCGTAGCAGGTCCGGACCCGGCTGCGGGCGATCAGGTTGACGATGATCCCTGGTGGCCCGAAGGGAGACAGCAAACCGGAGACGAGCACGTTGGTGTCGACGACGACCCTCACGCGGGCCGCTGGCTGCGCGCCGCGGCGATCTCGGCGTTGATCTCCTCCAGGGTCATGCGGTCGGCGCCGGAGTCCCGCGCCCGGGCCTGCATCGTCGCGATCGCGAGCTGCGCGCGCGCCTGACGGAGCGCTTTCAGGGAAGCCTCGAGCGTTGCTCCGGTCGTGGGGGAGAGAATCGCGATCGGCTTGCCGTTCGAGGTCACCACCAGCTCTCCCTCCGTGGCCAGGGCATCCCATACGGCGGCCGACTTGGCGCGTAGCTCGCGTACGCTGACGAAGTTCATTTCCGGTGCCTCCGAGACACGTATGAGTGCACGATTGTGTTCTCAACCGTGTGCACGATCAAGTGTGAAGAGGGTGAACCCCGGCAAGTGCGCCTACAGCATCTCCTCCGCCACCAGCTCCAGGGCGCGCGGCGAGCCGCCGGCGATCATCATCGTGGACACGCGCCCGGTGGCTGCGGCGGCCTTCCAGCGCTGCAGGCGGTCGCGGATGCGGTCCGCGGGTCCGATCAGGTGGCAGGCGTCCATAAGCTCGGGGGGTACGGCCGCCATCGCTTCGTCGCGGCGCCCGGCGAGATAGAGGTCCTGGATCTTCACCGCCTCTTCCTCGAAGCCGAGGCGCTTGGCGTAGTTGTTGTAGAAGTTCTTGTCGCGGGCGCCCATGCCGCCGATGTAGAGGGCCATGTTGCCGCGGATCGGCATCATGCACTGCTCGACATCGTCGCCCAAGGCCACCGTCACGAACGGGGCGACATCGAACTCGGTGCGGGAGCGGTCCCCCGCCGCGAGGCCCTGGCTGATGGACTCCTCGAAGACCGTGTCGTTCTCCGGATCCATCCAGATGGGGAAGAACCCGTCCGCCACTTCCGCGGCCGCGGCCACGCCGCGGGGCGTGATGCTGGCGGCGTAGATCGGGACGTCCTCCTCGCAGTGGAGGATGCTCTTCAGCGGCTTGCCAAGGCCCGTCGCGCCGGGGCCTGCGTAGGGCAACTGGTACTGGTCGCCCTCGAACGTCGACGGCGCCTCGCGGGCGATGATCTGCTTGACGATCTTGATGTACTCACGCAGCCGCGTGACGGGCTTGCCGTAGGGCACCCCGTGCCAGCCTTCGACGACCTGCGGGCCGGATGCGCCGAGCCCGAGCATGAAACGGCCGCCCGAGAGCTCCGCCAGCGTCATCGCCGTCATGGCGGTCATGGCGGGAGAGCGGGCCGGCATCTGCATGATGGCGGTGCCGACGCGAAGCTTCTCGGTCTGCGCCAGGATCCAGGCGGCCGGCGAGACGGCGTCGGAACCGTAGGCCTCCGACGTCCAGAAGGAGTCGTAGCCCAAGCTCTCCGCGTGTCGGACCTGATCGATGGGGATGGAGATCTTGCGGCCGCTGTAGCCGCCGAGCAGTCCGAGTTTCATGCGTTGGCCTCGCTGGGAAAGCGGGCAAGGCTACCAGAAGTGACCTGTCGCCGGCCGAGCCAACGTCGGGGCGTAACCGGCCCCGTTCGGCCTTGAAGCCCCGCGGGTCGTGAACCCCAGGACTTCATCGCCAAGTGGCGGGCCTCCGAACTCAAGGAGCGTTCGGCCGCCCAGGAACACTTCATCGACCTCTGCCGCCTCCTCGGCGAGCCCACCCCGGTGGAGGCCGACCCCGCGGGCGAGCGCTACTGTTTCGAGCGCGGCGCCGGCAAGGATACCGGCGGCGACGGGTGGGCCGATGTCTGGAGGCGTCATTGCTTCGCTCGGGAGTACAAGGGCAAGCACGCGGGCTAGACGCGGCCTTCAACCAACTGCGCCATTACGCGCTCGCGCTGGAGAACCCCCGCTGATCGTCTCGGACATCGCGCGGTTCCGCATCCGCACGAACTGGACCAATAGCGTCAGCCATACCCCGAGTTCGCGCTGGAGGACCTCGCGGACGCGGGCGTCCGGGACAGGCTCCGTTGGGCCATGTCGGACCCGGAACGTCTCCGACCGGGCGAGAGCGGCCAGGCATTGACCGAACGGGCCGCGGCGACCTTCGCCGAACTGGCCCGCTCGTTGCGGGACCGGGGCCACGCGCCGCAAGCCGTGGCGCACTTCGTCAACGGGCTGGTGTTCTGCATGTTCGCGGAGGATGTCGGTCTCCTGCCAGACGACATGTTCACGCGGATGCTCGAACACTCCCGGAGCAATCCGGAAGAGTTCGCGGAACTGGCCCGCGCACTGTTCGGCGCGGTCGGCATGATGGCGATGTTCGGCTTGATGAACGGCAGCGAGGCGATGTTGCGCACTTGGTCCCACGCCGCGTCTGTGACCGGGACGCCGTCCGTCCAGGACTTGACGAGCGTGCGGTCTGTTTTCCGGGCCTGCATGGCTGCTCCTTCGGCTCGCCCCGAGGGACTGGCCTGTTGGCTTGATGACTGCCGAACATGGACTATCATGGACCACCTGTGAACCGTCACGGTGTTTTCACGATGCTGCGCGACGACTCCAGGCCGACACGGGTGTGGACCGTATCCGAGGCCAAGACGCGCCTGTCGGAAGTGCTCCGCCTCGCCGAGGAAGAGGGCCCGCAACGGATCGGCAAGCGACGGCCCTGCGTGGTCGTGACGGAGTCCGAGTGGCATGGCCGCGCGACGCCACGGATGCCGCTGGGCCGGTGGTTGGTCGAGAACATGCCGAGGGGCGCCAACTTGCCGTTGCCGGAATCCAGGGCGTCCGGAAGGGCCATTCCCTTCGTCGATGAGCGCCGGGAGTGAACGGGTTCCTCATCGACACAAATGTGGTGTCGGAGTTGACGAGGGAGACTCCCGACCGGCGGGTGGCTTCCTTTCTGTCGTCCCATCACGACTTGTGGTTGTCCGTCGTGGTCCTTCACGAACTGGACTTCGGCGTTTCGCTGCTTCCTTCGGGCCGTCGCCGAGACCGCATCGAAGGCGCGTTGCTGGCGCTCGAGAACGACTACGAGGATCGAATCCTGCCGGTGGGTCGGGCGGATGCGGCGCGAGCCGCCGCGCTTCGTGCGGGCGCTCGTCAAGCGGGTCGTGTTCTCGAACTCGGCGATGCGTTAATCGCTGGTACCGCGGCGGCTCGGGACCTGGCCGTCGCCACGAGGAATGTGCAGGACTTCGAGAGGCTGGGGCTCACGGCCGTCAATCCGTGGGAAGCGCGGTGATCCAACGTTCTACGGCGCGGCGCGGTCCCCCAGATACTCGATGATGTCCGCCGACTCGTACAGCCAGCGCACCTCGCCGTCTTCGGAGATGATCCTGAGGCACGGCACGGTCGCCTTGCCCCCGCCTTCCTGCAGCTCCCGGTCCGCCTCGCGGTCCCGCATCGTGTCGCGCATCGGGATCTCGATGCCGGCGTCCGCCAGGAACGCGCGCACGCGGCGGCAGAAGAAGCACCAGTCCTGCTTGTAGAGGACATACTGTTCGCTCATCCGGGCAATTGTGACACACTGCGCGCCGTGGCCAACAGACGCGCCAGACACCACGTCCGACAGGCCGAGCGGCTGCGGCGGATCCGCATCGGGATCATCGCCGCCATCGGCGTGGTGGTGGTCGGGTTCGGCGGGGCCGCGCTCTTCTACGGCACCGGCGCCGACGTGGGCGGCGAGCCCGCCGAGGGCGAGCACTACCGGGTAGTCACGCCCCCGGACGGCGCGCCGCGGACGCTGGAGGTCGTCGAGTACTTCTCCTATGCCTGCGTGCACTGCCGGAACTTCGACCCGCTCATCGAGGAGTGGCGGACCACGCTGCCGGAGGGCGTGCGCTTCCGGCGCGCGCACGTGGCGTTCAATCCGGCCATCGGGCTCCTCGCCCGCGCGCACGTCGCGCTCGGACTCGAGGGCGCCCTCGAAGCCAACCATGACCGGATCTTCCGTGCCCTGCACGACCGCAACCGCCAGTTCGCGACGGCGGAGGCGCTGGCGGACTACGTCGACGGTTTCGGCATCGACCGCGAACGTTTCCTGACGGCGATGCGCTCGCCGCGGGTCGCGCGGACCGTGGCGGAGAACGACCAGGCGTTCCGCGACCTGGCGCTCGTGAGCGTGCCGTCCCTTGCGGTGGCCGGCAAGTACGTCATCAACATGGACATCGGGCGCAAGCAGGCCCTCGAGGTCGCCGACCGGCTGGTGCGGGCGGAGCTCGAGAGCCGGGCCGCGGAGGACGCGGAGAGCGGACCGGACGAATCCGGTTGACGGCGCCGCCGCGCCGGGGCGGGCGCGTGGCATACAATGGCGGTTTCCTTCCGCCTCGGTGAATCCATGCCATGTACCGTGTCCGCCTGTTCCTGTTCGCGTGCTGCTTCGGAGTCTTCGTCGCCGGTTGCGCCGAGAGTCCCGAGCCGGAGTCGTCCGAACCGGCTGCGGCGCAGCCTGAGGAGCCTGTGATGAGCACCCCCACCGACGGCGCGGCGTTCCTCGCTCAGAACGGGCAACGCGAGGGCGTCGTGACGCTCCCGTCAGGGCTGCAGTACGAGATCCTCGCGGAGGGCGACGGCGCGACCCCGGGCCCGACGAGCACGGTCACCACGCACTACCACGGCACGCTGATCGACGGCACCGTGTTCGACAGCTCCGTCCAGCGCGGCCGGCCGGCGTCGTTCCCGGTGAACGGCGTCATCTCGGGATGGACGGAGGCCCTGCAGCTCATGCAGGTCGGGGACAAGTGGCGGCTCTTCCTGCCGCCCGAACTCGCCTACGGGGACCGCGGCGCCGGGGGCGCCATCGGCCCGGGCGCCACGCTCATCTTCGAGGTGGAACTGCTCGAGGTGCAGTAGGGGCGGGCGACCGTGCGGGTCGGCCTACGCCGTGATGGGCGCCAGCCGGTTGTGCAACTCCACGATCCAGGGCGGCAGGATGCTCATGTCGCCCTGGATGTTCGCCTGGACTTCCGGGTCCGGCTCCTGCTTTGCCCGCTCGGCGAGATACTCGGGCGTGTACACGGTGCGCGCGCCGGGGAGGGCCTCCTGGTAGTCGCCGCCGAGCCGGAGGTCGACATCGTCGCGTTCCCCTGAATCGACCGTGACCGACGCGCCGTCGATGTAGAAGTGCCAGGCGGCGGTGCCGGACGGCGCCACGTGCGCGGGTGCGTTCGTGAACACTTCGCAGACGCTGCACTTGAGGTTCTCGTCGGGGTGGGCGGCGACCAGCTCCTCGAGCACCGTGCGTGCGGCGTCCACCCAGGCGGCGCTCGCGAAGTCGACTTTGGCGGTGGTGTTCATGCGCGTTGCCAGTGGTTTGGGACACGAAGATACTACCGTACATCCCCCAGGACGGAGTATTCATGAGCGGAGCGCTGAGCCCGTACCGCATCGTCGACCTGACCTCGATGGTCTCTGGCCCGTACGCCACGCAACTGCTCTGCGACCAGGGCGCGGACGTGATCAAGGTCGAGACCCCGGGCGGCGATCTCATGCGTCACGCCGGCCCGGCCCGGGGCGGCATGAGCGCGGCGTTCCTGAACAACAACCGCGGCAAGCGCTCCGTGGTGCTCGATCTCAAGCAGGAGCCGAACATGGCCGTCCTCGAGCGGCTGATCGAGACGGCGGACGTGTTCGTGCAGAACTTCCGCCCGGGCGCGGCGGAGCGAATGGGCCTGGGCGAGGACCACGTCCGCGCGCTGAAGCCGGACATCGTGTACGTCTCCATCAGCGGCTTCGGCGAGTCCGGGCCCTACGTGCACAAGCGCGTCTACGACCCTGTCATCCAGGCGCTCTCCGGCGTCATGGACATGCAGGGCGGCCAGGAGACGCCGCGCTTCATGAAGACGATCCTGCCGGACAAGCTCACGGCGGTGACGGCGGCGCAGGCGATCACGGCCGCGCTCCTCGCCCGGGAGCGGACCGGGGAAGGCGACCACGTCAGGCTCGCCATGCTGGACGCCACCGTCGCGTGGATGTGGCCGGACGGCTTCCTCAACCACACGCTTGTCGGCGACGGCGTCTCCGAACCCATACCGATGGACGCCTACGACCGCGCGTTCGAGACCACCGACGGCCACATGGTGGCGTTCGTCGCATCGGACGACGAGTGGCGGGGCTTCGCCCGCGCGGTGGGCCGGCCGGAACTCATCACGGACGAACGCTTCCAGGACCTGTCGTCCCGGGTAGCGCATTTCGGCGAGGTGTTCGACGTCATGCGCGAGGCGCTGCGCTCGGGCTCGACGGACGAGTGGGTGGCGAAGCTCGATGCGGAGCAGGTGCCGACCGCGCCCGTCCACCAGGCGACGGACGTGTTCGAGGATCCGCAGATCGTGTGCAACGGCATCCTCCGGCGGATCGACCACCCGGAGGGCGGCCCGGCAAGGGAAGCGCGCCCGGCGGCGCGTTTCGACACGCACGCCCTCGAGCCGGGCGCCCCGGCGCCGATGCTCGGGCAGCACACCGAGGAGGTGCTCGCGGAACTCGGCATGGCGTAGGGCGCCCAGCGCAGCTCCCCATGCGCCTGCCTAAGCGTCGCGGGAGTCTCTGGCCTGTTAGGCCAACTTCCGTCCGCGCTACTCCCGGACTAGACTTCAGGCGATGGTCACCGACCTGCGGACGCACCTTTTCACGCTGCCCTTTCTTCGCGCAGCATGCCGTTTTGTGCCCACGCCCGCAGCCGAGCCGTGTCCACCGCTCTCTGTCAACGTGACCGATCCGGAGTTGCGCTCGCCGACTTCGACCGATCCCTGAGCACGGCATTCGACTCTTGGCCGATCAATCCCAACTCCTCTTCGGCGACGCTGAATCGGTGACACGGCGCGATGTGCTCAACGTGGTTCACGCCCGCGCCGATTCCGTAGCGGATTTCGGTCCCGGACACTTCGCGGGGTTCGACACCTTTCGCGGGCTGACCTACACCTCGAGCATCCCCATGATCGCCGCACTCCTGCGCGACCACGACTTCGCGGATTTCGAATGCATCTTCGGCCACGGCGGCATCCTGTCCCGGGAAGCCGAGGACATACTCGCCTTCCAGGCCGTGGTGCGGGGCGACCTGGAGCGCCAGCTCCTGCGTCTCGACGGCGTCACCGACGAGCGTCGGCAGACCCTCTACGATCGCATCGCCGCCGGTTCGGTGCGCTTCCTCGTCGTCAAGGACGCGATTGCACACGCCAAGATATACCTGCTGTCGGGCGGCGTGATCGGCGCATGCGCCGCGCCGGATCGCCGCCGTGTCATCGCGGGCTCCGCGAACCTTTCCGAGCGCGCCTTCTCTGGCCGCCAGGCCGAGACGCTGATCGTCTTCGACGAGGACGACATCGCGTGGGACCACTACAGCGCCCAGTACGAGGCCGTACGCGACGCCTCCACCACGCGCGTGCCGATCTCGTCGGACCTCACTCCCGTCGACCACGTGCGGATAGAGCGGACGCCCGCACTGGTGGAGGCGGAGGAGAACCCCGACGGCACCACCCTCTATGTGCCCGGCCAGGACGCGGAGGAGGCGGAGGCGTCGTTTCCGTCCGTCGTTGCCCGCATGGAGGCCATCAAGCCTGCGATCCGGCGCGGGCTCGCGGGCGCCTCCCGTCCCGACCGTCGCGGAAACCTCCGCCTCACGCCCCGGATCGTCAGGGAGATCGTGCGCGTGGTCCGCTCGCGCGACGCCGAGGCCGGTCCGCCAATCTACCTCGCACGCAACGGGGACGCATTCACCCTCAGCGACGCCCCGTTCCTGCTTGACGCGGAGCCTGAAGCCGTACGCGGCGATGTCGCCGCCTGGCTCTCCTTCTTCGACAACTACGAGCACGGCTTCGTCGGCGACGTGCCACGCCTGCAGCGCGACTACTTCACGTTCATGTGCTGGTTCTACTTCGCGCCGCTCATGTGCGATCTGCGAAATGCGGCGCTGCGCAGCAACGCCTTCAGCTTCGACCAGCCGCTGTTCGCGGTGCTCTACGGATCGAGCAACTGCGGCAAGACGAGCCTTGTCGAGACGTTGATGGCCTCCATGTTCGGACACCCGCGGATTGTCGACACCCAGGACTTCACACCCGGCAAGCTGCGTGGGCTGCAGCAGTCCTACAGACGCTTTCCGGTGGTCTTCGATGATGTCACCCGCGACCGGTTCAACAGGTACGCCGACGAGATCGTGAAGGACGAGACCATTCCGTTTGCCGAGTACCCCTGCTTCGCCCTGTCCATGAACGCGGACGCGCGCAGCTTCAAGTCCGAGATCGTCAAGCGTTGCCTGATGATCTACACGCGTACCGCACTGCCGGGGGACAACACTGCGGCGCGCCGGCAGCTCCAGCGGTCCGTGGCCGCGATACGGGAGCGCATGACCACGTCGCTCTATAGAGCCTATGTCAAGGCGACGCTCGCCGAACTGGACCGCCAGGACGCTACCTCGTCGGGCGACGGCGCGGACTCCACGGACGCGCTGTTCCTGTCGTCCTCCGTACTCAGCGGACTCTTCCGCGAGAGCCTTGCGCCCGACCGCCAGCTCCCCGACTGGTGCGCGCCCATGACCCTCGCCGAGTACCAGCAGCGAGCCTTCGAACGCCCCCGCCGCATGCTCACCGGACTCCTGAGCCCCGACCGCTACAGTTCCGAACGGCGTCCGCCGGAGCAGTGCTGGACGATCTCCGGCGAAAACCTCCTCGTCTCCGTCTCTCCCATCGAGTTCACGCGAACACGAGCCGACATCCCCGACTGGCTCCTCGACGATGCCGCGAGCGCATCGGGGCAGATCGCCTTGAACCGCCAGTTCACCCAGGACTTCCTGGATCGTCGCATCAAGCGCCCCTACCGCTGGATGTGGTGGCAACGCTAGCCGCGCCCCGTGCATTGGAACGGATCGAACGCCCTGCCGAAGGAGCGTACATGTCGCGTCCCACCGCCGTCAGCAGTTCCGCGCGCCGCGGATGCTCGTCGAGCGCCAGCAGGAACCGCGCCGGCGGATCGCAGTCCTCGCGGCAGAACGCGTCGATCCGCCCGATCGCCTCGCGCAGCATCGCCGAGTAGAGCGCGTTCGCGTCGTGCGAGTCCCGCGTCGACGTCTTCCTGATCCCGGCGTAGAACACCCGACCGCCGGCCCGCTCGATCCTCGTCAGCAGCCGGCCGGTCAGCCTGTGCAGCTGCGGATAGCGCCTCAGGTTCGCCACCCTGTAGAGGCTCGAGCCCTTCTTCTCCCACACCGCCGGGTGCTTCCCGGACCGCCGGATCTCGAACCCGAGCAGCTCGCGCTTGCGCTGGAAGAACCAGGTCCCGAACGCCCGCACTTCCTCGACGGGCATCAGGAATCCCGCGAAGCCGAACACCGGACTGTCGTTGTGCCGCGGATCGCTCCGGGAGACGTGCGGACCCACATGGCCGAACTCGTCGAGGTAGGCGATGTAGATCAACCGGAACCCCAGATACACGAAAGCCCGCACCAGGGTGCGGGCCTCGGAAAGAGGGCAGGATTTGCATCGTGCGTCTCGAGCGCAACTATGGACGCACCCGGGGGCCCCGTCAACCGGCTGGCCGACCTCAGGCTACGCCGCCCGATCATCGCCCGTCCCGATCCCGTAGCTCGCGTTGTCCCTGCGCACGATGCCCGGCTTGCCGATCCGCCGCGCCAGCCAGCGCAGGTGCGCCATCCGGTTGCGCATGGTGCCGTCCGACAGCCCCTGGCGCTTCCACTCCGCGACCAGCGCCTCGATGTGCCGGCCCTTGAGCCCCTGCGCCTTCAGGCCCCGGTAGCCGAGCCGGTGCAGCGTCTCCGCAGCCTGCGCCAGGACGTACCCCGTCCGCGCCGCGTGCCGTGCGAGCCCTGCCGGTTGCCGTCCGGCAGCCGCAGCAGATCGAAGTTCATCTGCCGCACGCGGTGCTCCCCCGCGGCAGTCCGCGGCCCCCAAATTGTCGTCGGCGTTCCCGTGCGCGCATCGTGCCTGTTCTCCTCCGGACAACCGTGCGTGTTCCGGTTCCCGACGCTAGACGCCAAGGCGTCGAGCGTCAACGACCGCGTACTCACCAGCGCGCTAAACGCGCTCGCGGCAGATCCTCGCCGGAGCGATTCGTCAGGTCGTCAGGGGGGTGGAAGGCCGGCGTGGAACGGACGCGGCGAACGCGCCCCGCGACCGTGCCAGCGGCCGGGGACGTGTCGTCGATCAGCTAAGTTCTGATGGGCGAACCCTCAGCCTGTCAAGGCATCCGGCCCCCGCACGAATGAGGTACTGCCCGTCGACGCGTATTCCCTTGCCGTCTCGTGCGGCGACCGCGGCGTGTCTCTCGACATCTGGCCCGCCTCTCCCGGTCACCTTGCATGGAAGTACGCATCCGCCGAAGGGGGGAACGCCAACACTTCCTTGCGCGTCGGCGGCCGAGGGAGCTTCCCCGGCTGAAGGCTCCCCGGAAAGGCGCGCACCCGGATCGTCTCCGCCGCGGCCCGCCCGAGGTCGTCCACCACGCGGACCGTGAATTGGCCCGGCCGCGGCGTCCAGAAGTAGCTTTCGCCAGGCCGGGTCGCCGCGACGAGGCGATGGTCGACGAACCAGAACATCCTGCGTGCGTCGCCGTCCGCCACGGCCGAGAACGGCACGTTGCCCTCCAGCCCACCGGACGCGGCGGCGTGATAGACGAGTGATCGCTGCGGGGACCGAATGCGCGGGGCCAGTCCCGCGGCCGAGGTTTCGTCCAGTCCGCAGTCCGGCGACCACGGCGGTGGGCGGCGGATGGCGATCCCCGCGCGGCGGAAGACGTCGTGCAGGTTCGAGGGCCAGAACTCGTGGACGATCCGGTCCGTGTGCTCGTCCGCATGACAGCTCCTGAGCCCGGTGCGCCGGTCGATGTCGATGGCCCGGTAGACCGTCGACACCCGGATGGGCGACACGCCGGGGATGAACCAGGATCGCGTCGTGCGCGGGCAGTGCGGTCCAGGCAGGTCGCCCGTGGTCGCGCAGACCTCCACCCGCCGCAGGTTGAGGGCGCCGGCCGCTTCCGGCGACCCGTCCTGCACGGCCCACCAGGGGCGGTCGTCCCAGGGCGACTCGACGCCTTGGGAGGCGGGAAGACCGTCGGCGATGGCGAAGAACAGGGGTGCGGCGGCTTCACGGCCGACGAGGGCCGGATTGGGGCTGCCGTCGAAGTTGCCGACCCAGACCGCGAGCACGTAGTGGCCGACGATGCCCACGCTCCAGGCGTCCCGGAAACCAAACGAGGTGCCCGTCTTCCAGGCAACGGCGGGCCGTTCGTCGAAACCCCGCGCCGGCGCATCGGGCCTCGCGACATCGCGGAGCATGTCCAGCACCAGGAAGCACGCTTCCTCGCTGAGCACGCGCCGCGGGGTACCGGGCATGGATCCGGGCACGATCGTGAAATCGCGCCAGACGCCCCCGCCCGCCAGGGTCGCGTAGAGTCGTACCAACTCCTCCATGGTGATCTCGCTGCCACCGAGCGCGAGGGCCAGGCCGTGGTCCGCGGCGGGTCGAAGATCCTTCACGCCGGCACCGCGCAGCCAGTCCCGGAAACGCTCCACGCCGAAGTCCGCAAGCAGTCCCACGGCCGGCACGTTGCGGCTGTAGACCAGCGCGTCGCGCGCGAACACGGGTCCCAGGAAGCCGCGGTCGAAGTTCTCCGGCGTGTACGCGGCGTAGCGGCGGGGGGCGTCTTCCAGCAGGGTCATCGGGTGTATCAGCCCCGCGTCCATCGCGAGCGCGTACAGTAGCGGCTTGAGGGTCGAGCCCGGCGAACGGGGCGCCCGCGCGCCGTTCACCTGGCCGGCGATCGCCGCGTCGAAGAACTCCGCCGACCCGACCAGCGCCAACACCTCCATCCCTCGCGCGTCGACGAGCATGGCGACCGCGTTCGCGATGCCGTCACGACGGCGCCGCTCCACGTGCTCGGCGATGCGCGCCTCGACGAGGTGCTGGAGGTCGAGATCCAGCGTCGTGCGTATGCGTGAACCCGACCCGTGCGGGACGTGGTCCCGGACGAAATGCGGGGCGTGCGACGGCAACCCCGCCGGCGAGCGGAACCCGGGTATCAGTCGCGCCCGCGCGACCGCCCCGGCATCCGCATCGTCCGCCCCGGACAGCCATGCCCCGAGGAGCCGCTCGCGCGCCGCCAGGAGTTCCGCGCGGCCGGCCGCCCGCACCGGGAACCGGTCCGTCGGATTCTGCGGAATGACGGCCAGCGCCAGCGCCTCACCCAGGCTCAGCGCGCTCGCCGGCTTGTCGAAGTAGATCCGGCTGGCGGTGCCGATGCCTTCGATGCTCCCGCCGTAGGGCGCGAGGTTCAGGTAGGCCTCGAGGATCTCCGCCTTGCCGTAGTGGCGCTCGATCTGCAGCGCGCGGGCGGACTGCACGAGCTTGCCGAGCACGGTGCGCGTGTCGAGGCCGAACCGCAGCCGGGCGAGCTGCATGGTGATCGTCGAACCGCCGACGACCCGGGTGCGCCGCACGTAGGTCGTCCACGCCGCGCGCGCGAGCGCCAGGGGGTCGACGCCCGGGTGGCGGTGGAAGCCGCGATCCTCGTAGAGCAGCGTCGCCTCCCGGGCCACCGGGGCGATGTCGCCGAGTCCGGTGAACAGGCGATAGCGGCCGTCGTTCGCCGGGACGAGCTTGAGGGGGCGGCCTTCGCGATCCGTCACGAGGGTCGAGAACGGGATGTCCCCGTAGAGCGCCGGTTTTGGCAACAGGGTCCAGGCAAGCACCACGCAGGCAAGGCTCGCGAACAGCGCGGCGAGCCGGCGGGAGCGCCGGCTCGGGGCGGGGGTCACATGCCCTCCACGACCAGCCGACCGGCCGCGGACCGGGCGCGGACGCTGGGGTGATACATGGCCGCGGCGTGGGCGGCGGGCGCCGCGAACTCGCCGGGGCTCGTCGCCTTGACCCGGTACCGAAGCTCGACCATGCGCTCGTCGAAGCTGCCGTAGTACACGAGCCGGTCCTCGCGTATGTCCAGGTAGTCGCATGACCACCGGCCGTAGCTTCGACGCACCGACTCCGTGACGATCTCGAAGCCGCCCGGCAGCAGGTCCGTGACGGCGACGTTGCGAACCCGGCCGGCCGTGGAGCGTACGCGGAGGCGTACCGTCAGTTCGTCGCCGACGCGGACCCGCTCCGCCGGATCTCCGTCCGCGTCCAGGTAGACGCGGTCCAGGTCGATGCCTTCGGCCATGCGCTCCGCGGGCACGTCGACGTCGAAGCCGGACTCGCTCGCGGTGTAGTAGACGCCGCCGGTCGCCGCGCCCGAGATGTTCAGCCGCTCGACCGTCACCGGCAAAGATGCCCTGGCGAACGCGCCGGGCGCCACGTCGACCTCCACGGGGCCTTCCGCACCCTGCGCCGCGATGGCGGGCGGCGACAGCGCGCCGCGCGCGTCGAGGCGCCGGTGGATCGCGCCCAGCGCCAGGATCGTGTACGCCGCCGAGAGGGTGTTGAAGCGATCCTCGAACACCGGCTGCACGAGCCGCGGAACGGCGTCGCCGTCGAGTCGCGCCAGACGCTCCGGGAAGTGGCGGGCGAGCAGGTAGACGTACACCGCGTCGCGGCCGAGGCCCGTGTCGAAGTCGGTGTCCGCACCCGCCGGCTCGCCGAGCCGATAGCCCTCGATCAGGCGGTCCGCCAGGACGTCGTTGCGTAGCAGCGCGTGGCTCGCCGCGAGGTACGCGCTCACGATGTCGGTCCGCCACTCCTCGGCGGCGCCGACCTGCAGCGACTCCTGCAGCGCGTTGAGGTGGTTCGTGGTGACCCGGCCGCGGCGCGTCAGGAGGTAGATGGCGTAGGCGCGCGTGCGCGCCGCGGCGAGATCGAACTGCGCGTGTGTATCCGCACCGCCGGCGATGCGCAGCAGATACTCCCCGGAACGCGCGTACATGTCGTCGGGCACGGGCATCCCCAGTTCGCGGGCATCGGTCAGGAAGTGGGTGACGTACACGGAAGGGAACGCGGCGGACTCCTGCGACGTGGACCAGAACAGGAAGCCGCCGTCGGCGTGCTGGCGCGGCCGCAGGAGCGCGATCGTGTCGCGGAACAGCGTCCGGTAGTCCTGCCGGTCCAGGCCGAGGGAAGGCGCCTCGAGCAGGCCGAGTTGGGGGAACGCCTTGCTGACGATCTGCTCCGCGCAGGCGTGCGGAAACGAACGGAGGTACGCCAGGAGTCCGTCGGCAAGCGCAAGCGGGCTGGCCGAAGCCGTCACCCGCCGGTCCGCGAAGGCCTCGTGCAGCCGACGGGGCAAAACCACCGAGGTCTCGCCGTCGGCGTCGAAGCCGGCGTCCACCGTAGTCTGGAACGCGGTCGCCGGCCGCACCGACAACGTGGCCCGCCGCTGCACGGACACGTCGCCCACGCGGCCGGCGAACGTCACGGACGCCGCCCCCGGCGCAGCGCCCGCGCGCAGGCGGAAGAGCGCCCGCCCTTCGTCCCCTTCGGCGACCGCGACCGCCCGTTCGGAAGCTCCGTCCGCCGACAGGCGCTGCAGGGCCTCGGCGGAGACCGTCACCTCCGCCGCCGCGCCGGACCCTTCGACGAAGTTCGCGACCCCAACCGCCACGTCGAACACGTCGTCCGGGGCGGCGGCCAGCGGTAGGTTCGGCGTGAGCACGATCTGGCCCCGCACCGTGACGGGCTCCGCCTGCGCGCCGAGCCGGGCGGCGGCGACGCCCACGGCCATCACGCGCAGTTCGCCGTTGAAGTAGTCGGGGATGTCGATGGCGACCTCGCGTTGGTCCGAGTCCGCTTCGAGGATGCCCGACCAGTACACGACCGGCGGTTCGGAGCGCCGCCGGAACGGGTTCAGGTTCGCGCCGAGCAGGCGGGCGAGGTCCCCGCCGCCGGGCGCCGCCGCGCGGCGCAGCACGTCGTAGTCCGGGAGGATCAGGTCGACCATCTGGTGTGTGTCCACCTGCAGCGCCTTCTTGCGCAGGTAGGCCTCCAACGGGTCCGGCGTGTCGTAGTCCGCCACCTCGAGGATGCCCTCGTCCACGGCGAACAGCACGAGCCGCGCGGGTTCCGACGCGGTGTAGCCGACCGTCAGCGCGGTCCCCGGCCGGACGAGGTCCGGGACGGCGAGGTCGATGTCCAGACGTCGCGGGGCGCGGTCGAGGGCAAAGGGCGCGACGGCGTAGCTCAGGGGGCTGACGAAGATCTCCTCCGAGTCGATGTCGCGCACGAACGCGACGTTGACGTAGGCATTGCCCTCGAGACCGTCGGGAACGCGGATGCGCGCCACGGCGTTGTTCGTCTCCGTCCTGAACCACTGGAAGGCATGCACCCGGTCCCGCTCGATGGTGACGAGGCCGGTGCCGGCGTAGGGCGCCGTCACCTCGAGGAGAATCTCGTCGCCGGGCGCGTACTCGCGGCGGTCGAGCTTGAGATCGAGTTCCGCGTTGCGTTCGAGGTTGCCGGCGACGTTGGCCGTCCCCGCCACCGCGAACTCCACCCGGCTGAGCCTCGTGTTCCGGGCGTCGACGATGTCGATCGCGAAACGCCCCGGGCGCGAGGTCGGCAGCGCCGTCTCGGCGCCCTGCGCCGGCAACGCGAACGCGGTCCGTTCCAGTTCGGTTTCCCGGGCCACCGACTGGTATGCGAAACGCCCGTTCGGCTGCTTGACCAGCGCCGAAACGTAGCGGCGTTCGACGAGTACCGACTGCAGACCCTCCAGCGCCACGGGGTCCAGGTCGCGGTCGATGGCCAGGAACCGCACCGTGCGCGCGCTGTCCAGGGTGACGAAGTCGAGAGTTCCGTCCGTCCGGTACCCGACCAGCGCCTCCGCCGACGACACCAGGGTCCCGGCCAGCGCCTTGACGCCCCGCCCGCCGCTGGCCTCGAACCCCTCCGCGTTCAGCAGCAGCGAGTAGATGCCGTTGTCGTACTGGCCGATGTCGAACGGCAGGGTGGCGACGCCGTCGGGGCCCGTCGTCGTCTCCGCGAGCTCGAGGGTGACCGCCTTCGGCGTCGTGCCGGGGTCGCGGAACGGGTCCGTGAACACGAACCCCGGGTGCTCCGCGAAGTTCGGCGACCTGGGCGTCAGCCGGACGGTGGCCCGCACCGGGCGGTCCTGCGCCGGCGTGCCGAAGAGGTTGTGCAGCGTCACCCGCGCCTGGTGCGCAGCGGGGTGGAGCCACGCGCGGCGAGGGACTTCACGCAGCGACGGCGACGCGTCCGGCGAATCCGCGGCCTGCTCGACGATCGCCGCGCGGATGCGCAGCCGGTCAGGCTGGTACTCCTCGACGCGGAACGACGCGTCGCCCAGGCTCCGGCGACCGCCGTCTTCGTGCACGAGGTAGACCCCTGCCCGATAGACGCCGGTCGGCGACTCCGGACGGGTCTCGAGGTCCCAGGTGAGCAGCCCGTCGTCCGGCAGGGCGACCCGGGTCTCGAACGCGCTGTTGCCGCGCGCGTCCGTGATCCGCAACTCGATCGGGGCGCCCGGCGCGGACCCGAAATCGCCTTCGCGCACGATGCCGAACAGGCGCACCGTCTCGCCGGGCCGATACAGCCCGCGGTCCGTGTAGAGCGCGGCCTTCAGGCGCTCGGCGTCATCCTCGGCCGTGTGTTCGCCGCCGACGTCGAACCCGGACCAGGTCAGGCGCCGGTCGTCGCGCCGATAGGGCATGAACGTGACGTCGGCCCCGTGGCGCGCCACGAAGACCGTCGGCGTCCGGTCCCGCTCGAAGTCCCTCGCGGAGGCGAGCGCGGCATGCCCTTCGGCATCGGTCCTGGCCGTCAGCACCGGGAGTCCGTTCTTGCCGAGGAGCGCCACCTCGGCTCCCGGCACGGGCGCCCCCGTGGCGATGGAGTGCACGAACACGTGCTGGCTCCCGTCGGCATTGGTCTTGGCCAGCAGGCCGAGGTCCGTGACCAGCGCCATGCGCCGGTCCGCCCTGCCGACCGCGCGCTTCCGTTCGGGGTCCCAACCCTGGACCCGCACGAAGAACGCGCCGCCCGCGTCCAGGAACGGATCGAGGTCCAGGGTCGCGAAGACCTGCTCGCGCGTATGGGCGGGGTTCAGCTCGACGATGCGGGTGGTCAGCGTCGACAGGTTGTCCGCGTCGAACGCCCACTCGTTCCGGAACCAGGGATCCCGGATGTCGCCGCCCGTCTGGCTCGCCAGGTGGTTGAGGGTGTCCGGCAGGAGCTGCTGGACGTCCACCCGGACGGCCGACACGCCGCGCCCCGAGAGCGTGAGCAGGCGGTTGCCGGTCAGCGGCAGGAGGGCGCCGTCCTGCGCGATGGCGGCCTCCCTGGGGTAGGCCGGCGCGCGCACGACCGAGTCGTGGCCCGAGGCGAGCACGAAATCCCCCGCCGACGTCAGGCCGGGCGCGACGCGGAGATAGACGAAACGGCCGGGCGGCGCATCGAAGGTGACGCTCTGCAGCATGGCGGCGTCGCGCTCGGTGGGATTCACCGTCAGCGCCAGCGCCTCGGACTGCGCGAGCACCTCCGCCGTGGCCTCGCCGGGCGAACGCCAGCGGTGGTTCCGGTAGGTCCTCTCGCCGAGGCGATGGTCCCGCGGCAGCAGCCATGCGCGCACGGCGCTCTCGAAGGCCTCGGTGTTCACCTGGTCCGTGAAGGACACCACCGCGGTCTGCAGGGGATCGCCCTCGGCGTCCCTGACGATCGACGCCGCGATCCGCTCGACGCGGAAGTAGCTCTCGCGGTCGGGCACGCGCACCTGGGCGAACAGCGTCTCCTCGGACACGCCGTCGCCGTTCGCGGGCTCGAGGCCGTCGTCCACCGTGACGGTCGCGAAGTGCTCGCGCTCCGGGACGGCGACGATGTCCGAGTGCACGTGGGCGGTGCGGTCGTGGGGTCCGTACTCGACGCTGAAGCCGAGTTCCCGCGCGTCGCCTGCGCGCACCTCTTCCAGTCCTTCGCGCATGGTGAGGGTCAGGCGTCGCTCGAAGGCGTCTCGCGCGACGGCGTGCGAGAAACCGAAGCTGGCCGTCACGCGTCGTTCCGCGACGATCTCCGGGTGCTGGTAGAAGCTCGCTTCGAGGAGTTCGGCGACGAAAGGGGGTGTCTGGAACTCGACGGCGGAGGCGGCCAGATCGACGTTGGGCGCGAACAGGTCGGGGGAGAGCCGGATCCGGTACTCGCGGTCCGCCGGCCAATCCTCGGCCGGCGTGAACACGAGTCGGTTCTCCGTCGCGAAGGTCCACTCGCCGGGCATCGGCGGGTCGAGTTCGACGCCTTCCCCGATGACGTTGCCGACGAGGTCGAGGCGCGCGGCCGAAAGGGGCGGCGGCGTCGCGGCCTGGTCGTCCGGGTAGGCGAAGTCGAGATGGAGGGGCGCGATGACCAGTTCGCCCTGCTCGATGCGCGAGGTTCCCGGCGCGTCCACCTCGATCCGGACCTCCAGGGGCTTGGGCAGGCGCTCGTAGTAGAGGTAGGCGCCCACGGCCACCGCCGCCGCCGCGACCAGCGCCGCCGCGCCGTACCCCACCCGCCGCGGGCCCGCGCGTTGCAGCCATGCGGGGGGACGCCAGGAGAATTCGCCTACTGCCGAGACGACGAATTTCGAGAGTCTCATGGGGGTGCATTCCCTTGCGATGAACGCCCCACACTAGCGGTGCTTGCGGGAGGGAGAAGGGAGGAACTATGGAAGTTCCGGCGGGCCTCCGGAGATCCGGATCGCCGACACGCGTCGCGAGTCGCAGTCAAGTATTCTCGGCGATGCGTTCTGACGTCTCGTAAGGGAGCGGACCCATGAGCGGCAGCGATCCCAACATCCTGTTCATCTTCAGTGACCAGCATCGCCACGACGTGCTCGGCTGCGCCGGCCACCCGCTGGTCCGGACGCCCCACCTCGACCGACTCGCCGCCGAGGGCGTCCGGTTTGCCGAGACCTGGTGTCAGAGCCCGATATGCCAGCCATCGAGGGCGTCGGTCATCACCGGGCAATACACGCATCAGTTCGACATGTTCAGCAATACGGGGCCGCTGGATCCGGCCCGGCCGACGGTGATGAAAGTCCTGCGGGCGCGAGGCTACGAGACGGCCACGATCGGCAAGACCCACTACCACGGCATGCCGACTCGGCAACAGGTCGAGGACAGCGATGGTCCCTTCGACATGCGCGCGTTCGAGTCACTGGTGGGAGATTTCGGCTGGGACCATGTGCTCGAGGAGTACGACCGTTACCTCCATGTCAACACCAAGGTCAGAACCCCTTACACCGATCACCTGGCGGACCACGGGGTGCTCGATCCGTACCGGGACATGATCAAGAGCGTGTTTCGCCTGACGCCCGATCACTGGCGTGCGCGCACGTCCGTGTTGCCGCAGGAACTGGACCTCTCCTCTTTCCTGGCGGATCGGGCCATCGACTGGCTTGCGGCCCGGACCAGCGACAAGCCGTTTCTGCTCAAGCTCGCCTTCGTGCAACCCCACGTCCCCCTGATCGACGACCCTGTCTGGGCGGAGTACTACCGCGACGCCGACATCGAGCTGCCCGACCAGACCGTGATAGAGGCCCCGAACCCGGTCTGGGGCGAGTACCTGGATTACCTGAACGATCATTCGCAAGTGCAGGTGATGGACGACGCGTTCATCAGGGAGGGCATTCGTCACTATCTCGGAATGGTCTCGCTCATCGATCAGCGGATCGGCGACGTGGTCCGGGTTCTTGAAGACAGTGGCGAGGTTGAGAACACCTGGATCATCTACTCCTGCGACCACGGCGAGATGCTCGGCGAACACCACCTGTGGGCCAAGCACAACTTCTACCGGGGCTCCGCAAAGGTGCCGTTGATCATCCGGCCGCCCGGTGGCACCCGGGGCCGCACGGACACCGGGCTCACCGAACTGACGGACGTCACCGCGACCCTGGCGGACATCGGAGGCGCCTCGCTGCCGACGTGCGAGGGCCGATCGCTCCTGCCGCGCGTATCCGACCCGGTCCCATCGAGCCGCGAGCACGTCTTTTCGCGGATTCGCTCGTACGCGGCCCTGCGGGACGAACGCTACCGGCTGACGGTCGACATCGAGTCCGACACGCCCTGTGAACTGTTCGACCTGACCGACGACCCTGGCGAGTTGCGCAATCTCGTCAACGAACCGGCGCATGCCGGCATGATCGAAGACCTCGGGCACACCGTGCTGGCGGAGCACCTGGCGAGCTGACGCAGTCCGACGCGCGCACACCCTCGAACAGGCGGCCACGCCTCGGACAGCTATCCGGGGGTAGTTCGAAGCGCATCAGGTACCGAACGCCGTCCACCTCCACGGTGGCTCCGTTCCACGCTTTCGGTACGTACGTGAACTCCAGGGCTGCCCTGACGGCTGCCTGGTCGAACAGGTCGGGATGACTCGCCTCGATCACGACCGGCTCACGTACCCGGCCCCTGTCCGTGACGGTGAATTCGAGCAACACCCAGCCCTCGACACAGGCCAAGACGGCTTCCGGCGGGTAAGCCGGCGCAACCTTGACGATCGGCAGGTATTCGTTGTTGAACAGCGTCTGATGTGGGGGATGCACGACGACCGGCTCGTCGGACGCCTGGTGCGGGTCGCCCCGGGGAGACTCACCCAGGTAGACCGGCGGCGGAGCCTCGATGACGGGGCGTTGCGGCCGCGGGGTTCCGGCGGTGCGTCGCGATTCCCCGGCGGCCTCGCCGGAGCTGACCGGAACTCCGTGGCGAGCCACACGCAGCAGGCCAAGCCCGCCCTGGATCAGCTCTGCCGTCACCAGGAGCACGAGCAGAGCGGTACCGAACCCGCTGACTACCATGACGGCCTGACGCGGCCCTCTCGTGTCGTGTCTCGTACAACGCGCGACGGGCCGAAATGGGGTTAACGGGCCCCCGCGCTCAGCGCAGCAGCTCGACCCAGTGTAGCACCGGCGCCTCGACCGCGTCCGCGAGGTGCATCTGGCAGCCGATGTTCGCCGTCGCGACCGCGTCCGGACCGTGCTCGGTCAGCGCGGCCGCCTTGCGGTCCCGCAACTCCGACGAGATCTCGGGCTGCAGGACCGAGTAGGAACCGGCGGAACCGCAGCACAGGTGCGGATCGCGGACGGGGACCAGTTCGTACCCGGCGTCCGTGAGCAGGCGTTCGACGAGCCCCGCGATCTTCTGGCCGTGCTGCAGCGTGCACGGCGCGTGCCAGGCGACGCGGTCGATGTCCGTTCGCTTGTCGAAGGAGAAATCGGCCAGCAGTTCCGCGACGTCGTGGACCCTGGCCGCGAAATCGTGCGCGGGCTTGCCGTGGAACGGGTCGTCCTGGAGGAGGTGGCCGTAGTCCTTCAGCGTGACGCCGCAGCCGGTCGCGGTCGAGACGATGCGGTGGGCGCTCCTCCAGTCCACCTCGTCGAGATTGCGCCGCATGGCGGCGCGTCCGTCGTCCACGTCGCCGAGGTGCAGGGCGAGGGCGCCGCAACAGCCTTCTTTGGCGTCCGTGCGGACGGACAGGCCGCGACTTGCCAGCAGCGTCGCGAGATGCCGGTTGGTCTCCGGGGTCATCACCCGCTGGACGCAGCCCTGCAGGAGGAGGATCTCTCCGGCGCCGCCGGCCGGCTCCTCCGCTTCGGGGCGGCGGATCAGGCTCCGCAGGCGTTTCGGGGCGAAGCGCCGGAACGTCGCGCCGAGCCGGAGCCAGCGCCGCAGCCATGCGGGCGACGCGATCACGCCCTTGAGCCAGCGGCGGACGATGCGCTCCACCCAGGGACGCTTGAGACCGTCTTCGACGAATCCGCGGCCGATCTCCAGCAGTTCGCCGTAGCGGACGCCGGAGGGGCAGGTGGTCTCGCAGGCGCGGCAGGTGAGGCAGCGGTCGAGGTGCGTGCGGGCGGTGGCGTTCGGGGTCCCCGCCTCGAACATCTCCTTCATCAGGTAGATGCGCCCGCGGGGCCCGTCGAGTTCGTCGCCAAGGACCTGGTAGGTGGGGCAGGTGGCGTTGCACATGCCGCAGTGCACGCAGGAGCGCAGGATGGCGTCGGCGCGCGGCCCCTCCGGGGTCGCGAGGAAGTCGGCAGCCAGTTCAGTCCGCATCGGCCATCGCGCCGGGATTCAGGATGCCGTCGGGATCGAAGGCCGCTTTCACGCGGCGCATGTACTTCGCGACGGCGGCCGGCGTACGGGAGGTTCCACTGCCGAACGGCGTCGCGAATCCCTGGTGGGCGACTGCCGCGGCATGTACCGCGTCCGGACCGGCGTCGGTACGCCACCACGCCCGGGCGCCCGCCCATTCGACGAGCGCGTCGGGCTGGTCGAACGCCGCGCCTCTCGGCAGCGACAGGCGCCAGAGCGTGCCCGTGGAGTCGGGCTCCCGCTCCCGGAAGAAGAACGGATGTCCGTGATCGCGCACCGTGTCGAAGAACGCGTCGTCCTCCGCTTCGAGATCGATGCCGAGCGTGTCGCGGGCGTGCCGCACGCCGTTCTCACTGCCGGCCAGCCGGATGCGCAGCACGCCGTCCACGTGGCATGTTCCCGTGACCGGCAGGGGCTTCCGGAGGATGCCGCGCACGAGGGTGGCGGCTTCCTCTGCGGAGCACGTCTGCGCGAGGACGGCGACGGTCTCGGGCGCCGGCTGCACGCGCATGCTCGCCTCGAGGAGCAGCCCGAGCGTGCCGAACGCGCCGACCATGAGGCGGGACACGTCGTAACCGGCGACGTTCTTCAGCACCTGTCCGCCGAACGCGAGGGACTGGCCGAGGCCGTTCACGATCCGCACGCCGAGCACCGCGTCGCGCACGGAGCCGAGCCAGGGCCTCCCGGGTCCGGCGAGTCCGGCGGCCACCGCGCCGCCCACGGTCCCCGCGCCGCCGAAACGCGGCGGGTCGAAGGGCAATGCCTGTCCGTGGGCGCCCAATGCGCGCGCGAGTTCGTCGAGACGGGTGCCGCCGCGCGCCGTCACGACGAGTTCGTCGGGCCGGTAGGCGACGATGCCGGTGTGGCGGAGCGTCGAGAGGCTCGCCCCGGCGTGCGCGGCGGCTGCCGTCAGGAACGCCTTGCTGCCGCTACCCCGGATGGTGACGGGCGTCTGCTGCTCGCGCGCGGCCGCGACGGCGGCCCGCAGGTGGTCCGAGTCGTCGCGTCCGGGCCAGGTCTCTTCGGTATCGCGGGCGGCGTCTCGGGGCGCCCCCATCAGCGCGTCCGGTCGCGGGCGCGCGCCATCAGAACCGCTCCAGTTCCGGATGCGGGAGCGCACCGCCGTGCACATGCATGCCGCCGATCTCCGAGCAGCGCGCGAGGGTCGGGATGGCCTTGCCGGGGTTCATCAGCCCGGCCGGGTCGAAGGCGGCCTTCAGGCGGTGGAACTGGTCGAGTTCCTCGCCGTCGAACTGCGCGCACATTTCGTCGAGCTTCTCGACGCCGACCCCGTGTTCGCCGGTGATCGTGCCGCCCACGGACACGCACAGCGTGAGGATGTCGCCGCCGAGCGCCTCCGCCTTCTCGAGTTCGCCGGGTTGCGCGGAGTCGTAGAGGATGAGCGGGTGCAGGTTGCCGTCCCCGGCATGGAAGACGTTGGCCACGGACAGTCCGTAGCGCTCTGACAGGGCGGTGATCTCGGCGAGCACGGCGCCGAGTTCCCGGCGCGGGATCGTGCCGTCCATGCAGTAGTAATCCGGCGCGAGCCGGCCCGCGGCGGGGAACGCCGCCTTGCGGCCGCGCCAGAACGTCTCGCGTTCGGCGTCGGTCGCCGCGAGGCGCGTCTCCGTGGCGCCGGCGTCGTCGAGGATGGCGCGCACGCGTCCGGTGTCCGCCTCCACTTCCGCCTCGATGCCGTCGAGTTCGCAGAGGAGGATGGCCGCGGCGTCGCGTGGGTAGCCGGCGTGGGCGAAGTCCTCCGCGGCCTTGATGGCGAGGGCGTCCATCATCTCGAGCCCGGCCGGGATGACGCCGCCCCGGATGATCGCGGCCACGGCGTCGCCGGCTTGGCGGATGTCGTCGAAGGCCGCGAGCAAGACGCGCTTGACGGACGGCTCCGGCAGCAGCTTGACGACGACTTCCGTGACCACGCCCAGCATGCCCTCCGAGCCGATCATCGCGGCGAGCAGGTCGTAGCCCGGGGCGTCGAGGGTCTTGCCGCCGAGCACGAGTTCGTCCCCCTCGATGGTCTGCACGGTGATGCCGAGCACGTTGTGCACCGTCAGGCCGTACTTGAGGCAGTGCACGCCGCCGGAGTTCTCGGCGACGTTGCCGCCGATGCTGCAGGCGAGTTGCGACGAGGGGTCCGGTGCGTAGTAGAGGCCGTGGTGCGCCACCGCGTCGGTGATCGAGAGGTTCGTGACGCCCGGCTCGACGCGCGCGGTGCAGGTGTCGGTGTCGACCTCGAGCACGCGGTTCATCTTGGTCAGGGTCAGCAGCACGCCGTCGGCGAGGGGCCGCGCTCCGCCCGAGAGGCCCGTGCCGGCGCCGCGGGTCACGACCGGCGTGTCGTGTTCGCGGCAGATCCCGAGGACGGCGCGCACCTGCTCGACGGTCTCCGGGAGCACGACGACCCAGGGTTTCTGACGGATGGCCGTCAGCCCATCCGTCTCGAAGGGGCCCAGCGCCCGGGGCTCCGTGATGACGCTGGCCGCGGGGAGGGTGCGTTTCAGCAGTTCGATGACGCGGGGGTCGCGCATGGGGTCTTCGCTCCGTGCCGTACGGGTATTGTACGTGGTGCGCCGGGAAGTCGGGTTCGGGGTGGCCGATCCTATACACTCGTGGGGTCGCAGCGCTCGGGTGGGGAGTTCGTGAGGACGGTCATCAAGAACGCCCGCATGGTGAACGAGGGAACGGTCACCGAGGGGGATCTCGCCATTCGGGACGGACGCATCGACCGGATCGGCGGCGTCATCGACGGCGACCGCGAGGTCGATGCGCGGGGGTCGTGGCTTATCCCCGGCATGATCGACGACCAGGTGCACTTTCGGGAACCGGGGTTCGAGCACAAGGCGGAGATCGCGACGGAGTCGCGCGCGGCCCTCGCCGGCGGCATCACGAGCTACATGGAGATGCCGAACTGCCTGCCGCAGACGGTGACGGCGGAGGCCCTGCTGGACAAGCACCGCCGCGCCGCCGCGAAGTCCGCCGCCAACTACGCGTTCTATTTCGGCGCGACGAACAACAACCTCGAAGCCATCAAGGCCGTGGACACCTCGCGGGCATGCGGCGTCAAGGTCTTCATGGGCGCGTCCACCGGCGACATGCTCGTCGACGATCCGGTGACGCTGGACGGCATCTTCGCCTCCACGCCCCTCGTCATCGCGACTCACTGCGAGGACACGCCGACGATCCTCGCCAACGAGGCGCGGGCGCGGGCCCGCTACGGGGACGCCATCCCGTTCGAGGCGCATCCCGAGATCCGCTCGGAAGAGGCGTGCTGGAAGTCCTCGAGCCTCGCCGTGGAGCTCGCGAAGCGCCACGGCAGCCGCCTGCACGTGCTGCACCTGACGACGGCGCGCGAAATGGCGCTGTTCGAGACCGGGCCGTTGGAGGGCAAGCGGATCACGGCGGAGGTCTGCGTGCATCACCTCCATTTCGATGCCAGCGCGTATGGCGAGCGGGGGGCCGAGGTCAAGTGCAACCCCGCCATCAAGAACGCGATGGACCGGGACGCGCTACGCGCGGCGTTGACGGAGGACCGGATCGACATCGTGGCGACCGACCACGCGCCGCACACCCGCGAGGAGAAGGCCGGCTCCTACCTGGAGGCGCCCTCGGGGCTGCCGCTGGTCCAGCACGCGCTGCTGACGCTGTTCGACCTCTTTCCGGTGACGACCGTGGTGCGGAAGACGGCCCACGCGCCGGCGCTGCGCTTCGAGGTCCGCGAGCGGGGCTTCCTGCGCGAGGGCTACTGGGCGGACCTCGTCCTGGTCGACCCGGACGGGCGCACCGTGGTGGACGACGAACCGGTGTTCTACAAGTGCGGCTGGACGCCGTTCTCCGGGGTCACCTTCGGGACGCGCATCACGCACACCTTCCTGAACGGCCGGCTGGCGTACCGGGACGGGGAGGTCGTGGCGGCGGAGCCGGCGATGGCGCTCGAGTTCGACCGGGGTGGCTGAGGTGCGTCCCACCGGAGCAGTGCCGGGGGAGCGACCGCGGTGGCCCTGCGATCTTCCTCATGATCGCTCGTATGCTTGCAGAAAGTCGGCCCGGGCCACTCCCGACTGATTGCAGATCGCCCGCAGCGTTGACGACGAGGGCGCGAACGACCTTCCGCCGCGGCGCGTCCTTCGGGAACCGTGCCACGACCTACGCGCCTGCGCCGTAGGACGGCGCAGGCGCGTAGGCGGGTGGGGCTGGGCCGCGAGCGGAGCCGCAGGCGACGGTTGCGGGGCGCTAGCCGGCCATACTCGCCTCGGCGACGAACGCCTCCACGACCGGCGAGTCGTCGTCCACCAGCGCCTCCGCGCCGAACGTCTCGACGTGGAACGCGATAGCCGAGCGCACGTCGTCGAGTGCCGCCTGATAGCTGTCGCCTTGGCCGACCACCACGCCCTTCACGCCCAGCGGATAGGCAACGTAGCCGTCGGGGTGCTTTTCGACGATCACCTTGATCTGAGTTTCCATCCGTCTTTCCATGCCCGGGTTCGAACCGGCGCAGACTCTTGCGGGTTATGCCCGGTACGCCTGCGAGGGTAGCACGGCCGCACGTGCCGCCCTTGATGACCAGCGGCTCTCCGAGGGAGCCCTTGAACAGGGTCTCGAGCGCCCACACGACCCAGATGTCCTTTTCCAACAGGTAGGCGGGCCTGCCGGATGCGCTGGCCGCGACGTCCAGCACCTCCTGGCGAATCGCCAGGCGCCAGGTCCAGGTACCGCTCAGCCATGGGCCACCGCGCTCACCGGCCCGGCCAGCCATCCCGGCATCTGCGCGCTCACGCTGCCCAGTTCGCGTTGCTCGTCCTCGCTCAACCGTTGCCGCACCATTTCCGCCGCCCCGCCGGCCTTGTCACGTCCAAGCCAGGCAAACGCGCGCACGGCCTCGCCGGCACGCCGGCCGGGAAGCACCAGTTGCCACTCGGGCGCGTGGCGCAACTCGATCCGCTCGTGGCCGAGCTTCAACGTCCGACTCGGCCCCGACGTGAGATAGACGCGCTCGACGGGTACCTGCGTGGTCAGACCAAGCACGTTCGCCGCCATGGCGCCGCTGTTCGCGACGCGCTCCCCGCGCGCGGCGGCAACTGCTTCGACGGTCTTGTCGACCGACGGCGCGGCGACCGAACCGGCTCTCCACCGGCAGGCCATACACACCTCGTCCCGCCCGCAGCAGCGTGGTGGGCGAGAGGCGGTTTCCTGGCGACGGAGCCGTCAAGCGCCTGACGGCTCAGAACATCGTGTTGTCGTTCTCCGACGACTCGGGGATCACCTGCAGCACGTCCCAGTGCTCGACGACCTTCCCGTCGTCGAAGCGGAAGATGTCGATGCCCGCGTAGTCCCGGTCGCCGGGCCACGTCTGGTGGCAGTGCAGCACGACGAGATCGCCTTCCGCGACGGCGCGCCTGAATTCGACGCGCTTGCCTGGGTACTCCGCGGCCATGCGCTCGAAGTAGGCGATGAACGCCTCCTTGCCGTCGCCGACGTGCGGGTTGTGCTGGATGTAGCGGTCGCCGACGTACGCCTCGATCGCTTCTCGCGGCCGGCACTCGTTGAACATCAGGTCGTAGAAGGCCATGGCGTTGCGCTTGTTGTCAGCTGCGTCAGGAGGCATCACGGCCCTGTTGACCAGCGAGATACTCGACCCGCAGAAACGCGAAGCGCTCGAAGTCCCGGTCGTTCGTGACGATGGTCGAGGCGCCGTGGGACTTGCAGATCGCCGCGATCTGGGCGTCGAAGATCAGGTTCCCACGGGCGTCGGACTCGCGAATCACGGCCTCGAGACCGGAGAGGAACCGGGCCTCCGGAAAGGCCACGGTGCATGTGGGTGCGTCAAGGAGCAGGCCGACGAAGTCGAGTGCTTCCGCGCTGGAAGAAGGCGGATTGAACACCCGCAGGTGGGTCACGACGCGAAGGAACTCGGTGATGCAGAACACCGGCAGGATCCAGGGCGCGTCGCCCTCCGCCAACGCCGTAAGCCGGTCTGCGGCGGCGCGATGCAATTCGGTTTCCCTGCGATGCGCGTAGATCAGGACGTTGGTGTCAACGGCGATCATCCGTGATCGATCACGTCATAGAGCGCATTGCGGTCGGAGATGTCGACGTTGGGTGGACGCGTTCCCTGGACGGTCCTGAGCGCGAGTCGGAACTGCGGCCTGTTGCGCGAACTGGAGAGCTTGAGCGCCAAGGCGTCCTCGACGAATCGGGTGAGCGTGATGCCTTGTCGCGCCGCGGTCTCCTTGGATCGCCGCAACACCTCGTCGTTGAGGTTCAGCGTCGTTTTCATGCGGATGACCGAAGTGATATGGCTGAACCATATCACCGTTGCCGTACATACGGCAACGAGATGGAGGCCGGGAGGCTCTACGAAGCGCTCGCCTCCCGCAGGTCCGGCAACCGGTATCCCTCCGCATCGAGCCCGGCCCGCACGGTCTTCTTGTCCATCTTGCCGGTGGACGTGAGCGGGATGGACTTCACGTAGAGGACGTCGTCGGGGAGCTGCCACTTCGCGAACTGGGTGGCGCAGTGGGTCAGGATGCGCTCGGCCGGCACGTCCGCCCCCTCGTCGAGGATGACCAGCGCGACCGGGCGCTCGTCCCACCGGGGGTGCGGCTGGGCGACGACGCAGGCCTGGGCGACGCCCGGCAGCGCCACGATGTGGTTCTCGAGGTCCACGGACGAGATCCACTCGCCGCCGGATTTCACGAGGTCCTTCGAGCGGTCGGAGATGATGAGATACCCGTCCGCGTCGATCCTGCCGACGTCGCCGGTGATGAGCCAGTCGCCGTGGAAGCGTCCCGGCTGGGGGTTGCGGTAGTACTCCGAACAGATCCACGGCCCGCGCACGAGGATCTCGCCCACGGTCTCGCCGTCGTGCGGCAGCCGGTTGAACTCCTCGTCGAAGATGTCGAGTTCGAGTCCCGGCATGAGCTGTCCGGCCTTGGCGACGTTCTCGAACTGCCGGTCCGGGGGCAGGTCCCGGTGGGAGTACTGCATGACCTTGCGCGAGAGCGTGGCGAGGGGGCTCGTCTCCGTCATGCCCCAGCCCTGGATCATCTCGACGTCGAGGGTGTCCCAGTACCAGCGGATCAGCGAGGGGGGCGGGGCGGAGCCGCCGCAGGTGAGGCGCTGCAGCTGCGACGTGTCGTACGCATCCGGATCGGCCTCGTAGGCCGCCTTCACACCCTGCCAGATCGTCGGCACGCCCGCGGAGATGGTGACGCCCTCGTCCACCATCAGTTGCAGGAGCCGCGCCGGGTCCATGAAGCGGTGGGGCATGACCTGCTTGCAGCCGAGCATCAGGGCCGCCCAGGGGACGCCCCAGCCCATGGCGTGGAACATCGGCACGACGCCGCAGGCCGTGTCGGTGGCCGACAGCGCCATCGAGTCCGTCATGCAGATCGCCATCGTGTGCAGGTACTGGGAGCGGTGCTCGTACTCGACGCCCTTCGGATTGCCCGTCGTCCCGCTGGTGTAGCAGAGGCCCAGGGGTGCGTTCTCGTCGAGCTCGGGCCACTCGTAGCGCGTCGGCTGGCCGGCGATGAACGCCTCGTAGTCCACTGCGGGCGCGACGGTGGTCGACCAGTCCTCGAAACCCTCGCTCGGAACGACGACGACCCGCTCGACGGTGGGGATGCGTCCGGCGAGCTTCTCGAGAAGGGGCAGCGCGTCGGCGTCGGCGATGACGAGCCGGTCCCCCGCGTGGTTGATGATGTACTCGAGGTCGTGTTCCGAGAGCCGGATGTTCAGGGTGTGCAGGACGGCGCCCATCCCCGCCGTGGCGTGGTAGGCCTCGAGATGCTGCGACCCGTTCCACAGGAACGTTCCGACCGGGTCCCCGGCGCGGATCCCGGCGTCCGCCAGCGCGTGGGCGAGCTGGTGGGCGCGGTCGCGGGTCTCGGCGCAGGTCTGCCGGCGGGTGCCGCTCGCGGTGGCGGTGACGATCTCGACGTCCGGGGCGAGGGTGGCTCCGCGGTCGATGATGCGCGACATCAGCAGGGGGGTGTGCTGCATACCCATGGGGCGCTCCGAGTCTGCGGCCGGGAAGGGGCGTGGATTCTACACGGGCGTCGTGGCGGACGCCCTCGGTGCCGTCACCAGTCGAGGCCGATACCGTCGATCAGCAGGATGTCGTCGTCGAAGATGGAAGGCGAGGATCTTTGCCGAGGGGTCGATGCCGGCGGCCTTCGCGGCCATGTCCGCGCGGATCTCTTCCATCGTCATGGCCGTTGCTCCGGGGTCGATGCGTGTGCGGGTGGTCGGCGGGCGCCCCTCAACCGAAGGCCCGCTCCGCCGCGGTCCGCGCCCACTTGTAGTCGGCCTTGCCGTTGGGCGCCCGACGCACCTCGTCGACGAACAGCACCTGTTTCGGCAGCTTGTAGCCGGCGAGATGGTCGCGCGTGAAGTCGATCAGCTCCCGCTCGTCCATCTCCCCGCGTTCGTTCGTCGAGGCGACGGCGACCACCCGCTGCCCGAACCGCTCGTCCGTCAGGCCGACCACGAGGCAGTCGTAGACCGACGGATGCAGCTTGACCGCCTCCTCGACCTCCTCGGGGTAGACCTTCTCGCCCGCGGTGTTGATGCAGTTGCTGCCGCGGCCGAGCAAGGTGATCGTGCCGTCCGCCTCGACCGTCGCGTAGTCACCGGGGAAGCTGTAGCGGACGCCGTCTATCTCCCGGAACGTGGCGGCGGATTTCTCGGGATCCTTGTAGTAGCCGATGGGTACCAGACCGCTGGTCGCGAGCTTGCCCGTCTCGCCGGATCCGGGAGCGACCTCGTGGCCGTCGTCCGCGATGACCTTGACCCCCGGGTTCATCTGGAACCGGGCGGTCTGCGTGTGTTCGGCGCGGGTGGCGACCGAGGAACCGACGCCCCCCTCGGTGGAGCCCATCGCGTCGACCAGGCGCATGTCGTGGTGCGCGAGCAGCCGCTCCTTGATTTCCGCGCTCCACATGACGCCGCTCGAGAGGATGCCTTCGAGGGACGAGAGGTCGTACGAGTACCCGCGCTGCGCCGCGTCGTCGAGGGCGTCGAGCATGGGTTTCGCGAAGGCGTCGCCGACGATCGTCACGCTGGTGCAGCGGTTCCGCTCGACTTCGCTCCAGATCAGGTGCGGGTCCAGCCCGAGCTTCGAGATGGTGACCACGGCGCCGCCCTGCAGGAGCGGCACGAGCGAGCCCAGCCACATCCCGGTGCCGTGCATCAGGGGACAGGCCGCGAGACTGACGGGGAAGGCGTCGGCCGCGCGCATGGCCTCGATGACCGCGGGGATGTCGTCGACGCCGGACGGGACTTCGAGTCCCATGCTCGCGACGGTCCCCATCATGACCGAGATGAACTGGCCATGGGTGTACATCACGCCCTTGGGCATGCCCGTGGTGCCCCCGGTGTAGAGCATGTATATCTCGTTGCTCGAGCGCTCGATGCGCGTCATGGGGGCGTGGTCGCGGATGGAACGTTCGAAGTCGACCGCGTCGGCCAGCAGCGCCTCGGTGCCGTCGTCGACCTGCACGTAGAGCTTGACCTTCGGCAGCCGGTGCCGGATCTCCCAGATGCGCGCGGCGTAGCAGGCCTGGTAGAAGACGGCCTCCGCGTCCGCGTTGTCGAGCAGGTAGACGAGTTCGTCCGCCTTGTAGCGGTAGTTCACGTTGATGGGAACGCCGCGCGCCTTGAAGATGCCGTACTGCGCCTCCAGGTACTCGTTCGAGTTGTGGAGGTAGATGCCGACCTTGCCGTCGTGGCCGATCCCGTGCGCGTCGAGGAGCGACGCGATCCGGGCGGCGCGATCGTCGTACTCCCGCCAGGTGCGCGTGCGGTCGCCGCAGACCAAGGCTGGCCGGTCCGGGATCAGGTCGGTGATCGTCTCCCAGATGGACGCGAAGTGCAGTGCCATGTGCCCTCCCGATGGCGTCTTGGGCAGGTCGTGGGCAGGAAGGTAAATGAAAGCGGCGGAGCCTGTCACGCGTCTGGGGAGAGGAACGCCGCGAGGTGACGGGCATGGTGCGAACCGCGCCAAACCTTGGCGGGCCTCGCCATGACAGCCTTGGGCCGGCGGGCGTGAGCTGCGGAAAACACCTGTTCGCTCAGTATCTTGCACGCGCGGCAAACTTGGCACGGTGTTTGAACGACAAGGGGCAGGCAAGCTACTCGAATCGGATAGCGAAATGTTCAGGCTCTCGAGAATTCACGCACCCCGGGCGACGTTCGCCGCCTGCGTGCTGCTGGCGGCCGTGCTCTTGGCCTTCGGCCTGGTGGCCGATGCGCATGTCGCGGAGTCGTCGGCGGTCCACCTGGTCGAAGGGTGGGCGCCGGACTGGTCCCCGTTGCGCGCGCTCTGCGCGGCGGCGATCCCTTCGTGAGGGAGACGGAGGGAGAGGGAGACGGAGACGGAGATGGAGGAGTGCGAAATGGTGGGCGACCCCGGCCGGCGGCGGCTGCGCCTCGACCGCGACGAAGGCTGGCTCGCCGGCGTCTGCGCCGGTTGTGCCGGTTACCTGGGCATCGACCCCGCGTTCGTGCGGGTCGGGGCGGTGGTGACCGCGCTGTTCTTTCCGCAGCTCACGATCGCGACCTACCTGGTCACGTGGCTGGTGCTGCGGAACCGCTGATCATCGCGTGGGGCGGGGCTTGTCTTGCGCCAAGCGAAGCTTGGTGCAGGGGGGAAGTCATGTTGTGACGTGACGGGAACCCTCTTGGTCCCAGCGGATGACGCCCGCGTGATGCAACTTGTCCAGTTCCGCGGGGTCGAGTCCGAGGTCCCCGCCGAGCACGTCGCCCGTGTGCTCGCCGAGCAGCGGCGCGCGCTCGATCGGCACGTCCGACCCCGACAGCCGGGGCCCGAACCCCAGCAGCGGCACCTCGCCGTGCATCGGGTGGTCGATGTGGTGGACGAAGTCCCGCTCGACGAGATGCCGGTCCGTGTGCAACTCGCCGGTGTCGAAACACGCCGAGCAGGGCACGCCGGCGGCGCCGAGGGTCTCCATCACTTCCTGCTTGGTGAGCTGGCGCGTCCAGGAGGCGATCAGCTCGTAGAGCTCCTCGCCGTGCGCCTGCCGCTTCTGCAGGTCCGCGAAGCGCTCGTCCACCAGCAGGTCCGGACGGCCCATGGCGGTGCAGAGCGTGTCCCAGTGTCCGTCGGTAATGGGCATGACGTAGGCATAGTCGTTGGACCCGAAGGGTTTGCACGGGTAGAGATCGACGGGCGGCAGGCCGCCGGAGGCGCCGGTGCGGTCGCACGCCTGGGTACCCCATTTCGAGCCGATCGCGACCCTCGTGCGCATGTAGTAGGTCATCGCCTCCTGCATGGAGATCTCGATCTGCTGGCCCTCGCCCGTGCGCAGACGCTGCACGTACGCGGCGAGGATCGCCATCGCGAGCTGCACGCCCGTGCCGGCGTCGCCGGTGGTGGGCCCCGGAATGACCGGCGGTCGGTCGGCCTCGCCCGTGACCGAGAACGCGCCGGCGGCCGCCTGCGCGATCATGTCGTAGCTCTTGAACCCGGAGTACGGGCCGGACGTGCCGAAACCCTTGAGGCGTGCGTAGATCAGGGTGGGGTGGGCGGCCTTCAGGGTCTCGTAGTCGAGGCGCAGGCGTTCGATCACGCCCGGGCCGTAGTTCTCGACGAACACGTCGAAACCCGGGAGCAGCCGCAGGAAGAGAGCGCGGCCTTCGTCCGTCCGCAGGTTGAGGGCGACGCTGCGCTTGTTGGCGTTCCAGTTGCAGAAATAGGCCGAGTACTCCATGTTCTCGCTGCGGCCCACCGCGCGCCCCGGGTCGCCGTGCTCCGGCGCCTCGACCTTCACCACATCGGCTCCGAGCCAGGCGAGCGCCTGGGTGCACGAGGTCCCGGCCTCGTACTGGGTCATGTCGAGGACTCTCATCCCATCCAGAGCGGGCATGCCGGCCTCCCATTGCGACGCGCGCGAACGTATGGCGAAATGTACTCCGTTGCCGTGGCGGGCGACAGTCCCGGTGCGTGCCCGGCGCCTCTCAGGAAAGTACCCTGAGGCTCTCCAGCTCCGCCGCCTCGGCCAGACGGCGGTCAAGACGGACGAAGGTCAACGCGCCAGGGAGCTGTTCCTGCATCCTCAAAGGCGATCGTCCGGCCGAGAAGGAGCGCCCGTTGCCGCACAGGATGACGCAACCGATGGAGTCCGCCTGCCCGGCGAGGGCGTCGACGTGGCCGCGCAGTTCGACGAAGAGCGCCGGGTTGAGGGCGTTGAGCGATTCGGGGCGGTTGAGCGTGAGCGTGCAGAGGCCGTCGTCGTCACTGCGCGGCACGAGTTGGGTCATCGGGTCGAGTCCTTCCTTTGCGCCGGGAGACCGGCAGGGTGGGCGATCGATGCGTTGCGGGTCCGCCGGAAGGCGGCGGGCGGGCGGGAAAGAGGCGGTCCCGCCCGGGCGTCGCGCCCCGGCGGGGCCGGGAAGGC
>JAJDVW010000072.1 GCA_022825925.1 Pseudomonadales bacterium | reverse complement strand
GGCCGGCCAGGCCGAGGTGTCCGTGGCGGATGCGCCGGCCGTCCCGAGCGGCGCTGCGTCGGCGCCGGCGACGCCCAGGCTCACGCTGCGCGCCGCCAGCGACTTGGCCGGCGGCATCGAGATCCCGCGCCGCGTGGACGGCGACATCGGCATCGTCATCGACGGCGCCCTCGACGAACCGGTGTGGGCGGAGACCCCCGGCTACGACGACATGCGCGTGATCGATCCGGACACATTGGTCGAGCCGCGCTACCGGACGGTCGTACGGTACGTCTACACGGAACGGGGCCTGTACGTGGGCGCCTGGATGGAACAACCGCCGGGAACCCTGGTCGCGCGGCTCTCCTCGCGGGACGACTTCATCAACCGGGATTCCTTCGGCCTGACCCTCGACACGTCCGGGGAGGGCCTGTATGGATACTGGTTCACGGTGAACCTCGGCGGCTCGGTGATGGACGGCAAGGTGGAGCCGGAGCGGGAGTACACGTCGGAGTGGGACGGTCCTTGGGAACGGGCCACCGCCGAACTCGCCGACGGCTGGAGTGCCGAGTTCTTTCTGCCGTGGTCCATGATGACGATGCCGGCCGACGGCGGCGCCGACCGCACCATGGGGGTGTGGGTGAACCGCAAGGTGGCCTACATCGACGAGCGATGGAGCTGGCCGCCGCTGCCGTACACGGGGGCCCGCTTCATGTCGGCCCTGGGTCGGGTCCGGGTCCCCGGGGTGGCGCCGAAGGGGGAACTCACCCTGTTCCCGTATGCCGCGTCCATCGCGGACTTCGCGCGCGAGGAGGAGGACTTCGAGGCGGGCGTCGACGTCTTCTGGCGGCCGACCCAGGGCCTGCAGCTCACCGCGGCGCTCAACCCCGACTTCGGCGCGGTCGAGTCCGACGATGTCGTGATCAACCTCACGTCGCGCGAGACCTTCTTTCCGGAGAAGCGGCTCTTCTTCCTCGAGGGCAGCGAGATCTTCACCACGACCGCGCGCGGCCAGATCACCGCGCTCAGCAGCAGCACCAGCACCGGTTCGTCGGCGGGCGCCCGGCAGACGAAGGAGTCGTTCCTGCGGCCCCCGACCATCGTGCTGAACACGCGGCGCATCGGCGGCAAGGCGCTCGTCGACATTCCCGACGACGTGGACGTACCGGGGTACGAGCAGTCGAAGCCCACCGACCTGCTCGGGGCGGTGAAGCTGACCGGGCAGACCGGGCCGTTGCGGTTCGGGGCGCTCTCCGCCTTCGAGGACGATCCGGAGCTGCGCGGGGAGCGGGACGGCCGCGACGTGATGGTCGAAGGCGAGGGCCGGACCTTCGGCGTGCTGCGGGGTCTGCTCGAGTCAACGGGCGACGGCCGGCGTTCGCTCGGCTACATCGGCACGATCCTCGACCATCCCGACCGGCAGGCGATCGTGCACGGCCTCGACGGCCACTACCTGTCGGGGAACGGCAAGGTCAAGATCGATGCGCAACTCCTCAACAGCGACATCGACGATGCGGTGGACGGGCACGAACGAGGCTACGCCGCGTTCGCCGACGCCCGGTACATCCCGCGCCGGGGCGTCCAGCACCAGTTCGGCCTGGACTACTTCGACGACACGATCGACATCAACGACGTCGGGTTCCGCGGTCGCAACGACATCCGGGGCGCCCGCTACGCGCTCGGCCTGTCCCGCGCGGGATTGAAGCGGATACGCATGTGGCGCAGCAACGTCAGCTACGGGCGCTGGGTGAACGGCGCGGGACAGGTCATCCGCGATGGCATGTTCGGGCGCTACACCGTCATGTTCCACAACCGCTCCGAGATTCGCACCGAGGTCAACTTCTTCCCCGCGCGCTGGGACGACATCGAGAGCCGGGGCAACGGGGCGTACCGCACCGGCGACCGGCTGCAACTGCAGCTGGCGTACGGCACGGACTCGAGCCGGCCGCTGAGCTGGAGCGTCCAGGCCGGCAGGTTCCAGGAGGAACTCGACGGCTACGAGCACCGGGGCGGCTTCGGGTTGACGCTGAAGCCCTCCGACCGTTTCTCCCTCGACTTCGACCTGATCTACAGCCAGCGCGAGCACTGGCTCATCCACCAGGAGGGACGGAACTTCACGACGTTCCGTTCCCGGGACTGGCAGCCCAAGCTCGCCGTCGACTATTTCCTGAGCGCCCGCCAGCAACTGCGCCTCACGATGCAGTGGGCGGGCATCCGCGCCGAGGAGAACGAGTTCTTCGAGATACCGGTCGGCGACGGCGACCTGCTGCGCAGGGCGAAGGGGCCCGGCGCGCCGAGCGACGACTTCACCATCAGCCAACTGACGGCGCAGTTGCGCTACCGCTGGGAGATCGCGCCGCTCTCGGACCTGTTCGTCGTGTACACGCGCGGCAGCAACCTGCCGGACCGGGGCTACGACACGTTCGGCGACCTCTTCGAGGACGCGCTGACCGAACCGGTCATCGACATGTTCGTCGTCAAGCTGCGCTACCGATTTGGCGGATAACGCCCGCTCCGGGGCCGGGTTGTACTACGGCTACTGGCTGATAGTCGCGTCGTTCGTCGCCCAGTTCGTGGCCGTGGGGGTCACGAACTACGCGGCGGGCCCGTTCCTCACGCCGATGACGGAGGAACTGGGCTGGACGCGCGCCGAGTTCACGGTCCCGCGGTCGCTCGGCGGCGTTGTCATGGCGGTGACGGGACTCCTCATCGGCGCCTGGGTGGACCGCTTCGGGGCGCGCCCGTTCATGACAACGGGCATCGTCGTCACGGCGGTTTCGCTGTGGCTGCTCGGCTCCGTGGACTCCCTCTGGGGATGGATCGCGCTGAACGGCGTCATCCTGAGCGCCGGGGCCGCCATGCTCGGCAACCTGGTCGTCAACGTGACCATGGCGAAGTGGTTCGTGGAGCTGCGCGGACGGGCCGTCGCGCTCGCGGCCATGGGGGTCTCGTTCGCCGGCATCGGAGTGACGCCCGTGCTGGTCTGGGCGATCGACGCGTGGGGCTGGCGCACGGCCTGGGAGGCGTTGGCGCTGGCGTCACTGGCGCTCGGTCTGCCGTTCACCCTCCTCATGCGACGCTCGCCCGAGGACCACGGCCTGCACCCCGACGGGCGCTCGGACGTGGCGGCCGGCCGCGCCGCGCGCGCGGCCGCGGACTACAGCGGCTCCATGACGCGACGCGAGGCGCTGCGTTCGGCCTCGTTCTACCTCCTGATCGTGGCGTTCGGACTCTTCGTCATCAACATCGGCGTGATGCTGCTGCAGACCGTGCCGTACATGACCGACGCCGGCTACGGGCGGGGCACCGGCGCCATGATGATCGTCGTCGCGTCCATTCCCGCCATGCTGGCGAAGCCGATCTGGGGACACTTCATCGACCGGCTGGAGCCGAAACCGCTCGCGGCCGCGGGCTCCGCGGCCACGGGCATCGCGATGTGCGTGATCGTCATGAGCGTGTCCGCGGGCTCGCTCGGTGGCGCGTACGTGGGGTTCTTCCTGCTGGGTGTCGGGTGGGGCGGCATGATCCCGTTGCAGGAGGTGATCTGGGCCTCGTTCTTCGGGCGGCGCTACCTCGGCGCGGTGCGCGGCGCCGCGCTGCCGTTCTCCCTCGCGTTCGGCGCCGGCGCACCGCTCGCCGTGTCCTGGTACCACGACCTGGTCGGCAACTACGACGGGGCGCTCGTCGCGGTGGCCGTCGCGAGCTTGGTGGCCGCCGGGCTCATCCTGGTCATCCGGCCGCCTCGCAGGGAGAGCGATGCACCCGTGGCGCCACATGCCGAGGCGGCTCGGTCCTTGCGTTGACGTGCCCATGACGGGACGATCGGTCGCGGTCATCGGCGCCGGCGCAGCCGGCCTCGTCACGGCCTGGGAATGCCGTCGGGCAGGGCATGACGTGACCGTCTTCGAGCAGTCGGGGCGGGTCGGCGGCCTCTGGGTGTACGAGGACCGCACGGAGAGCGACCCGCTCGGCCAGGCGCCCGAAGAGCGCATTCACGGTTCGCTCGATGCGTCGCTGCGCACCAACCTGCCGCGCGACCTCATGGCCTTCGAGGGCTACGCGTTCGACAGCGCCGGCGGCGGGCACGACGCCTGGCCGCGCTACCCGGGCCACGCGCGGGTGCTCGAGTACCTCGAGCGCTTCGCCGCCGATGTCGACCTGCTCCCGTGCATCCGTTTCGGCCGCTCCGTCGCGAACGTGCGGCCGGAAGGCGAGAGGTGGCACGTCGACGGCGAGGCGTTCGACGCGGTGGCCGTCTGCAACGGGCACTTCAGCGAACCGCTCGTGCCCGACCTGCCGGGCCTTGCGACCTTCCGGGGCCACGCGCTGCACAGCCACAACTACCGGCGGCCGGAGCCGTTCCAGGACATGCGCGTGGTGGTGCTCGGCTCGTCGGTGTCCGGGGCGGAGCTTGCGGGCGCGCTGGCGAAAGTGGCGCGGACCGTCCACTTCAGCGGGCGCGCGTTCCCCGGGACGCAGCCGGCGGCGCGGAGCCGCCGCATCAGGCGCTGTCCGCCGGTGGTGCGCGTGCTGCCCCGCGCGGTGGTCCTGGCGGACGGGGAATGCATCGACGCCGTGGACGCGATCCTCTTCTGCACGGGCTACCACTACCGCTTCCCGTTCCTGCCGCCGCCGCTTGCCCGGGTGCGCAGCAACAGCCTATGGGGGCTCTACCGGCAGCTCGTCTCCATCGAGCACCCGACGCTCGCGTTCGTGGGTCTTCCGTTCCGGATCGTGCCGTTCCCGTTCTTCCAGCGCGAGGCGCGCTGGTTCGCGCGGCTGCTCGCGGGGGAGTTCCCGTTGCCCGACCGGGCGGAGCGCCGCCGCGACCATGCCGCCGAGATCCGGTCCCTGCGCCGCGCGGGCGTGGCCGAGCGCCACTTCCACCGGATGGAGGACCGACAGTTCGCCTATCTCGACCAACTCGCGCGCCAATGCGGCGACGCCAGGGTCCCGGACTGGTTCTGCGAGCTCTGGTTCGAACACAAGGCGAACACGGTCGCCCGTCCCGGCGCGTTCCACGACCTGCCGTTGCCAGCGTGGGGACCGACCGTCGTTCGCGGGGGCGACGGATGACGGGACATTCCGCGTAAGATAGGCAGAACCGCTTCGAGAGGTGCTTTCGGGAGTGGCGTGCCGCCGCGCCCGCGGGGAGAAGGCATGAAAGCACTGCTGGCGGGGGTCGTCCTCGTCCTGGCAGGGGCCGCGCAAGGCGAGTCGCGCGTGGTCTTCGGCAGCTTCGAGAGCGCGTGGTACGCCGAACGGCACGCCGCGACGGTCGCCGACGGGTTGGACATCGCCACCGATGTCGTCGCCTTCGATGCCGCGGGAATCCGGCGCCACCGTGTCGTCGGGCCCGTGCTCCCCGAAGCGGAAGCGCGCGCGCTGCGGGACGTGGCCGTGCGGCGTGGCTGGCCGGGTGCGTGGCTCCTGCACGGCCTTCCCGCGCCCGTAGCGGCAGCCCCGGCCCCGCGCGAGCCGTCGGCGGACACGCGGTCGACCCCGGAAGCCCGGACAGCGGAGCCGGATGGACCGGTCGACGCGCCGGGACCCGGGGACCTCGCGGAGCGTCGACTCACCCTGCGGTCCACGGCCGATCCCGTCGAGGCCATCGTCGTTCCCCGGTACGCGGACCGGGACCTCGACATCGTCCTCGACGGCGTGCTCGACGAAGGGGTATGGGCCGAGACGCCCGGCTACGACGGCATGCGCGTCATCCAGCCGGACACGCTGGTGGAACCGCGTTACCGCACGGTCGTCCGGTACCTCTACACGGAACGCGGCCTCTACGTCGGCGCCTGGATGGAACAGCCGCCGGAAACGCTCCTCGCGCGCCTCTCGTCCCGGGACGAGCACATCAACCGCGACAACTTCGGCATCACGCTCGACACCTCCGGCGAGGGGCTGTACGGCTTCTGGTTCACCATCAACCTCGGCGGGACGGTGATGGACGGCAAGGTGGAACCCGAACGCGAGTTCACGGTTGAGTGGGACGGTCCCTGGGAGAGCGCCACGGCCCCGCTTCCCGATGGCTGGAGCGCGGAGGTGTTTCTCCCCTGGTCCATGCTGAGCATGCCGCCCGGCACCGAGGATCGCGAGATGGGCATCTGGGTGGACCGGCAGGTGGCCCACATCGACGAGCGCTGGAGCTGGCCGGCCCTGCCGTTCACGGCCGCGCGTTTCCTGTCGGCCTTCGGCCGGCTGAAGGTCCCCGGTGTGGCGCCGAGGCAGGAACTCTCGCTGTTCCCATACGCGTCGACCACGTTCGACCAGGCGCGCAACGACGAGGAGGCCAACGTCGGCCTCGACGTCTTCTGGCGCCCGTCGGTCGGCTTCCAGGTGACTGGCGCGGTCAACCCGGACTTCGGCGCCGTAGAGTCCGACGACGTCGTCATCAACCTCACCGCGCGGGAGACCTTCTTTCCGGAGAAGCGGCTGTTCTTCCTGGAGGGCAGCGAGATCTTCACGACGACCGCGCGCGGGCAGATCACGTCGTTCAGCAACAACCAGGGCAGTGCGCAGTCGACGGGGGCGCGGCGCACGGCCGTGTCCTTCGTGCGTCCTCCGACGATGGTCCTGAACACCCGGCGTATCGGGGGGAAGGGCCTGGTGGACATCCCGGACGACGTGCGCGTGCCCGGCTACGAACAGGCGAAACCCACGGACCTGCTCGGCGCCATCAAGGCCACGGGGCAGGCCGGGCCCCTGCGCTACGGCGCCCTGACCGCCATCGAGGACGACCCGGAACTCCTCGGCGAGAAGGACGGGCGGGACTTCGTTGTGGAGGGCGACGGCCGCAGCTTCGGCGTCCTGCGGGGGCTGCTCGAGTCCACCGGCGACGGCCGCCGGTCCGTCGGCTACATCGGGACCGTCCTCGACCACCCCCTGCGCCAGGCGATCGTGCACGGGGTAGACGGCCACTATCTCTCGGGAGGCGGCAAGCTCAAGGCGGACGTACAGCTCCTCAACAGCGACATCGACGACAGCGTGGCCGGGGAGGAACTGGGCTACGGCCTCCTGTCGGACTTCCGGTACGTGCCACGGCGGGGCATCTCCCACCAGTTCGGCCTGGACTATTTCGACGACACGTTCGAGATGAACGACATGGGGTTCCGGGGGCGCAACGACATGCGCGGCGTGCGGTACAACGGCACGATCACGCGGTCGGGCATGAAGCGGTTCCGCCAATGGCGCGGTGGTCTTCGTGGCGGCTACTTCCAGAACGGAAAAGGGCAGGTCATGCGCTCCGGGATCTTCCTCAGCAACAACCTGATGTTTCACAACCGCTCCGAGGTCCGCACGCAGTTCAACTACTTTCCGCCACGCTGGAACGACATCGAGAGCCGCGGCAACGGCGCGTATCGGGAGGACGGGCGCCTGCAGGTGTCGGCCGCGTACGGGACCGACACGAGCAAGGTCCTGAGCTGGAGCGTGCAGACGGAGGTCCAGCAGGAGGAACTCGGCGACCTGGACTACCTGGGCGGATTCGGTGTCACCTTCAAGCCGACGGACCGCTTCTCCTTCGACTTCGACCTCCTCTACCGCTATCGCGAGAACTGGCTGATCCACCAGGGCGGGCGCGAGTTCGCGACCTTCCGCGCGAAGGACTGGCAGCCGAAGATGGCGATGGACCTGTTCATCAGCGCGCGCCAGCAGTTGCGCCTGACGATGCAATGGGCCGGCATCCGGGGACACGAGCTGGCGTCCTACCGGGTGCCGCTGGGGGACGGCGACCTGGTCGCGTACACCAAGGGTCCGGACGATCCGAGCGCCGACTTCACCATCAGCCGCCTGACGGCGCAGCTCCGCTACCGCTGGCAGATCGCGCCGCTGTCGGACCTGTGGGTGGTGTACACGCGCGGCAGCAACCTGCCCGACCGCGGCTACGCCACCTTCAGCGAGCTCTTCGAGGATGCGCTGAACGAGCCGGTGATCGACGTGCTCGTCGTCAAGCTGCGCTACCGCTTCGGGGGGTGAGCGGGCCGGTTGGGGCGATTCTGTCGGCCTGTTCGCGCGAACGGGTCATGATGCGGTCGTGGCCAATGCGGTATGTTTCGAGGTTCTCTCTTGGCTCGTCCGGGGAGCCGTCGGATGCTGGCACACTCGAACACGATACGCGACGTCAGCCGGGCGCTCCCCGCTCTCGCGGCGGCGCCCGACCTTGAGGTCACGGTTTCGGCCGAGCTTCTCGACGCGCACGCGAAAGGACTTCGGGAGTGGTACGACAGTCTCCTGCCCGTGATCGACCGCGCCGGCAACACGTTGGCCGAGGCGATGAAAACACACGATTCCGAAGAGAGCGCCGACCCCGACGGCGAGGGCGTGCGGGCCCTGGAACAGGCGGAAGCCTACTTCAAGGACCGTCGAGAGGAACTCCTCCACCTGCGTGACGCTTTCGTCGGCGTGGGTGCGTCGCCATCCCACGAGGTCTTCAAGGCGGTTGATCGCCTGGACAACTTGTACATGTGGATCGTTGCCACGATGCAGGAAGTGCGGTGGTCCGTGCTGACTCTCGACGGTGTAAAGGACGGGGCCGAGGCTCAAAAGCGTCGCATCATCACCTCTCCGTCGGAGTGGGTCGCGTCGCTCGATGACGAGTGACCGTCCGCCTCTGCAAGGGTTCCGCGCACCGACGGGCAGTTTCAGGAGGAGTGCGAAGCGACTGCCCCCGAGGATGCGGGAGCAACTTGACCTGGTAGTGCGGGAACTGCTCGCGGGGAACTGTCGCCCGGTCGGAACTACGAACAGTTGACCAACATGCCGGGCGTGTACTCCGTGCGCCTTAGCGGGAGCTACCGTTTCGTGTTCGGAGTGGCCGCACGCGTCGCGGATCCCATCGCCGTCGGACCGCACGACGAGGCATACGCCGATGCCGTCAGGCGGTACCGTCGACGCCCAAGAACTGACCGGGCCCTGCTTCGAATTGGGGTGGTCACCGGCCCTGTCCGTCGCGAGTCAACGCATCGTGGTGGAACGCGGCGAAGTGACCGCGCCGAACCCTCAGGCGCTTCCGGGCTCCGGCGCGTCGAACACGGCCGTTACGTCGGCCCGGAAGTCGCCGAGGTCCGGCGATGTCGCCAGTTGCCCGCGGGAGAACACCCCGTGCTCCACGTAGGCGCCGTCCTCGAGCGCGAGGACGGTGATCGTCTCGGTGCGGGGGTCGACGATCCAGTACTCGCGTATGTCGGCCTCCGCATAGTCTGCCCGTTTTTCCACGAGGTCGCGTTCTGGACGATCGGGACTCACCACCTCCAGCACCAGGTCCGCGCTAAGCCAGAACCGATCCTGATAGCGGGGGTCGAGGCGGTCCCGCAACAACAGCAGGTCCGGTTCGCGGAACTTGCCCTCCCGGACGCGCAGGCGCAGGGCCGAGAACAGGACGACACCGCCCAGGGGTACGAGATGGGCCTTGAAGAGGTCGTTGAGGAACGAGAGGATCGCCTGGTGCGTCGAGGTGGGCGTGGGCAACTCCTCCAGGCGTCCATCCGTGAACTCGATGAGTCGCCGCGTTCGGTCGGTCAGCCAGAGGTACTCCTCGTCCGTCCAGCAGCCCTGGCGTGGCAGCGCATCGCACAGCAGCGCCTGGAACGCCTCCTGCGACCGGGGCGCCCCGGGCATTTGCCCTTCCTGTGGATCGTGCGTCACCGGGCCGCGTCTCTTCCCCCGACGCTGCGTTTGGGTCGCCGCCGACACGACGAAGCCTACCGTATCGCCCGGAAGCAAGCCCGCAGTTCGCCGACGAACAGCTCCGGCTGCTCGAACGCGGCGAAGTGACCGCCCTTGTCCAGCACGTTGAAGTACCGCAGGTCCTTCATGCGCGTCTCCACCCAGCGTCGCGACGCCTTGAAGATCTCCTTCGGGAAGATGCTGCATCCGGCCGGAACGGTGATGTCGTCCATGTTGCCGCGGCCGAAGCTCTCCCAGTAGATGCGTCCCGAGGAGGCGCCCGTGGCGGGCAGCCAGTAGAACATCACGTTGTCGAGGAGTTCGTCGCGGGTCAGGACGTTCTCGGGGTGTCCCTGGCAGTCCGTCCACTGGTAGAACTTCTCGACGATCCAGGCGGCCTGACCGGCAGGGGAGTCGACCAGCCCGTAGCCCAACGTCTGCGGCCTGGTGCTCTGCTGCTTGGAGTAGCCGGAGTCCCAGTCCTGGTAGAACTGGCGGGCGCGGATGGCCTCCTTCTCGAGGTCGGTCATGTCCTCGGGCTTCGTGTCGATGCCGAAGACGATCGGCATGTTGGTGTGGATGCCGGCGCAGTGTTCGGTGTCGGTAGCGCCGATGGACGCGGTGATGCCGGCGCCCCAGTCGCCGCCCTGGGCGAAGTAGCGGTCGTAGCCGAGCCGCGCCATGAGCTGCGTCCAGGCCTGCGCGATCCGGTCGACGCCCCAGCCGGTGGTCGTGGGTTTGTCGGAGAAGCCGAAACCGGCGAGGGCGGGGATGACCAGGTGGAACGCGTCCGCGGGGTCGCCGCCGTGCGCCGCCGGGTCGGAGAGCGGCCCGATGACCTTCAGGAACTCGACGATGGAGCCGGGCCAGCCGTGCGTCAGGAGGAGCGGGTGTGCGTCGGCCTCGGGAGAGCGAATGTGCAGGAAGTGAATGCCGACCCCGTCGATCTCGGTCTTGAACTGGGGATGCGCGTTGATGCGCGCTTCCGTCGCCCGCCAGTCGTACTCGTCGCGCCAGTAGGCGCAGAGTTCCTGGACGTAGGACAGCGGAATGCCCTGGGTCCAGTCGTCGACCGGCTCGGCTTCCGGAAAGCGCGTGCGCGCGAGCCGGTCGCGCAGATCGTCGAGTTCGGCGTCGCTGACTTCGATGCGGAAGGGGTGGATGTCGGTCATGGCGGTGCTTCGGTGGGAAAGCCGCGCAGTATATGCGTGCGTCGTCCCACGCACAGTGGGCAGGGGCGTATCCTGTGAGCGGCAGGGCGCGGATGGCGGAACCACCATGAACGAGGGCCCGATCGAGCGCGCGCTCGGCTTCTACAACCTCTGTCTCAAAACCGCATGCCTCGACGAGGCCGTTGCCTTCTACCGGCGTCTCGGCTTCGGCCCGACCGGCGACGACGCGCCGGGACTGCGGGTCTCGCTGGCGAAGGGGCCGGACGTGCTGACCTTCATGACGTTCCTGGAAGGCGACGTGATCAACTTCCGCGGCGCGCACATCCACGCGCTGATGACGGAACTGCGCGCGGCGGGTGTCGACGTCACGGGTTACAACAGGCGTGCCGACCAGCAGCCCCTGATGTTGGACGAAGTGGGGGCGCCGCTCCCGCAGAACGCGTGCGGACACTTCACCGTGTACGACCCGGACGGGTACGAACTGTTCTTCAACACCCACCCGTGGGAGAGGGCGCCGTTCGAGGCGGCGGTACGTTCCGGGCCGGCGGGGCCCGGCGCGTGTTCGGACGCCGTCGTGTACTGCGTGCACGTCGCCGACCTCGCCGCGAGCCGGTCCTTCTACGAGACCCTGGGTCTGCGGGTCGTGCCGGATGCCCGCGGCGCCTGGGTCACTCCGCACCCCCGCGACAGCGCGCTCCATTTCGCGTTGCGCCTGCGCGCCGACGGCGGGGCCGGCCCCGCGCTCGTCTTGCGGTGGGAGGCGGATGACGGTGCCGTTCCGGACGGGTGGGGATTCGTGGCGCGCGATGATGGGCGGTGGATCGGCCAGGATCCCGACGGTCGGGTTCTCGAACTGGTATCCGGGACGCGCTAGCTCTGCCGCGGGGGGCTCATTGCACCCAGCCGCCGGAAAACGGAATCGCCTGACCCGCGAAGAAGTTGCTCTCCTCGCTCGCGAGGAACACGGCCAGCAGGGCGTCCTCGCGCGCCGTGGCAAGCCGCCCGGCGGGGACCTGGCGCTTGAGAGACCGGATGAACGACTCCCGCTCGATCAGCTCAGGCGGGAAGTACTCCGGGTTCTCGACGTAGTTCTGGGCGATGAGGTTCACCTGGACGTTGTGCGGCGCCACCTCGACGCCCACCGACTGCACGTACCCGACTTGCGCCGCGCGCGCCGCGCTGTACCCGGCGAGCGTGCGCATGCCCCTGAGCGCCGAGGCGCTGCCGTAGACGACGATCTTGCCGGCCCGCCGCTGGATCATCTGCGGCAGCACGGCGCGCGACAGCCGGTGCAGCGGGTGGACCATCATGTCGAAGGCGTTGGACCAGTCGGCGTCGCCGAGGTCCGTCGTCGCCGTCCCGCCGTAGGTGGGGGAGGCGAGGTTCGCGACGAGGACGTCGACCCGGCCCGCTTCCGCGACCGCCGCTTCGCACGCGCCGGGCTCGCGCAGGTCCCGCGTGTCCACGAGCACCTGGGCCCCTTCCTCCCGGAACACCTCGACGGTCGGCGAACCCATGAAGTCGTTCGCCTGGGTCACCAGGACCCGTTTGCCCGCCAGCCGGTCGGCCATCGTTGCGTCTCCCCGCGTGTACGGGGGGCATGATAGCTGTCACGGCGCCGCTACCCGAAGGCGAACAGCCGCGGATCGAACTCGAAGCGCTCGGTCCCCGCGATCGAGATGCGTCCCGCGTCCGGGTGTCGATGGTTCACCAGGACGTTGCGGTCGTCCGATGCGGCGATGGGGACCACCACGGACGGAACCACGAGCAGGGGCGCCGTCACGCCGTCCAGCCAGGCGTCGCCGATGGATCGCGTTGCGTCGGCGTCCGCCTGCCAACCCGAGGGCAACTGCGCCAGATGCCGGACGTCCAACGCGATGTCCTCCGGGGCGCGGTACTGCACGATCATGGCGTCGTCCGGCAGCGCGGAGGCGTCCTCGACGTGTACCAGCCGTTCAAGCAGGCAGACGGCCGGCCCGGTGGCGCAGTAGGTCACCGGACGTCCCCGGGTGTTCCAGCGGCCGTCGTGTAACACGCCGTAGCCACCGTCGAAGCGCGCGGCATCGTCGGCCCTGGACAGCCGCCAGAGAAACATCCTTCAGCCGTCCCTTGGCGGAATGAAGTGATGTCGGCCCGTCAGGATGGTCGCTGCCAGCGATTGGTCAAGGGGGCGCGCCCCATGCGATGCGCGCCAGCGCGTCCTCGACCATCCGGGCGCCCGCATGGGTCCGAATCATGTCGATCGGACGCCGGCCCTTGAAGATTCCCAACTCCCGGTGCAGCCACGCGCTCGCCTTCTCGCGGTTCGCGAACGTGCGCTCGGCCAGCGCGACCGAACGAGCGACGCGGGCCGCGCGGTCAGACTCGTCCAGCGTCAATCGCTGGGCCTTGAGCCGCCGATGGGAGAGCGTGCGCGGGTTGATGATGAGAACGTGGATCTCCTGATCAGTCACGCCATGCCTGCCGAGGGCTTGCAGGCACTCGATGGGCAGCCCGCTCTCCACCACCCCGGCCAGATCCGCGTCCGAACGAACCTCGCAACCGAGGGTGTCGGGCCCGCCGAGGCGTTCGGCGGCGGCGTTGGCGAGGGAAGCATCGTTTTCGTCCATGGTGCGCAAGGATCGGCAAATGCCGCGATTGTCTCGGCAGATTGCCACCGGGGCAAGCCGCTCGGCCATCCACCACGCGAACTTGTTGGTCGAACGGTGCGCGTTGTAGGGTGCGTCTCACCACCCGCGGGGAGAGGTACGGAATGAGCGGTTTCGAGAGCATCGTGTACGAAGTCGAGAGCGGCCGGGCGCGCATCACCCTGAACCGCCCGGAGAAGCTGAACGCCCTTACGCTGAAGCTCATGACGGAGCTGAACGAGGCCCTCTGGGAGGCGGACAACGACACGAGCGTGCACTGCGTGATCCTGCGCGGCGCGGGCCGCGCGTTCTCGGCCGGCTACGACCTGACGGGCGCCGACCGCGACGTGCCGGTCTCCCGCGTCCAGTCGCCGGAGAAACGCTACCGCGGCGGGACCAGCGTCGACGACGACGCGTGGCAACTCGAACGGGCGCAGCGCCTGCGCATGGCGCTGTTCGACATGCACAAGCCGTCGATCGCGCAGCTCCACGGTTACTGCCTGGCGGGCGGCACCGACGTGGCGCTGCTGTGCGACATGGTGGTCGCCGCTGACGACACCCTGATCGGCTTTCCGCCGGCGCGCGATCTCGGCGCCCTGCCGAACAACATGTGGGTCTACAACGTCGGCCCGCAGTGGGCGAAGCGCCTGACGCTGACGGGCGACATGATCACCGGGGTGGAGGCGCAGGACATCGGACTCGTGATGAAGGCGGTGCCGAAGGAGCACCTGGAAGCCGAAGTCGAACAACTGGCCGATCGCCTCGCGATGATCGACCCGGATCTCCTCTCGGCCAACAAGCGCATCGTCAACCTGGGACTGGAACTCATGGGCGCTCGCACGCTGCAGCGGCTGGCGGCGGAGAACGACGTGCGCGGCCACAACTCCGCGGCGGCGAAGGGCTTTGGGGATCGGGTGCGCGAACGCGGCCTGCACGGCGCCCTGCGGGAGCGCGACGGCAAGTTCGGCGACGGACGTGTGCGGGTACACGGCCCGGAGTTGCGGGACGGGAACGGACGTCTGATCGACGGGTAGAGCGGCTGGACGCTTGGCCCGTCGGGCCGTCACGCGTGCGCGATCGCTCCATCCGCCGCGCGCCGTTCTCCCACGCGACGTGCAGCGATGGTCCATCGCGCGCCGGCAACCCCTTGTCGGATGCTACGCGGACCCCACACCGGGACCCGGCGCATGGCGGACGCGGTCAGCCACGACCAGAACTTCAAGAACCTGTTTCTCGATTACCCGCGTCAAGCGCTGGCGTTCTTCGCCCCGGAGGAGGCGCCCGCGCCAGACGACGAGGTGAGCATCCTCCCGGTGCGCCAGGAGCAACTCAAGGAACGCCTCGGCGACCGCTTCCGGGAGCTCGACGCGCCGCTGCTCGTCGAGTGGGCCGACGGCCGCGCCCCGATCGTGTTCGCGCTGGAGGCGGAGTCCGACGCGCGCCGCTTCTCGCCGCGCCGGCTGGCCCGCTACTGCCTGGACCTCGCCGACATGTTCGACACCGAC
>JAJDVW010000019.1 GCA_022825925.1 Pseudomonadales bacterium | reverse complement strand
CGCACCCTAGCGCCGACGGGCTATGATGTCAAGCGCAAGGCCCTCCCTCAGACCCTCCCTCAGTCATCAATGAAGGCGCAGGGGGGGCGAGTAGTTACTTTACATTTTCGATTGGTCAACGTGAGGGCCGGTTCGAACGCGGGCGTATCCCGAGGATCGCCGAAGCCCAGCTCTCTTCGCTCCGCACGCAGTGGTGACTACGGCAAACTGCGCATGCCGGCGGTACGCCGACCGTGGGGCGGGCGACCGCAGGGCGTCGCGCGGAACGGCGCGGAACGGCGCGGAACGGAGACTACACCCCCGTGCGCGGACTCCCTGCGGTATGCTTGCCGGTTGGAGTCGCTGGGGGTCCGGGGGGAAGCATGCGTCATCGTCGCCCGAGATTCGGGGAAGCCCGCGTTCCGTTCGAGAAGACCGCACTGACGGCCGCCATCGCCGTGGCCACGCAGGTGATGGTCTCCGCGCCCGCGCTGGCGGAAGAGACGGCCACGACCATCGAAGAGGTCATCGTCACCGCGCGCAAGCGCTCGGACAACCTGCAGGACGTGCCGCTGTCCGTGCAGGCGTTCACCGAGGACCGGATCGAGGAACTGGGCATCCGCCGCTTCGAGGACTTCGCGGTGCTGTCCCCGTCCATCGCCTTCGTCAGCCACCTGCCCGGCAGCCAGATGATGTTCGTGCGCGGCATCGCCGACGGCAGCAATCCGAACCGGACCACCGCCGCCACGGCGACGATGTACCTGGACGAGCACCCGTTGACCTATAGCGGCGGCGTGGCGGACCTGCACAACTACGACATCGAGCGGATCGAGGTGCTGAACGGGCCGCAGGGGACGTACTACGGCGCGAGCGCCACCTCCGGCACCGTGCGCATCATCACGAACAAGCCGGACCCCGAGGCCTTCAGCGCCGGTGCGGACCTGACGGCGGGAACGATCACCGACGGCGAGGGGGTGCGGACGCTCGAAGGGTTCGTGAACGTCCCCCTGGGCGACCGGACCGCCGTCCGGCTGGTCGGGTGGTACGACGCCGCCGACGGCTTCATCGACAACGTGCCCACCACCCGCACCTTCCGCAACGGGACCACCGTCAGCAACGACCGCTGGGCCGAGGACGACTACAACGAAGAGGAGACGCTGGGCTTCCGCGCGACGCTGCGTTCGGACCTCGGCGAGCGCTGGCGGGGCACCGTCGCGGCCATCCACCAGAAGACGGAGTTCGAAGGGGCCTGGGATCACGAGCCGGGCCGGGTCGGCAACCTCGAAGTCGCGAGGTTCGGGCCGGAGCATGGCGAACAGCAGTACGGCCAGGTCGGCTGGACCCTGGAAGGGAACCTCGGCATCGGCGACATCGTCTACGCCGGAGCCTATTTCGAGCGCGACCGGGAGGTCATCCTCGACTACTCGGACTACGTGGAGTACGCGTCCTTCGGCGGCTGGATCCAGCAGTTCGCCTGCGACGACTACTACTGGTACGGCAACGTCGGCTGCAACGATCCGACCATGCACTACGACCTGCACCTGGACGCCTCGCGCTGGTCGCACGAGGTGCGCCTGAGTGCCGCGGGCGAAGGCCCCCTGCACTGGATCGCCGGCGCGTACTACGAGAAGAACGAGACCGACGACAACCACGCCTACTGGTGGATGCCCGGCGTCCGGCACGACGGTGGACCGGGGGAGTACTACACGCTGGTCAACGGCGGTTCGCCGTTCCCGGACGAGTGGTGGAGCGTCGAGTGGGCGAGCGAGTGGGAACAGCAGGCGGTGTTCGGCGAGCTCACCTACGACTTCTCCGACAGGTTGTCCGCCACGGTCGGCGCGCGGGCGTTCGATTCGAAGTTCGACACCCACACGGCCTGGGCCGGGTACTTTTTCAACGCCAGGGTGCCCGGCGGCCAGGACGGCAGCACCAGCGACGCCATCTACAAGTTCAGCCTCACCTGGCGGGCGCACGAAGACCTGCTCACCTACTTCACCTACGCGGAGGGTTTCCGGCCCGGCGGCGGGAACGCGGAGGGGCAGAACAACCCGAGCGTGCCGGAGATCTACGATCCGGACGTCCTGCAGTCCTACGAGGTCGGCTGGAAGGCGACGTTGGGAGACGGGCGGGCGACCTTCAACGGCGCCGTGTAACTACATGGACTGGCAGGACTTCCAGACGTCGATCTACGACCTGCTCATCTCGCAGCTCGGCTTCCGCCACAATGCCGGCAACGCGCAGGTGACGGGCGTCGAGACGGAGTTGCACTGGGCGCTCACGCCAAACCTGTCGGTGCAGGCCGCGGCCACCTTCAACGATGCGGCGCTGGGCCAAGACTTCAACTCGACCGTCGACCCGAGCGTGGTGTGGGCGGAAGAGGGCCGGGAACTGCCGTACGTGCCGCGCTGGAAGTACGCGGTGAACGGCCGCTACGAGTGGGAGCAGGGCGGGAGCGTCACGGGGTACGCGCAGCTCACTTACTCCTTCACCGACGAGTCGTGGAACCTGCTGATCACGGAGCCCTTCCAGGCGGAAGCGATCCCGCGGCGGCAGGCGGCCTACGACCTCCTCGACCTGCGGGTCGGCTGGACCTTCGGCGGCGGGCGTCACGGTATCGAGCTGTTCGGGACGAACCTCCTCGACGAGCAGGCGGAGATCTTCATCAACACCGGCCTCTACGACGAGCGGGTCACCACGAACCGGCCGCGCACGCTGGGCATACGGCTGCAGACGCGATTCAACTGACCGTGCGACGGGCCGCGGGCCGCCTGGGCGGGGCCGCGCTGGTCTGCGCGGCCCTGGCGGCCTGCGCGCCGCCGGCCGGTGGCGCGGCGACCGGAACGGCGGCCGTTCCCGCGCCACGCGTGACACCGGAGGGCGTTGACGCCACCTACCTGGGGACGCGGGTCACCACCCGTGCCGGTGCGACAGTGCTCCGCTTCAGCGGCATGCGCTATGCCGAACCTCCCGTCGGCGAAGGACGCTGGCGGGCCCCGCGCCCCGCGGGCGCGGCGGGCGAGACCGGCGAGACCGACGCGACCGGCTGGCCCCCGGCCTGCATGCAGGACGAGGGCAATGTCGCGTGGTACGCGGGGGTCGCCGCGGGGTTCGGCGTCACGGGGGAGTTCGCGATGTCGATGCCGCCCGTGGACGAGGACTGCCTCTTCCTGAACCTCTGGACGCCGGACACCGAGGGTCGCCTGGCCGTCATGGTGTGGATCCACGGCGGCGGCAACGTGGGAGGCTGGTCCCACGAACCGAACTACCGCGGCGCGGAACTCGCGGCGCGGGGCGTCGTCGTGGTCTCCGTCCAGTACCGGCTCGGCGTGTTCGGTTTCCTGGCGCATCCGGCCCTCGGGCGCGAGGAACCCCACGGCTCGTCCGGCAACTACGGCCTGCTCGACCAGGTCGAGGCCCTGCGCTGGGTCCGTGACCACGTGGCGGCGTTCGGCGGCGACCCCGACAATGTCACGGTGTTCGGGGAGTCGGCCGGCGCGGGCGACATCGGCTACCTGCTGTTCGCGCCCCAGGCCCGCGGCCTGTTCCACCGGGCCGTCTCGCAGAGCGGCGGATGGCCGGCGGACCGGCGCACGACGCTGGCGGAGTCCGAAGCGGAGGGCGAGCGGTTCCTTGGGAGCGCCGGGGTCGCGAGTATCGAAGCGCTCAGGGCCGTACCGGCGGATCGCCTGCTCGTCATGGCGGCCGAGCACTCTCGACGCGGGTTCGACGAGCCCGCCGTGGACGGCTGGCTGCTGCCGGCGGCGGCGCCCGAACTGCTTGCCGAGGCGCGTTTCGCTCCCGTGCCCGCCATGTTCGGCACCAACGCGGACGAGGACCAGGGCATGATCGATCCGAATGCCATGACCGAGGCCGCGTGGCGCGCCGTCGTCGCGGGATTTCCGAATCCCGAGGTGGCTCTGGAACGCCTGGGGGAGCTTTCCGAGGCGCAGCGCCTGGCGGCGCTCGGGGCCGGGATGTTCCACTGCCCGACCCTGCGGTTCGCCGACGCGGTCGCGGCGGCCGGCGTACCGGCCTGGGTCTATCGTTTCGCCCGCACGCGCCCCGGCGACCACGGCGTCGGCGCGTACCACGGCGCCGAGATTCCATACGTCTTCGACACCCACGACGCCTGGCTGCCCACCGACGCGGACGACCGCGCGCTCACGCGCCGCATGATGGACTACTGGGTGAACTTCGCCCGCATGGGCGACCCGAACGGCGAGGACTTGCCGGCCTGGCCGCCGTGGCGCGCGGGGGGAGAAGCCCTGATCCTCGACCGGATCGTGCGGGCGGAGCCCCTCGACGGCTCGTTCTGCGGCTGGCTGTAATGCGGTGGTGGAGAGGGTCGCCCGCGCCCGTTACGGCTTGGGTTTCTGCGGTGGGGGCGGGGGCGGACGCCGTGGTGGCGGCGGCGGAGCTGGTGGATTCCTGGGCCGTGCAGGCCGCTGGTTCTGGCCCCCGTCAGGTGGTCGGCTGGACATAGCGTCGCGGTTCCATGGTGACGACATCCTCCCAGCATTGCCGGAAAAGGCTCTTGGCTTCCGGAATGTGTGCGTCGCCAGTACGTGACACTACCTGTAACTCCCGTTCCTTCAACTGCGCGTAACGCTCCTGAATCTCGGCAAGTGGCGTGTCCGGAGTCTCGGCATCCGTGGCGAGCCAAAGCTGCCGCCACTCCGTCTCCAGGCGCGCAAGGTCGACGCTGACCGAGTGCAGGACCGCAGCCTTCTCCGGCAGCTGCATCACGAGATCCACGATTACCGCCAGAAGCACCACGCCGCCCAGGGCCAGACTTGCCGGACTCGCCCACTCCACGGGAACCAGATTGACCAGCACGGCCACCAGCCCGGTCGCGGACAGGGCAAGCCCGGTCCTGAGGACCCGGTGATAGGCGAGGTGGCGCTGATACTGCCGCTGGAACCCCCTGGCGAGCCAGACGCCATCAAGGAGGCCATGCCAGACTTCTGCGCGCCAGTTGTCGTCGACGATCATCTCGTACCGAAACTAAAGCGGCCGGCCCGCGACGATGGTGAACGTTGCGAGTGTAATCGCTGACTGAATGGCGATGACCCGCTGCGGGGTGCGGACATCGGCCTTTGTCGCGAGTTCCCCCTGGCCGTCGCGGATGGCCTTCGCAGCGGCTTCCGACTGTTCGCGGGTGAATCCCGCAGCCTCGAGATCACGGGCGGCGGTGAGGGTATCGAAAATGCTCATTTGGACCCCAGTCTAACAGGGCCCGGCCGCTGGACGCTCCATCCGGCGATCCGTTAGGCTGGCCCGGACTACCGGGGTGGAGCGTGCGCGTGGCGGAAGCAACGGCGGACAAGTCGGAGGTCGGCGGCGGCTACGCGAAGTACGTGACGGGCGTCCTCGTCATCGTCTACGTCTTCAACTTCATCGACCGGCAGATCGTCACGATCCTCGCGGAGGAGATCAAGGCGGACCTCGGCATCTCCGACGCGCAGATCGGCTTCCTCTACGGCACCGCCTTCGCGGTGTTCTACGCCATCTTCGGCATCCCCCTCGGCAAGCTCGCGGACAACTGGACGCGCAAGAACCTGATCTCCATCGGCCTCGGCTTCTGGAGCCTGATGACGGCGCTGTCCGGGACCGCGCGCAGTTTCTTCGCGCTGGCGACCTACCGCGTCGGCGTCGGCATCGGCGAGGCGAGCGCCACGCCGGCGGCGTTCTCGATGCTGTCGGACTACTTCCCGCCGCGGCTGCGCGCGACGGTGCTCGCGATCTACTCGAGCGGCATCTACATCGGGGCCGGGATCGGCATCCTCCTCGGCGGCTGGATCGTCGACGGCTGGAACGCGGCGTATCCGGATCCGGGCTCGGCGCCCTTCGGCATCAAGGGCTGGCAGGCGGCGTACCTGGCGGTGGGCGTGCCCGGCATCCTGATGGCGCTCTGGGTGTACACGCTACGGGAGCCGAAACGGGGGCAGAGCGAGGGCATCCTGACGGAGGAGCACCCGCACCCGTTCCGCGAGGCCTGGAAGGAATTGATGTCGGTGCTGCCGCCGATGACCCTGGTGACGCTGGCGCGCTCCGGGGGCGGGGCGCCCGTCCTGACGCGCAACCTGATCGGCGCGGCGCTCATCGCCCTGGGGGCGTACGGGCTCTACGTGCTGACGGACGATCCCGAACAGTGGATCGCCCTGGGGGTCGGCACGTACGCCGCGTTCTCGTGGGTGCAGGCACTTGCCCTGCGCGACCCGGCGACGTTCGCCATGATGTTCCGGAGCCGGGCCTTCGTCTACACGATCCTCGGCTTCCCGCTGATCTCCCCGGTCACCTACGCGTTCGGCGCCTGGACACCGCCGTTCTTCATCCGCGTGCACGAAGTGGGCGTGGCGGAGGCCGGCCTGGTGCTGGGCGTGTCCTTCGCGGTCGCCGGGTGGCTCGGGATCACCCTGGGCGGCGTCGTGTCGGACTGGCTGAAGCCCCGCACGGGCAACGCACGGGTCTACGTGGGCCTCGGCTCGGTCATCCTGAGCGCGCCGATGACCCTCGGCCTCGTGCTGACGGAGAGCCTCGTCGCGGCCTACGTGCTGAACTTCATCGTGAGCATCTTCGCCGCCTGCTGGGTCGGGGCCGCCGCGAGCACGGTGAACGACCTCGTCATGCCGCGGATGCGTGCGATCGCGTCGGCCTTCTACATCCTCATGGCGACGGTCGGTCTGGCCGTCGGCCCGTACGCGGTCGGGGAGGTCAGCGACGTGCTCGCGGCCGGCGGCATGGACCCGGGCGAGTCGCTGCGCACGAGCCTCATGCTCTCCGTCGGGCTGCTGGTCATCCCGTTCGTCTTCCTCCTGCTGCTGCTGCGCCACCTCGTGCCCGAGGAAGCGTCGCGCGTCGAGCGCGCCAGGGCGGCGGGGGAGCCCCTCGGGGAGGATGCAGGGGAGGGGGCGGGAGCAACCGCCTGACGGCCGCTTCGGTACAATGACGGGCTTTTGCGCCGGCCCCCACGCATGAGCCTCGATACCTTCCAGAGCCGCGGGACCCTCCTCGTCGAGGGTCGCGAATACGACTACTTCAGCATGCCGCAGGCGGCGGCACGCGGTGCGGGGGATGTAACCCGCATGCCCGTCTCGCTCAAGGTCCTGCTGGAGAACCTGCTGCGCTTCGAGGACGGCGAGACCGTGACGTCGGCGGACATCCGCGCCCTGGCCGGCTGGGCCGACGCGGCTCCCGGCCCGAGGGAGATCGCCTACCGCCCGGCGCGGGTGCTCATGCAGGACTTCACCGGTGTGCCGGCGGTGGCCGATCTCGCCGCGATGCGCAGCGCCGTCGTCGAGGCGGGTCACGACCCCGCCCTCATCAATCCGCTGTCGCCGGTGGACCTCGTCATCGACCACTCGGTCATGGTGGACCGGTTCGGCGACGCGGCGGCCTTCGGGGAGAACGTGGCCCTCGAGATGGAGCGCAACCGGGAGCGCTACCGCTTCCTGCGCTGGGGCCAGCAGGCGTTCGACAACTTCCGGGTGGTCCCCCCGGGCACGGGCATCTGCCACCAGGTGAACCTCGAGTACCTGGCCCGCACCGTGTGGACGCGGCAGGAGAACGGCCGCACCGTGGCGTATCCCGACACCCTCGTCGGCACCGACAGTCACACGACGATGGTCAACGGACTCGGTGTCCTGGGCTGGGGCGTCGGCGGCATCGAGGCCGAGGCCGCGATGCTCGGGCAGCCGTTTTCGCTGCTGATTCCCGAAGTCGTGGGATTCCGCCTGACCGGCGAACTCGCCGACGGCATCACGGCGACGGACCTCGTCCTGCGCGTCGTGGAGATGCTCCGGCAGCACGGCGTCGTCGGGAAGTTCGTCGAGTTCTTCGGCGACGGCCTCGACCACCTGCCCCTCGCCGACCGGGCGACGATCGCCAACATGGCGCCCGAGTACGGCGCGACGTGCGGACTCTTCCCGATCGACGGCGAGACGGTCGACTACCTCAGGCTCTCCGGCCGCCCGGAGGACGATGTCGCGCTCGTGGAGGCCTATGCGAAGGCCCAGGGGATGTGGCGGGACCCGGCGGTCGAGCCGGTCTTCACGGACACCCTGGAACTCGATCTGGCGACCGTCGTCCCCGCGCTTGCGGGGCCGAGCCGGCCCCAGGATCGCGTGGCGATGAGCGATCTCGGCACGGCCTTCGACGACGCGCTCGCGCTGCAGGGGCGCAAGGACACGGGCCGCGTCCCGGTGCCGGACGAGGACTTCGACCTCGGCCACGGCGACGTCGTCATCGCGGCGATCACGTCCTGCACGAACACCTCGAACCCCGCGGTGATGCTCGGCGCCGGCCTCGTGGCGAGGAAAGCGCTCGAGCGGGGGCTCGCGGTGAAGCCCTGGGTCAAGACCTCGCTGGCCCCGGGGTCCAAGGTGGTGACGGAGTATCTCGACGAGACCGGGCTCGGGGCGTCCCTCGACGCGCTCGGCTTCAACCTGGTCGGCTACGGCTGCACGACGTGCATCGGCAACTCGGGTCCCTTGCCGGAGCCTATTTCGGCCGCCATCGCGGAGGGCGACCTGGTCGTCGCGTCCGTGCTGTCGGGCAACCGCAACTTCGAGGGCCGGGTGCACCAGGAAGTGCGCACGAACTGGCTGGCGTCGCCGCCGCTCGTCGTGGCGTACGCGATCGCGGGAACCACCCGCATCGACCTCGCCCACGATCCCATCGGCCAGGACGGCGACGGCCGCGACGTCTTCCTCGCCGACATCTGGCCGAGCACGCGGGAAGTGCGCGACGCCGTCGCGGAGGTGTCGGCCGAGATGTTCCAGCGCCAGTACGACGACGTGTTCGCCGGGCCGGACGCGTGGCAGGCGATCCGGGTGGAGGACAGCGGCACGTACGGCTGGGAGCACTCGACCTACATCAAGCAGCCGCCGTTCTTCAGCGTCGGGAGCGGTGCCGACCGGGAGTTGACCGTCCGGGACGCGCGCATCTTGGCGCTCCTGGGTGACTCCGTCACGACGGACCACATCTCGCCGGCCGGGGCCATCCAGCCGGCGAGTCCGGCGGGCGAGTACCTGCAGCAGGCCGGCGTGCTCGTGCGCGACTTCAACTCCTACGGGTCCCGCCGCGGCAACCACGAGGTGATGATGCGGGGCACGTTCGCGAACATCCGCATCCGCAACGAGATGGTCCCGGGGACGGAGGGGGGCTACACGACCCACGTGCCGACGGGCGACGACATCTCGATCTACGACGCCGCCGTGCGCTACCAGGGCGAGGAGACACCCCTCGTCGTCTTCGCCGGCAAGGAGTACGGCACCGGGTCGAGTCGGGACTGGGCCGCCAAGGGCACGCGGCTGCTCGGCGTGCGCGCGGTCATCGCGGAGAGCTTCGAGCGCATCCACCGGTCCAACCTCATCGCCATGGGCGTGCTGCCGGTCGTGCTCCCGGACGGCGTCTCCCGCAAGACGCTGGGCCTCGTCGGGGACGAGACCGTGGACCTCACCCTGCCGGCAGGGACGGACCCGTTCGCGCCGCGGCAGGAACTCGATCTCACGATCCGGCGCGGCGACGGTACGAGCCAGACGGTCACCGTGCGCAGCCGCATCCACACGGGCCCGGAGATGGATTACTTCCGGGCCGGGGGCATTCTGCAGTTCGTCCTGAACAAGCTGGTCGAGGCCGCGTGAGCGCCTCGAGCGTGCGCGCGCCGGCGCCGGACGCGCTGGTGTTCGACATGGACGGGCTGCTGCTCGACACCGAGCGCATCGCCCGGGACGCCTTCGAGGAGGCCTGTCGCGAAGCGGGATGGGCGGATCCCGCCCTGGACGTCTATGCGCGCTGCATCGGTGGCACCGGCGAGGACGAAGGCGGGATCCTGCGGGCCGGCTACGGCCCGGAGTTCCCTTGGGAGGCGGTGCGCGACGGCTGGCGACGGCGCTACCACGAGCACGTGGAGCACGGGGCGGTCCCGGTGAAGCCGGGCGCGGCGGAACTGTTGTCCTACTGCCTCGACAGCGGCCTCCCGTGCGCCCTCGCGACCTCCACGCGCGCGGAACTCGCGCAGACGAAACTCGCCCTCGCGGGGCTCGATGCGTACTTCCCGGTGCGGGTTACCGGGGACATGGTGCGGCGGGGCAAGCCCGATCCCGAGCCCTATCTCGCGGCCGCGGCGCGGCTCGGCATCCGGCCGGAGCGGTGCTGGGCGTTCGAGGACTCGGCCAACGGCGTGCGTTCCGCCTGCGCCGCCGGGTTCGAAGTGTTCCAGGTACCGGACCTCGTCCCGCCGCACCCGGAACTGCGGCGGCTCGGGCACACCGTTCTTTGCTCTCTGCACGACGCCATTGACGCCCTGCGTGAATCGAGAGGAGCGCGCCATGAGTGAGGTCGTGAACGTCCGACCGAATCTCTTCCGGCGCGCGACCAAGGAACTCTCGCAAGATGCCGTGATCTGTTGGCTCATCGACTGGGCCGGCTTCCCCCAATCCGAAAACGCGGACGACGAAAAGTTGAGGCGGTGCGGAAGGGCCTTCCTCGACGCGCTCTTCGCCAAGTGGAAGGATTGGCCGGTGGAACTCGGGCCCGATATCCGGACGGAAGTGTGCCAACAGGAGCAGGGCATCGACGTGCTGGCCCGTGTTGACGGTCGCTACGTCCTGTTGATCGAGGACAAGACGGGCACGCGTCCCCACGACGAGCAACTCAAGCGCTACATGCCATCGTGGGTCGGCAACATCCATCAGCGCGGCGGATTTTACGGCCTATGGGGCCGGCCGTCCTCCGCGGCTCCGGAGACCTGGCTGGAGTTCGGGCACTATGGTGGAGCGGAGCAGAGGCATCAGCTCGCCTTCAAGCTCGAGGTCCCCGATGCGAGCCTTCGCAAAGAGCGGCGGGAGTGGTGGCGCGGGGCCCTCATGGCGGCGGGCCGGGGAAGCGTGACCAGGCCGAGACTCGGTCTGGGCAAGACCATGACGGTGGGTCTTTGGGAGCCGTTTCTGGCCTTTGATGAGGAGGATGGCCGTTTGGATGTATCGGGTACGGTTCGCCAAATCCAAGAGGCGGAGCGGGTATTGGAGGAAGTGTCGCGCAACGTCAGCCAGCGGAGGAACGGAACATGGGCAGAGTAGTCGACGCCGACGGCCACGTACTGGAGCCGGCGGACACCTGGGAGAAGTACATCGATCCGGCGTACCGGGACCGGGCGATCCGCATCGCCCGCGACGAAACCGGGCTCGAGCGGGTGTACTTCGACAACGAACCGATGCAGTTGCTGCGCGGCAACCTGGGCACGCTCGGCGGCATCGACCTCGAGGCCTCCAAGTTCGGCGCGCTCGGAGAGCGCGAGTACACGTATGCCGACGGCTCGCCGCCGGGGTCCTACGATCCCGCCGCCCGGCTCGAGGTGATGGACCGGGAGGGGATCGACCGGGTGCTCCTATACCCGACGATCGGCATCTGCTGGGAAGGCAACGTGGACGATCCGGGCCTCGCGACGGCGTACACGCGAGCCTACAACCGGTGGATCGCGGATTTCTGCCGGCACGATCCGAATCGGCTGTATCCCGTTGCGCACATCTCGCTCATCGATCCCGAAGGCGCGGTGGAGGAAGTGATCCGCGCGCGCCGGGACGGGTGTGTCGGCGTCTACCTCTCGCCCGACGCCCCGGCGCGCAACGGGCGGCTGTTGTCGGACCCGGCCCACGCCCGCTTCTGGGAGACCGTGCAGGACCTCGACATGCCCATCGGCTTCCACGTCGTGGTGCGCGAGCAGAACGCGTTCCACCACATGTCCGATCCGGTCGGCAACGGGCTCTTCTTCTTCGCGTTCCTCGCCATCGACGTGATGGCGGCCTTCACGGCGATGATCAGCGCGGGCATGTTCGAGACCTATCCGCGCCTCAAGTGCTCGGTGCTCGAGGCGGGCGGCAACTGGATTTCCGCCTGGCTCGACCGGCTCGACCACAAGTTCGAGGTCATGCGCTCGGTCATGCCGTTCACCATGAAGCCGAGCGAGTACTTCTACCGGCAGTGCCTGATCTCGATGGACCCGGACGAGGGCATGACGGCCGAAGTCGTCCGTCACATCGGCGCCGACTACGTCACCTGGGCCTCCGACTACCCGCACATCGACGCGTCCTACGGGGTCGTTGCGGAGATGAAGGAGAGCGTGGCCTCGTTGCCGCAGGACGCGCAGGACAAGGTGCTCGGGGAGAACGTGCTGCGGTTCTATGGCCTGTCGTAGGAGGGGCTCGTCGGACTCGCTCGCATCAACCGCGCCCGGTCGGCTGCGAACCGCCCCGAGCCGCCCGCCGTCGAGACGTCGTTCCACGGCCTTTCGTATTGACTTCCGTTGCAGAATAGGAGAGCTTTTCCATACGTTGGATGGCATAGAGCAGCCATCCTGCAATCTAAAGCACCGCATTTCTGGAGGTTTTCATGGCGCTAAAGAAGGTGACGATGTCGCTCTCCGAGTGGGACGTGGAAAACACGGGGGTGTTGGTTCGGAGACTCCACGCACGGAACAAGGCGGCTGCGGTCAGTAGCGCACTGGCAATAGCCGAGGGCCTCACGCGCAGGGTCGAGCAAGGTGACGAGTTGATGCTCAGGAAGAAGGACGGAACCTTGGAGAAGGTCCTGATTACGGGCATGTAGGTGTTGGCCGATGTCGGAAGGGAGCCCGGGTGGCGGTGGGCGCGGCGGCGGTCCGCTGGCTGCGGACCCGCCTCTCCCCGACAGTGACGACTGGGGAGAGGCGCGTTCGGAGGGGGAAGAGCTCAAGGCTGCTCTGGAGGAGCCTGGACCGCCGGCGTATCACGGCGACCGGCTGTTCTACCGCGTCGTTGTGTGGTCGCTGGCACTCGTGGCGGTCGGCGCTCTGGTCGGGGGAATGATCCTTGCGGGCTTTGGCAGCGCGGTGCCCGCAATGCAGACGGCCCACCCAGCTAGGCGTGACAAGCGACCGTCGCTTGCTCCCATTGGCACGCGCGGTTCGCAAGGTCGCCAAAGCGCGGCAGACAAGCGCGGAGTCAACGCAGCCGCTCGCACCGATAGATCTGGTCGTTGTGGTAGAACTTGCCCTCGGTGACGCACTGCGTGCGCGCGGACTTGATGCCGAGTCCGTAGGCGATGCCGATCGCGAACACGAAGGCGAGCACCACTCCGGTCCAGACGAAGAAGCGATCGGGGGTAACGAATCGGAACATCGCGGAATTGTGGGACACGGTTTCGCGGTTGCGCAAGCGGTGGGTATGGCGAGGAGAAGCACATGACTGGGGAAGCGGGCGTGATCGAGAAGAACGTCGTCTGTTCGAGTTGCGACGGCTTCTGCCCGGTGAGCGCGAAAGTCGTCGACGGGCAGGTCGTCAAGGTGGCGGCCCGCAAGGACCCGTTCCTGAAGGACGTTATCTGCATGAAGGGCGCCTATGCGCCGAAGTCCTTCGCGCATCCCGACCGGCTGATGGCGCCGCTGCAGCGCGTCGGCGAGCGCGGCGCCGGCGAGTGGCGGCGGGTGAGCTGGGAAGAGGCCCTCGACGACATCGCGGCGAAGCTCTCCGCCACCGTCGACCGCTACGGCCCGGAGGCGTTCGCGGTGGCGACCAGCAACTGGAACACGACCGTGGACAGCGGCATGTCCCGGCGGTTCATGAACCTCCTCGGCAGTCCGAACTGGATCAGCGGCGTCGCCTACTGCATGGGCAACACGGCGGCCGTCAACCGCATGGTCTACGGCTGGTATCCGCGCGGCGACGTGCTGCACTCGAAGTGCATCGTCCTGTTCGGCCACAACCCGCGGCGCCATAGCTGGACGGCCGAGTTCAAGGCGATCCGCGTGGCGCAGGCGAACGGCGCCAAGCTGATCGTGCTCGACCCGCGCAAGAGCGAGAACGCCGAGGTCGCCGACCTCTGGCTGCCGCTCCGGGCCGGCACGGACGCCGCGATGTGCTTCGGCTGGCTCAACGTGATCCTGGACGAGGGGCTCTACGCCCGCGACTTCGTCGATCGCTTCACGACCGGCTTCGACGCCTTCGTCGAGCGCGTGCGCGAATATCCGCTCGAGCGGGTGGCGGCGATCACCGGCGTCGACGCCGAACTCATCGCGAAGGCGGCCCGGATGTACGCGACGAACGCGCCGGCGTCCATCCCCTGGTCGCCCATCACCGACCAGCAGACCTCGAGCACGTCGGCCATCCGGCTGCACTGCGCGCTGCGCGCCCTGACGGGCAACCTGGACGTCAAGGGCGGCGAGCGGTTCGTGCCGTTCAACCCCGGCATCGTCTCCGACACGGACCTGGAACTGCACGAGCGCCTGGCGCCCGAACAGCGGGCGAAGCAGCTCGGCGCGGACGAGTTCCCCGTCTTCACCTACCGGGGCATGGAAGCCCTGCGCGAGCCGACGCGCCGGACGTGGGGCCGCGAGTGGGCCAATCTCATCGCCGGCTGCTACATGGCGAATCCCACCTCCACCTTCCGCGCGATGGCGGAGGGCAAGCCCTACCCCGTCAAGGCGTTCTTCTCGCTCGGCAACAACACGCTCATGGCGTTCGCCAACACCCGGCAGATCTACAAAGGCCTCATGAACCAGGACCTGCTCGTGGTGCACGAACACATGATGACGCCCACGGCGCAGATCGCGGACTACGTCCTGCCCGGCGATGCCTGGCTCGAGCGACCGAGCATGATGGTCGGCGTCAGCGAACAGGCCGCCGAGGCGCCGGGCGAGTGCCGGAGCGTGTTCTACATCTGGCGCGAACTCGCCCACCGGATGGGACTCGGCGAGCACTTCCCGTGGGAGACGCTCACGGACCTGTATGACTATCGGCTGGCGCCGTCCGGCAAGACCTGGGAAGACGTCGTCGCCGACGGGACGATCCCCCTGGCGCCGTTCGGGGAGAAGAAATACGTCGAGACCGGTTTCGCGACGCCCTCGGGCAAGGTCGAGCTGTACTCGTCGGTGCTGGAGGACCTCGGTTTCGATCCGCTCCCCTACTACCGCGAGGCGTCGCAGCCCGACGCGGAGTGGCCGCTGGCGCTGTTCGTCGGCGTGCGGGACGACCAGTACTTCCAGACGGGCCAGCGGCACGTTCCGGAACTGCGCCGGCGGGCCCCGGAGCCGACCGCCTACCTGCATCCGGACGAGGCCGGGACGTATGGCCTCGAACACGGCGACTGGATCTGGGTCCAGACGCCGAAGGCGCGCGTCGCGATGCGCGCGGATGTCCGCGACCAGATGCCGAAGGGGCTGGTGCGGGTCCCGCACGGCTGGTGGAAGCCCGAGGCGGGCCGGGGGCTCGAGCGGCTGTCCGGCATGTGGGCGTTCTCCGACGCGCAGCTCGCCGACGACGAGGACATGGGTCTCATGGACGTCGAGCAGGGCGTGCCGCACCTGAAGGGCGTGCCATGCCGGCTGGTGAAGCTCACTCCCGCCGAGCTGGCCGAACTCGAGGAACGCTACGGGGCCTGGACGGACCTGCCCCCCGGTCCGAAGGCGCGGATACGGCGCGACGACGGTCCCCGCGACTTCATGTACGACGAGGAGATCGGCGACGGGGTCGAGTGGGAAGCCATCGAACTCGCGCTGTACGGGAAGGGCTCGCTGAACTGAGGTCTGCCGCGCCGGCGCAGCAAGGAAGGGGAAGAGAGACCGTGAGCCAGACCGACGACCTGCGCATCCGCCGTACGCGGCCCCTGATCAGCCCGGCGATCCTCGAGGAGGAGATTCCGATCGACGCGGCGGCGGCGCGGACGGTAAGCGCCGCCCGGCGCGCCGTGGCCGACATCGTGCACGGCCGCGACCCGCGGCTGCTGGCCGTCGTGGGCCCGTGTTCGGTCCACGACCCGGAGGCGGTGCACGAGTATGCGGGGCGGCTCGCGCCGCTCGCGGCGTCCGTCGCCGAGCGCGTGGTGATCGTCATGCGGGTGTACTTCGAAAAGCCCCGCACGACGGTGGGCTGGAAGGGCTACATCAACGACCCCCACCTCGACGGGACGTTCCAGGTGAACGCCGGGTTGCGCGGCGCACGGGCGCTGCTCGCGGACATCGTCGGCATGGGGCTGCCCGCGGCCAGCGAATTCCTCGACACCACCTTCGGGCAGTACTACGCGGACTTCGTGAGCTGGGGCGCCATCGGCGCGCGGACGGTCGAGAGCCAGGTCCATCGGCAACTGGCGTCCGGGCTCTCCATGCCGGTCGGCATCAAGAACCGGACGGACGGCAACGTGGCGGTCGCGGTCGATGCGCTCGTGGCGGCCCGGCGCCCGCACCACTTCCCGTCGCTGACGAAGGAGGGCGCCCCGGCGCTCCTGGAGACCGGGGGCAACGAGGACTGCCATCTCGTGCTGCGCGGCGGCGACGAGACGAACTTCGACGAAGCCTCCGTTCGCGCGGCGGCGGCGGCATTGCGCGCCCGCGGCCTCGAGACCGGCATCCTGGTCGACTGCAGCCACGGCAACAGCCGCAAGGACCCGGCCCGCCAGGCGGAAGGCGTGGAGGCCGTCCTCGCCCAACGGCGGAGCGGGGAGTCGCCGCTGGTCGGGATCATGCTCGAGAGCCACCTGGTCGCGGGCCGGCAGGACGACCCGGTGACCTACGGACAGAGCATCACGGACGCGTGCGTGGGATGGGCGGAGACGGAACGGTTGATTCGACGGCTCTCGGAGAGCTGAGGTCTGCCGACCGTTTTTCGAGTGGTTTCGGCAAACGTGAGGACTTGGAGAACGAGCGGAGGCTGGAGCGACGGATTCCGGGATCCGCAACTACGAGCAAACTACGGGCGGTGAGACGCGCAATCGACGGATTCCTGCCGGGTTTCACGGGCCTCAAGGTAAAGAGATCTCCCTTGCGAATGGTGGTACAGAAGGACGGGGAGGAACTCTCGGTCAGCCAGATCTCCGACGGGGAGAAGTGCAGCTTGCGCTGGCCGGCGATCTGGCCCGACGCATGGCGGTTGCCAACCCGCAAATGACAGACCCCCTCGCGACCGAAGCGATTGTCCTCATCGACGAGATAGACCTGCACCTGCATCCGGCATGGCGTGTTCGCGGTTGAGGGTGACGAGGCGGCGGCAACGACCGTCGCGAGGCTCAGCCTCGACCTGCCCAAGCTGAACCCACTTCGAGCTGCGGCGGTTGAAGCACTGTACGACCTGCCTCGGAGCAACATACGGCGTCTGCTCGCCCGGAAGGAGGACGGCAACTTTGTCCCATACTACTCGGCGATCAAGCAGGTCTTGGCGGCGTGAGGGAAGGCTGCACACTCAGGGCAAGCCACCTTCCCTCCCGGCGAGCCGCTGCACCTCCTCCCGCAGCTCCACCTTGCGGAATCTGCATGTGGGCTTCGAAGCCGTGGACGACGGTCCCGCCCTCGCGGTCGTCCTGCGTGCGGAAGCGAGTGTTCACGGGCACCTGCACGGCCCCGACCTTCGCGAGGGCGAACATGAGGAAGAGCCACTCCGACTGGTTGTTGAGCCAGAGGGAGACGTGGTCGCCGCGCTCGACGCCCAGGACCATGAGGGCCTTCGCGGCCCGGTCGACCTCCTCCCGGAGCTGCCCGTTGCCTTTTGCGCCCGCGACACTATCATTGCGCGCGCCATGCGATCCTCCAGCGTCACGGCTACGACGACCACTACCCGCACGACCGGGTGGGCCGTCTGACCTTGTCTGGAGGAAAGGCGGCCGGGACGGGCCGCCGGAGAGCAAACCCCGGCAGGCGCGAGCCCCCGGGGTTTTTTCTTGGCTTTCTTCACGGGAACCTTGACGGGAATGCGAAGCATGAGTCTCGAACACAGCGGCGGCGAGAGCACTGACAGCGACCTCTACCGGATCCGCCACAGCCTGGCGCACGTCATGGCGCAAGCCGTGCTGGAAGTGCGGCCGGGGTCCACCCTCGGCTTCGGGCCGCCGATCGACGACGGCTTCTACTACGACTTCCTGCTCTCGGAACCGCTGAACGAGGACGACTTCCCTGAGATCGAGCGTCGCATGCGGAAGATCCTCAAGCAGGGCCAGCGCTTCTACCGGGAGGAACTCGACGCCGACGATGCCCTGGCGCGGATCGACGAGATGGGCGAGCCGTACAAGCGCGAGTACGCGCAGGAGCTGCTGTCCCGGGCCGATCTGAACGGGCTGTCCTTCTATCGGAACGGCCCGTTCCTCGACATGTGCGAGGGTCCGCACGTCGATACGACCCGCGACATCCCGCGGGACGCGTTCAAGCTGCGCAACGTCGCCGGGGCCTACTGGCGCGGGGACTCCGACAACGTGATGATGACGCGCATCTACGCTTGGGCGTTCGAGAGCCGGGAGGAACTCGACGCCCATGTCTCGGCCTGGACGCTGGCGCAGGGGCGCGACCACAAGAAACTCGGCCGCGAACTCGACATCTTCCACCTCGACGAACTCGTCGGCCGCGGACTGCCCCTCTGGCTGCCGAACGGCGCCGTGCTGCGCGAGGAGCTCGAGAAACTCGCCAAGGAACTGGAGTTCCGCGCGGACTACCAGCGGGTGGCGACCCCGCATCTCGCGAGGGCCGACCTGTACAAGAAGTCCGGTCACCTCCCGTACTACGCGGACGACATGTTCCCCCTGATGGAACTCAGGGAGGCGGGCGAGGACGGGGAGGCGGTCCGGGACGCGTACGTGCTGCGGCCCATGAACTGTCCGCATCACCACAGCATCTTCGCCTCACGCCCGCGCAGCTACCGCGAGTTGCCGGTGCGCCTGGCGGAGTACGGCCACGTCTACCGGTTCGAGGAGTCGGGCGCCGTCAGCGGGCTGCTGCGCGTGCGCGGCATGTGCATGAACGACGCCCACATCTACTGCACGGAGGAGCAGGTCTCCTCGGAGTTCAAGGGCGTGATGCAGATGTACGCCGAGGCGTACGCCACGTTCGGACTGTCGGACTACCAGGTCCGCCTGTCACGGTGGGACCCGGACGACCGCAAGCGCCGGGAGAAGTACGTCGACAATCCCGAGGCCTGGGAGTACTGCGAGGGCGTGGTGGCCCAGGTGCTCGACGACATGGGGGTCGACTACGTGGACGGGCCGGGGGAGGCGGCCTTCTACGGGCCGAAGATCGACATTCTGTGCCGCACGGTGACCGGACGCGAAGAGCAGCTCGGCACCGTCCAGCTCGACTTCGCGCAGCCGGGGCGCGTCGGCCTCGTCTACGTCGGCACGGACGGCGCCGAGCACACGCCGTACTGCATCCACCGGGCGCCGCTCTCAACCCACGAGCGGATGGTGGCGTTCCTCCTCGAGCACTTCGGCGGCGCGTTCCCGACCTGGCTCGCGCCGGTGCAGGCGCGCGTCATCACGGTGTCCGACCAGTTCGACGAATACGGGCAGGCGGTCGTCGACCGGCTGCGGCGACGCTTCGTGCGCGCCGAGATGGCATCGCGCAGCGACACCGTCTCGAAGAAGATCCGCGAGGGCACGACCCGCAAGATCCCGAACCTACTCATCGTGGGGGAGCGCGAGCAGACCGACGGAACCGTCACGCTCCGGCGTTACGGCGTGCGGCAACAGCAGACCCTGCCCCTCGACGAGTTCGAGGCCTGGATCGCCGAGCAGATCGCGTCACGGGCGTTGCCGTCAACGTGATGGCGGATCGTGTCGCGGATCGCGCCCCGACTGGCGTCCGGCCGGGACGGGTCCATTGGCCGGTCGCATGTTGCGGCACTCGACGGCCGACGAGATCAGCTCGGGGACGGGGAGCCCGCCACTGACTTGCGGGCGGGCGGCGGCTCGCCCTGCAGGATGAAACGCGAGAAGGACGGTATCGGCGAGCCGCAGTACCGCCTCCTGTCGAGGGAGATCACACCCGCGCGCGGAAGCTCGAAGTAGCACTCGCCGACATGTCGAACTGCTCCGCCCAATCCGCCCGTTCCGCTTCCGCCGCGGCGCCGAGTGCCTCGCGGATGGTGTTCCTGGCCTCTTGTTGCGGCAGGCTCCCTCGCAGCGCGATGCGTTCGTGCAGCAGGCGATGCGAGGACGGCGTGGCTGGGCCGCGGGCGGAGCCGTCGCCGAGCGCGCGCGAACTACGTTCGCGTTGCGAGGTGGCGGGCCGGCCATGGGGGCGCTACCGCGCCAGCGTCCCCGCTGTCGAAGCGCCCCCGACCATCGCGACCTGCCGGGACATGCCGATGTAATCGAGCAGGATCTGGCCGGTCTCCCGCAGCATGGGGTCTTCGCGGGCCTCCGGCGCGTCGTCGTCGGGCGGCGCCTCGTCGATGGCGTCGAGTTCATCGATGCTCTCGAGCGGCTCCTCGCCCTTGGCGAGCAGCAGGGCGTTCTCGAGATCGAGCCGCCACCGTTCGTACTCTTCCCTTTCGGTTTCGCGGGTCGCGCGGTTCAGCGAGATGTGCGTGCGGTCGCGATCCTCGGCGTTCCGCTCCGCCAGGGCGCGCAGGTAGGCGAAGTCCGGATCGGCCGCGGCCCGGTCGAGGTGCTTGCGGGTCAGTGCGGACAGGTACACGGAGACGTCGTTGGCCTTGCGGAACGGCGCGGGCGCGGCCATGTCCCAGGGCATGGCGTCTTCGAGGGCGCTTTCGCCGATCCGATCCGAGTCGTAGGTCTCCGGGAACTCGATGTCCGGGGCCACGCCCTGGTGCTGGGTGCTTTGGCCGGAAGGCAGGTAGTACTTCGCCTGGGTCACCTTGAGCTGGCCCCGGTTCAGCGGGAACAGCGTCTGCACCGTCCCCTTGCCGAACGTGCGGCTGCCGGTGACGATCCCGCGTTCGTAGTCCTGCACGGCGCCCGCGAAGATCTCGGATGCGGATGCGGAGAGCCGGTTGACCAGCACCGCCAGGGGGCCGTCCCAGACCACCCCGTCGCGCCGGTCCGAGTGCACCTGCGTCGCGCGCTGCTGGACCTTGACCTGCACGATGGGCCCGGAGTCGATGAACAGCCCCGCCAGCATCTGGGCTTCCTGCAGGGACCCGCCCCCGTTGTTGCGCAGGTCCACGACGATCCCCTCGACGCCGTCTTCCTTCAGTTCGCGGATCAGCCTTGTGACGTCGCGCGTGGTGCTCTTGGCGTTCGGGTCCTTCTGCATGGCCTTGAAGTCCGCGTAGAAGGTCGGCACCTCGATCACGCCGATCTTGCGGGTGGCACCGCCGACATCGTAGGTGAGCAGCTGCTTCTGGGCCGACTGCTCCTCGAGCAGCACGGTGTTGCGGACGATGCGCACCTCCGTCGTCGTGCCCGCGTCGCTGCCGGCGGGAATCACCTCGAGGCGCACGACGGAGTCCTTGGGGCCCCGGATGAGCGCGACCACCTCGTCGAGACGCCAGCCGACCACGTCGACGATGACGCCGTTGTCCCCCTGGCCGACGCCCACGATGCGGTCGGCGGGCTGGAGGCCGCCGTTCTTGTCGGCGGGGCCGGCCGGCACGAGCCGGCGGACGGTGGTGTATTCGTCCCGGTTCTCGAGCACGGCGCCGATCCCCTCGAGCGACAGCGACATGTTGATGTTGAAGTTCTCGGACGTCCGGGGCGAGAAGTACTGGGTGTGCGGATCGTACGTGCTGGCGAAGGAGTTGACGTAGAGGGCGAAGGCGTCCTCGCTGCGGGTACGCGAGGTCTGCTTGAGGCGGTTGCGGTAGCGCTTGCCGAGCACGTCCTCGATCTCGTCGAGTTCGCGGCCGTTCATGAGCATCCCGAGCACGGAGGCCTTCAGGCGTCGGCGCCACAGGTCGTCCACGGCCCCCGGGTCAGTCGGCCACGCCGCCTCGCTGCGGTCGATCCGCAGCATCTCGTCGCGGGTGAAATCGAGGCGCCCGAGACCCGCGTCGATGACCCCGAGCAGGAACTCGAGCCGTTCGACGACGCGCTCCTGGAACAGGTTGAAGACCTCGAACGCGGGCTCGAGGTCGCCGCGCTTGAGCGCCTCGTCCAGCGTGTATCGATACCGTTCGTCCAGCAGCCGGATGTCGTCGGCCAACAGGTAAGCCCGGCCGGGATCGAGGGTGTCGAGGTAGTTGTCGAACACCTCCGAGGAAACCCGATCGTCGATCTTCTTCGACTCGTAGTGGTGCTGCCGCAACTGGTCGACGATCGTCAGCGACGTGCGCGGATGCTCGGGCATGGGCTCGAGAAACGCGGGTCGGTCGAGCGTCCGCAGCGCGACCTGCGGCGCGTCGGCGGCCAGGACCGCCACGCACGTCAGCGCCGAACAGGCACCAATCAGCCGTGCGACCGTCATCTGCCCGAGCCCCGCATGCATGTCTCCGTCACCCGTGAACGGCGGAAGGGGAATGTAACGCGAGCGGGTTCGGGAATAAACACTGCGCCGGGGCCGGCGAGGGGCCGGCGTGCTTATGGCTCCCGTGCGCGGCGGCGGCGAAGCGGCTGGTCATGGAGCGGTTGCGTCGCGGATGCCTCGGGTTCATCGTTGCCGGGACGGCACGGCGGGAGTTCGACATGGCGCGATGGCGAGGCGGATCGACGCGCTGGGTCGTGCCGGTGGCGTTGACGGCCTTCCTCGCGATCGCCTGGCTGGCGCGATCCTTCGAACTGGACACGGGGAAACTGCTGGACTTCCTCATCACCAGTGCGGCGTTCGTGATCGGCCTGGCCGTGCCCGCGGCCCTGGCCGCCGGCGTCCTCCGGCTGCTGCGGCGCGTCAGGGGAGATCGGTGAAGAAGCGGCCGACCCGCGGCGCGTAGTAGTTGTCGTAGTTCAGCGAGAAGGCGATGGCATGCGCGCGGCCGAGGACGCGCTCCCGCGCCACGGGGCCTATGCGTCGGAAGTCGCCGCTGTTGTCGCGGTTGTCGCCGAGCACCAGGTAGTGGTCGTCGGGCACGACGACGGGTCCGAAGCTCGAATAGCCGCGGTCGATGGGCGCCTTGCGCACCATGATGATGCGCGAGCTGCCGAGCACGGTCTCGCGATAGACGCGGTAGCTGGCGGAAGGCCGGATCGGCAGCGTGCGGATCTCTTCCTCCGTCAGGGGGGCGTAGGTGGCCTCCGTGCCGTTGATGATCAGGCGGTTGCGGCGAAGCTCCACCGTGTCGCCGGGCATGCCCACCACGCGCTTGACGAACAGCCGTTCGTCGAGCGGTGACGGAAAGGTGATCACGTCGCCGCGCTCCGGTGCCGACCACTGCGAGATGCGGGTCAGCGTGAACGGCACCCGCAAGTCGTACGCCAGCTTGTCCACCACGATGCGGTCGCCAGGCAGGATGGTGGGCTGCATGGAGCCGGAGGGGACCTGGTTCCAGTCCGCGATCGCGGAACGGAACACGAGCATGACGGCGACGAACAGCGCGAATCCGCGCCACTCCCGCCACAGCTTGCGAAGTCTCTCCTCCATGGGAAACCTGTCGTCGGCAGCGTAGCGGGGGATTGAAGCGCAGGACCCCGGGCAGTTCAAGCGGGGGCCGGCGCCTGGCTGAACCCGGCGCCGGGCCGCTCAGGCCCCCTCGTTCGCTTCGAGGACGCGCTGCCGCGCGACGAGCGCCTCGGTCACCGCCCCGTACCATTCCTCGATGCCGCTTGCGGCGGCCCCGGCGCCGACGAAACGGGGCGTCTCGCCGGTCGCCACCGAGTCGTCGGGGATGACGAAGTAGCCGCCCAGGCTGCCGTCGGCGACCAGTTCGCCGAGGCGTCCGAGGGGCCGGGCCGGGTACACCTCGACGAAACGGGCGAACGACACATCCGGCGCCGCCGCGCGCACGGCGTCCGGGTGGTCCATCCACCACTGGGCGAAGCGTTCGTGCAGCGCCTCCGGAGCCCGGAGCCGCCCGGACTCCACCGCGAGCGTGTGGATGAGGTCCACGCCCCGCGCCTCGACGGTGCCCCGCGCGGCGAGGAACTCCGCGAGGACCGGATCGGCGGACGCCGTGCCGGCGGGGAGCTCGTCCAGGAAGGCGCGGACGTCGGTGGCGATGATGTCCCGGCGCGCCGCGTCGCCGAGCCAGCCGGAACGGTCTACGACGGCGTAGCGCACCGGTCCCGGACCGGCGCCGTCCCTCTGCAACAGTGCGGCGGCCAGCACCGCGACCACGATGGCCGCGGTGATCGCGCCGCGGCGGATCCGGCGCTGCAACAGAGGGGAAATGCCTACGGTTGCCGGGCCTGCATGGCGGCGAGCTGTTCCGGAGTGGCCTCGCGCTGGTGCTTCCGTTTCCACTCGCTGTAAGGCATCCCGTAGACGATCTCCCGGGCGGCCTCGTAGTCGACCGCGACACCCTGTTCCTCCGCCGCCGCGACGTACCACTTCGACAGGCAGTTGCGGCAGAAGCCGGCCAGGTTCATGAGGTCGATGTTCTGGACTTCCGCGTGGTCGTCGAGGTGCGCGAGCAGCCGGCGGAACACGGCGGCTTGGAGGGCCTCGGTAGAGGCCTCGGCAGAGGGCTCCGGTCCGGTTGGGTTGCGATCTTCGGCCATGTTGTACTTCCGCCCGTTGCGCTGACGCGATTCATGATAGTCCCATGCTAGACCTGCTCGCCAACCCCGAGGTCTGGGTTGCGTTCCTCACCCTGACGCTGCTCGAGATCGTCCTCGGAATCGACAACATCGTCTTCATTTCGATACTCACCGGGAGGCTGCCGGAGCACCAGCGCGCACGGGCGCGCCTGCTCGGCCTGGGCGCCGCGATGTTCATGCGCATCGCGCTGCTCCTGTCGCTGTCGTGGATCATGAGCCTGTCCGAGGACCTGTTCGAGGTGCTCGGCCACGGGATATCCGGGCGGGACATCATCCTGATCGTGGGCGGGGCGTTCCTCATCGCCAAGTCCACCCGGGAGATGCACAACTCGCTGGAGTACCACGCGCCCGAGAGCCATGCCGGTGGAGAGGCGGTCGCGCGTCTCGGCGCGGTGCTCGTCCAGATCGCCATCATCGACATCGTGTTCTCGCTCGACTCGGTGATCACGGCGGTGGGCCTGGTGGACGAGCTCCCGGTCATGGTCGCGGCCATCGTCACCGCGGTGCTCGTGATGATGGTGGCGGCCGGGCCGGTGAGCCGCTTCATCGAGGATCACCCGACCCTCAAGATGCTGGCGCTCTCGTTCCTCCTCATCATCGGGTTCGCCCTGGTCGCCGAGGGAGTCGGGCTGCACGTGCCGAAGGGTTACATCTACGTCGCGATGGGGTTCTCGCTCTTCGTCGAGATGCTGAACATCGGTGCGAAGCGCAACCCCGTGAAGCTGCGCAAGGCGCAGCTGGGGGACCTGCTGCGGGTGCCGGAGGCCGGCGCCTGAGTCCGGCGTCAGGCAGCCTGCGCGCGTACGCCGTCCCGCAGGAAGACGAGGTCGTCGGCCGTCGACTGCTCGGCCGAGAAGCGGTAGCCCTGCCAGTCGAAGCCCTTCAGCCCCTTGACGGTGTCGATGCGGTTGCGCACCACGTGGCCGATCATGGCGCCGCGTGCCTTCTTCGCGAAGAAGCTGATGAACTTGTACCGCCCGTTCTTGAGGTCCTTGAAGACCGGCGTCACCACGCGCGCGTCGAGACGCTCCGGGCGCACGGCGCTCCAGTACTCGTTCGACGCGAGGTTGATCAGCGTCCGCGTGCGATGCCCGTCCAGTTCGTCCCTCAGGGCGTCGGTCAGCCGGTCTCCCCAGAAGGCGTAGAGGTCGCTGCCGCGCGCGTTGGCGAACGCGGTGCCCATCTCGAGGCGGTAGGGCTGGATGAGGTCCAGGGGCTTCAGGAGCCCGTACAGGCCCGACAGGATCCGCACGCGCTTCTGCGCCCAGGTGAAGTCGCGTTCCGAGAAGTCCCACGCCCGCATGCCCATGTAGACGTCGCCCTTGAATGCGAGCACCGCCTGTTTCGCGTTGGCGCGGGTGAACGGCGGCGACCACTCGTTGAAGCGGTCGCAGTTCAGTTCTCCGAGCCGGGTGCTGATGTGCATGAGGTCCGAGATCTCGCCGGGCGCGAGTTCCTTCAGCCCGTCGACGAGCGCCCGCGCGTCCTCGAGGAACGCGGGCTGCGAGTGCTTGCGCGTCGCGGGCGCGGAGTCGAAGTCGAGGGACTTGGCCGGCGAGATGACCAGCAGCATGGCGAACACCCTCAGGCGGCGAACGGACTATATTATCCCGTGGACCGGCGTCCGCAAGGCGGCCGGCCGGCGTGAGGATCGGCGCGCGGGGGTGCCATGAACGTGCAGGAGACCATCGAGGCGAAGCTCGCGGAAGCGCTGGCGCCGGCCCACCTCGTCGTCGAGAACGAGAGCCCGAACCACAATGTCCCCGCGGGTTCGGAGTCCCACTTCCGCGTCGTCGTCGTCGCGGACGGCTTCGAGGGCCGGCGGCTGCTCGAACGCCACCGCATGGTCAACGCCGTGCTCGCGGACGAACTCGCCGGTCCGGTGCACGCGCTGGCGCTGCACACCTACACGGAGGACGAATGGAAGATGCGCTTCGGGGAGGCGCCGATGTCGCCCCCGTGCCTGGGCGGGGGCCGGTCCCCGTAGGGGACGGGCTCGTCCCGCCCCGCGCCGAATGCTTGCACGATGCCGGAACGGGCGACCACGAGGGTCGCCCCAGGGTCGCCCCTACACCTCCCGTCGCCGGCTACGCGTCCTGATCCAGGCTCTGGCCCGTCCCCAAGTGCGCCGGACGCCGCCCGTCGCGAGGAACTCCTCTGTCAACGTTGGCCGGTCGGCGGCGAAGTTGCGCCAGACGGCTTCGGTGTAGGGGCGGCTCGCGGTCGCCAAGCTCGGATAGAAGCCGCGCTCCTCGATGTCCCCCAACACGGACCGGTAGTGGTCGAGGACATGCCGGTCGAGCAACGTCCCCGCCGCTTGGGCGCCGGACAACGCGCCGGTCCACAGCTTGCCGACCCGGTCGAGGGACCCCAGGGTCATGAGTCCCGAGACGTCGAACGCGCTGACGCCCTGGCGCTGCGCCGCGGTACCGATCCGGTCCCACAGACCGCGGAGTTCGACTTCGGGAAGGACGCTCGCCACGTCGACTTCCGCCAGCGAGTCGCGGGTCTCGCGGATGGTCTCCCTGAGTCCGTTCACGGACAGCGGCGGCGTGTCGAAGGCCGTCGCGGTACGTTTGCTGGCGTCCGCCACCGCATCGAGCAGATCGTCCGCCCTGCGCACGGACTACGCGTCGTCGATGACGCCCCGGTGCTCCAGTTCCTCGGCGAACTCCCTGAGGTAAGCCCTGGACCCGTAGGAGATGTCACTGACCAGCGCGAGGACGAGCATCGGCGACAGGTGGATGGTCGCGAGGCTCGCCAGTTCGACGAAGTTGCCGACGGTCTTGCGCGCGACGTAGCTCTCGACGCGGTCGCTCTCCTTAAGTTCGCGCGCGCGTGCCACGCCCCCCATGTCCTCCGCCATGAAGTCGAGCATCTGGCCGACGAAGCCGCGGTAGGTCCTCGCGTCCCGGAAGGCCTGCGGCAGCAGCACGGTCGCGGACTCCCGCAGGGCCCCGCCCACGACGCCCGCGGTGCTGCGCACGGCCCGCTCGGGAAGCGACACGCCGTAGCGCAGCCGGCGACGGACGATCTGCCGGACATCCTCCATGGGGACGCCGCCGGTCTCTCCCGTGGCGGTCACGGCGGCAGTTCCGGATATGGGATCAGCAGCGAGCGTGGTTTGCGTACGTCGCCGCGAGCGCGCGGCGGCGGCGCGTAGGGCAGTCGCAACAGCCGATAGAGCGCCGTGAGGTCCGCCGACCCCAGCTCCGCGGCCTGGCCGCGCCGGAGCCAGGACGGCAGCACGACCGGTCCGAAGCGCACGCGCTTCAGACGGCTGACGCGGCGGCCGGCCTGCTCGAAGAGCTTGCGCACTTCGCGGTTCCGGCCCTCCATCAGCACGACGTGGTACCAGTGGTTGGATCCCTTGCCGTCGTAGTAGCGGACGTCCGAGAACCGCTGGATCTCGCCGTCCACCTCGATGCCGGACATCAGCCGCTCGACGGCGTCGTCGCCGAGGAGGCCGTCCACGCGTACCGCGTACTCGCGGTCGAGGCCGGTGGACGGATGCGTCAGCCGGTGCGCGAGGGCGCCGTCGTTGGTGAACAGGAGCAACCCGGAACTGTTGACGTCCAGGCGTCCCACCGTCATCCAGCGGCCGCGGTGGGTCGCCGGCAGGGCGTCGAACACCGTGGTACGTCCTTCCGGATCGCGCCGCGAACAGATCGTGCCCTCGGTCTTGTTCAGGACCAGGACGCGCGGACGCGGGGCCGGCCGCGCCTTCAGCCGGCGGCCGTCGACCTCTATCCGGTCCTCGGGCTCGACCCGATGGCCGACGGTCGCGGTGCTCCCGTTGACGCGGACCCGTCCGGCGAGAATCCAGCGTTCCATTTCCCGCCGGGAGCCGAGACCCCGTTCGGCGAGCGCCTTGTGCAGTTTCTCCGACATGCCGGTCATCGCCAGGGCTTGTCCCGTAGAAGCTTCGCGCAGCGGAACTTCCAACGCGACCGTGAGGGCGCGCGACGGCTCAGCGGTCCACCGTGGGCAGCGGGACGACGTTCTCGAGCCCGCTGTCCCCGTCTTCCCCGGGGTCCGTTCCGGCGGTCGCCCCCACGTCCTCGGCGATCTCCTCCGTCATCGACACCGCGGCGTCCTCGCCGTCGTCGTCCTCCGCCGGCGTGATCAACGCGCGTATCTCCGCAAGCGGCGGCAACTCGTCGAGGTTGGCGAGGTCGAAGTAGTCGAGGAAGGTATTGGTGGTGCCGTAGAGGGCCGGGCGTCCGGGCACCTCGCGTTGGCCGACCGAACGGATCCAGCCGCGCTCGAGCAGGGTGCGCATGATGTTCGGGCTGACGGACACGCCCCGCACATCCTCGATGTCGCCGCGGGTCACGGGCTGGCGATAGGCGATGAGCGCGAGGGTCTCGAGGAGCGCCCGCGAGTACCGGGGCGGTTTCTCCTCCCAGAGGCGGCTGATCCAGGGGCTCAGGTCCTGGCGCACCTGGAAGCGGTAGCCGCTCGCGACCTGCTTGAGCCGATAACCGCGACCGTCGAGGTCGTACTCGATCTCCGCGAGCGCGCTCTTCACGGCTTGGCGCGGGTTGCCTTCCGGCAGCTCGCCCGGCGCGAACAGCCGCAGCAGGCGCTGGACCGAAACCGGCTCGGGGGAAGCCAGCAGGGCTGCCTCGACGATGCGGCGAATGTCGGTCTGCTCGAGCATCACGAACCTCCGGCGGCGCGCAGGTAGATCGGCGCGAAGGCCCGGTGCTGCACGAGGTCGATCAGCCCTTCGCGGTGGAGTTCGAGCAGCGCGAGGAAGCTCACGATGATGCCGTGCTTCCCCTCCTGCGGGGAGAAGAACTCCTCGAGCGGCAGGAACCGGCTGGCGGCGTTCACCCGCGCCAGCATGGCGGTCATGCGCTCGCGCACCGAGAGCGCCTCGAACCGGACCTCGTGGTGCCGGTTGAGACTGGCGCGGTGGAGCACGTCCGCCATCGCGAGCATCAGTTCCTTGAGTTCGACCGCGGGCGGTGGGTGCGCGTTCACGAGCCGGGGCGGCTCCGCCCCGCCCGGAAAGACGTCGCGTTCCAGGCGCGGCAGGTCGGCGAGCCGCTCCGCGGCGTCCCGGATGCGCTCGTACTCCTGCAGGCGCCGGATCAGCTCCGCGCGCGGATCGCCCTCCTCGTCGTCTTCCGCGGCCGGACGCGGGAGGAGCAGCCGCGACTTGATCTCCGCCAGGGTCGCCGCCATCGCGAGGTACTCCCCCGCCAGCGTCAGCCGGAGCGCGGACATCAGCTCGATGTAGCGCATGTACTGCTCGGTGATCTCGGCGACCCGCACTTCGAGGATGTCGAGGTTCTGGCGCCGGATCAGGTAGAGCAGCAGGTCGAGGGGGCCCTCGAAGGTCTCGAGGATGACTTCGAGGGCGTCCGGGGGGATGTAGAGGTCCGTCGGCAGCTCGTCGACCACCCGTTCCCCCACGATGGCGACCACCGAGGCGCCGCGACGCCTCCGGCGCTCGGCGTCGAGCCGCGTGACGCGGTCCTCGTCGTCGCTCATCGGTGGGTGACGCCCACGGCGGCCCGCACCTCCTCCATCGTCTCCCGCGCGATGTCGCGGGCCGCCTCGGACCCCTCGACGATGATGGTGCGCACGAGGTCCGGGTTCTCCTCGAACTGCGCCGCGCGTTCGCGAAACTGGACCTGCTCCGCGACGATGGTGTCGATGAGCGGTCCCTTGCAGTCGATGCAGCCGATGCCGGCGGAGCGGCAGTTCTCGGCGGCCCAGGCGCAGACGGACTCCGACGAAAGGGCCTCGTGCAGGGCGAACACCGGGCAGTTGTCCGGATCGCCGGGGTCGCTCCGGCGGACGCGCGCCGGATCGGTCGGCATCGTCCGGATCTTCTGTTCGACGACCTCCGGATCCTCGCGCATGGCGATGTCGTTGCCGTAGGACTTCGACATCTTGTCGCCGTTCAGTCCCGGGAGGACCGACGTCTCCGTCAGGAGCGCCTGGGTCTCGGCCAGCACGATGCGGCCGCCGCCCTCGAGGTATCCGAACAGCCGCTCCCGGTCGCCGATCGAGAGGTTCTGCTGTTCGGACAACAGGGCGCGGGCGCGTTCGAGGGCCTCGCGGTCGCCGCGCTCAAGGTAGTCGCGCCGCGCCGACTGGTACAGCCGCGAGGCCTTGCGGCCCATCTTGCGCACCGCCGCCCTGGCATGTTCCTCGAAGCGCGGCTCGCGGCCGTAGATGTGGTTGAACCGGCGCGCGATCTCGCGCATGAGCTCGATGTTGGGCACCTGATCCGCGCCCACCGGGACCTTGCCGGCCCGGTAGATCAGCACGTCCGCCGCCTGCAGGACGGGATAGCCCAGGAAACCGTAGGTCGAGAGGTCCCTGTCCTTGAGCTTCTGCTGCTGCTCCTTGTAGGTCGGCACGCGCTCGAGCCAGCTCACCGGCGTGATCATCGACAGCAGCAGGTGCAGTTCCGCGTGTTCCGGCACCCGGCTCTGCACGAAGATGGTCGACGCGCCGGGGCTGATGCCGGCCGCGAGCCAGTCCACGACCATGTCGATCGCGTGCTGCTCGATGACGCCCGGTTCCTGGTAGTGCGTCGTGAGCGCGTGCCAGTCGGCCACGAAGAAGAGGCACTCGTACTCGTGCTGCAACCGCACCCAGTTCTTGAGTGCGCCGTGGTAGTGGCCGATGTGCATGCGGCCGGTGGGCCGCATTCCGGATACGACCCGCCGGTCCGAGTCGGTGCTGCTCAAGTGAACGGGGTGGTCGTGAACACGCGGCGGCGATTATAGCTCGAAGTCGCCGAGCCCGGCCCGCGTGACCCGGGGCAGGCTGTCGGTGAGATCGACGACCGTGGTCAGCTCCCGCAGGCAGGGTCCGCCGTCGACGATGAGGTCCACGACACCCTCGAGCCGGTCGCGGATGTCCGGCGCCTCGGTCATCGGGTACTCGTCGCCCGGCAGCATCAGCGTCGTGGACATCATCGGCTCCTCGAGCTGCGCGAGGAGGCCGTGGCTGACGGGACTGTCCGGCACGCGCAGCCCGATCGTCCGGCGCCGGCTCATCAGCCGCCGCGGCACTTCCCGCGTCGCCTTCAGGATGAAGGTGATGGGTCCCGGCGTGTAGTGCTTGAGGATGCGGTAGCTGGTGTTGTCGACCATGGCGTAGGCCGCGAGCTCGGACAGGTCCCGGCACAGGAGCGTGAAGTGGTGCCGGGGATGCAGCCCGCGGATGTCCCGGATCCGGTCCAGCGCCGCCTTGTCGCCGATGTGGCACCCCAGCGCGTACGTCGAATCCGTGGGGTACACGATGACGCCCCCGCCCTTGGCGATCTCGGCCGCGCGGGCCAGGAGCCGTGCCTGGGGATGGGTGGGATGGACGCTGAAGAATTGGCTCATAGGAGCTATTATCCGTGAAATATGAAGCAGTTGGTCGATTTCCTCCCCGTCCTGGCGTTCGTCGGGGTCTACGTGTTCACGGACATCTTCGTGGCGACCGCGGCCCTGATGGGGAGCGCGGTCGTGCAACTGGCCGTCTTCAAGTGGAGGGGCTGGCCGATCAGCCGGCAGATGTGGGTGGTGATCTGGGTCGCCCTGGTGTCCGGCGCGCTGACGCTCCTCTTCCAGAACAAGACCTTCATCCAGTGGAAGCCGACCATCGTCTACTGGATCATGGCCGGCGTGATCGTCGGCAGCCGTTACGTCGGTACCGGCGACCACATCCAGAAGGCGCTCGGAGGCGTGCTCGTGCTGGCCGACCGGGCCTGGGCGCGCCTGACCTGGGGCTGGGGCGTCGCCATGCTGGCCGCGGGCGGAGCCAACCTGGCGGTGGCCTACGGGTTCAGCGAGCAGGCCTGGGTCACGTACAAGCTCGTGTCCGCGTTCGCGATCCCCGTCGTCCTCACGGTGGGCAGCGTCGGATACCTGGCCGCCAGCGGCCAGTTGCCCGAGGACTTGCCTGAAGAAGAGGCGCTTGAGGGAGCCGAGCGCCAGTGAACGGACGCCTGACGCGGTTCGCGTGCGCCCTCGCCTGCGCCGCCCTGGTCGCGCCCGGGCTTTCGGCGGTTGCGCAGACGACGATGTACATCTCGGACGAGTACCGCGTGCCGCTGCGCAGCGGCCCGTCCGGAGAGCACCGCATCCTGCACTGGGGCCTCCCCACCGGCACGGTCGTCGAGGCGCTGGAGGTGGACGAGGACGCGGGCTTCACCCACGTGCGCCTGCCGAGCGGCAACGAAGGCTGGCTGCCAAATCAGTACCTCGTGGGCGAGCCGATCGCGCGGATGCAGTTGGCCGACGCCGAGGAGCGGATCGCGGAACTCGAGGGACTGCTGGCGGGCGACGACGCCGCGGCGGCCCTGGCCAACGCACGGGAGACCGAGCGGGCCCACGCCGACCTCCAGCGCGCCTACGCGGGACTCGAGCAGGAACTGGAGAGCGTCCGGGCCACCTCCGAGGAGGGACTCGGACTCTTCGAGAGCAACCGGGACCTCGTGCAGCTCAACACCAACCTGCGCGCCGAGGTGGACGACCTGCTCGCCCAGCGCGACAGCCTGGAGCAGCACGTGGAGCGGCAGTGGATGCTGATCGGCGGGAGCCTGGTGCTCGTCGGGCTGATGCTCGGAGTCGCCATCAAGTCCCGTCCGCGACGCAATTCCTGGGCGTGACGGCGCTCTCGGTCAACCTCAACAAGGTCGCCTGGCTGCGCAACGCGCGCGCAGGGGCGCGGCCGTCCGTGGTGGACGCGGCCCGCACCGTCATCGCCGCGGGCGCCCAGGGCGTCACGGCGCATCCCCGTCCCGACCAGCGCCACATCCGCCCGGACGACGTCGCGGAGCTTGCGGACGTGCTCCGCGGCCATCCTGAGATCGAGTTCAACATCGAGGGCAATCCCTACGCGGGGCCGCGCGACAACGGGTATCCTGGCTTCGACAGCCTGATCGAGTCCGCGCGTCCGCACCAAGCGACGCTGGTGCCGGACGCGGACGGCCAACTGACGTCCGACCACGGATGGGACCTCTCGGACCGGGAGGACGCGGACCGGATGGCCGCGGTGGTCGCCCGCTACCGGGGCTGGGGCGCCCGGGTGAGTCTCTTCGTGGACCCCGTCCGGGAACAGATCGGCGGTGCGGCCGGCTGCGGCGCCGACCGGATCGAACTCTACACGGGCCCGTACGCCGAGATCGTCGAGCGGTGCGGGCCCGAGGGCAGGGACGCGGAGGAGAGCCGCCGGGTCTACCGCGAAGCCGCGCGATACGCCGGCGAACTCGGCCTTGGGGTCAATGCCGGGCACGACCTCAACCTGGACAACCTGGCGCGCTTCGTGGCCATGGGCGGGATCGCGGAAGTGTCGATCGGTCACGCCCTCACGGCGGACGCGCTGGAATGGGGTCTGTCGGCGGCGGTCGGCAGGTACCTCGATGCGATCGCACAGGGAATCAGCAAGGAGAACAGGGAATGAAACACGCACCCCGTCACCTCGGACTCGTCGCCGGACTGCTGTCCGCCACGGCGATGGCCGACAATCCGGTCGTCGTCCTGGAGACCAGCATGGGGGACCTCGCCGTCGAGCTCTTCGAGGACAAGTCCCCCAAGACCGTGGCGAACTTCCTCGACCTGGTCGACTCGAGCTTCTACGACGGCCTGATCTTCCACCGGGTCATCGAGGGCTTCGTCATCCAGGCCGGCGGCCACACGGCGGACATGGAGTACCGCGAGGCGCCCCGCACCGTCGAGAACGAGTCGAGCAACCGCGTCGCGAACGACCGCTACACGCTCTCGATGGCGCGCACGTCGGACCCGGACTCGGCGGGCGCGCAGTTCTACATCAACATGAGCGACAACGACAGTCTCAACTACCGGCCCGGGCGGCCCGGCTACACGGTTTTCGGGCGCGTCATCGAAGGCATGGACGCGGCGCACGAGATCGAGCGCACGAAGACGGGCGCCAGGATGGGCATGCGGGACGTGCCCGTCGAGCCGGTCGTCATCACGAAGGCGTACCGGCGGCCGTGACCGCGCAAAGGTTCCTCACGGCGGCGGCGATCGCCGCCCTGCTCGCCGTGGTCGCGGCGGAAGCAAACCGGTGGCTCCTCGGGGGCAGCTACCTGGGCCTGCTGGCGGTGGTGTTCCTCGCGTGCCTGGTGTCCGGGCTCGCCGCGATGCGCATCGGCCGGACCACGCGCCGCACGCGCTCCCGGGCGCCGCGGGCAGCGCGTTCGAAGGCGCGCCCGGCGGCGGCCCGCGGACCCAGGGAGACCGGCACGGTCAAGTGGTTCAGCCGCTCGAAGGGGTTCGGCTTCGTCATCCGCGAGGACGGCGACGAGATATTCGTCCATCACCGCTCGATACGCTCCGACGGCGACCGGCGCGGGAACCTGCGCGACGGCCAGCGCGTGACGTTCGTCGCGGTCGAGCGCAGCAAGGGCTGGCAGGCCGAGGACGTGTCGCCCGACGGCGACTGAACCCGGTGAACCTGCGGGGGTTTCTCTCGGGGCGCGTCGGGGACGCGTTCCGCGCGGCGGGCGTCGCGGATCCCGAGCCGATGCTGCGCCCCGCGGCGCGGCCGGAGTTCGGGGACTACCAGGCGAACGGCGCGATGGCGGCCGCCAAGCGGCTGCGCACGAACCCGCGCGCCCTCGCCACGGACGTCGCCGAGGCGTTCACGGACGCGGACCCGGACATCGCCGAGCAGGTGGAGGTCGCCGGACCGGGGTTCGTCAACATCACGCTCTCCGGCGCGTTCCTGTCCGAGCGCCTCGGCAACGTCGAGATCGAGCGCACGGGGCGCCCGGACCGGGTCGTGCTGGACTACTCCTCGCCGAACCTGGCCAAGGAGATGCACGTCGGCCACCTGCGCACCACGATCGGCGACGCCATGGCACGGATCCTCGAGGCACTGGGCCACGACGTGATCCGGCAGAACCATGTCGGCGACTGGGGCACGCAGTTCGGCATGCTGGTCGCACATCTCGAAGACCGCCAGGAGCACGCCGCGGAGCTGAAGGACCTGGAGGTCTTCTACGCCGAGGCGCGCAAGCGGTTCGACGCGGACCCGGACTTCGCGGACCGGGCCCGTCGCGCGGTGGTCGACCTGCAGCGCGGGGACGAGGTCGTCCGGGGCTACTGGCGCCGCTTCATCGACATCTCGCTGTCCCACTGCCGCGCGGTGTACGACACCCTCGGGATCACGCTGACCGACGACGACCTGGACGCCGAGAGCCGCTACAACGACGCGCTGCCGAAGGTCGTCGCGGACCTGGACCGGGCGGGCCTCCTCACCGAGTCCGACGGCGCGAAGTGCGTGTTCCTCGACGGGTTCGAGGCACCGGTCATCGTGCAGAAGCGCGACGGGGGCTACCTCTACGCCACCTCGGACCTCGCGGCGGCGCGCCTGCGCACGGACCACTACCGCGCCGACCGCGTGCTCTACTTCACCGACGCGCGGCAGTCGCTGCACTTCCGCCAGTTCTTCGCGGTGGCGCGGAAAGCCGGGTTCGTCGCGGAGGACTGCAGCCTCGAACACCACCCCTTCGGCGCGATCCTCGGCCAGGACAGCCGGCCCTTCAAGACGCGCACGGGCGGCGTGGTGAAGCTCGCCGACCTGCTCGACGAGGCCGTGCAGCGGGCGCGGGCGCTGGTGGCGGAGAAGAACCCGGACCTGACCGGCGCCGAGGCCGACCGCGTGGCCCGCGCGGTGGGCATCGGCGCGGTGAAGTACGCGGACCTCTCGAAGAACCGCACGAGCGACTACGTCTTCGACTGGGACACGATGCTCTCCTTCGACGGTAACACCGCGCCCTACCTGCAGTACGCCTACGCGCGGATCCGGAGCATCTTCCGCCGCGCCGGCGTGTCGCCCGACGTTCTCGAGGCCGCACCGGCCGTCGTGGAGCCCGAGGAGCGGCGCCTGGCGGTGCTGCTGCTGCGCTTCCAGGAGACCCTGGAGCAGGTCGCGAGCGAGGCCCTGCCGCACCTCCTCTGCACGTACCTCTACGAACTCGCGAGCCGCTTCATGCGGTTCTACGAGGCGTGCCCCGTCCTCGACGCGCCCGGCGGGCTGCGCGAGAGCCGCCTCAAGCTCTGCGCGCTGACGGCGGAAACGCTGCACCGAGGGCTCGACCTCCTCGGCATCGAGACGGTCGAACGCATGTAAAACGTCCCTGGCCGGCCCGCTGCCGCGCCTGATGGCTCGAATACCAAGCTGCGCTACAATTCAGCGCGCCAGCCAGCCAATGCACACACGGCGAACATGACATTGACATCGGCCGTTCAGACCCTGGTGCTCGGCGCCGGGCGTGCCTTCCCGCTGCTCGACACCCGCAGCCTGCGCACGCTGTTCCCCGAGGACGACGATGACGCGTTCCATGCCGGGCTACGACGCCTGGTAGGGATCGGCCTGCTCGAACGCATCGCACGGGGCACATACCTGAATCGCGCCGCACCGCACCTGGGCGCCGCCGGGGTCGGCGCGGTTGCGCAGCACCTGCGTCCCGACCAACTCGTCTACCTGAGCGGCGAGTCCGTGCTTGCGGAAGTCGGCTCGATCAGCCAGGTACCCATGCGGGCGATCATCGCCACCACCGGGACGCGCGGCACTTACTCCACTCCCTACGGAGACATCGAGTTCACCCATACCAGCCGCTCGGTCGCGGAAATCCTGCGTCGCACCACCTACGACGAGCGCTGGGGCATGCGCGTCGCGGAGCCCCGGCTTGCGTACGAGGATCTCCAGCGCCTGCGCCGCAACCTCCACCTGGTGGATGCGGACGTGCATGCGCAAGTGCTCGCCGAGTGGCTCTCCGAGCGGGAGGACGCGTAGGCGGGCCATGGCGGACTTCCAGACCATCGTGGACGGACTCCTCGAGGACAACCCCGATCTGGCGCCCTGCAGGCCGACCGTGGAGAAGGAACTCCTCCACCTCGAGATACTGCGCGCGATGCACGAGGCGGGGCATCTCGCCAAGCTCATGTTCAAGGGGGGCACGTCCTTGCGCCTCTGCCACGGCGCCGTCCGGCTCAGCGAGGATCTCGACTTCTCCGGCGGGCTCGCCTTCGACCATCGACTGCTCGACGACCTCGAGGACGCCCTGCGCGCCCGGGTTGGCCGACGCTTCGGACTCGACCTGACGGTCTCCCCGCCGAAGCTCGCCGATCAACGCACCCGCACCGCGAATCGATGGATCGTGCGCATCGTAACCCGGCCCGGGCCGCGCCCCCTCCTGGGGGTGCAGCGCATCAAGGTCGAAATCGATCATCACGCGATCTCGCCGCAAGCCGAGACGCTCCCGGTCGCGCAGTGGCACGAGTCGTTGCGGGGCACCTATGTCGCCGTGCCCGTCCGAACCGCGCCCCTGCGCGAAGTGGCGAACGACAAGGCCATCGCCCTGCCCATGTCGATCCTCGAGCGCAGCAACCCAAGGTTCCGCGACATCTGGGACCTCGCGTGGCTCGCCGAGCGCCCGAGGAGCGCCACCCCGGACGCGGTCGCGGTGGTCTCCGCGTTGACCTCCGCCGCCGCGGCCGACCGTTATCGCGCAGCACTGCGGGTGACGGGCGAGAGACTTGCCGACATCGTGGACTCGGTATCCTGCCGCAACGCCCTGGCACGGTTCCTGCCGCGCGACACCGCACACGCGACCCTCGAGGACAGCGGCTATCGCCGCTATCTGGCGACCAAGGTCCTCGCGCTGCTCATGCCCGTCCGCGAGCGTCTAGATGCCACCGTCGCAGGCGGCTGACGGGACGCGGTCCGCGATGTCGGCGCTCTGGCCGGGACCCACGATGGCAGGCGCAGGCCGCATCCCGGCGTTCCACTCGTCCCACATCGCAAGCAGCTCCGCGGCCCGCTCCGGCTCGCGCGCCGACAGGTCTTCGCTCTCGCCGACGTCGCGGCTGAGGTCGTACAGCCGGTGCGGCGTCATCTCGTCGCGCGGCTCGGACTGCATCAGTTCGCCCTCGTCCATCTTCGCGACGTAGCTGACCAGCTTCCAGTCGCCGCTGCGGACCGCCATCTGGCCCCACGAGCGCCAGAAGAGCGCATCGTGGGGGCGCCCCGAAGCCTCTCCCCGGAGGTACGGCAGGAGGTTTACCCCGTCGAGGTCCCAATCCGCGTCGATCGGGACGCCGGCCGCCGCCAGCGCCGTGGGCAGGATGTCGAGCTGGATCGCCGCTTCGTCATACGTCGCGCCGGCCGGCAGGCCCCGGGGCCACGACACGACGAACGGCACCCGGATGCCGCCTTCGAGCGTCGTGCCCTTGGAGCCCCGTAGCGGCGAGTTGTCCGAGGCGTTGTACGCGTACTTGTGGAGCGTGGGGCCGCCGTTGTCGCTGATGAAGAAGACGAGCGTATCCTCCCCGATCCCGGATCGCCGCAGTTGCTCGAACACCGCGCCGATCGCCTGGTCCATCGCGAGCGTCATCGCGTTGTAGACGCGCCGCACCGGGTGGGAGGTGTTCATGAACCGGCCGAGCCGGTCCAGCGAGGCCTGCATCGGCGTGTGCGGAGCGTTGAAGGAGAGATAGAGGAAGAACGGCTCCGACGCGTGACGCTCGATGAACGAGACCGCCTCCCGGCCGAACGCGTCCGTCAGGTACGCCTCCTCCGCCACCGGCTCCCTGCCGCGCAGGATCTGCCCGTCGAGGGTCGCGCGCCCCTCCGGGATCCTTCGGACATCGAGGCCGTGGCCCTGGTGATCCGGCCAGATGATGATGGGAACGCCCGGCCAGAAGCTGTGCCCGCCCCGCACGAAGCCGAAGAACTCGTCGAACCCCCGCTCCATCGGGTGGTACTCCGGGGGAATGCCGAGATGCCACTTGCCCACCGCGCCGGTGACGTACCCCGCGGCCTGCAGGCGGTCCGCGAGGGTAGTTTCTTCCAGGGAAAGGGCGTCGTCGGGAACGCCCTCGTGACCGTGCGCGCCGAAACGCTGCTGGTACCGCCCCGTCAGCAGTCCGGCCCGGGTCGGGCTGCACCACGTCCCGGACACGTAGCCGCTCGAGAACCGCACGCCGCGGGTCGCGAGGGCGTCGAGACTAGGCGTCGGGATGTCCTCGACCCCCTGGAACCCGAGGTCCGCGTAGCCGAGGTCGTCCGCGACGATCAGCAGGATGTTGGGCTGGCGGTCCGCGGCAGCCGCCGCGCAGCACAGCGCGACGGCCGCCAGCCGGAGGCGGGTCGTGCGGGACCCGGTCGTGAATGCAGGCATGGGCTTCCTCCTCGGCGGGACGGGCTTGCTCCTACGGGATGGGGCGCATCTGCGCGTTCCAGTCGGTCCAGTGCGCCAGGAGTTCGGCGACGCGTTCGGGCTCCCGCTCGGACAGGTCCTCGGTCTCGCCGACGTCGCGGGCCAGGTTGTACAGCCGGTGCGGCGTCACCTGGTCCAGCGGACCGTCCCGCGGAATGTCGCCCGCATCGAACCCCGCCTGGTAGGTGACGAGCTTCCAGTCGCCGCCGCGCACCGCCATCTGGCGGATCGAGCGCCAGAACAGCAACTCGTGCGGCCGCCCCGACGCCTCGCCCCGCAGGTGGGGCAGGAGGTTGACCCCGTCGAGCTGCCACTCCGGATCGACCGGCACGCCCGCGGCCGCGAGCGCCGTGGGCAGGAAGTCGAGCTGGATCGCCGGTTCGTCATACCGCATCCCGGACGGCAGGCCGCCAGGCCAGGACACGACGAACGGCACCCGGATGCCCCCCTCCAGCGTCGAACCCTTGGATCCTCGAAGCGGGCTGTTGTCCGACGCGTTGTAGGCGAAGCGCAGCACGGTCGGTCCACCGTTGTCGCTGATGAAGAAGGCGAGCGTGTCGTCCTCGATGCCTGAGCGCCGCAGTTGTTCGAACACCGCGCCGACCGCCTCGTCCATCGCGAGGGTCATGGCGTTGTAGACGCGCCGCACCGGGTGGGCGGTCGTGGCGAACGACGCGAGCCGATCCACCGTCGCCTGCATCGGCGTGTGCACGGCATTGAACGAGAGGTAGAGGAAGAACGGCTCCGACGCGTGGCGCTCGATGAACGAGACGGCTTCCCGCCCGAACGCGTCCGTCAGGTACGCCTCCTCCGCGACATGTTCCCTGCCGCGGAGAATCTGCCTGCCCCCCATCGCGCGCTGCTGGATCTCCTCGATGTATGGACCCCGACCCGTCCGATCCGGAAACAGGATCAAGGGCACGCCCGGCCAGAAGTTGTGCGCGCCCCGCAGGAACCCGAAGAACTCGTCGAACCCCCGCTCCAGGGGATGGAACTCGGGTCCGGTGCCCAGGTGCCACTTGCCGATCGCCGCGGTCGCGTAACCCGCGGCCTTTAAGCGGTCCGCCAGGGTCGTTTCCTCAAGGGAGAGCGCTTCGTCGGGCGTCCCCTCGTGACCCCGCACGCCGAACCGCTGCTGATACCGCCCGGTCAGCAGGCCCGCCCGGGTCGGGCTGCACCACGTTCCGGACACGTACCCGTTCGAGAACCGCACCCCGCGGGCCGCGAGGGCGTCGAGATGCGGCGTCGGGATGTCCTCGACGCCGTGGAAACCCACATCCGCGTAGCCGAGATCGTCGGCCACGATCAGCAGGATGTTGGGCCGGCGATCTTCGGCCGCCCCGGTCAAGGCCGCGCAGCACGTCGCGACGGCTGCCAGCACGATGCGCATGGTCTCGGTCCTCCCCATCGGTCAGATTCCCAGTTCCTCAGCCTGCCCGAACGCAACCTGCACGAAGCCCGGGATCGTCTCCGCCCGGCCCACCTCCGGCCGGTCCTCGATCCACCGGAGCAGCATCAGGGTTCGCATCAGCAGGAAGAGCGGCACGGTCTGAAGCACCTCGTCGCTGCCGGGCCGCCGGGCAGCGTACGCGGCGAACAGCGCGTCCCGGGCCACCGCGAAACGCGGGCGCCGGTGCAGGAAGTCCAGCTGCTGCCAGAGCGCCACCGCCAGGTCGAACCCGTACCAGCCGAAACCCGCGTCGTCGAAGTCGATCGCCACGAGCCGGTCTCCGGCCCGCAGCACGTTGCCGACGTTCAGGTCGGCATGGATCACGCCGTACCGCTCAGGGGTTCGGGGGAACTCCGAGAGCCGGTCGAGCACGGCGTTGCGGATCGCGAGCAGGCGCGCGCGGTCCGCGTCGGACACGCCCGCGATCTCCCAGAAACGACCCCAGAACGGGCGCTCCCCGGCGAGTCCGTCCGCGTCCCATGCGTGGCGCCGGAACCCCGGCGGCGGAGACCATCGCGACGTCGCGTCGTGGAAGTCCGCGATGACGGCGCCGAGCTCCGCATGGCACTTCGCGAGTTCCGCCTCGTCGTCCCGTTCGCGCAGGAACTCGTGGATGGGCTTTCCGTCGATCCACTCCACCATGCCGACATGGCGCGTCTCGTCCGAACCCGGCAGCGGCACCGTCGCGTAAGGGTCGCCGGTCACGGTGTCGACCGCATTCGGAACGGCTATTCCGGCGGCGGCGAGGGCTCTCGTCCAGACGTGCTCCGACTCGAGCTCCCCGAGGTCGTGGTAGCCGGGCCGATGCACGCGCAGGGCGAACGCGGACCCGTTGCCGCCCTCCACCCGGAAGACCGTGTTCTCGCTCTGCAAATGCAGCGCGAGCGGCGCACCCTCGACGCCCCAGTGCCGCAACGCGTTCCGCGCGAGGGCCGTGAGCGCCTCCTCCCGGGCCTTCCTGGCGGCCTCATCCACCCGATGCTTCCTCAAGGGTCTCGACCAGCGCCTCGAACAGCGCGTCCGCGTGCTCTCGCGCGAACACGAGGGGCGGACGGATCTTCAGCACGTTCCGGAACCGCCCGGCGTTCGAGATCAGGTACCCCTTCTCTTTCATGCGCTCGACGATCTCCGCGGCGCCGTGGCGGTCCGGCTCGCGGGTCTCCCGGTCCGACACCCAGTCGACGCCCAGGAACAGCCCGTGGCCGCGCACGTCGCCGACCCCCTCGATGCCCCCGACCAGCCCCGCGAGCCGGTCCTTGAGGTGGCCGCCGACGGCGTTCACGTTCGCGAGCAGTGCCTCGTCCTCGATGACGTCCAGCACGGCGCTCCCGACCGCGGCCTGCAGGGGCGTCGCGGCGGTCGTATTGAAATAGAAGGCCTTCGCGTGGAACGCCTCGGCGATGTCGGAGCGCGCTCCCACTCCGGAGAGCGGCAGGCCGGCGCCCATGGGCTTGCCCATCGCGACGATGTCCGGCACGCAGTCCATCACCTCGTAGCCCCACCAGCGGCCCGTCCGCCCGAAGCCCGCCTGGACCTCGTCGAAGATCACCACGCCGCCGGCGTCCCGCACCAGCGCGGCGGCCTTGCGCATGAACCCGGCCGGCACGTCCGGCAGCCCCTCGTTCGCGAAGATGGAGCAGAACAGCATGCCGGCGAAGGGCACGCCGTCCGCCACGAAGGCATCGATCGCCGCCTCGATCTCGGCGAGATAGAGGTCGCATAGCTCCGACTCCGAAGCTCCCTCCCGGATCGGGCGGTACGCCTCCGGGAACGGCACCCGCCGGAAGTCGGGCTCGAAGGGCCCGACCGTCATGCGGAACACTTCCGCGCTGTTGCCGTGGTAGGTGGCGTTGCTGCAGACGATGCCCTGTCCGCCGGTGAACGCGCGGGCCATCTTGAGCGCCACCTCCACCGCCTCCGTGCCCGTGCAGCACATCTGCAGCACGGACAGCGGATCGCCGTGGAGCGCCATCAGGCGTTCGCAGTACTCGACCACGACCTCGCTGAGGTAGCGGCTGTGGGTGTTGAGCGTCCCCGCCTGCCGCTGCAACGCCTCCACGACCCGGGGGTGGCAGTGCCCGACGCAGGGGACGTTGTTGTACGCGTCCATGTAGCGGCGGTCCGCATCGTCGTACAGCCAGATCCCCTCGCCGCGGACCAGATGGACCGGTTGCCGGTAGAACAGGGGCGAATTCCCCATCGCGCGTTCCCGGCGCGTCCTGAGACCCTGGACGCCCATGAGCGCTCCTCCCTTGGCTACCCCCGAGGCTTCTCGATTCTCGCACACGGTCGAAGACCGTCTCCGTCTGGACACCGCGAGCTCCGCTTTGAGACGATGGCGCGCCCGAGCAGACCGAACAGCGCGGATGTCGACCCACCTGAGCGCCGCGGAGATCGCGCGGTTCCACGAGCGCGGCTACCTCTCCCCGCTGCCCGCCATCGAGGAACACGAAGCCCTCGCCTGCCGGCGTGCGCTCGAGGCGTTCGAATCGGGCGGCGCCCGCGGCAACGGCATCGAGGCGCGTCTGCCCGCGACCGACCTGCACGTCCTGTTCCGCTGGGCCTGGGACCTCGTACACGACCCGCGCATCGTGGATCCCGTCTCCGACGTGCTCGGCCCGGACGTCCTGCTCTGGTCTCTCAACTGGTTCATCAAGGAGGCCCGCGACGGCAAGTTCGTCACCTGGCACCAGGACGCCACGTACTGGGGGCTCGAACCGCACGATGTCGTCACGGCGTGGGTCGCCCTGTCCGACGCGGGGCCTGCGACCGGGCCGATGCTGTTCCTTCCCGGTACCCACCGCGGCCCGCTGCACCGCCACGAGAACACGCACCACGAGGACAACCTGCTCTCTCGCGGACAACGGATCGACGGCGACCTCGACGAGTCCACAGCCGTGCTCGCGCCCCTGGCGGCAGGCGAGATGTCGCTGCACCACGTCCGGCTCGCGCACGGCTCCGAGCCGAACCGGACCGACGACCGGCGCATCGGCCTGGTGCTGCGCTACTGCGCCACGCACGTACGCCAGACCCACATCCCCCGCGACACCGCCACCCTCGTCGCCGGGGAAGACCGCTTCGACCACTTCGACCTCCTGCCGCAGCCGCAGGAAGATCTCGGAGCGGCCGAGCGGGCGCGTCATCGCGACGCGGTGCAACGCATGGCCCGGGCCATCATGCAGTGAGAGGGCCGGCGGCGCCCACGCCGCCGAACAGTGATATAACCGCCTCCCCATCCGGTTCCGGGCCCCACGCCCCGGGCCGATCGGTTCGTCCCGGAGAGGATCCGGAGAGGAGAGGAGAGGAAGGCAACGATGAGCGAGTTCGAAGGCAAGGTCGCCGTGGTGACGGGTGCGGGCGGAGGACTGGGGCGGTGTCACGCCATCGAGTTCGCCAAGCGCGGAGCGAAGGTCGTGGTGAACGACCTCGGCGGCAGCGTCGACGGCACCGGCGAGGGCGACATGGCGGACGCCGTCGTCGCGGAGATCGAGGAACTCGGCGGGACGGCCGTCGCCAACAAGGCCTCCGTATCGGACCGCGAAGGCGCGAAGTCCATCGTCCAGACCGCCATCGACGCCTTCGGCCGCATCGACATCCTGGTCAACAACGCGGGCATCCTGCGCGACAAGACGTTCAAGAACATGACCCTCGACGAGTGGGACATCGTCATGGACGTGCACCTGAACGGCACCGCGTACGTCACCCACGCCGCCTGGCCGCTCATGTACGAGCAGAACTACGGCCGCATCGTCTTCACGAGTTCGGGTTCCGGCATCTTCGGCAACTTCGGCCAGGCCAACTACGGCGCCGCTAAGATGGGCATGGTCGGGCTCATGAACGTGCTCGCCCTCGAGGGCGCCAACCACAACGTGCGCGTCAACACCCTCGGCCCGGGCGCCGCCACGCGGATGACCAACACCGTACCCGGCCGCTCGGAGGACCTCGGCGAACCCGACCCGCTGCGGCATCCGAGGCTCGTCAGCCCCGCCGTGCTCTTCATGTCCTCCGAGGACGCCCCGAACGGCGTCGTCATCCACGCCTCCGGCGGGACCTTCTCGATGTCGCAGATCGTCGTCAACGAGCCCATCGAACTCGGGTCGGACGCCGTCTACGAGGACCTCGAGCCCCTGCGCGACCGGCTGATGGACATGACCGGAGCCAAGCCGCGCGAACGGCGGCGGCCGCGGCGGCGCGGCTGACCCGAGGCTCCGCAGGGGAGGACGCCGCATGCACGATCTGCGCATCGGCGTCTGCTACGACTTCCGCAACCCGCCGGACTCCGGCGTCAGCGACCGGATGCTGTACGCCGAGATCCTCGAACAGGTCCAGTGGCTCGACCGGCTGGGCGCGGACCTCGTGTGGTTCACCGAACACCACTTCGTCCAGGACGGCTACCTGCCGAGCTGGGTGCCGGTCGCGGGCGCGATGGCCGCGGTCACCACGCACGTCCGTTTCGGCACGGACATCTGCCTTGCGCCCTTCAATCACCCGATCCGCCTGGCGGAAGACCTCGCCGTCCTGGACAACCTCTCCGGCGGGCGCGTGGAGGTGGGGCTCGGCATGGGCTACGCGCCGCACGAGTTCCGGGGCTTCGGCTTCCCCGTCTCGCGCCGGCTCTCGTTGACGAACGAGTGCGTGGAGGTGCTGCAGCGGTGTTTCGCGGGCGAGCGGTTCAGCTACGGGGGCAAGCGCTACCGGTTCGAGGACGTGGTCATCACGCCGGGTTACGTGCAGGAAGGCGGCCCGCCCCTCTGGCTCGCCGCGATGTCCGAAGCGGGCGCGCTGCGCGCCGCGCGGCACGGCACGCACTTCCTGCCGCAGGGACCGCGCGCCACTTTCGACCGGTGGCGCAAGACGCTGACGGAGAGCGGCCGCAAGCCGGGTGACCACCGGGTCGGCATCATCCGCAGCATCCTCGTCACCGACGACCGCAACACGGACTGGCCGGTGGTGCGCGCCGCCGAGCGCTACCGCATGGAGCTCTACCGGCGGTTCTTCGAAGAGAGCGGCGAGGGGTTCGGTCCGGGCGATGTCGAGCCGATCCCGCAGACGTGGGTGATCGGCAACGCGGACGACTGCGTGGAACAGCTCGGCGCCTTCATCGACGAGTTCGGCATCACGGACATCGTGACGATGGCCGTGCCGCCCGGCCTGCGCGCGGAACGCATGGGGGACAGCCTGGAGCGGCTGTTCTCGGAGGTCGTTCCCCGGGTCAAGGCCAGGTGTTCCCCCGCGCCATGACCCGCCGGTTCAGCAGGCCGCCGCCTTCTCGAGGTCCAGTTCCCGCTCGTTCGCGAAGTCCAGCGCCGCGTTCGCCTTGACCCGGTTCGCCCGCGCCAGGGTCGAGAGCGCGGCGAAGGCGATCCACTCCCGCGACACCTCGAAGTAGTCCCGGAGCGACTCCCGGGACTCCGAGAGGCCGAAGCCGTCGGTCCCGAGCACCGTGTACTCGCCCGGGAACCACCGCGAGATCGACAGCGGCAGCGACTTCATGTAGTCCGAGGCCGCCACGAACACGCCCTCCTCCCCCGCCAGGACCTCCTCGACGTAAGGACGCGTCTCGGCGCCCCCGACGCTCAGCATCTGCTCGCGCTCGGCGAGGGTGCCCTGGCGCGCCAGCTCGTTGTAGCTGGTCACGCTCCAGACATTCGCCGGGATCCCGAGTTCGCCCAGGATGTCCGCCGCCGCCAGGGTCTCCATCATGATCGCCCCGCTGCCGAGCAGGTTGACCTGCGCCCCCTCCGCCCGCCGGAAGCAGTACATGCCGGCCACGATGCCTTCCTCGGCCCCCTCCGGGATCGGCGGCATGACGTAGTTCTGGTTGGTGACCGTCACGTAGTAGAAGACGTCCTCGAACTCGCCGTACATGCGCCGGATGCCGTCCCGGACGATGACCGCGAGTTCGTAGGCGAACGCCGGGTCGTAGCTCACGAGGTTCGGCACCGTGGACGCCATCACGTGGGAGTGACCGTCCTGGTGCTGCACCCCCTCGCCGTTCAGGGTCGTGCGGCCGGAGGTGCCGCCGAGCAGGAAGCCCTTGCACATCATGTCGCCGCAGGCCCAGATCATGTCCCCGACGCGCTGGAAGCCGAACATCGAATAGAAGATGTAGAACGGGATCATCGGCAGGCCGTGGTTGGCGTACGCCGTGCCGGCCGCGAGGAACGACGCCATCGCGCCGGTCTCGCAGATGCCTTCCTGCAGGATCTGGCCGTCCTCCGCTTCGCGGTACGGCGCGATCGTCCCGGCGTCCACCGGCCGGTAGCGCTGGCCCTCCAGCGAGAAGATCCCGGCCTGCGGGAAGAGCCCGTCCATGCCGAACGTGCGCGCCTCGTCCGGCACGATGGGCACCACGTAGCGGCCGAGCCCGCCGTAGCGCAGCAGCTTCTGCAGCATCCGCACGACGGCCATCGTGGTCGACACCTCGCGCTTGCCGGAGCCGCGCAGCATGTCCGAGAAGAACTCGAGCGGCGGCGCCTCGAGCCGCTCGCAGCGCACTTCCCGCGCCGGCAGGGGCCCGCCCAGTGCCTCGCGCCTCGCCTTCAGGTAACCGATCTCTTCGCTGTCGTCCGGCGGCCGGTAGAACTCCGCGGCGACGATGGCCTCGTCGGAGAGCGGGATGCCGAGCCGGCCCGCCAGTTGCCGGCGCTCGTCGGAGGACAGGTGCTTCTTCTGGTGGACGGTGTTGCGTCCCTCGGACTTCGGCCCGAGGCCGTCCCCCTTGACGGTCTTGAGCAGGATCACGCAGGGCTTGCCCTTTACCTCCGTCGCCTGCCGGAACGCCGCGTAGACCTTGTGCCGGTCGTGGCCGCCGCGCTTGATGGTGCGGATCTCCTCGTCGTTGAGGGAGTCCATGAGTTCCCGCAGTTCGGGAAAGTCCTCCACCCAGTGCTCGCGCACCACGTCGCCGGGCGAGACCGTGTAGAACTGGTAGTCGCCGTCGACCGCCTGTTCCATCCGCGCCTGCAGGATGCCCTTCGTGTCCCGCTCGAAGAGCACGTCCCAGCCGCCGCCCCAGATCACCTTGATGACGTGCCAGTCCGCGCCGCGGAACGCGCGCTCGAGTTCCTGGATGATCTTGCCGTTGCCCCGCACGGGGCCGTCGAGCCGCTGCAGGTTGCAGTTCACCACCACGACGAGATTGTCGAGGTGCTCCCGGGCGGCGATGTCGATGGTGCCGAGCACTTCCGGCTCGTCGGACTCGCCGTCGCCGATGAAGTTCCAGATCTTGCCGCCGTTGCGCGGCTTCAGGCCCCGGCTCTCGAGGTACTTCGCGAACCGCGCCTGGTAGATGGCGCTCGGGGTCGACAGGCCCATGCTCGCGCAGGGCATCTGCCAGAAGTCCGGCATCCGGCGGGGATGCGGATACGAGGGCAGTCCCCCCTCGGCCGCGAGTTCACGGCGAAAGTTCCTGAGCTGGTCGAGGTCGAGCCGGCCTTCGAGCCAGGCCCGCGCGTACACGCCCGGCGACGTATGCGCCTGGAAGTGGACCTGGTCGCCGCCGTAGTCGGGGCCGGGCGCCCGGAAGATGTGGTGGAAGCCGACCTCCATCATGGTCGCCGCGGACAGGTAGGTCGCGATGTGCCCGCCGACACCGGAACCGGAGTCGTAGGCCTGCAGGACCATCGCCACGGCGTTCCAGCGCAGGATGTTCTCGATGCGCGTCTCGACGTCGATGCTGCCCGGGTAGGGTGGCTGCTCGGACAGCGGGATGGTGTTGCGGTAGGGGGTGTTGAGCGCAGCGTCCGTCAGCACGACGCCCCGGCGGGAGAGGGCATCCTGAAGTCTCCGCAGCAGCGCTTTCGTGCCTTCCGGGCCGTGTTCGTCGAGTACGCCGTCGAGCGCCTCGAGCCACTCGCGCTGCTCGATCTCCCAGTCGTCGCCGCGTTCCGCCATGCGCCGGAGAATAGCGCGAAACGCGGGGCGGTTTCCCGGGGCGTCAGTCGGCTGCGGCGGCGGCCGTGCGCTCCTGCCCGACCAGGAAGTCCACCACCTCCAGCATCCGTTCCAGGCTCCCCGCCTTGTCGACCTCGACGCGGTACTTGCCCCCGACCACGAGGGTCGGAACGCCGGTGACGCGGTACGCCTGGCTCTGCGCCCGGGCCTGCCGCGCGCTGCTGACGACGCCGAACGAGCGGAAGACACGCTCGAACTCCTCGTCCGGGGTGTCCGCGTAGCGGCGGAAGATGCGGGCGAGGAGTTCCGCGTCTCGAATGTCCATGCGGTGCACGTGGATGGCCTCGAAGATCGGCATGTGCACGGTGTCGAGGACATCGAGCGCCTCGGCCGTGTAGTAGGCCTGGCCCAGCATTTCCCAGACCGGGTTGAAGACCGCCGGGACACGCCGGAACGCGACGTCTTCCGGCTGCCGCTCCTCCCAGGCCCGCACGAGCGGCTCGAAGTTGTAGCAGTGGATGCAGGCGTAGGAGAACACCTCCACCACCTCCACGGCGCCCTCCGGCGCGATGGTCTCGACCGGAATGGGCAACTCCGTGTAGTGGACGCCGGACTGGAACGCCTGGGCGTGCGCGGCCGTCCCGAGGATCAGGCAAGCGAGGGCCAGAAGGTGTCGCACGGGATCGCGCCGGCGCCGGATCAGTACAGACCCTGGACGTAGTTGGCGAGCGCCGCGATCTCGGTGTCCGTCAGCCGGGCGGCGACGTCCCGCATCATGCCGCCGAACTCCTCGTCCGTGGTGCGGTGTCCTTCGCGGTACGCCACTAGCTGCGCGACGACGTAGTCGTAACGCTGTCCGGAGAGGCTCGGGAAGCCGGCCGGCCCGTTGCCGCCGCCGGTGGGGGAATGGCACGCGGTGCACGCCGCCACGCCCTTGTCCATGATCCCGCCGCGGTAGATCTGCTCGCCGGTCTCGAGGTTGTCCGGCGACGAACGGCCGACCTTTCCAGGCATCGCCGCGTAGTAGGCCGCGAGCTTCGCGAGATCGTCGTCGGAGAGCATGTCGAGCTGGCCCGCCATGAGCGGCGCCGGCCGTTCGCCGGACTTCAGCAGCCGGAGCTGCGTGAGCGTATAGCGCTCGTTCTGCCCGGCGATGCTCGGGTAGTCCGGCGCGATGCCGGAGACGCCGTCCTGGCCGTGGCACGCCGCGCAGGCGATCACCATGGTCTCGATCTCGGCGGCCGCAACGGAGCCCGCCAGGACGACCGCGGTCGCCCACCGGAGATATCGCATTTCGAAGCCTTTCAACTAGGCGCCGCCAGACGCCGCTCTTCGCGCCGCTATTTCGCGCGGCTTTACGCCGCGCGTCACCCCTCGGCAAGCCGCGGGGAGACGGTGTCAACGGTTACACTACGGTCGACGCGGCGAGCGGATTATACCCGCCATGCCCCTTTCCGCACGCTTCCTGACGAGCGCCTCCACCCTGGCCGAGTGCCCGCCGGACGACGCGCCCGAGGTCGCCTTCGCCGGCCGCTCCAACGCGGGCAAGTCGAGCACGCTCAACCGCCTTACGGGCTCGCGCCGGCTCGCGCGCGTCAGCAAGACGCCCGGCCGCACGCGGCTCATCAACTTCTTCGCCGTCGAGGGCGGCGGGCGCCTGGTCGACCTTCCCGGCTACGGCTACGCCGAGGCCGGCAAGGCGGAGCGCGCGCGCTGGAGCCAGGCCATCGACGACTACCTCACCCGCCGCGAGATGCTGGCCGCCGTCGTGCTCATCATGGACGCCCGCCACCCGCTGCAGTCGTTCGACGTCCAGATGCTCGACTGGGCCGCGCAGACCGGGACGCCCCTCCTCGCGCTCCTCAACAAGTCCGACAAGCTGAAGCAGGGCGCCCGCATCGCCGTACACCGCGCGGTGGCGCGCCAGCTCGCCGACACCGGGATCGGCGAGGCCATCCCGTTCTCCGCCGCGTCCGGGCTCGGGGCGGAGGAGGCAGAAGCGCGGGTGGCGGCGTTCCTCGTCGGCGCGGACTGACCGGCAGGATCGGGTCGGTAGGGGCGACCCTAAGGGGCGACCCTCGTGGTCGCCCGGGGCAGGTTCCTGCATGAATTCGAATCGGGACGGGACAAGCCCGTCCCCTACCGTTGCCCTTGCCCGGTGGGGAGGGAGTGTCCCCATCAGTGCGCCTCGTCCCAGTTGTCGCCGACGCCCACGTCCACGACCATGCCGACGGACAGGTCCGTGGCGCGCGTCATGCACTCCGTCACCCCCTCCACGAGCGCCGCGACATCGTCGTCCGCCACCTCGAAGACCAGTTCGTCGTGAACCTGCATGATCATCGCCGCGTCGAGGCCGGCGCCGGCGAGCCAGCCGTCGACGTCGATCATCGCGCGCTTGATGATGTCGGCGGCGGTGCCCTGCATCGGCGCGTTGATCGCCGTGCGCTCCGCCGCCTGGCGGCGCGCCGGCTGGCGGGCGTTGATCTCCGGCAGGTAGAGGCGGCGGCCGTACACCGTCTCGACGAAGCCCGCCTCGCGCGCCTGCGCCCGCGTGTTCTCCATGTACTCGCGAACGCCCGGGTAGCGCGCGAAGTAGCGGTCGATGTACCCCTGCGCCACGTTGCGCGGGACGCGCAGCTGGCGTCCGAGGCCGAAGGCGGACATGCCGTAGATGAGCCCGAAGTTGATCGCCTTGGCGCTGCGGCGCTGGTCGCCGCTGACCTCGTCCACGCCGACGCCGAACACCTCCCCCGCCGTCGCGCGGTGCACGTCCAGCCCGCTCTCGAACGCGTTGACGAGCCCGTCGTCCCGCGACAGGTGCGCCATGATGCGCAACTCGATCTGGGAGTAGTCCGCCGCGACGAGCTTGCGGCCGGGCGGGGCGACGAACGCTTGCCGGATGCGCCGGCCCTCGTCGGTGCGGATGGGGATGTTCTGCAGGTTGGGGTCCTGCGAGGCGAGCCGCCCGGTGGCGGCCACGGCCTGGCCGTAGGTGGTGTGGATGCGGCCGGTGCGCTGGTTGATCTGCTTGGGCAGCGTGTCCGTGTAGGTCGACTTCAGCTTGGAGACCCGCCGGTGGTCCAGGATGATCCGCGACAGTTCGTGACCGTCGTCCGAGTACTCCTGCAGCACCGCTTCCGCCGTCGAGCGCTGCCCTGTCTGCGTCTTCCTGAGCGGCTTCAGGTGCATCTCGTCGTACAGCACTTCCTGGAGCTGCTTCGGCGAACCGAGATTGAAGGGATGGCCCGCCTCCGCGAACGCCGCCTCCGCGAGTTCCTCGACCTGTGCCCCCAGCTCGCGCCCCTGTTCCGCGAGCAGGCTTGCATCGACCAGCGCCCCCGCCTGTTCCACCCTCGACAGCACGGCCAGGAGTGGCAGTTCCATGTCTTCGTAAACGGCCTGCAGCCGCCCCGTCGCTTCGAGCCGCGGCCACAGCGCCTCGTGGAGCCGCAGGGCGACGTCCGCCTCTTCCGCCGCATAGTCCGTCGCTGCCTCGAGCGCCAGCGCCGGGAAGTCGAGCTGCTTGGCGCCCTTGCCGGCGATGTCCTCATAGCGCGTCGTCTCGAACTTGAGGTGCTTCGTCGCCAGCGCGTCCAGGCTGTGCCGGCGGGTGCCGACGCTGTCGAGGACGTAGGACTCGAGCATCGTGTCGCTCGCGATCCCCTCGAGACGCACGCCGTGCAGGGCGAGCACGTTGCGGGCCTGCTTCAGGTTGTGCCCGATCTTTTGGAACGCCGGGTCTTCCAGCAACGGTCCCAACGCCTGCAGGACGGCCGCCAGCGACAACTGGTCCGCCCCCGCCAGGTCGTGCCCGACGGGCACGTAGGCCGCGACACCGGGCTCCGCCGCGAGGGAGAAGCCGGCGATCCGGGCATCCATGTAGTGACCCCGGTCCGTGTGCACGGCGAGCGCGAAGCGCCCCGCTGTCCGGAGGCGGCCGGTCCAGGCCTCGAGCTCCGCCGCGTCGCCGACACGCACGTAATCCCTGGCGGGGGGCGGAGCCTCTTCGACTTCGATCCCGAGTTCCGCGAGCCAGGACCGGAACTCGAAGCGCGTGAAGAGTTCGGCGAGGGTGTCCTCGTCCGGCGCCCTGGGGACCAGGTCCTCCAGGGCCACGGGCAGGTCGACGTCGCACCGGATCGTCGCGAGTTCCCGGGAGAGCGGCAGTTGGTCCAGGGTCGCGCGCAGGTTCTCGCCCACCTTCCCCTTCACGTCGTCGGCGCCCTCCATGACGCCGTCGAGGCTGCCGAACCGGTTGATCCACTTCGCGGCCGTCTTCGGGCCGACCTTCGGCACACCCGGGATGTTGTCGACGCTGTCGCCCATGAGCGCGAGATAGTCGACGATGCGCTCCGGGGGGACGCCGTACTTCGCCGCGACGCCGTCCCGGTCCAGAGTCGTCTCGCTCATCGTGTTGACCAGCGTCACGTAGTCGCTGACGAGCTGCGCCATGTCCTTGTCCGAGGTCGAGACGACGGTGTGCCGGCGGCTCGCCGTGGCCTGGGCGGCGAGCGTGCCGATCACGTCGTCCGCCTCCACGTCCGGCACGATCAGGAGCGGCATGCCCATCGCCTTGATGACCTGGTGGATCGGCTCGATCTGCCGCCGGAGGTCGTCCGGCATAGGCGGGCGGTTGGCCTTGTACTCGGGGTAGATGTCGTTCCGGAAGGACTTGCCCGACGCGTCGAACACGACCGCCACCGGGCTGCCCTCGAAGTCCTTGCCGAGCTTGCGCAGCATGTTGATCACGCCGAACAGCGCGCCCGTCGGGAAGCCGTCGGCGGTGGAGAGATCGGGCAGGGCGTGGAAGGCGCGGAACAGGTACGACGAACCGTCGACGAGCAGTAACGGAGTGTCCTCTTGCATGCTACATTGCCTCCCGCCCGGTCACGCTATCACACGAGGCCATACCCTGCGCAGCGTCGTCCTCACCGCGGCCGTCCTGTCGCTGGCGCTGTACGCCGCACCCGTCACGGCCCAGGAAACCGCCCAGCGCGGACCCGACGTCACGCTCATCGAGGGCGAGGACCGGACGGTTTACGAGTACCGCCAGAACGGCCACCTGCGCATGGTCAAGATCGTCCCCGAGTTCGGTCCGACGTACTACCTCGTCCCCGTCAACCCGAGCGAGGGCTTCGGCGACATCGACCAGGCGGAACTGCTCGTGCCGCAGTGGCGGATCGTGGAATTCTGAGCGCGGCCGCCCGGCTTCAGCTCGACGCGGCCCGCGCGTCCTCCGCCTCCTCCTCGGGAAAGAGCGACGGGAAGAACCACTTCGCGCCCGCCGGCTCCTCGAGCAGCAACCGCTGCCGCTCCGTCAGCGCCGCGTTCTCCGGCGCCGTCACCCGGGTGCGCGACCAGGAGAGCTGCGAGGCGCAGTACTTGTAGAGCAGCGTGTAGCGGTGATGGTCCGCATGCCAAGCGGCGGTGCCGTGGGTGAGCGCCTCGGAGAAGAAGGTGACGCTGCCGGCCGGGGCTTCGGGGATCGCGACGACATCGTCGTATTCGTCCTGGCGGATGGCTTTCGGCAGCTTGTAGTGGCTGTTGTGGCTGCCCGGGATCACGCGCAGGCCGCCGTGCTCGGGGCCCGTGTCCGTCAGGTTCCAGGCCGCCACGCCGAAGCCGTGCAGCGCCTCGTGACCGGGCGGCAGGAAGTAGCGCCCGCGTTCCGCCCGCGAGAAGGGTTGCGACGCGCCGTAGTCCGAGTGGAGCCGGCCGTTCGGCAGTCCCTTGCGCATGTGCATCCCGAAGATCCGGTCGAGGCGGAAGCAGTCGCCGAGCTGCGCGCGCATGACGCTCATCACGAGCGGGTGGTCCATCAGCGCCACGAACGGCTCGCCCCAGGCGAGGAAGCCGGGCCCCGTCGGCGCCGAACCGCCCGCGCTCCCGAAGCGGTGACTCGGCGGCAGGTTCGTCAGGTCCGTGCCGTCGACGGCTTCCTTCAGCCGCGCCACCTCCTCCGGGGTCAGGACATCCTCGACCACCAGGTAGCCCTTGAGGTCGTAGAGATAGGTCTGCAGTTCGCTGATCTCGTCCATGCGGACAGGTTATCAGGGTGTGAGCCGCGGGGGACGGGCGTGTCCCGCCCCGTCTCTGGTTACCCCGCGTACTCGAGCAGCAGCACCATGAAGTACCCGCGGTCGTCCGTCCACATCCGTTGTTGCACGAACCCCGCTGCCCCCGCGAGTTCGAGGAATTCGTCCGGGTCGTACTTGTAGGAGCTCTCCGTGTGGATGCGTTCGCCGGCGTCGAACGCGATCTCCGCGCCGTTCAGCCGCACGCTTTGGGACGCCGTGCTCGCGAGGTACATCTCGATGCGTCCCCGGGCGCGGTTGTACTCCGCCTGGTGCTCGAAGCGGGCGGGATCGAAGTCCGCGTCGAGCAGGTCGTTCAGGTGCTTGAGGAGATTGAGATTGAAGGCCTCCGTCACGCCCGCGCCGTCGTTGTACGCCGCGTGGAGCACGTCCGCGTCCTTCTTCGCGTCCACGCCCACGATGAGGCGGCCGCCGCGGCCGACCACCGCGCCCACGGCGGCCAGGAAGTCCGGCACGTCCGCGGGGTCGAAGTTGCCGATGCTCGACCCCGGGAAGAAGGCCACGCAGGGCAGCGCCGAGGCGACGTCCGGGAGGGCGAAGGGGCGGCTGTAGTCCGCGCAGGTCGGGTGGACGGCCAGCCAGTCGTAGTCCTCGTAGATCGCGCGCGCGGACTGGAGGAGGTGCGCCCGCGAGATGTCCACGGGGACATAGGCGGCCGGCCGGCACGCCTCGAGCAGGATGCGGATCTTCTCGCTCGAGCCGCTGCCGTACTCGACCAGGCACGCCCGGTCGCCCACCGCGCGCGCCATGTCCTCCCGGTTCTCGCGCAGGATGCCGACCTCGGTCCGCGTCAGGTAGTACTCGGGCAGACGCGTGATGTCGTCGAACAGTCGCGAACCGGTCTCGTCGTAGAAGTACTTGGGCGGAACGGTCTTGGCGGCCCGGGACAGGCCCGTGACCACTTCCGCCATCGCGTCCGGCAGGTCCGGCCGCCGGTCGTGGAAGCGGAACTCCCGCTCGGGCAGAACGCTACCCGGCATCGCGTGCGAGCCGGATGCCGCTGAACTGCCAGCGGTCGGGACCATGGAAGAAGTTGCGATAGGTGGCCCGCACGTGGCCGGGCGGCGTCGCGCAGGACCCGCCGCGCAGCACGACCTGGTTGGCCATGAACTTGCCATTGTACTCGCCGAGCGTCCCCGGCAGGGGGCGGTAGCCGGGGTAGGGGCCGTACGCGCTCGAGGTCCACTCCCAGACGTCGCCGAAAAGCTGCGCCATGCCGGAGCCCGTGGGCGCCCGGGGATGCAGCCGTCCGCCGTCCACGAAGTGACCCGCGGCGGCCTCCTCGCCGTAGCGGGCGGCGACGGACTCCCATTCCGCTTCCAGCGGCAGGCGTGCGCCGGCCCAGCGCGCGTACGCGTCCGCCTCGTAGAAGCTGACGTGCGTGACCGGCGCGTGGAGATCGAGTGGCGCGGGGCCGGACAGGCGGTACTCGAACCAGGCGCCGTCCTCCCGGTACCAGTAGAGCGGCGCCTCCCAACGGTCGCGCCGCACGGCATCCCAGCCGTCCGAGAGCCACAGGGCCGGCGCGCCGTAACCGCCGTCGTCGATGAAAGCCAGGTACTCGCCGTTCGTGACGAGGCGGTCCCCCACCGCGAACGGCCGTAGCCAGACGCGATGCCGCGGGGTCTCGTTGTCGAAGCAGAAGCCGGACCCCGCCGCGCCGACCTCCACGAAGCCCTCCGGGAAGTCGACGAATGTCGCCGGCCGAGACGCGCACGGCGTGCGGTCGAGGTCGTCCCGATACGCGGGCCGCAGCGGGTTCGTGCCGAGGGTGAACTTCAGGTCCGTGACGATCAGTTCCTGGTGTTGCTGCTCGTGGTGCAGGCCGAGTTCGACGCGGGCGCGGATCTCGTCGTCGCCGCGCGCGAGCAGCGGCCGCATGGCCTCGTCCACGTGCGCCCGGTAGGCGTACACCTCCTCCACGGTCGGCCGCGAGAGCGTTCCGCGCCTCGGCCGCGGGAACGGCTCGCCGACGCCGTTGTAGTAGGAATTGAAGAGCGTCTCGAAGCCCTCGGCGAACGGCCGGTAGCGCTCCCGGAAGGGCTTGAGCAGGAAGGTCTCGAAGAACCAGGTGGTGTGCGCGAGGTGCCACTTGGGCGGACTGGCGTCGTCCATCGGCTGCACGCCATAGTCGTCCACCGTCAGGGGACGACACAGCATTTCCGTCTGCTGACGAACGGCCGCGTATCGCGCGATCGGGTCGTCCGCGACCTCCGCGGCTTCCTGCATTCCCACCTCTGTTTCGCGCGGCGAGCATACGGGAGCGGCGCGGCGGTTTTCAACAGCCCGGCGCCGCCTGCCCGGCCGGGCCGGAAGCCGGGTCAGGCGGGCCCGGCGAGCGCCCGGAACGCCTCCACGACATGCTCGCTGCGACGCGGGTCCTTGAGGATGGCCGTGAAGCGGGCCTCGGGATCCACGATCGCGACGTGGCCTGAGTGGTCCACGAGATAGCGGTCCGCCGGTACGCCGTCGGGCGCCGGGGTCCGCATGAAGCCCGCCGCCAGTTCCAGCCCGAGCCGCCTGAGTTCGTCCTCTTCCCCCGTCACGCCGACGAAACGGGGCGAGAACGCCTCCAGGTATGCGCGTATCGCCTCCCGGGTGTCGCGCTCGGGATCGACGCTCACGAACACCCCCTGGAACCGCGCGTCCGCAAGCTCCTGTTCGGCGTCCCGCAGCGTCGCCATCGTGAGCGGGCAGATGTCGGGACAGGACGCGTAGCCGAAGAAGACGAACGACCACCTGCCGCGCAGCGTATCGTGCCCGAACGGGCTCCCATCCTGCGCGAGCAGCGGCGGAATCGCGATCTCCCGGGGCGCCGGCAGCACGATCAGCTCGTCCTCCGCCTGGGGCACCGCTTCGGCCGGCACCGCGTCCCCGCGGTCGCAACCCGCCAAGGCCGCAACCAGCACGGCCGCACAGGCCAGGATGCGCCGCCGGCGCGGGACTACCATGCGGCGAGCGCGCCCCCCGGAACGAGGTGGTGGTCGGCGAGCAGCAGCACGAAGAGCACCATCAGGTACATGATCGAGTAGCGGAACGTGGCGATCGGCGCCCGTTCGTCGCCCCCGCGCCACAGCACCACCGCCCAGTAGAGGAAGCGGGCGCCGAGCGCCAGCGCGCCGACGAGGTAGACGAGGCCGCTCATGCCGGTCAGGAACGGCAGGACGCTCACGAGCGCGAGCCCCAGCGCGTAGTACAGGATCTGCCGCCGCGTGTACGCCTCCCCGTGGGTCACAGGCAGCATGGGGATGCCCGCGTCCGCGTACTCTTCCTTGCGGTCGAGCGCCAGGGCCCAGAAGTGCGGCGGCGTCCAGACGAAGATGATGAGCACGAGCAGGAGCGGCTCGATGCCTACCGAGTTGGTAATGGCGGTCCAGCCGAACAGCGGCGGCGCCGCCCCGAAGAGCCCGCCGATCACGATGTTCTGGGGCGTCGCCCGCTTCAGGTAGAGCGTGTAGACCAACCCGTACCCGACCCAGGAGAGGAAGTTCAGCCAGGCCGTCAGCGGGTTGACCAGGAAGTACAGCACCGCCATGCCGGCCACGCCCAGCACCGCCGAGAACGCGACGCCCGCCCCGGTCTCGAGGCGCCCCTGCGCCAGCGGCCGATTCCGGGTGCGCGCCATGCGCGCGTCGATCCGCGCGTCGGCGATGTGGTTGACGGCGGCCGCGGACCCGGCCACCAGCGCGATGCCCACCAGCCCCCAGACGACGGCGCCGGCCGCAGCCGGACCCGGGGCGAGGGCCATGCCCACCGCCGCGCAGAGCAGCATCAGCAGGACGACCCGGGGCTTGGTCATCTCGAGGTAATCGCGCCAGGGCGCGGCTGCGCGTTCGATCGTCTCGCTCATGGCCGTATCGTTCGGGAGTCGGTCCGTGACGGGTCCGGATGCACGCGTCAGTGCCCGTCACCGGGCGTTTCGATTCCGCCCACGTAACCGCGCGCGGCAGCGTACACCGTCACCAGCGCGAGCAGCAACAGCGCGCCGCCCGCGTTGTGCGCCGTCGCGACGGTCAGCGGCAGTTCGAGCAGGACGTTGGCGATGCCGAGCCCGAACTGCACCGCGAGCACGCCCCCCACGATCCAGCCGAGCCGCCCCCGGATCCTTAAGGCCAGCCAGCCGACGACGAACAGCACCGCGAAAGCGCCGAGGCGGTGGGTCATCTGGATCGCGACGCGCGCCTCGCTCGACAGCGCCCCGCCCAGGTAGTTCGGCCCGATCTCCTGCAGGACGTTGAACCCCGTGGCGAAGTCCATCTCCGGCACCAGGCTGCCGTGACAGGTCGGGAAGTCCGGGCATGCCAGCGCGGCGTAGTTCGAGGACGTCCAGCCGCCCAGCGTCACCTGCAGGACGACCAGCGCGATGCCCAGCACCGCCGGCCGCGCCAGCGCCGCCGGGACCGTCACCCTCCCTGCCATGCCGAGACGCAGCGTGTAGAGCCACAGGAGCGCGAGGGTCGCGAACCCCCCGAGCAGGTGCGCGGTCACCACCTGCGGCCACAGCTTGAGCGTCACGGTCCATGCGCCGAACGCCCCCTGCACGATCACGAGCACCGCGAGCGTCAGCGGAATGGTCAGCCGCGCCCTGCGGCGCCAGGCGAGGGCCACGAGGACGAGCGAGAGCAGCCCGAGCCCGGTCGCGAAGTAGCGGTGCACCATCTCCGGCCACGCCTTGTCGGGCTCCACCGGGGAGTCCGGGAACCGTTCCTCCGCGACGACGATTTCTTCCGGGGACTCGGGAACGCCGAGGAACCCGTAGCAGCCCGGCCAGTCGGGGCAGCCGAGCCCGGCGTCGACCAGCCGCGTGTAGGCCCCGAGCACCACCACGACCAGCGCGAGCGCAACGCCAACGCCGGCCAGGACGCGCAGTTCCCTGGGCGCGCCCGTCACCGGCCCGCTCCGCCGCTTTCCGCCGCGCCCCGGACCGCCTTCAGGACCACGAACAGGAACACGACCTGGGCGAAACCCAGGAGGAATCCGCCCACGGTGGCGGCCGCGTTGAGGTCGGCGAGCGTCAAGGGATAGTCCGGAATGCGCCGCGGCATGCCGGATGCGCCGGCGAGATACTGCGGCAGGAACGTTGCGTTGAGACCGACGAACGACAGCCAGAAGTGTACCCGCGCGAGCGTCTCGTCGCACGCCCGGCCGGTCCACAGGGGCAGCCACCGGTAGACCCCGGCGCACAGGCCGAACAGCCCGAACCCGACGAACAGGTAGTGCATGTGCGCAGCTTCCATCGCGCTGCCGGCCGAGCGCGCGCCGAGCGGCAGCAGGCCCCCCGCCACGACCCCGAGCGCCAGGAACAGCGCCGCCGCCAGGGCGAAGGAGACGGATGCATCGAGGCGGAAGGGCCGCCGCCATACGGTCGCCGCCCAGTTGCCCGCAATGACGGCCGCGGGCACCGCGGCAAGCAGGCCCGCGTAGAGGAAGAAGAGCTCCCCGGCGAGACTCTTGTCGAGGATCATCCGGCCCAGCCAGGCGAGCAGCGCCAGGGCCGCGAGCGAGCCGGTCGCCTGCACGATGGCGCCCGGGCCGAACGGCGGCCGTTTCGCACTTCCGCCCAGCACTTCGGTGACCACGCCGATGACCGGCAGGACGACGAGGTAGCTGCCCGGGTGGCCGAGGAACCAGAACCCGTAGCGGAAGGCGTCCGGCGCCGCGCCAACGATGCTCGCGTTGACCAGGGTGAGCGCCCAGAGCGCGAGAGACGCCCCGAGGACCACCCACGTCACCGCGGAGAGCGCCATCGTCCGCGCGAACACCGGCAACCGCGCCAGCGGCGTGTCCGGAGCGCGGCGCCCCACACGGTCGTCGCGACGTTCCAGCCGCAGAGCATCCAGGAGACGGCGACCAGCAGGACGCCTCCTGCGAACATGACGGCGGCGTCCGCGGGAACGGTCGGCCACTGTTCCACGCCGACGACCCCGCCCACGCCGGCGGCCCCGCCGACATGCTCGGGAGGACTGCCGTACAGCGCCGCCGCCAGGAGCACGAGCGCCGGCGCCAACAGCCAGAAGGCCAACGCGTTCGCACGGGGAAACGCCATGTCCCGCGCCCCGGCCATCGCCGGGACGATGCGGCTGGCGAGGCCGGCGCAGGCCGGGACCACGACCCCGAACACCGCGAACATCCCGTGCGCCGTGACGGCGCGGTTGAACTCCGCGGGCGCGAGGATGGCGAGCCCCGGCGCGAACAGTTCCGCCCGCACGACCAGCGCGGCGGCGCCGGCCACCACGAGGAGCACGGCCGCAAGGGCGAGGTACAGGGTCCCCACCGTTTCGTGGTCCGCCGCGAACCAGCGCCTCACGCGCCCGCTCCCGCCCGCGCCCCGCTCCTCGCTCCCGCCCGCGCACCACCCGCCGCTCCCGCCCGCGCGCCGACCCGCGCTTCCGCCACGAGCGTCGCCGCGGCGTCCCGCTGCCAGTCCTCGAACGCCTCCGCCGAACGCACCTCCACGACGGCCGGCATGAAGCCATGGCGCTCGCCGCAGAACGCAGCGCACTGGCCCCGGTACGTGCCCGGCGTGTCGGCGATCACCCAGACGGTGCGGAACGCGCCGGGCACCGCATCGGCCCGAACCCCGAGGTCCGGCATCCAGAACGCGTGCAGGACGTCGTCCGAGGTGACGAGCAGGCGCACCTTGCGCCGCGCCGGGATCACGAGCGGCCGGTCCACCGCGCGCAGGTAGGTGTCGTCCTTGCGCACGATACCGGCGACCGCTTCGTCCGGCGTGGCGCCGGCGCTCACGAAGCCGAACCGCCGTTCGCCCATCGCGTCGAGGTACGTGTACTCCCAGCGCCACTGGCTGGCGCGGACCTCGATGGTGAGGTCGGCGCCGCCGGCCGTCTCGCGCTCCAGCCGTTCCCGCGTCGCCGGCACGGCGACGGCGACGGCCATCAAGAGCGCCACCGTCGTCCACACCGCCTCCGGCCGGAGTCGCCGGCGTGCCGCCGGCCCGGCCGTCACGCCGCCAGGGACCGGGCGAGCCCGCGGGTGGGCGGATGCACGCCGCGCCAGAGGAAGAACGACTCCGCCGCTTGCTCGATCAGCATGCCGAGCCCGTCGGCGGCCCGCGCCGCGCCGGACGCCACGCACCAGCGGCAGAACGGCGTCTCGCCGTCGAGCGTGTAGAACATGTCGTAGCAGAAGGCGCCGTCCACGACTTCCGCCTGGATCCCCGGCCGCCCGCCGCCGACCCCCGCCGATGTCCCGTTGATGACGACGTCGTAGCCCGCGTCGAGCTCCGCGAGCCCCGCGGCCTGCACTCCCGAGAACGCCGCCGCCAGCCCCTCGGCCTTCGACACGGTCCGGTTCGCCACCGTCAGCCGGCCAGGCCCCGCGTCGAGGAGCGGACCGAGCACGCCCTGGACGGCCCCGCCGGCCCCCAGCACCAGCACGCGCCGACCGGCGATGCCGACGCCGAGATTGTGTTCGAGGTCGCGCAGCAGCCCGACACCGTCGGTGTTGTAGCCGTCCACGCGCTCCCCGGAGACCGCGACGGTGTTGACCGCCCCCGCGTCCCGGGCGGCGCCGTGTACCGTGCCGCGCGCGGTGACCCACTCGAACGCGTCGAGCTTGAAGGGCAACGTGACGTTCAGGCCGCGGCCGCCCCCGCCGAAGAACCGTTCCGCCGCCGCGCCGAAGGCCTCCGCCGGCAGCGTCCCGTACGCGAGGTCCTCGCCCGTAGCGGCCGCGAAGTGTGCGTGTATGCGCGGCGAGAGGCTGTGCCCGACCGGGTTGCCGATCACGGCATAGCGGTCCGTCATCTGAGCTCCGCGCCGCTCGCCGCCACCCGGATGCGCGAAGGACCGCGCCGCCCCGCGGTGGCGCCGGGCAGGACGCAGTCCACGGTCCGTCCGAAGTGCTTGCGCACGGTGAGTTCACTGCGCGCCGGCGGCCAGCCGGAGAAGTTCGCCGAGGTCGAGACGAGCGGCCCGCCGAAGCGTGCCGCGAGCGTGCGGGCCTGCGCGTGCGCGGGGACGCGGACCGCGACCGTGGGCGCCCCACCGGTGATCCACGCCGGGAAAGTCCGGTTCGGCACCACCCAGGTCTCGGCGCCGGGCCAGCTCGCGAGCACGGCGTCGCGGGCGCGCCGGGGCAGCGTTCCCAGTTCCTCGGAGAACGGCTCCGGCGACGCGGCGATGACGATCAGCCCCTTGGAGACCGGGCGCCGCTTCATCCGCAGCACGCGCGCCACGGCGCCGGCCTCGAACGGATCGCAGGCGAGGCCCCAGACGCCCTCGAGGGCGTGTGCGACCACGCCGCCGTCCGCAAGAACACGCACCGCGCGCGCCAGGGCAAGCGACGAGCCCCGCCGCCGTGCTTCAGGAACGTTCCCGTTGTCGGTCGGACCCGGCGCGCGCTCCGTCACCGACCGAGGTCGCGTTGCACGGACGCGTTCTGGGCGTCGACCCGCGCGCGTCCCGCCTCCCGGTCCGCGCCGAGCGCGGTGGCCAGGTTCGCATCGGCCACCGCCAGGATCTGCGCCGCGAGATAGCCCGCGTTGCGCGCGCCGGCCTTGCCGACCGCCAACGTGGCGACGGGGATGCCCCCGGGCATCTGCACCGTCGAGAGCAGCGCGTCCGCGCCGGCGAGCGGGCCGCTCGCGATGGGGACCCCGATGACCGGCCGCACGGTGTGCGCCGCCACGGCCCCGGCGAGGTGGGCCGCCATGCCCGCGGCGCAGACGAACGCGGCGCAGTCGCGCTCCACCGCGTCGGCCACGTAGGCCGCCGTCTGCTCCGGCGTCCGGTGCGCCGACGTGACACGCACCTCGAAACCGATGTCGAGGCCGGACAGCACTTCCGTGCAGGCCTGCATCGTCGGCCAGTCAGACTCCGAGCCCATCAACACGGCTACCCAGGCCATCGGCGGCTGCCTCCTTTGGCGTTCCTTCGGGATCAGGAAGGCGACCGAATATACCCGCCGCGGTGGGCCGCGACAAACCCGAGCAGCTCGAGCTCCACCAGGGCCTCCGCGGCCGCCTCGGGCCCCATGCCCGTGGCCGCCACGACCTGGTCCAGCGTCGTCGTCTCCGCCCCGACCCGTTCGAGCACCGCCGCCAGGCGCGCGGGCGCGGCGTCGGCATCCTCCCGGGGACGCTCCACCGTGTCGTAGCCGACGGCATAGAGCACATCGTCCGCCGACTCGATCAGCGCCGCGCCGCTCTTCAGGAGCCGGTGACACCCGCCGGACAGGGGGCTCGTGACCGGCCCCGGCACGGCCATCACCTCGCGGCCCTGTTCCGCCGCCATGCGAGCCGTGATGAGCGACCCGCTTTTCGTCGTCGCCTCGACGATGACCACGCCGAGGCTGAGCCCGCTGATCAGCCGGTTGCGTTCCGGGAACTGGTGCTTGCGCGGGGTCCTGTCGTCCGGGTATTCGGACAACAGGGCGCCGCCGCCGTCCACGATCTCGGCCGCCAGCGCGGCGTGCTGTCGCGGATAGACGTGGCCGAGGCCGCTGCCGAGCACCGCGACCGTCCGCCCCCCGCCGACGAGCGCGCCGCGATGCGCGGCGGCATCGATGCCGTACGCCAGGCCGCTCACGACCACCAGGCCCGCCGCCGCGAGATCGCTGGCCAACGCCTCCGCGAACTGCCGCCCCGCCCGGGTCGCGCGGCGGCTCCCGACGATCGCGACGGACGGCGCCCCGAGCGCCTCCACGACCCCCCGGGCGTACAGGCGCCGCGGCGGGTCGGGGATGACCCGCAGTCGTTCCGGCAGGGCTTCTCCGGACAGCGCATCCATGGCCCTTCTTGTACCGCCTGGCGAACCGCGCCGCCGCCAGCCGGCGCCCCCGGTTCCCGTGCGCTTGTGCACCGCAGGCATGCGGGAGATCGTCCCGGCGGCACGTGAGCCAGGGGTTTGGCGGCGCTATCATTGCGTCCCCCTGCAATGGCCAGGCGTTTCTTTCGCACGACCCGACATGGCGCTACTCCCGATCCTCGAGTACCCGAGCCCCCGCCTGCGCATCCGCGCACAGCCCGTGGCGGAGGTCACCGCCGCCGTGCGCCGGCTGATCGACGACATGTTCGAGACCATGTACGCCGCGCCCGGGATCGGGCTCTCCGCCAGCCAGGTGGACGTGCACCGGCGGATCATCGTCGTGGACGTCTCTCCGGAGCACGATGCCCCCCACGCCTTCGTCAACCCGGAGATCGAGGTCCTGGGCGGGGTCCAGGAGCGTGAGGAAGGCTGCCTCTCCGTGCCCGGCTTCCAGGAGACCGTGCGCCGCGCGGAGCGGATCCGCGTCACGGCGCTCGGGCGCGACGGCGAGCCGTTCACGCTGGAGGCGGAGGGCCTGCTCTCCGTTTGCATCCAGCATGAGTGCGACCACCTCGAGGGCAAGCTCTTCGTCGACTACCTGTCGAGCCTGAAGCGCGGCCGGATCCGCAAGAAGCTCGCGAAACAACGCCGCGAAGAGGCCGCGAGCGCTTGAGCGCGGCCCTCGACCTGGGGTTCGCCGGCACTCCCGACTTCGCGGTCCCCATCCTGCGCGCGCTGCATGAGTCGCCACACCACGTGGCCGCCGTGTTCACCCAGCCGGACCGTCCCGCCGGGCGCCGGCGGCGGCTGACCCCCAGCCCGACGCGGCGGTTTGCCGAGGCACACGGCCTCCCGGTACACACGCCCGAGCGCATCGGCGCCGAACTCCCGCGCATCCGCACCCTCGATGTCCTCGTCGTCGCGGCCTACGGACTCATCCTGCCGGCGGCCGTGCTGGACGCGCCGGCCCGCGGCTGCCTCAACGTGCACGCCTCTCTCCTGCCGCGCTGGCGCGGCGCGGCGCCGGTGGAGCGGGCGATCATGGCCGGCGACACCACCACCGGGGTCAGCATCATGCGGATCGACACGGGACTCGACACCGGTCCCGTCCTCGCCCGGCGTGCCACCCCGATCGGCGCCGACGAGACGGGCGCGGCGCTCACCGAGCGGCTGGCCGACCTCGGCGCGCGGGAGATGCTCGACTGCCTGGCCCGCCTGGACGAACTCGAGCCGACCCCCCAGGACCCCGCCGGCGCGACGCAAGCCCCGAAGCTGACCGCGCGCGACGCGGTCATCGACTGGACTCGCCCGGCGGCGGACATCGCGCTGCAGGTCCGGGCGCTTTCCGGGCGGCGGTCCGCGTTCGCCACCCTGGACGGCGAGCGCATCGGCATCCTCGCGGGGCGGGCCACGGAGGCAACCGAGTGCACGCCCGGGAGGCTCGAACGGACAGCGGCGGGGTTCGCGGTCGGCTGCGGCGCCGGGGCCCTGCTCCTCGAGACGGTGCAGCTCGCGCGCGGCAAGGGACGCCCGGTCTCCGCCCAAGCCGCGGCCAACGGGTTCCCCGAACTGTTCGCGACCGGCGTCCAGCTCGATGTGTCCTGACGCCGGGGCCCCCGGTCCGGCCGAGCTGCGCGCGCGCGCCGCCAGGGCGGTCGACGCCGTACGGCGGCGAGGCCTGGCGCTTGACGAAGTCCTGGGCACGGGGACGCCTCCGCTCGTGCGCGAACTGGCGTTCGGCACCTGCCGGCGCTACTTCTCGCTGCGCGGCGCGGTCGACGCGCGGCTCTCCCACCCGCTGCGCGACCGCGACCAGGACGTCTACGCCCTGCTGCTGGTCGGCCTCTACCAGTTGCGCCACCTGCGCGTTCCCGACCACGCTGCCGTTTCCGAGACCGTCGCCGCGACCCGTGTCCTCGGCAAACCGTGGGCGCGGGGCCTGGTGAACGGGGTGCTCCGCCGCGCCGCGGAAGCGCCGGCCAGCACGTCTTCGGAAGAGGAGCGCTGGGACCACCCCGCCTGGCTCCTGGATGCTACGCGTGCGGCCTGGCCGGACCGGTGCCCGGAGCTCTTCGAAACCAACAACGGGCGGGCGCCGATGGCGCTGCGCGTGAACCGCGCGAAGCACGGGGTCCCCGCGTACCGTGCGCTGCTCGACGCCGCGGGTTTCGCCCACCGCCCGGGCGTCGCCCCGGCGTCCCTGGTGCTCGAGACCCCGGTCCCGGCGGCGCGATTGCCCGGTTACGACGCCGGCTCGGTCGCGGTCCAGGACGAAGCCGCCCAAGTCGCCGCGACCCTGCTGCCGCAGACCCCGGGCGCAAGGGTCCTCGACGCCTGCGCCGCGCCCGGCGGCAAGGCGTTCGGGCTGCTGGAGGCGGCCCCTTCCCTCGCCGTGACCGCCCTCGATGCGAGCGAAGACCGCCTCACGCGGCTGCGCAGCGAGGCGGACCGACTCGGGCACCGTTTGGCCGACGTCCTCGCGGGGGACGCGACGGACACAGCCTGGTGGGACGGCACGCCCTACGACGCGGTGCTGGTGGACGCGCCGTGTTCCGGGACGGGGACGCTCCGCCGGCACCCGGACATCAAGGTGTCGCGCACGCCCGACCACGTGCGCAACGCCGCCGACCGCCAGCGCGCCATGCTCGCGAACCTCTGGGGCGTCCTTTCCAGTGGCGGCACGCTGCTTTACTGTACCTGTTCCGTCCTGCCGGAGGAGAACGACGCCGTGATGGAGGACTTTCTGGCCGTCACGCCGGACGCCGCGTCCGTCCCGCTCGACGCTCCCTGGGGGCGTTCCACCGATCACGGCCGCATCCTCCTGCCGAGTCCCGGCGGACCCGACGGGTTCTACTTCGCGCGCGTCGCCAAGGCCCCCGGCGCGTGAACATCCTCATCCTCGGTGCGGGGCAGGTGGGCGGCACGCTCGCCGAGCACCTGGCGAGCGAGGCGTTCGACATCACCCTGGTCGACGTCGACGGCGCGCGCCTGCGCGAACTGCGGGACCGCCTCGACATCCGCACGGTGCACGGCTACGCCTCCCGGCCGGACGTGCTGCGGGACGCCGGCGCGGGGGACGCGGACATGCTGATCGCCGTGACGCCGAACGACGAGGTCAACATGATCGCGTGCCAGGTGTGCTACTCGATGTTCCGCACGCCCACGAAGATCGCGCGCATCCGCGCCGACTCCTACCACACGCGGACCGGCTTCTTCACGCAGGAACACATGCCCATCGACGTGCTCATCAACCCGGAGCACGTCGTGACCGAGCAGATCCGGGAACTCCTCGAACACCCCGGTGCGCTGCAGGTGCTCGATTTCGCCGACGGCCGCGTCAAGCTGGTCGCCGTCAAGGCCACCCACGACAGCCCCCTGGTCGGCCAGGACCTCCGCTTCCTGCGCAAGCGCACGCCCAAGGTCGACTCCCGGGTCGCCGCGATCTTCCGCCGCGGCCGGGCGATCATTCCCGAGGGCGACACGATCATCGAGGCGGAGGACGACGTCTTCTTCATCGCCGCCGCCGACGACATCAACGCCGTCATGGCGGAGCTGCGCCGGGTCGAGCGCCCCTACAAGCGGGTGCTCATCGCCGGCGGAGGCCACATCGGCGAGCAGCTCGCCCAGGCCATCGAGCCGCTCTTCTCCGTGAAGGTGGTCGAGCACGACGCCAACCGCGCGGCCGAGCTTGCCCAGCAACTCGATTCGGCCGTGGTCATCCACGGCGACGCCACCGACAAGGACCTCCTGCTCGAGGAGAACATCGAGCGTACCGACGCCTTCTGCGCGGTGACGAACGACGACGAGGTCAACATCATGTCGTCGCTCCTCTCGAAACGGCTCGGCGTCCGCCAGGTCATGACCCTGATCGGCAAGCCGGCCTACGTCGACCTGATGGAAGGGGGTGACATCAACGTCGCCATATCCCCACAGCTCGCGACCACCAGCACGATCCTCAAGCACGTGCGCCGCGCGGACATCGCCCGCGTGCACAGCCTGCGGCGCGGCGCCGCGGAGGCGATCGAGGCCGTCGTGCACGGCGACGCCAGGAGCAGCAACGTGGCCGGGCGCGCCCTCAGCGACCTCAAGCTCCCGCCCGGGACCACCGTGGGAGCGGTCGTGCGCGGCGAGCAGGTGCTGATCGCGCACGACGACGTCGTCATCGAACCGGACGACCACGTCATCCTGTTCGTGACGGACAAACGGCGCATCCCCGCGGTGGAGCGCCTGTTCCAGGTCGGCCTCTCCTTCTTCTGAGGCCGGGGCAGCACCGCCTTGCACTTCGGCGTCATCCTCCGCGTCACCGGCGTGCTGCTGATGCTCTTCAGCATCGCGATGGTGGTGCCCGTCGCGGTGGCGCTCTTCTACGGCGAGGACACGGTGGCGACGTTCCTGGCCGCCTTCGGCATCACCTTCGGCGCCGGCGCCGCGCTGCGCTTCTCCCGGCCGCGGTCCGAGGCGGACCTGCGCAGCCGCGAGGGGTTCCTCATCACCGTGCTCTTCTACGTGGGCCTCGGCCTCTTCGGCGCGCTGCCGCTGTACTTCGCGCCGAGCCTCGCGCACACGTTCACCGACGCCGCCTTCGAGTCCCTCTCCGGGCTGACGACCACCGGCGCCACGGTCGTCAGCGGCCTCGACGACCTGCCCCGGTCCATCCTCTTCTACCGGCAGCTCCTGCAGTGGCTCGGCGGCATGGGCATCATCGTCCTCGCCGTGGCGGTGCTGCCGATGCTCGGGGTCGGCGGGATGCAGCTCTACCGGGCCGAGTCGCCGGGACCCGTCAAGGACACCAAGCTGACCCCCCGGATCACGGAGACGGCGCGGGCGCTGTGGCTCATCTACTGCAGCCTTACGCTCGCCTGCGCCGTTGCCTACTGGGCGGCCGGCATGAGCCTGTTCGACGCGGTGTGCCACGCGTTCTCGACCGTCGCCATCGGCGGGTTCTCGACCCACGACGCGAGCCTCGGACACTTCGCGAGCGGCTGGATCGAGTCCGTCGCGATCGTGTTCATGATCCTCTCCGGCATCAACTTCGGCCTGCACTTCCTGGCGTGGCGGCGGCCGACGCTCTACTTCACGGACCGAGAGGTGCGCACCTACCTGTCCGCCCTCATGTTCGTGGCGGTGCTCGTCGTCTGGAGCCTGCTGCAGAACCCGGGCGCCACGGCGAACCCGGTGCGCGACGGCATCTTCCAGGCGGTGTCGATCACCACCACGACCGGGTTCACCACCGCGAACTTCAGCCTCTGGCCCTCGTTCGTGCCTTTCCTGCTGCTCTTCGCCGCGTTCGCCGGCGGCTGCGCCGGATCGACGGCCGGCGGGATCAAGATGATGCGCGTTCTGCTGGTGGCGCGACAGGGCCTGCGGGAGATCCGGCGGCTGATTCATCCCAACGGGGTCTTCCCGGTGAAGCTCGGGCGGGAGGTGATCTCCGACCGCGTCATGGACGGCGTCTGGGGGTTCTTCGCCGCCTACGTCACGATCTTCCTCGCCATGGTGTGCCTGGTCCTCGGCTTCTCCGGTCTCGACTTCGTCACCGCCTTCTCCGCCGTCGGCGCGTGCCTCAACAACCTCGGCCCCGGGCTCGGCTCCGTGGCGCTGAACTACGCCGACCTGAACGCGCCGACGAAGTGGGTCCTCGTCCTCGCCATGCTGCTCGGGCGCCTGGAGATCTTCACGCTGCTGGTGCTGCTGACGCCGGCCTACTGGCGGAGTTAGTAGCGCGACCTCCGGTCGCGTTGGGAGTTTCGCTAACGCGAAAAGCTACGGGGCAAGCTCCCGGCGCCCGCCGACCGCGTCCGCCGGCGGTTTCGGCCCCCCACGGCTGCGCCGCTCGCGAAACCGCTTGTACTCCCACTGGTACTGCGCCGGGTCGCGCCGGACCGCCCGTTCGACGGCCTCGTTCATCGCCGTGGCGCTGACGACGAGGTCGTCGGACCGCACCGCCTCGTCGACGCGTTCGCACGCGAGCTCGAATCCTCTTGCCGACCGACGGACGGTGACCATCAGCACCTGCGTCTCGGGACCGATCAGCCGCCGCGCCAGGGTCATCGTCAGGACGTCGACGCCGAAGAAGGGCGCCCGTACGGCCGCGTCCGGGCGCGGCGTCTGGTCCGGCAACACGCCCACCGCCTCTCCCGCGGCGAGCGCCCGCCGCACCTGGCGCAGACCGCCGACGTCGAGGGGCGCCAGGGACAGGCCCCAGCGCGTCCGGGCCCGCACGATGGACGCTTCCAGCGCGCGCACCTTCGGCGGGTCGTACAGGAACGTGATCGGCATGCGCGGTCCCAGCGCGAACGCCAGTACCTCCCAGTTGCCCCAGTGCGGACACAGGATGAGCGTCCCGCCCGGGTGCGACCGGGCCGCCTCGAGCAACGCGTCCCCTTCCACCACCCGCAGCGCTTTCGCGAGTGCGTCCCGCCGCGCATGCCACACGAACCCGCTCTCGCAGCCCAGGCGGCACGTCTCCACCAGGCTGCGGCGCCCGAGATCGTGCCGGGCCCGCGCGTCGAGTTCGGGGAAACACAGGGCGAGGTTCGCGTCCGTGACCGAAGCGGCCGGCACGCGCAGCCACCAGCCGAGCCGGCCCGCCGCGCCCCCGAGCGCCCGCGCCCACGACAGCGGCAGCCAGCCGAGGACGCGCACCAGGCCGATGACGATCCAGGCCATGCGGTGCTTATGCGAGGGAGGCGAGGGCGGCAACTTCCCCGTGGCGGAAGCAGCTCACGAGGTGGTCGTTGACGAACCCCGCGCTCTGCATGAACGCGTAGCAGATGGTCGGCCCCACGAAGCGGAACCCCTCCTTGCGCAGGGCCTTGGACATGACGACCGACGCGGACGTCTTGCTCGGCACTTCCGCCGGGACTTCCCAGCGGTTCTGGACCGCCGCGCCGTCCACGAAGCCCCACAGAAACGCTACCGGGTCCGGCAGGTCGAGGAAACGCCGCGCGTTGCCCACCATGGCGGTCAGCTTGCCCCGGTGCCGGATGACGCCGGGGTCGTCCAGCCAGCGCGCCAGGTCCCCGTCGCCGCTCCCGGCCAGGCGGTCCGGGTCGAAGCCGTGGAACACGCGCGCCATGTGCGGACGCTTGACGAGGATCGTGCGCCAGGAGAGCCCGGCCTGCATGCCCTCGAGCGTCAGCCGCTCGAAAAGGTCGCGCGGGTCGCGGACCGGTACGCCCCACTCGGTGTCGTGATAGCGCTGCATCTCGGCGTCCGCCACGCTCCATGGACAGCGCCGTTTGCCCATATCATCCGCGGTCATCGCGAGCGTGCTGCAGAAAACGCCACGGCTTCACCCATGTACAGGCTCGTATTGCTCGACCGCGACGGCGTGATCAACCACCGGCCGCCCCCCGGGCACGACGGAGACCCGGGAAACTACATCAAAACTCCCGGCGAGTGGCGCCCCATCGCCGGTGGCCCGGAGGCCGTGGCCTCGCTGAACGCCCTCGGCTGCTGCGTGGCGGTCTGCACCAACCAGAGCGGTGTCGGCCGCGGCGTCATGTCCGCGGCCGACCTCGCCGCCGTGCACCGGCACATGGAGACCGCCCTGCGCGCCGCCGGCGCCCGGCTCGACCGGGTGTACGTCTGCCCCCACCACCCCCGGGAGGCCTGCGCGTGCCGGAAGCCGCGGCCCGGCATGCTGTGCGCGGCGATGCGCGACTTCGGCGTGACCGGGCCCGACACCTGCTTCGTCGGGGACTCCAAAAGGGACGTGGACGCGGCTCTCGCCGCCGGCTGCGAGCCGATCCTCGTGCGCACCGGCAACGGGGCCGAGGCGGAACCCGGCGCACGTGCCGCGGGCGTCCGCCGGGTCTACGACGACCTCGCCGCCGCCGCGCAGAGCCTGGCCACATGATCGCCGACCTGCGGGCGGCCCTGTTCTACGCCGGGTACGTCTTCGCGACGATCACCTGGGGGAGCCTGTCCGTCCTCGTGGGCTGGATGCTTCCGGCCAAGGCGCGGTTCTCGTTCGTGATCGGCACCTGGACACGCATCGTCCTCGGCTGGCTCCGCATCACCTGCGGCATCCGCGCCAAGGTGGAAGGGCGCGAGCACCTGCCCGACGAACCCTGCATCCTGCTGGTCAAGCACCAGAGCACCTGGGACACGCTCTTCGTCCAGACCCTGATCAGCCCGCAGACCACCCTGATCAAGCGCGAGCTGCTCTGGATCCCGTTCTTCGGCTGGGCGTTCGCCATCAACCGGCCCATCGCGATCGACCGGCGGGCGCGCCGCAACGCGTTCCGGCAACTGCTCGAACGCGGCACCGACCGGTTGCGATCCGGCTTCTCGGTCACGCTCTTCCCGGAAGGGACGCGCGTGCCGTGGGGCGAGCAGCGGCCCTTCGAGGCCGGGGGGGCGGCCCTCGCCGCGCATGCGGGCTGTCCCGTGCTCGTCGTCGCGCACGACGCCGGGCGCTACTGGCCGGCCCACCGCTTTCGGAAAACGCCGGGTACCGTGCGCGTGCGCATCTCGCCTCCCCTCGACACGGAAGGCAAAAAGCACAAGGAAATCAACAGGTTGGCGCAGGAATGGCTCGCCCGGGAGATGCGCCTCCTCGAACGCGGGTGAAGGCGATGCTTACTCGCGCGCACGTCAGACGTCGAGGTTGACGACCAGCCTTGCGTTCGACTCGATAAACTCGCGCCGGGGTTCCACCTGGTCCCCCATCAGCGTCGTGAACATCCGGTCGGCCTCGATGGCGTCGTCGACCGTCACGCGCAACATGCGCCGGGCTTCCGGGTCCATCGTGGTCTCCCAGAGCTGCTCCGGGTTCATCTCGCCCAGGCCCTTGTAGCGGGAGAGGTCGACCCCGCGGCGCGCCTCGGCGTGCATCCAGGCGTACACGTCCGCGAACGACTCCACCGCCTGGCGCCGTTCGCCGCGGGCGACGAAGGCGCCTTCCTCGAGCAGTCCGTCGAGGTCGTCGCCCAGCGCGCAGAGCGCCGCGTACTCCGACGACCGGAAGAAGTCATGGCCGAGGGCCGTCTCTTCCGTGGCTCCGTGGGCCGAAACCGCGACCACCGGGTAGTAGATCTCGTACTCGGGGTCGGCACGGACGTGCACTTCGGTCGTCCGTCCGTTCCCGTTGCCGTTCCCGCCGCCGTTCAGGCGTTCCGCGTACTGGCCGGCCCATTCGCGCACCCGCACCTCGTCCCCCAGCTCCTGCAGGGTCAGGCGCGGGATGTCGAGCATGACGCGCGTCACCTCGACCGGGTACACGCGCGCGAGCGCCTCGAGCCTGCGCATCAGGTCCTGGTAGCGCCGCGCCAGGTCCTCGAAGGAGGCGTCGAGCATCGCCGGGGCGTCCGCGTTCAGGTACAGCCGCGCCTGGTCGAGCGCCGACTGCAGGAAGTAGTCGTCGAGTTCGTCGTCGTCCTTGACGTACTGCTCCTGCCGGCCCCGCTTCACCTTGTAGAGCGGGGGTTGCGCGATGAAGACGTGCCCGTTCGCGATGAGTTCGGGCATCTGCCGGTAGAAGAACGTCAGCAGCAGCGTGCGGATGTGGGAGCCGTCGACGTCCGCGTCCGTCATGACGATCACCCAGTGATAGCGGAGCTTCGCGAGGTCGAACTCGTCGTGGCCGATACCGCAGCCGAGCGCCGTGACCAGGGTCCCGACCTCCTGCGACGACAGCATCTTGTCGAACCGCGCCTTCTCGACGTTCAGGATCTTCCCGCGGAGCGGCAACACCGCCTGGGTCCGCCGGTCCCGGCCCTGCTTGGCCGATCCGCCGGCCGAGTCGCCCTCGACGAGGTAGATCTCGGAGAGCGCCGGGTCCTTCTCCTGGCAGTCCGCGAGTTTCCCCGGGAGGCCCGCGATGTCGAGCGCGCCCTTGCGGCGGGTCATCTCCCGGGCCTTGCGCGCCGCTTCCCGGGCCCGCGCGGCGTCGATCATCTTGGTCACGACGTTGCGGGCGTCGTCCGGATGTTCGTCCAGGTACTCCGTGAAGAGCCGCCCAAGTTCCTGTTCTACGGCGGTTTTCACCTCGCTGGACACCAGCTTGTCCTTGGTCTGCGACGAGAACTTCGGGTCCGGAACCTTCACCGACACCACGGCGGTCAGCCCCTCGCGCGCATCGTCCCCCGTGGTCGAGACCTGGGCCTTCTTCAGGAGCCCCTCCCGCTCGATGTATTGGTTCAGCGTGCGGGTCAGGCCACCACGGAAGCCGGCGATGTGCGTGCCCCCGTCGCCCTGGGGAATGTTGTTCGTGTACGCGAAGACCTGCTCCTGGAAGCTGTCGTTCCACTGCATGGCGATCTCCACGCCAATGCCGTCGGTGCGTTCGGTCGCGAAGTGAAAGATGTCGTTGAGCGGCGTCTTGTTCTGGTTCAGGAAGCCGACGAAGGCCTGCAGGCCCCCTTCGTAGAGGAATTTCGCGCTCTTGCCCGTGCGTTCGTCGATCAGGTGGATCGCGACGCCGGAGTTCAGGAACGCCAGCTCGCGCAGGCGTTTCGCCAGGATGTCGTAGTGGAACTCGATGTTCCGGAAGGTCTGCGGGGACGGCTTGAAGTAGCACTCCGTGCCCTGCCGCTGCGTCGTTCCCACCGCCTCGAGCGGCGCCTGGGGCTCGCCGTCCCGGTAGGTCTGCAGGAAGACCTTGCCTTCCCGGCGGACCGTGAGCCTGAGCTCCTCGGAGAGGGCGTTCACCACGGAGACGCCGACGCCGTGCAGTCCGCCGGACACCTTGTAGCTGTTGTCGTCGAACTTCCCCCCGGAGTGGAGGGTGGTCATGATGACCTCGGCCGCCGAAACGCCTTCCTCCGGGTGGATGTCGACCGGAATGCCCCGGCCGTTGTCCGTGACCGTGACCGACTCGCCCGGGTGCACGATCACCTGGATCTCGTCGCAGTGCCCCGCCAGGGCCTCGTCGATGGCGTTGTCGACCAGTTCCTGCACCATGTGGTGCAGCCCCGTGCCGTCCTCGGTGTCCCCGATGTACATCCCGGGGCGTTTTCGTACCGCGTCCAGACCCCGCAGCACCTTGATGCTGCGGGAATCGTAGCTACCGTCGGTCATGCTCGCTCACGACACCCTGTTCCACGTGAAACACTTTCGACCGGCCCGCGCCGAACGACTCCGCCAGGCCCGGCTCGTGGGTCGAGGTGGCCAGGATCTGGCAATCCATCCGATCGAGGAGCCCGAAGAACCGGACGCTGTGTTCGTCGTCCAGCTCCGCCCATACATCGTCGATCAGGAACAGACTCCGGGCCCCCTGCTCGTCCAGTAACGCCTTCGCCTGCCCGATCCGCAAGGCGCTCGCGAGCGCCTTGCCCTGGCCCCGGGACAGTATCCCGGCGGCCTTTCCGCGATCGGAGCCCAGGCGAATGTCTGCGCGGTGTGGACCCACTTGCGTAGCGCCCGATTTTACATCGCGCGGGGTGCTTTCCGCGACCTCGTCCGCCAACGAGTCGCCCTGGAATCCAGGGTAGTACTCCAGCGTCACCGCGAGCCCCGGCGCCAGCGTCTCCAGGCACTCGAGGACCGTCGGTCGGACCGCGTCGAAGTAGGCGCGCCGCGCCTCGGTGATGGCCTCGCCCAGTTCGACCATCCTGGCCGTCCACGCCTCGAGGGTATCGTGCTCGTCGGTCCGCAGGACGGCATTGCGCTGTCGCACGGCCCGCACGTAGTCGCGCTGCGCGTCCACGTAGTCGTGTTTCACGTGAAACACCCCCCAGTCAAGCCACTGGCGGCGTTCCCGGGGACTGCCGAAGACCAGCTCCGCCAGGTCCGGCAGGAGCAACTGCATCGGCAGGAGCCCCGCGATGACCGAGGCCTGCCGCACGTCCTCCCCGTTCAGCCGCAACTCCGTGCTGTCGGGCAGCTCCCGGGCCATGCCGAGGGTGACGCGCCCACGCGCCGGATCCGAGCCGCGCAGGTGCACGGACAGCGCCGGCGCGCCGTGCTGCACGAGGTACGAGATGCCGCGCCCGCGGAAGGAACGTCCGCGGATCAGCAGGTGAAGCGCCTCAAGCAAGGCCGTCTTGCCGGCGCCGTTCGGGCCGACCAGGACGTTGAGCCCGGGGCAGAGATCGAGCGAAGCCTCCGTGACGTTGCGGACGCAACGGACCTCGACATGCTCGACGATCACGTCATAGGCGCATCGGCATCACGACGAACAGGGCCCCTTCCTCTTCCGGCCCCTCGATCAGTGCGCTGCTGTTGCCGTCCGACACGGACATCCGCACGCTGTCCCCGGACAGCGCGCCGAGGATGTCGAGCAGGTAGTCGGCGTTGAAGCCGATCTCCATCGGGTCCCCGTCGTACTCGACGGCGATGACGTCTTCCGCCTCCTCCTGGTCCGGGTTGTTCGCCTGTACCGTCAGCTCTTCCCCGTCGAGGGACAGCCGCACGCCGCGGTACTTCTCGTTCGACAGGATCGACGTGCTGCGCAGGGTCCGCCGGAGCGTCTCGCGATCGCCGGTCACGTAGTGCTCGCCGTTCTTCGGGATGACGCGCTCGTAGTCGGGGAACTGGCCGTCCACGAGCTTCGAGACCAGCGTGTAGCCGCCCTGGACGACCCGCAGGTGGTTGCTGCCGAGCGCCACCAGCAGCGGCTCGTCCCCTTCGCCGAGGAGCCGCGCGAGTTCGTTCACGCCCTTGCGCGGGACGATCGCCTGCATCCGCTCGACCCCCTGCGCACCGCCGGGACAGGTGCACATCGCCAGCCGGTGCCCGTCGGTGGCCACCGTGCGGACGTACTCGCCCGTGATCTCGAAGAGCATGCCGTTCAGGAAGTAGCGCACATCCTGCTGGGCCATGGCGAAACTGGTCTGCTCCAGGAGGCGGCGCACGTCGTCCACGGGCACCAGCACCTTGACGTCGCTCTCCGGTTCCGCCATTTCCGGGTACTCGTCCACCGGCAGCGTCGCCAGCGCGAAGCGGCTCTTCCCGGACCGCACGGTGACCTGGTCGGCCACCTCCACGGAAATGCGCGCGCCCTCGGGCAGCGAACGCCAGATGTCGACGAGCTTCCGCCCCGGGATCGTCGCGCGGCCACCGCGCTCGATCTCCACGCCGTCCCGCACGCGCACGCTCAACTCCACCTCGAGGTCCGTGGCGGTCAGCGTCAGTTCGTCCTCCCGCGCCACCACCAGGAGGTTGGACAGGACCGGGAGCGTCTGCCTGCGTTCCACCACGCCCGTCACTATCGACAGCGCGCGCAGGAGCGTCTCCCTATCAGTGCTGAACTTCATGTCACTCCGTTCCCCGGCTTGCTCCGATATCGCCCGCTACTGGTGCTTCCGTCGCCTCAACTGGTCAGCAGTCGCTGCAGGTTGCGGCAGTCCTCCGCCAGTTCGACGTTGCTCTCCCGGGCCTCGCGGATTTTACGATAGGCATGCAGCACGGTCGTGTGATCCCGGCCCCCGAACGACTTGCCGATTTCCGGCAGCGAGTAGTTGGTGAGCACCTTGGCCAGGAAAATGGCCACATGGCGCGGCAGCACCACCGTTCGGCTGCGCCCCTTGGACAGCATGTCCGAGACCGTGACCCGATAGTGTTCCGCGACCACGCGCTGGATGTCGTCGATGCTGACCTGGCGGGCGTGCATGGCGAACAGGTCGTGCAGCACCCGGCTCACCTGTTCCGTGGTGATGCGCGATCCCGTGAAACGGGCGTTCGCGTGCACGCGCCGCAACGCCCCTTCCAGCTCGCGAACGTTCGAGCGGATGCGCTCCGCGATGAAGAACGCGACCTCGCCGTCGAGCTCGAAGCCCTCGGCCTCCGCCTTCTTCATGAGGATGGCGACGCGCGTCTCGAGTTCCGGCGGCTCCACTTCGACCGTGAGGCCCCACACGAAGCGCGACTTCAACCGCACCTCCAGTCCCTCGATGTCGCGCGGGTACCGGTCGCTCGTCAACACCATCTGACGACCGGGTTCGGAGAGCGCATTGAAGATGTCGAAGAACTCGTCCTGCGAGCGGAGCTTTCCGGCGAAGAACTGCACGTCGTCGATGAGCAGGACGTTCAGCGTGCGATAGTGCTGCGTGAAGTCCTGGATCGTCTGGTCCCGGATCGCCTTGACCATCTCCTGCACGAACTGCTGCGAGTGAATGTAGACCACCCGCGCCCGCGACCCCTGCCGCAGTGCCTCGTTGCCGACGGCCTGCATGAGATGGGTCTTCCCGAGCCCGGTCCCGCCGTAGAGCAGCAGGGGGTTGTAGGACTTCCCCGTGTTCTTCGCGACCTGCTGCGCGGCGGCCTTGGCCATCTCGTTCGACTTCCCCTCGACGAACGTGTCGAAGGTGAAGCCCGGGTTCAGCGCCTCTTTGGCGGTGAGGGCGGTGAGGCGTCCGGCGCGCACCGGCGTCGCGACGCGCGCCTGGTTCCCTCCGGAGAGCTCCACGAACAACGGACTCGTCGGATCGCCGTACAGGTCGACCAGTTCCTCGATCCGCGCCAGGTACCGGGTCTGGACCTCCGCGCGGACGTATCGGTTGGGTGCGACGATGCGCAGGTTGGACTCACCGTTGTGGTGAGCCCGGAGAGGTTTGATCCAGGTGTCGAAGTCCTCCGACGACAGTTCGCTCTGCAACCGTGCGACACACTCCTCCCACACCATCTGAACCCCCTCGAAACCTGCGCGCCCCCCCTTGAGCGACCATTCTATGCACGTTGCAAATGCCACTGCACGATCAATCCTCCACAGTGTGGTGCGGGGACCAAGAAAGACTTTTCATATCAAACAGTTATGTGTCTCCGCGCCGCTCGATATCCGCGCTCCGCCGGGACCTGTGAGACGGACATCTTGTGCAGAATACGGTGCGTATCCTGTGGACAACCCGGAGCCCGTCACGAACCGGCCAATTTCTCCCGCAACCCGCCCCATTTGCCCGTAGGAAATGCACATGTTCGTCCGTGCGAAATGTCCCACGAAATGAGTCGCTTACCTCCATTGCGCACAGCCGGACACGTCCCCAACAACAACGATCTCTAATATCTTCCTATCAGAATCGTTCCTATTGACGGTGGCGGAGACCGGTCCCTACAATCGCGCCCCCGCCCGCCGGCCGAGACCGTCCCGGGCGTTCGGATGACGGAGGCGTCGTGAAACGGACGTATCAGCCGAGCCGGATCAAGCGCAAGCGCACACACGGTTTCCGGGCGCGGATGTCCACCCGCGCCGGGCGCAAGGTGCTGAACGCGCGCCGGGCCAAGGGCCGGAAGCGCCTGACGGTCTAGCCGCGCCGGCGCCGGCCCGCCCGGCACAGCCGCACTTGGCCCCCGACCACGGTTTTCCGCGAGCGGCGAGGATCACTCGCAAGTCGGACTTCGACCGGGTCTTCGCCCGACCGCCCACGCGGATGCGCCAGGGGCCGTTACGTCTGCTGGCGCTACCGAATAGAATGCACGCAGCCCGCCTGGGACTCGTCGTGCCCAAGCGGGTCCTGAAACGGGCCGTCGACCGCAACCGCGCAAAGCGCCAGATTCGTGAATCGTTTCGCCTTGCAAGACCCGGTCTGCCCGCGTGGGACATCGTAATCATCGTGACGGGAGTCGGAGACGTGCGTCAGGCCGCGGATCAACTCTGGCACAGAGCGCAGTGAGGACGCAGTGACGGAGCGGAGAGCACTCGTCTCGCGCAAGGCGCGCGCGTACGCATCGGCGCTGGCGATCGGCGTCGTGCGCTTCTACCGGTACGCGATCAGTCCGCTCCTGCCGCGCAGTTGCCGCTTCCATCCCTCGTGCTCGGCCTACGCGCTGGAAGCCATCCGGCTGCACGGCCCCTGGCGCGGCGGATGGCTCGCAGTAAGGCGCATCGGCAAGTGTCATCCCTGGCACGACGGCGGCTACGACCCCGTGCCGCCGCGCGCCTGACGCCGGTGGCCCCACCCAGCAGGATCCAGGACTGACCGATGCCGTCTCCGGAAATCCAGAGGATCGTGCTCATCGTCGCCCTGGCGGTGACCGGATATCTCCTCATGCTGGCGTGGCAGGAAGACTACGGCCAGGCCTCGGCGCCCGCGCGCTCGGCGCCGCCGGTGGCCACCGAAGCGCCCGCCGAGACACCGGCGGTACCCGTCGCGGACCCGGGCATCCCGGTCGCCGAGACGCCGAGCGACATGCCGACGGACGTCCCGGACATCCCGCTCGAGGCGGCGCCGGAAACGGTCGGCCGGCTTCCGGCGGTCGTGTCGGACCCGAGCCTGATCGAGGTGAGCACGCCGACCATGAAGGTGTGGATCGATCCGCGCGGCGGAGACCTCGTCGGCGTGCACCTGCCGCGGTACCCGGTGAGCCTGGACCAGCCGGACACGCCGTTCGTGCTGCTCGACCGCCGCGGGGGCCACACCTACGTCGCGCAGAGCGGACTCGTGGGGCGGGACGGGCCAGACGCCCGCGGCGAACGGCCCCTGTATGCGCCCGACGCGCGCTCCTACCGGATCGAGGACGTCGCGGAGGACGTCGTGCTGCGCTTCCAGGACGAGGACGTCTCGGTCGAGAAGCGGTTCCGGTTCGACCCGGGGGACTACTACGTCCAGCTCGAGTACCGCGTGGAGAACCGGTCTTCGGAGCCCTTCGCGGCGAACCTGTTCGCGCAGCTCAAGCGGGACGCGTCGGCGCCCCCGGGCAGTCAGATGTTCCTCGGTCCGCGGCCGTATCTCGGCGCGGCGCTCACCACCGTCGAGTCGCGCTACGACAAGGTGGACTTCGAGGACCTCGAGGAGGAGGCGCTGCGCGAGACCGTCGACGGCGGCTGGATCGCGATCCTGCAGCATTACTTTCTCAGCGCCTGGGTCGCGGACGCGGACACGCGCAACGTCTTCTACGGCTACCCCAACCGGCGCGCGGACGGCACCTACATCGTCGGCTTCACCGGACCGGGGTTCACCGTCGGTCCGGGCGAGACCGGCAGCGTCGGCGCGGGCTTCTACGCGGGCCCGAAGCACCAGAAGCGGCTCGAGGACATCGCTCCGAACCTGGGGCTGACGGTGGACTACGGCTTCCTGTGGTGGCTGGCGGTGCCGCTCTTCTATCTCCTCGACGGGATCCACGAACTGATCGCCCAGAACTGGGGCGTCGCGATCATCCTGATGACCCTGGTGATCAAGCTCGCGCTCTACCCGCTGTCGGCCGCGAGCTACAAGTCGATGGCGAAAATGCGCAAGGTGGCGCCGCAGATGAAGCGCCTGCAGGAGCGCCACGCCGGCGACCGCCAGCGGCTCTCGCAGGAGATGATGGAGCTCTACAAGAAGGAGAAGGCGAACCCCCTCGGGGGCTGCCTGCCGATGCTCCTGCAGATGCCGGTGTTCATCGCCCTCTACTGGGTGCTCTACGAGAGCGTGGAGCTGCGCCAGGCGCCGTTCTTCCTCTGGATCGACGACCTCGCCTCGATGGACCCGTTCTTCGTGCTGCCGATCCTCATGGGCGCCTCCATGTACTTCCAGCAGATGCTGAACCCGCCGATGCCGGACCCGATGCAGGCGCGGATCATGAAGATGATGCCCATCATGTTCACGGTGCTCTTCCTCTTCTTCCCGGCCGGGCTCGTGCTCTACTGGCTGGTCAACAACCTGCTGTCGATGGCGCAGCAGTGGTACATCACCTACCGCATCGAGAACGCGGACGCGGGCGCCGCCAAGGCCTGAACGGGCACGGCGCCCCCGCCGTGAACCCGCCGGAGCCGGCATGACGCGCAGCGCGAGCGCAGACACCATCGCGGCGGTCGCGACCGCGCCAGGCCGCGGAGGCGTCGGGATCGTACGTGTCTCGGGTCCCGCGTCCGCGGACATCGCCCAGGGGGTCGTAGGGAAAAAGCTCACACCGCGGCGGGCGGAGTTCGCCGACTTCCGCGACGCCGCGGGCGAAACCCTCGACCAGGGCATCGCCCTCTACTTCGAGGGCCCCCACTCCTTCACCGGGGAGGACGTCCTGGAACTGCAGGGCCACGGCGGCCCGGTCGTGCTGGACCTCGTGCTGTCGCGCGTCCTGGAGCTCGGCGCCCGCTGGGCGAACCCGGGCGAGTTCTCCGAGCGCGCCTTCGTGAACGGCCGCATCGACCTGGTGCAGGCGGAGGCGATCCTCGACCTCGTCAACAGCGCAACCCGGCAGGCGGCGCTCGGCGCCGTCCGGTCGCTGAGCGGCGCGTTCTCCGAACACGTGCACGCCCTGGACCGGCGGGTGCTGGCGCTGCGCGTCTACTGCGAGGCCGCCATCGACTTCGCCGACGAGGAGATCGACTTCCTGGCGGAGTCGGACATCGGCGACCGGCTCGAGGAGATCCGCGACGTACTGACGGCGCTGCGCTCGGAGGCCGCCCAGGGCGCGCTGCTCAACGACGGGTCGAGCATCGTTTTCGCCGGTGCCCCGAATGTCGGAAAGTCAAGTATATTCAACAGGTTGTCGGGTGACGATCAGGCGATCGTCACCGCCATCCCCGGCACCACCCGGGACACCCTGACCGCGGACTTCGACCTGGACGGCCTGCCCGTCCGCGTCATCGACACCGCCGGACTGCGGGACACGGACGATCCCGTCGAGGCCGAGGGCGTCGACCGCACCCGCCGCGCGATGGCGGAAGCGGACATCGTCGTCGAAGTGGTGGAAGACCTCTGCGCGGGGACGGCCCCAACGAGGAGACAGGCCCCCACGCTCCTCGTCAGGAACAAGACCGACCTGAGCGGCCGCGAACCGGGCTGCGTCGAAGCCGGCGTCGTACGGGTGTGCGCGCTGACCGGGGACGGTTTCGACGACCTCGTCGCGGAACTCAAGCGCCTGGCCGGCTACCGGAGCGGCGAGGGCGCCTTCACGGCAAGGCGACGCCATCTCGACGCCCTCGACGCGGCCGGCGCCGCCCTCGACGCCGCGGCCAGCCGCCTCGACGAGGGCGAAGGCGAACTTCTCGCGGAGGAACTGCGGGCCGCGCACGAGCACCTCGGGACCATCGTCGGCGAGACCTCCACGGACGATCTCCTCGGCGAAATCTTTGCCAGCTTCTGCATCGGCAAATAATCTACGCACCCCGGACCGGGAGGCCCCTCGAGGCCCACGGCAATGACACGCTCCGAAGACATCCACGACGTCGTCGTCATCGGCGGCGGCCACGCGGGCACCGAGGCGGCGCTCGCGGCCGCGCGCATGGGCGCGTCGACCCTGCTGCTGACGCAGAACATCGAGACCCTCGGGCAGATGTCCTGCAACCCCGCCATCGGCGGGATCGGCAAGAGCCACCTCGTCCGGGAGATCGACGCCCTGGGCGGGGCGATGGGCCTCGCCGCGGACGCGGCCGGCATCCAGTTCCGCACGCTGAACGCGAGCAAGGGCCCCGCCGTGCGCGCGACGCGGGCCCAGGCGGACCGCGTGCTCTACCGGGGCGCCATCCGCGGCATGCTGGAGCACGCGCCCGATTTGGCGATCTTCCAGCAGTCGGTGGTGGACATCGAAATCGAGGACGGCCGCGCCGTCGGCGTGCACACGGACATGGGCCTCTTCTTCCGCGCCCGCAGCGTCGTGCTGACCACCGGCACCTTCCTCGGCGGGCGCATCCACGTCGGCCTCGAGAACAAGCCGGGCGGCCGGGCCGGGGACGCGCCGTCGAACGCCCTGGCGGAACGCCTCCGGGCGATGCCGTTCACGGTCGACCGCCTGAAGACCGGCACGCCGCCGCGCATCGCGGGGGACACGGTGGACTTCGACCGACTCGAGGTACAGCACGGGGACGAGCCGCGCCCGGTGATGTCGTTCCTCTCGAACGCGGACGACCACCCGCGCCAGCTCCCCTGCCACGTCGCGGCCACCAACGAGCACACCCACCGCATCATCCGGACGGGCCTCGACCGCTCGCCGATGTACACGGGCGTGATCGAGGGCGTCGGCCCGCGCTACTGCCCGTCCATCGAGGACAAGGTGGTGCGCTTCGCCGACCGGACCGAGCACCGCATCTTCGTCGAGCCGGAAGGCCTCGACACGAACGAACTCTACCCGAACGGGATCTCCACGAGCCTGCCGTTCGACGTGCAGGTCGCGCTGGTGCGCAGCATCGAGGGTTTCGAGCGCGCCCACATCACGCGCCCCGGCTACGCCATCGAGTACGACTTCTTCGACCCGCGCGGCCTGCACCACTCCCTCGAGACGCGCACGGTCTCGCACCTCTTCTTCGCCGGGCAGATCAACGGCACCACCGGCTACGAGGAGGCCGCGGCCCAGGGCCTGCTCGCGGGCATCAACGCGGCGCGCCGCGTCGCCGGGCAGGAGCCCTGGGTGCCCGGACGCCACGAAGCCTACATCGGCGTCCTCGTGGACGACCTCGTAAACCTCGGCACGAACGAGCCGTACCGCATGTTCACGAGCCGCGCGGAGTACCGGCTGCGCCTGCGCCAGGACAACGCGGACCTCCGGCTCACACCGGTCGGCCGCGACATGGGCCTGGTGGACGACCGCCGCTGGGGGACCTTCGAGTCCCGGCGCGAATCGATCCGCGCGGCCACGGCGTTCCTCGAGGCGCAACGGATTGCGCCGGACAGCGACATCGCGGCTGCGCTGGCAGCGCGCTGCGGTGAGTCCGTGTCGAAGGAATCGACCCTGCTCGAGTTCCTGAAACGCCCGCGCGTCCGGGCGTCCGACATCGCGGCGGCGGTGCCGGGCCTCGCCGCCTTCCCGGCGGACGCCGTGGGGCAGGTCGAGATCCAGGCGAAGTACGACGGCTACATCCGCCGCCAGGACGAGGAGATCGCCAAGACGAAGGCGCGCGAGGAGGTCGCTCTCCCGGACGACCTGGACTACGCGGGGATCTCCGGGCTCTCGAACGAACTCAAGGGCAAGCTCGCCGCGGCGCGCCCGGCCACGCTGGAGCGCGCGGCGCGCATCCCCGGCGTCACGCCGGCGGCGCTCTCGCTGCTCAGGATCGTGGCCCGGCGACACGCCGAAAGCACGCGGACGGAGGCCCTGGAACGATCGGCGTGAAGGTCGATGCCGACGCACGGGCACGCCTCGACGCGTTCGGCGACCTGCTGCGTCGCTGGAACCGGGTCTACAACCTCGTCAGCCGTCACGACATCCAGCACCTCGAGGCGAAGCACATCCGCGACAGCCTGACGCTCGTGCCGCGGGTGCGCGGGCAGCGCATCGCGGACGCGGGCTCGGGCGCGGGCTTCCCCGGGATCCCCCTCGCGATCGTCGGCTCCTGGTCCGTGACGCTCATCGACCGCAGCGCCACCAAGGCCCGCTTCCTGCGCCAGGCGCTGATCGAGCTCGGTCTCGACAACGCCACCGTCGTCGAGGAGGACGTCCGCCGGTACCGGCCGGAGACGCCGTTCGACACGGTCACCGCCCGCGCGTTCGCGAAGCCCCCCGCAGCGTGGCAAGCGGTCAGGCACCTGCTGCGCCCGGACGGCGTGGCCCTGCTGCAGACCAGCGCCACGCTGTCGGGCGAGTCCCTCTCCGGCGGCCGGGCGCTCCCGAGCGAGCGCGTCGCGTCGGCGGGCGTCGCGGGGGAACGCTACGTGACCGCGGTAATGCCCGAGGGCCCGCGACCGTGACCCGGCGCGTGGCCGTCGCGAACCAGAAGGGCGGCGTCGGCAAGACGACCACGAGCGTCAACCTCGCCGCGTCGCTTACCCTGCACGGAGCGAGAACGCTGCTCGTCGATCTCGACCCCCAGGGCAACGCGACGATGGGCTGCGGCGTCGACAAGCACAACCTGCCGCTCAGCATGTACGACTGGCTGGTCGGGGACGCGCCGCTGGCCGAGGTCGCCGTGACGGGCGCGTCCGGCATGGAACTCGCGCCGTCGAACTCGGACCTCACCGCCGCGGAACTCGAACTCTTGGGCAGCGCGGACCGCAACGCCCGCCTGCGGGCCCGCCTCGACGACGAGGCGGAGCGCTTCGACTACGTCATCATGGACTGCCCGCCGTCGCTCTCCGTGCTGACGCTGAACGCGCTGATGGCGGCCGACGGCGTGCTGATCCCGCTGCAGTGCGAGTACTACGCGCTGGAAGGGCTCACCGCGCTCCTCGACACTGTCGCCGGCGTGCGTTCCCGGGGCAACCCGGGGCTCTCCATAGAGGGCATCGTGCGAACCATGTATGATCCGCGCACCGGCCTCACCCGCGACGTTTCGCGGCAATTGATGAAGCACTTCGGCGATCGGGTCTTCCGTACCGTCATTCCCCGCAACGTCCGGCTCGCCGAGGCGCCGAGCCACGGACTCCCCGCCATCCTCTACGACCGGCACTGCGCCGGCGCCACCTGCTACATGGCCCTCGCACGCGAGCTGATGGAGCGCGCACGGTGAAGCGTCCTTGAACGAACCGGGCCGCCGGCGTGGACTCGGGCGCGGGCTCGAGGCGCTCCTCGGCGACGCGGCGGTGACGCAGCCCCCGGTCGCCCAGGACGGTGACGGCGCAGCGTCGGCCGCTGTCGACGAGATCTGGCGCAGCCCGTTTCAGCCGCGCCGCCACCTGGACGACGACGGCATCGAGGAACTGGCCGCGTCGATCCGCTCCCAGGGACTCTTGCAACCCATCGTCGTGCGCCCCCGCGCGGCGGGCGGTTACGAGCTGATCGCCGGCGAACGCCGCTGGCGCGCCGCGCACCGCGCGGGCCTCGAGCGCGTGCCGGTGGTGGTGCGCGACGTGGACGACCGCGGCGCCCTCGCCATGGCGTTGATCGAGAACGTCCAGCGCGAGGACCTGAACCCGATCGAGGAGGCGCACGGTCTCGAACGGCTGCGACGGGAGTTCGCGCTGACCCAGGAGCAGGTCGCCGAAGCGGTCGGCAAGTCCCGCCCGGCAGTCGCGAACCTGCTACGCCTCCTGAACCTGCCCGAAGCCGTCCGCGAGTTGCTCGCCGCGGGGGAGCTCGAGATGGGACACGCCCGGGCGCTCCTGGCGTTGCCGGCCGAGGATCAGGAACCGATGGCCCGGGTCGTGGCGAAAGGCCAGTTGTCCGTCCGCCAGACGGAAGCGCTGGTCCGGCGCGCCGGCAAGAAGCCGGAACCCACCAGGCCGACCGCCGTGGACCCCGACATCCGCCGACTCGAGATCAGCCTCTCGGAGCGGCTCGGGGCGGGGGTGTCGATCCAGCACACGAAGAAAGGCGGCGGCAAGGTCGTCGTCTCCTACGCGAGCCTGGACGAACTCGACGGAATCCTGAGCCGCCTCCGCTGACGGTCGAACCGCGCCCCTGCCGTGCGTTGCCCGGTCAGGCGAACAGCCACGTGTGCAGCAGCCGTCCCGGCATGAGCGCGAACGTCCCCGCTATGAGAATCCCGCCCACGTAGACGCCCACCATGTGGCCACGGTGAGCGGTCACGTTGCCCCGGCGGATGCTGTAGATCGCCGCGGGGACACTGACCAGCACCAGCACGCTGAACAGGTGGATGAACCCGAAGTGGTCGAGGACGCGCGGCCCCACGGCGGCCGGCATCGGGAGCGTCACGAGCGCCGTGAAGAGGATCAGCGCGGCGTACACGCGGCCGAGCCGCCTGTGCAGCGGCGTGCCCTTGCGCCGCAACAGCAGCCAGGCGCCGATCATGAAACACGGCAGGACCGTCCCGAGGTGGGCGTACGCGAGGGACAGGTAGGACATCGGAGCCCCGTTTTGCGCGCTGGCGGCGGACACCCTGTACTTTCAGACACTTAACTGCGCATGTCCAGACCGGATCGCGCCCGCGGACACCAGGACGTGCGCCGAGGCGCACATGAATTGCAGCCCCGGCTCCATTGACCGCCGCTCGGCGGCCAGCGGATACTGCGCAGCAAGGAGCAACCTGCAAGACCATGGAGGGCCTCCCATGCAGGAACTGTTCAGCGATCCTCGCGCCTGGCTCGTTCTGGCCGCGTTCGTCGGCCTCGTCTTCGCCGTTGGCCGCTGGGTCGGCGAAGTGAATTCGGACCGGAAGTCCTTCAAGGAGTTCATGGCCGAAACCCGCAGGCAACTGGCCGAAATCCACGGGCAACTCGCCGAAGTCCAAAGGCAATTCGCCGAAGTCCATCGGCAACTCGGGGAGATCTTTGGTCGCCTCCCGTCCGAAGCCGTCGCGGGCACCAGTCCCCTCCGATTGACGGAGTTGGGGAAGCGTGTTTCCGAAGCAATCGATGGCCGGGAACTGGCGGTCGAACTCGCCCAGGGCTTGCTGCCGCAGGCCGAAGGCAAGCGCCCCCACCAGATCGCTCGGCTCTGCCGCGACTACGTCAACGACACGTTCGAGCCGACTGCCGAGCAGTTGGACCGGTTCGAGGCCGCGGCGTACGAGGAAGGCATCACCCGCTCCGAAGTGTTCCAGGTGATCGCGATCGAACTGCGCGACCACCTGCTGGCGCGCGCATTGCCCGCCCCCGAAGCGGTCCCCGTGTAGGGGCCGCCTTTGCTGTGAAGTAGTGGCGGCCCGGGTTACGACGGCCCGGGTTGCGACAACCCGGCCCGCCCTCAGGCAGGCCGCCGCCAGACGAACCGGGCAAACAACGCCATGACGATCCCGCCCATGATGAGGATCACCGCCGCATAGCTGGCGAGGTCGGCTGGCGGGTTGTAGAGCCGCGAGAGCCAGTAAACGTACGTGGCCGCGTGGACGACGAGGAAGACGGCCGCGTTCCGCAGCGGCCGCCGGCCATAGACGTGCGAGAGCACAAGCGCCTGCAGGGCGATCATCGCCGCGATCGCCGGAGCGGACACCAGGACGAACAGGTTCGCTGTGACGTCGGCCTGATTCTGGAGTGCCCCGATCCACGCGATGCTCGCGATCTCGGTCGGCAGGACGCTCACGATCGCCACGAGCGCCACGGCCGCGACCTGCACCGCTCCCGAGCCGAACCAGTCGCCGCGGCCCTCCTTGCGCGTCGCGCTGTAGACCCCGATGAAGAGCAGCGCCCCCAGGTAGAGGAGCGCCGACAGCGGGATCAGCAGCCGCACTGGCGGCAGCCCGTCCACTCAGGCGTCCGGCGCCGCGCTGACGCCGGCGAGCACCTCCTCGAACGGTGGCCGGGTCCGGTAACCGGGCACGGCGAACTTCGCGTTGATGCGCCCGTCCGGCGCCAGCCAGAGGATGCCCGGCAGCGGGATGCCCTGGCCCAGGTTCTCGTCGGGAACGCCGAACGCGTTCACGTGCTGCCCGTCCACGTCCCGCAGCAGGGGGAAGCCGAGTTCCTTGCTTTCGTGGAACCCCTTCAGGATCTCGAGGCTGTCATAGGTCATCGCCGCGACGTTCACGCCGAGGTCTTCGAACTTGCTCCGCCAGCTTTCCAGTTGAACCAACTGGGCCTTGCAGAAGGGTCACCAGTCGGCCGAGCGGCTCAGCAGCAGCAGTACCCCGTTCTCCCCGCAGAGCGACGCGAGGTCGCGGGTCGTGCCGTCCTGGTCCTGGGCCGAGATGGCGGGCGCCGTGGCGCCGACCGCGGGCCCCCAGGACTGCGCGTAGTCGTCCGCGAACACCATGCCGGACAGCGCGACCAGCATGCCCCCCAACCAGAGTCTCTTCATGCGTTCTTCTCCCGTTCTTCTCGAAGCGTGGGATCGTTGTCGTCCGCGAGGATAGAAGATCGCCCGTTCGTTGTGAATTCCGTCCGCCGCAAACGCGGGAAGGCGCCCCGCCGCGTGCGCCTTCGCTCACAGGAAATGCAGCTTCGGCCGCGTTGACCATCCGCCGCCTGAATTCGATACTGGGCAGCATGCGCAGACGAGACAGGGATGTCGATGATGCTTGAGTTCGTAGTCAGCGGCACTCCCGCGTCTCAGCAGGCCCGCAACCGGCAACGCGTCCGGGATTGGATGCAGGATGTGGAGAGTGCCGTCAGGCTCGAATGGGAAAGCGAACCGCCTCGCGGCGGCAACGTCATGGTCACGATCAACTACTTCTTCGATGGCGTTTCGCTGGACGTGGACAATGTCCCGAAGCCAATATTGGACGCGCTCAAGGGCTTGATCTTCGCTGACGACGCACAGGTGACCGACTTGCTTTGCCGAAAGAGGAACGTGAAGCTCGAGCTGGACATCGAGCGACCCTCTCCGCTGCTCCTGACGACGTTCGATCGCCGCGATCAGTTCCTCCACATCCAGGTGGCCGACGCGCCGACGCAAGAGGTGGCGTCGTGGTAGGCGGGACAACTGGCCCGGAATACCTCCTGCTGCGCAAGAAGGCGGAGGAGTACCGCGGCAAGGGTTACGACGTGTCGATCGAGACGCCGCTCGACCTTCTGCCCAACTTCCGGGCGGACCTGGTTGCGCGGAAGGGTGACGAGGTCAGGGTCGTCGAGGTCAAGTCGCGCGCGTCGCTGGGCGCGATGCCCGAAATCGGCGAGCTCGCGCGCGTGGTCGATGCGAAGGAAGGATGGACCTTCGAACTGGTGCTGCTGGGCGAGCCCGACAGGCTGGATACCCCGGAGGGCATGCACCTGTGCGATCGCGTCGCGATCCAGGATCGGATCGAGCAGGCGGAGCAGACGCTCGCGACCGGGCACTCCGAAGCGGCTCTCGTGCTCGCCTGGTCGGCGGTTGAGGCCGCGACGAGGGAAGCGCTCGTCGCGGAAGGCGTGCTGGAGAGGGATATCGCAAAAGGACGCAATGTCCTCGACCAGGGCGTGTTCCACGGCGTGCTGTCGAGGGACGAACACGACCGCCTGACCGATCTGCGGGCGTATCGAAAGGGAATTATATACTTGACTCCCGAGGGTGCTGCGGGTAGAGTATCCCCAAGGTTGACGGGAGGGCTGGCAGATGAACGACAACGTGACGATCAGCACCTACGAGCTTTTCCAGATGTACCCCGACGCCGAGGCGGGCCGCGCCTATTTCGAGTCGATGCGCTGGGGCCAGGACCGCGAGCACATGGCGTGCCCGCACTGCGGCGGGACCGAGCGCATCAACGCCAGGAAGGGCAAGCGAGCGGGCTACTACCGTTGCGGCGACTGCGGCGAGGAATTCACGGTCCGCACCAACACGATCTTCGGCCGCTCCCACGTCCCGCTGAACAAGTGGCTGTACGCCATGTACATCGTCGTCACGGCTCGCAAGGGTATCTCCAGCCTGCAACTCTCGAAGGAGATCGGCGTCACGCAGAAAACGGCGTGGTTCATGCTCGGGCGCCTGCGGGAAGCCTGCGGCGGCGAGCCCACCAAGCTCTCCGGGATCGTGGAGGTGGACGAGACCTTCATCGGCGGCAAGGAAATGAACAAGCACGCCGACAAGAAGCTCAACGCCGGTCGCGGGGCAGTCGGCAAGCAAGCCGTCATGGGGATGCGGGAGCGCGGGGGCAGGTCCATCGCCATGCCAGTGGCGGGGCGTAGCGCGGCCATCCTGCAGCGGCAAATCGCGAAGCACGTCGAGCCCGGCAGCACCGTCTATACCGACGAACTCAAGAGCTACGGGGGCCTGGAGTACCACTACGAACACGGCACGGTGAACCACAGCGCCGGGAAGTACGTCGAGTACATCGGGGCCAACGCCATCCATGTCAACTCGACGGAGTCCATGTGGGCGGTCCTCAAGCGCGGCCTCTACGGCACGTGGCACAAGGCGTCCCTGAAGCACATTCACCGCTACGTGAACGAGTGCACCTTTCGGCTGAACGAGGGCAACGTGAAGGTCCACACGATGGACCGGCTCGCCGCCTTCGCACGGCTGGCGTTCATGCGCCGCATCACCTACAAGGAACTGACGGCGTGACTGACTCGGAATGCATCGTCCGCGTGATTGACGCGCACAAGGCGGCGCGCCGCCGACTCGCCTGCCTGGAACAGCGGAAGGAGGATTACGCGGCGGCGTACCGCGCCTTCGCGGACGTGTTCGCGGGCCGGAAGGAAGGCCGTATCGCCAGCGATGGGGAGGGCGGCGCGAGGCTCGAAGTGGGACCGCGCAGGGGCATTCCCGCCGTGGTCGTGCTACCGTCTGCCGACGAAGCGGCGGAAGTGCTCGCGGGCATCGATAGCGCCCGCGAGCGGGTCCAGAAGCTGACCGAGCGCCGCAGGGAATTGGGGATCGACTGATGGCCCGGAAGCAACGCACCAAGCGCGCCCCCGCCAAGCGGCCCGGCGCGGACCTGCCCCCCGAGTTCAACGCCTTCACCAAGCGCGTACTCACCTACAAGCCGCCGCGCCAGCCTAAGCCCTAGTCGCGCGCCGCTTCCCGTCTCATCTCATGGGGCGGCGCGAAAAGTGTAGTAGTCTCTCTTCGGGACACGAAGCCACAGGCGGGACCCTTCGCCGGGTCACCCGCCCCATACCAGAGCCGCTAGACCGGCCGCGGGGTAGCTCCCCAGGCCCGGCGAAAAGGCGGGAACTTCGCAGGCTCGCCTGTGGCAGTGTCCACGGCCCGGCACCACCTCCGGATGCCGGGACGCACCGAGGGGTACCACATGGAACTGACCGAGGCACTGGTCCTGCTGTTCTTCGCCTTCCTACCGATCATCGTCATCTTCTGGGCGTGCGTCTCAACGGTACGCCACCAGCACCGCCAGACGTTCTACCTGCGGGCAATCACGCGCGCAATGGAGCGGCTGGAGAAGGACCTGAAGGGTGACTGACCACGAACGGCGAATCGCGGAACTGGAGGGAGAGGTAATGGCGCTAACCGCCGCCGTCACCCTCCTGCTCGATGCGTTCGCCCGGCAAACCGGCGACGCTGACGCCTACCGCATGTTGGTCCGTAGCACCCTGCGTACCTTCCGGGAGCCGGAGCCGACGGTCGCGCATCAGAGTTTCCTTGACACGCTCGATCATTTGATCGGCGGCGTATCGGGGGGATAACCGGATTCTGACCTCTCGCATGTCGCCGAAATCCTCATCCAACATGGGGGCGATTGTAGCGTGACCGCAGGTAGCGCAGCGCGCGGGGGAGTCAGGTATATAATTCCCTATCGAAACGCCATCGCCCACGGCTACGCCGTCGAGGACTTTGACGAAGAGGTCGTCAGGCGGGTCATCGACACCGCGCGCGAGATGATCGCGCCGTAGGGGCCGCCCTCGTGGCGGCCCGCCGTGATACGCCTTCGAGAACCGCGGGAAGACGCGCGACGCGTGCGCCTTGGCTCACAGGAAGTGCAGCTCCGGCTGCGTTGACCATTCCCCGGAGAAGACTCGATACTGGCTTCGAGCGATTGGGCTTCCTGGAAGGTGCTTCGATGGCCTCGAATCGCAACCCTTGGATATTCCCGACACCCAGGCGCCGCCCCAAGTCCGAGTGGGCGCCGGTGGATGCCTATGAGAAGTCCATTGCGGAGATCTTCGAGGAGCCGGGGGTTCAGGAGCAGATCGCGACCCTCGCCAGGATGTTCGACCTGCAGCAGCGGGGCCGCGCGGATCGCGAGGAGTGAGCCTCCGCGCCGTCCTGGTCCGCGGCGGTCGGCTACTGGATTCTTCGCCAGACCCACTGCTTCAAGCCGGCCTCGGGAGCTCCGGCACCGGCGACGTAGGCCGCGGTCCTGCCCCGTCCCGTGGCCAGCCCGCCGCCCCGTTCCGGGCACGGGCGGCCGCGAGGGCCGCCCCTACAAAACCCATACCCGCCGCCCTATAATGCGCGCGCCTCGCGCACCCTCCCGTTCGCGTACGAGCGTGGCCGTGCCGGAGCCGT
>JAJDVW010000058.1 GCA_022825925.1 Pseudomonadales bacterium | reverse complement strand
GGGTGCGCTCGCGCTCGACCTCGGCGTGCGCCGCGGTCCAAGTGTGCGTCCGGCCGACCGCACGGCGCACCAGATCCGACAGCGTCAGGCCCGCCGAGCGCGCCTTGGCGTGCCACTCGGCACGCTCCGCCTCGCTGGCGCGAACCTTCACCCAAACGGCGCGTCCGGGCCTCATGGCGCGCCGTTGCCCGTCCGGGGGTCTGAGGGGGCAGAGCCCCCCGCCAGCCTCCGCAGGGGACTCACGGAGTGTGGCCACAAGGAGTACGCTGGCTTGTCTCCCATAATCATGCAGATTCCCGCGTGATTTGCACGACCGGGTCACGGGGAAGGCCCGGGCTGTTGAGCGCCCGCAGAGGCGAGCGGCAAATAACCCCGCCAGCGCCGACGTCGATGGACGCGGGCGCCGGTTCCGCCTTGGGGTGGATCAACCTGACTACTTGCGTCTCCTCCGGTGTTTCGCCTCGTTTGCTCGTGCTGCCCTTCACGCTTCGGTGACCCGAAGGGCGGCATCCTACGAATTCGATCCGCCATGGGTTTCAGTCCAGCCGTTGGGTAGGGCGTGGCGGTGTCCCCGAGGGAAGTGCCGACACCCGTGCTGAACTGCTGCTTCGGCGTCTCCATGCTCGAACGCTGAAGCGCCACTTGCGACGCCGTCAACCCTTCGGAAACGTCCTACTGTCTCATGATGTCTCGGGACGTCTCGGCAGGTATCCGGGCCATCGGATGCCGTCGCCAACGGGGCGGAAGAGACGCCCCCATAACGTCGCTTGTTTCATCAGGTCGTCGCTCTCCCAAGCCCCGCCGCTTCGGGGTAGCTTACTCGCGTGTTCCGAAGCCGTCCGGGCACCACGAATGGCCGAGGCACGGCGATCGTGACTCGGACGCCGTCGCGCCAAGTTTGCTCGACGAGCTTCGGCGTGAACATCTTTTACGTGCCTGAGGTGGCGAAGAGCGCCGCAGACGAAATCCACGCGACCCAAGTACTTGAGGACGATGCGAACGAGGATTCCTGCAGCCGAAGCGCGCGGAGACAAGCCTGATACTCGCTCGCCTCCGCGCTTGGCGGGACAAGAAGGTGCGAGGTGGTTCGGTCGGATGCCGGCGGTTGCCGCCGCACTGTTCATGGCCGTGCTCGGATCCTGCGACTCGGATCCGGTGGTCGAGCCGGAGCCAGCGCTTGAGATCGTACCGGACTCCTTGACCCTGACGCACATCGGACACCAGTTCGTGTTCTCGGTTCGGGGCGGCGGGCCGGGATCGGGTGCCGTGCGGTGGAGTAGCCGGGACACGACGGTGTTCGTGGTGGACGCGGATGGCGCGGTAACGGCGCGCGGCAACGGCACGGCGGGGCTGCTGGCGGAGCGGGCCAGGCAGTGGGATCAGGCGCTCGTGCAGGTGGAGCAGACCGCTGCGTCCCTGGAGAAGGTCGGGGACGGCCAGGAGGCGGTCGCCGGGATACCACTTTGGCGGCCGGTGGGGGTGCGGCTTCTGGATGCCGGGGGCACGCCGGTGTCGGTGTCGGCGACCGTGCGGTTCGACGCATCGGCCCACGGCGGCACGGCGAACCCGCCGGAGGCGCGGAGCGACAGCTCGGGTATGGCGTGGACGGAGTGGACGCTCGGCGGAACGCCGGGCTCTCAGACGCTGGTCGCGTCGGTGGCCGGGGGTGTGCGCGCGGAGATCACCGCGCTGGCGCTGCCGGACGAGGGGGTGTGCGCGCGGACGCCGCAGGTGGCCGATGAGTTGGTGAGGCTGGCGGGGGCGGCGAACTGCGCGGGGGTGACGGAGGAGCACCTTGCAGCAATCTGGGATTTGGAACTACGCAGCCGCGGCATTGCGAGCCTGAGGAGCGGCGACTTCGCGGGCTTGCCGAATCTGGAGTTGCTCAATTTGTCATATAACCAACTGACGGCGCTGCCGCCCGATATCTTCGCGGGCCTCGGGAGCCTGAAGCGGGTGCAACTGTTGTTCAATAACCTGACGGCGCTGCCGCCCGACATCTTCGCGGGCCTCGGGAACCTGCGGAGCCTGTGGCTGCATTACAATGAACTGACGGCCTTGCCGCCGGAGATCTTCACGGGCCTGCCCCAACTGTACTTCGTCAATCTGACCGAAAACGAACTGACGGCGTTGCCGCCGGGGATCTTCGCGGGCATGACGCAGTTGCGCGAGGTGGAGCTTGGCGAGAATGAACTGACGGCGTTGCCGCCGGGGATCTTCGACGATCTGGAGGCGCTGGAGGTCCTCTCCCTGCACCGGAACCGCTTGTCCGGTCTTCCGCCGGGGATCTTCGCGGGCTTGGCGAACCTGCGACACCTAAGGCTGGACGCGTGGGCCGGTCACAACAAGCTGGGCGAACTGCCGCCGGGCATCTTCGACGGCCTGTCGCAACTGCGGAGCCTGAATCTGAGCGGTACTCAACTAACCCCTCTGCGACCGGGCGTGTTCGACGATCTGGAGCGGCTGGAGGTTCTGAATCTTTCCCCCAATCCGCTGTTCGATTTGCCGCCCGGCGTGTTCGACCGGCTGGGAGCCCTGAGGGAGTTGCGCGTGGCCGGCCTCCGTTTGTCCCGGCTGAGGCCGGGTGTGTTCGATGCGCTGCGGAGGCTGGAGTACCTGGATGTAGGAAGCAACCATCTCGACGCCTTGCCGCCGGGTGTGTTCATGGGCATGGATCGCTTGAAGGAGTTCCGTGCCGGCGACAACCCCGGCGCGCCTTTTCCGGTCGCGATGGATTTCATGCGCACGGACGCGGGCGACGCGCTGGCACCGGGTCCGGCGCAGGTTGTGATGCGGGTGCCGGACGGGGCACCGTTCGGTTTCCGCATACCGGTCTCGGTGCAGGGCGGGGCGGCGTCCGAGAGGTGGTTCGAGGTGGCGGCGGGCGACACGGCGAGCGCGCCGCTGGTGGTCGGACCGCCTTCCAGCGGCGGGGGAGCCGTGCACGTCAGTTTCGGCCAGCCGCCCGGGCTGCCGCCGCACTACGAAGGCATCGAGTTGGTGCCCGGCGCGCAGATGGTCCTGTTCGCCGAGTCCGACAACCGCTCGCCAGTGTACCGCGAGGCGGTGCCGTCGTACTGGCTCCAAGTCGGCGGCGCGTTCGAGCCGCTGCCGCTGGAACCCTACTTCTCCGATCCCGACGGCGACTCGCTGGCATACGCGGTCGAGTCGAGCGACGAAGGCGTGGTGGAAGGACGGATCGACGGCGCGGTGCTGTGGATGGAACCGACGGGCGAGGGCGAGGCGGCGCTCGTGGTGGCCGCGGTCGATCCCGCGGGCTTGGCGGCCCGGCAGCTTGTGAAAGTGCAGGTGGCACCCGCGGTCGACCCGGACCGGTTCAACATCAACCTGATCTTCGATCCCGGGTTCACCGACGAGCAGAAGGCGGCGATGCGGCGGGCGGCCGATCGATGGGAGGAGGTGGTGGTCGGCGACCTCCCTGACGTGCCGATCGACGGATACATCGATGCGCTTGGGGAGCACGGCCCCCGCTTGGCCGGCGTCGTCGACGACCTGGTGGTGCATTCGGTGTGGGCGCCAATGTATTCGATCACCCACGCTTGGAAGTTTGGCGTACGCGAAGGTTCGGGTCTGGCCTTCTACGGCGGCGCCAGCTACAGCACTCTCGCCCCGCAATGGCGTCTGAGCACCTTCCACAAGGCGGTGCAGCACGAGATGGGGCACGTCCTGGGGCTGTTCGCGTCGAGTGGGGAGTTCAAAGAGGAGATCGGGTCGCCGCGCGAGTTCTACTTCACCGGCCCGCTGGCGGTCGAGGCGTTCGACGCGGCCGGGGGCTCGGCGTACGACGGTCCGAAGATCCCGCTGAACGAGTACGGCGTCCATTGGCGGCGCAGCGTCTTCGGCGAGGAGATCATGTCGTCGAACGCCGACGTGATCAGCGCGATCACGCTTCAGGCGCTCGCGGACATCGGGTACGTGGTGGACCTGAGCAAGGCGGACGAATACAGGTTGCCCGGCACGGGAGGCGCGGCGGACGACGCGGCCTCGACCGGGCCGGCTGGGGACGCGTTCGAACCGACCGACGCCATCCTGAAGCTCCCGGTGGTCGTGGTGGACCAGAACGGCAAGGTGGTGCGGGTGATCCGCGACTGAGGGGGAAGCCATCGGTCGGTGTTCCGGCTCGTTTCGAGCCCGATTCCGGTCGGTTGCGGTGCCGCGATCCTTCGCGCGCGCCGAAACGGGGTGATCCGGGCGATCTGATCCGGGCGAGCTTGTGCTTTCGCGCGCTCCTCTTACTTTCCTGCGTCCTCGCGTCGCCGGAGCGTCCGGCGGCCCACATCTGCCTCCAACCCTCCCCCCACAGGACGCAACCGCCCCGATGCGCCTTTCCCCCACCCCTTCCGCCCTGCCACCCGTGCGCTCTGGAGCCGCGGCCGCCACCTCGCGCTCGCGCGCTGCGGTCCAGACGCTTGCGCTTCTCACGTTCACCTCCCTTCTGCTCGCGGGGACCGTCAGCCCGTCCGCCGCCTCCCCATCCACGTCCGGAGCGCCCGCCCTTGCCGACACGCTGCGGGTCACCTTAGCCGCGCCGGAGGGCGGTTCGGTGGCCGAGGGCTCGGAGGCCAGCTTCGAGGTCTCGGTGGCGGGCAGCACCTCGGACGGATCCGTGACCGTGCGCTACTCGGTATCGGGCACGGCTACGCCGGGAACGGACTACCGGACGCTGTCGGGCGAGGTCACGGTGGCCAAGGGTGAGAACAGCGCACGGATCGTGCTCTCCGCGCTCGACGACGACATCCTGGACGACGGCGAGACGGTGGTGCTGGCGCTGACGGGCGCGAGCGGGGCGACCACGGTGGAGGTGGACTCCGCTCCGGCGACGGCGACGATCGCCGACCACGGTACGGTGACGGTCGAAATCACCCCGATGAACGACACGCTGCCGGAAGGTGCGGCGTGGAACTCGACGGTGACGCTGTCCTCGGCAGTGGCCGCGCGGGTGTCGGTGGGGTGGCGCACCAGCGACGGCACCGCAGTGGCGGGCTCCGACTACGAGGGGGCGGTCGGGAGCGTTGTCTTCGAGCCGGGCGAGCGCTCGAAGACGATCAGCGTGAGGACGATGGAGGACGACGAATCCGAGCCGGTCGAGATGTTCTACGTCGCGCTCGACGCGACTGCCGCGGCTGCGGCAACAGCGGGCGGAGCGGGGGCGTTGGCGGGTACAGGCAACGGCGTGCGCGTCGACTCGCAGCAGCGCTTCGGGTTCATCCAGTGCAGTGTGGAGTTTCCGGATGGCCCGATCTCGCGCGCCGTTGCCGAGAACGAGCCGGCGGGCACAAAGGTGGGCGCTCCTGTTACGGCCGCCACGGAGAGCATCGCGTTCTACAGCCTGAGCGGAGGGTCGGGGCGCTTCGCCATCGACGACGTCTCTGGACAGATCACG
>JAJDVW010000033.1 GCA_022825925.1 Pseudomonadales bacterium | reverse complement strand
GGGGAAGCGTCGAGCAGGCCGAGCGCCCGGGCCTGCTGCGCGGCGGCGCGACGGTCGCCAACGCCGAGCTTGCTGAAGATGTTCTTCAGGTGATAGCGGACGCCGTTCTCCGTGATCCCGACGGTGCGGGCGATCTCCTTGTTGCTGGCATCGGGGAGCTGGGTCAGGATCTGCATCTCACGCGGGCTGAGTTCGGCCTCGGAGGAGTCGGAGGAATCGCCTCCCACGGCGCCGATCACCGCAAGCGCGGCTTCCTCCGCCTCCTTCAGCTCCGCGAGGAGCGTATCGAGCCCCTGGAGCACCGCGGTCGCCGCCTCCGCATGTTCCACCAGGGCCCTCACGAAACCGCTCCGCTGCAAGACCCGGAGGTGTTCGATCAACGCTTCCTGCGCGGCCGCCATGTCGCCGGCGAGCCATGCGGCATGCATGGCCAGCGCCGTGGCCCAGCTCTCCGAGCGCGCCAGGCCGCTCTCGCGGGCCCGCGCGGCGTACGCACGGGCGACCTCGAGCGCCGCGCGGTGCTCCTTCGCCGCCACCAGCAACCGCACCCGCGCGCCACAGACGGCTTCCATCTCCCGCCAGCTCTGGCCTTCGAGGTCGGCCAGCGCCGCGGGGTCCGTGGGCAGTCCCTGCTGCCGCCAGGACTGCTCCGCCTCCGCCAGTTCTCCGGCCTTGAGCAGCGCGGACACCCGGACCGCCGCCAACCACCGCACAAAGCTCTCGAGACGGCGGCTCTGCGCGAACGTCCATGCTTCCTCCAGGAGCTTCAACGCCCGGGTGGGTGGACCCTGGCGAAACGCAAGTTCGACGCGCACCTCGACGGCTGCCGCGTACACGTCCAGCCAGGCCCCCACGCCGGCGAGCTGGTCCAGCGCGCGCGTGCGCCGGCCGGCCATCGTGACGCGGTTCGTCTCGAGGGCGACCTCCGCGGTGAACGCGTCGCAGATCAGCTCGGGGCTCTCGTAGCCGGCGAAGCCCCGCTGCGCGGTGCGCTGCGCCGAGGCCAGCACGGCCTCGGCCTCCTCGACGTCGCCGCGGGCGAACAGGGTCGCGCCCTCCACCAGCCTGGCGCTCAGCCAAGCCGACGGGCAGGCGTCGGCGAAGCCCCCCACGCGCCGCGCGGCGGTCAACGCGGCGGCGAGGTCGCCTCGCTGGTGGTGGTAGACCGCGTGTCCGTAGTGGAATCCGCCGGCGGCGAGCGGCTCCAGCTCCCGTTCGGCCAGGAGCCGGGTGCTGGCATCCATCGTGGCGCGCACCTCGCGCGCGCCGACCGGCACGCAACTGCACATGAGGAAGACACCGCGGAGGATGATCCCGTCGATTTGCAGTTCGCGGTCGCCCGCGTCCCGCTCCGGCTGGTTTGACCACACCCCTTCGGGCATGGGCCGGGGCAGCGTGACGTTCATCATGTCGACGGCATGTTGCGCGAGCTGGAGCCGCGGGCGGCGGCGCATCACCTCTTCCGGAACGAGGGCAACGGCGTCCTGCAGGCTTCGCATTCCCCCCCTCAGGACCAGCCGGACGGCGCCGGCCTCGTCGAAGATCTCCCCGGCCAGATCGTCATCGCCCGCTTCGAGCGCCTGGCGCATGGCGGTGACCGTCCGTCCGCGCCGGGCCAGGGCCTTCGCTATGCGGCGGTGCAGGTCTTCGCCGTCGCCAAGCGCCCGCAGTTCCTCCAGGGCGTGGTGGCGAACGAGCGGGTGCAGCCTGAAGGCCGTCCCGCCGTCGATCCCCTGTACGAGACCTCGCAGGACGGGCATGCCGACGAGGCGTTGCGCCGACCCGGGGCCCATCACCTCGTCGAACATCCGCGCGTCCACCCACTCGAAGGACCCCGCCTCGAGCAGGAAACGCCGATCACGCGCCGCAAGCCCGCGCATGAGGCGCGCCGCCACCCAGTTGTGGGACAGCCCGGTCCCGTCGTCGGAGCCCGCCCCATGTTCCGCTATGTTCCTTTGCAGGCAGGCGGCGATGGGCCAACCTTCGGCTTCGGCCCACAGTTCGCGAAGGCGTTCCCGCGACACCGCGCCGCCGAGGAAATCCCCGAACTCCGCGAGCGTGAAACGGAGTTCCTCCACTCCCGCGACGATGCCCCTGCCCGCCGCGACGGGCGTCGCGATGTCGATGGAAGGGGGCACCTGCCGACAGGCAAGCGCCACGTGGAGATTGGCCGGGCCCCGCCAGATCAGGTAGTCGACGACGCGCGTGCCGCTGTCGGAGATGCGCTCCAGTTCGTCCACGGCCACCACCCAGGGCCGTCCGTCGGCCCGGATCGCGTCGAGCACGGAGTCGAGGACGTGCATCTCCGGATCCCCGAACGTGCCCTTCGCGGCACCGTCGACGCCCCACGGCAGGTCGGCGGCGTACGCCAGGTGGGCTACCACCCGCTGGGCATCGTCCTCCTCGTCGACGGACAGCCAGATGACCTGCTCGCCGCGCGCCCTCATCCTTTGGCAGCAGTCCGCAAGCAGGGTGGTCTTGCCGAAACCGCCCGGAGCGACGAGCACCGTCAGCCGCCGCCGGGCGGGGTCGAGCCGCTCCACGAGTTCCCGCCGGTGCAGGACGCCCACCGGAGGATCCGGAATGGCGGTCTTTTCCGGGACCACCCGAAACGGCACGCGACGTCCCGACCCGAACGCATCCCTCGCGACGCGCACGACATTCTGCTCAGTGGGCACCATGCCCCTCCCCGACGAACTCGCGGGCGAAAGCATAACCGAGAAAGAGTGCGAGAAAGAGTGACGGAAGGAAACGCATGCGGCAGGCTTCGCTACCGCCAAAAGGCGGAGTCGCTACCGTCCGGGACCACCGCGTCGCTATCTCCAAGAGCCCCGGGAGCCCCGGGAGGAGGGAGCAGGCCCAGCAGCCGAGCCTGTTTCGCGGCGTCGCGCCGGCCGGCGACGCCGAGCTTCCCGAAGATGTTCTTCAGATGATAACGGACGCCGTTGCCGCTGATGCCCAGCGCTCGGGCGATTTCCTTGTCGCTCGCGTGCGGCAGGCGGGCCAGAACCTCGAGTTCGCGCGGCGTGAACTTCCGCTGGACATGCTCGTCGCCAACGGCGAGCACCGCGAGGACCGCATCCTTCGCCGCGCCAAGACCCGCGTCGGGGGCGTCGAGTCCCCGGAGCAGGGGACCCGCCGCGTCGGCGTGCGTCGCCAGCGCCCTCGAGAAGCCCGTCCGCTGGAAGACCCTCAGGTTTTCGATCAGGAACTCCCGCGCGGCCGCCGCGTCGCCGCCGAGCCATGCGGCATGCATCGCCAGCGCCGTCGCCCAGCTCTCCGACCGGGCGAGGCCGCGGTCACGCGCGCGCGCCGCGAACGCCCGCCCCAGCTCCAGCGCCGCGCCGCACTCTCCGGCCGCGGCCAGCAGCCGTATCCGCGCGCCGCAGAACGACTCCATCTCGCGCCAGCTCTGGCCGTCGAGGTCGACCAGCGCCGCCGTGTCCGTCGGCGAGCCCTCCCGCCGCCAGAGCGCATCCGCCCGGTCCACCGCTCCGACCCGGACCAGCATCGACGCGCGGGCCCCGACCAGCCAGCGGACGAAGCTCGCAAGGCGCCTCCCATGCGCGAACGTCCACGCGTCCTCGAGGATCCGCAACGCCCGGTCGGCGGCGTTCCGGCGCAAGGCGAGTTCCGCGCGCACGTCCACCGCCGCCGCGTAGACATCCAGCCACGCGGCCACGCTCGCGAGCCGGGGTAGCGCCGGCGCGCGCCGGCCGGCCATCGCGGTCCGGTTCGTCTCGAGGGCGAGCTCGGCGGTGAACGCGTCGCCGATCAGTCCCGGTATCTCGTGGCCGGCGAAGTCGCGCTGGGCGGCGCGTCGCGCCGACGTCAGCGCGGCCTCCGACTCCTCCACGTCGCCGCGCGCGAAGAGGATCGCGCCCTCCAGCATCTTCGCGCTCGGCAAGGCGGACGGAGCGGCGCAGGCGCGCCGGACGCAGGTCAGCGCCTGGTCGAGGTCGCCCGCCGCGTAGTCGAGGATCGCGTGGCCGTGCGCGATTCCACCGAGGACGAGGCCGTCCGACCCGACTTCGAGCAAGGCCCGGAAGCTGGCCTCCCTGGTGGCGCGCACCTCTGGCGAACCGACTCCGACGCACCCGCGTATCAGCGAGAGCACCCGCACCAGGAGACGATCGACTTGCAGATCGGGATCCCCTTCGTCGTCCCGCAGCGGGAGCTGCGCCGCCACCGCCAACCCGGGAACCCCCTTGTGGATCGAATCGGCGGCGAGCTGCGCGAGCGCGAGCCGCGGGGAGCGGTGGAGCAGGCCCTCGGGAAGGACGGCAACGGCGTCCAGCAGACCCTGGACCCCCGCCTTCAGGACCAGTCGTACGCCGCCGGCCTGCTCGAGCGTCTCCGCCGCCAGCTCGCCGTCGTCCGCTTCGAGGGCCTGGTGCATGGCCTCGACGATCCGTCCCCGCGCGGCCAGGGCCCTGGCGATGCGGCCCCGAAGATCGGCGCCGCCGTCGTCCTGCAGCCGCAGTTCCCGCTCCGCGTACCGGCGGACCAGCGGGTGCAGCCTGAAGGTGGCCCCGCCGTCGAGCTCCTGGACGAGACCCCGCATGACGGGCATGCGCCGCAGGCGCTCCGCCGACCCTGGGCCGAGGACTTCGTCGAACATCCTCCCGTCCGCCCAGTCGACGCACCCCGCCTCGAGGAGGAAACGCCGATCTTCGTCCCCGACGCCACGCATGAGGCGCGCCGCCACCCAGTTCAACGACAGTTCGGACGCCTCGTCGGACACCTCGCCGAGGCGCGCGTCGGGCGTGTTCCTCCGCAGACGGGCGGCGATGGGCCAGCCGGCGGACTCCGTCCAGAATTCGCGCACCCGCTCGGGCGGGACCGCGGGGCCCAGGAAGGACCCGAGCTCCGCCACGGTGAACCGCAGCTCCTCGGTGCCCGCGATGGCGCCCCGTCCCTCGGCGATCGGCGTGGCGACGTCGATGGCGCCGGGAAGCTGACGGCAGGCCAGCGCCAGGTGGAGATTGGCCGGGCCCCGCAAGATCAGGCGATCGACGATGGCGGCGCCGCCGTCGGCGATCCGGTCGAGTTCGTCGACCGCGAGCACCCAGCGCCTGCCGTCCGCCCGAATCGCGGCGCACAAGGCATCGAGGCAACGCACTTCGGCGTCCCGCGCCGGCCCGGCGAGCGATTCGTGGACGTCCCAGGGCACGTCGGCGGCGTACGCCAGGTGGGCGACCACCCGCGGCCCGTCGTCCCGTTCGTCGATCGACAGCCAGACGACCCGATCCCCCCGCGCCTGCGCCCGGCGGCACATCTCTCCGAGGAGGGTCGTCTTGCCGAACCCGCCGGGACTCCTGAGCACGGTCAACCGCCGCAGGACGGGATCGAAGCGCTCCACGAGTTGCGGACGGTGCAGGACGACCGCGGGCGCATCCGGGACGACGGTCTTCTCGGGGACCACCCGAAACGGCGCTTCGCCTCCCGTCGCGGCCGTCGCCGCGGAAACGGGATTGTCCCGAGCGCGCGCCATGCCCCTCCTCGGTACGAGCCCAAAACCGCAACGTTACCGTACTGGGCGCGGCGCGTCACTCAGCCATTCGCACGTTCTCGCGCAGCCGGCGCCGGCGCGGGCCGCGCGGCGCCTCCAAGGCGGCGAGCGTGCCGCCAAGCGTCACTCCCGGGCTTCGGCGCCCGGCACGGCCTCCGCCGGCGGCGCCCACACGAGTTCGGCGACCAGCGAGGTCGGAGCCTGGCCCCGGTACGGCACGTGGCGCTCGCGCGCCTCCCCCTTCACCAGACCCTCGGCGATCAGCCGTTCGACGTTACCGCCGAGCATCACGACCCACCCGTTGTCCAGCCTGGCGCCGACATGGGCCAGATCCGCGCTGTACACGACGCGATAGTTGGGCCGCCGCCACTCCATGACGCCGCGCGCCCGCGGTCGCGCGGCGCCTTCCTCCGGGGTACGGATATGCACGTCCAGCCATACCCCGGCGCGCAGGAACGCCTGGCAGATCGCCGCGTGCGACTGCGGGCCCACCAGGCGGCGGAGTTCGTCGTAGACCGGGTGCGCCGGGCGCACGCCGTGCCCGCGCAGCGAATCCAGCAACGGCGTCGCCTCGATGCGGTCCGCGTCGGCCGCCGACCCGAGCGCCTGCACCTCCTCGGAAACGGCCCGGAGCGCGCGTTTGGGGAAGCGGTACCGGCCGCCCCGGCGCCGGCCCGCCGCCTCGCGAAGCCGCGGCTCCCGCTCGTACAGCCGCAGGAGGAAATCCGCCCGCGCATAGTCGCTTTCCAGCGCCTGCCAATGCCCCACGATCAACCCTAACAATTCCACCAGTCTACGGTCGCGTATGTGATCGAGGCCGCCCATCTCCTGTGACGCGGACTCCACCGAGCCAGTGCCGGATCGCCGCGGGCCGATGTAGAACTCGAGGTCGAGCGCCGCGCAGATTTCGGCGGCGCGCTCCACGGACGGCGAGCGTCCGCGCAGGACCGAGCGGATGGCGTCGCGCGTCATGCCAGCGCCGAGCGCGGCGCGGATCGCCGAGGTTCCGCGTTGCGTCAACTGCTGCTCGACGATGGTCCGGAACGATTTCATGTGGCGAATATGCCACGACTACATCCGTGGCGTACAGCGGCGCTTGGACCACCCCCAAATCGTTGACTTTGTGGCGCATTTGCCACATTGTGCGGGCATGTCTCCGGACAACCTGATACGCCTCGGTCGCTCCTATGCAGGTTCCCGCGGGTTGGCGCTTTCCACGGTGGGCCGGCTAGCCGGCGGACAGGGCACGTTCTTTCGGCGCGTCGCCGCCGGGCGCGTCACCATCCGCCGCGTGGACCGGGCCGTGCAGTGGTTCTCCGACCACTGGCCGGCGGAACTCGCCTGGCCGGAGGATCTGCTCCGGCCAGAGCCCCAACCGGGTTCGCTTGCGGCCGTCGCCGTGGACGACGACCCGGCGGAGGACCCCGTACAGGCGGTCCACGCCGCCCTGGACCTGGCAAGGGCGCGCGCCGAGGCCGGTGACCGGGAGGGCGCCCGCAGGGCCGAGGATGCCGCCATCCAGGTCGCCAGCACCCTGCGGCCCGACGGGCGGATCGCATCCGTCCCCGCCCTGTGCGATGCCCTGGACCTGTCGCGCGATGTCTACTACGACGTGGTCCGGCGTTTCGCCGGCCGTCGCGGGATCGGTCGACAAACCAGAAGGGGCTCCGCCAGCGATCGCATGCTGCGCGCGCTGGCGAACGCCGGGGACACCCGCTTCGCGCTGTTTCGGGCGCGTCTCCAAGGCACGCCGGAGAAGACCGCTTCAAGGGCTGCGCAGGAACCGTTGTCCGCCGAATAGCGGGCTGAGGCCGCGGCATGGGCGTCATGGCGGCTCGACAGGGTGTATGCTCGGCGCATGGCCACCGTGTTCGACACTGCGGCGACGGTCCGTGCCCGTGAGGAGACCGGGCTGGAACGGGAACAGGCCGAGGCGATCGCGACCGCCTGCCGCGAGGCGGCGGAGGTTGCCAGGCCGGTGACCCAACACGGCCTCGAGGCGGCGCTGGCGCAACTCGAGACGAAGCTCACCTGGCGACTGGTCTACGTCGCCGGCGTGGTCATCGCCGCAGTCAAGCTCATCCCCAATCCGTACTGAGGTGCCCGGTCCGCGCGGAGCAGCTCATGGCAGCTTGACCCACGAGCCGCAGGCCGACCTCCTCGAGGAGGAACTGGAGGTACCGTGAGGAGTCGACTGGGGGAAGCATCGCTGTTGGTGGCGGACGCGCTGCGGAAGATCCGCATGCCTCCGGCGTTCCGCAAGCGCAGCCGGGAACCTGCTGGTCGGGGCGGTGCCGCGGGTGTCGACGCGGAGCGGAGAACCGGCGATGGTGAGAACGCCGGGCGCTCGCCGGTCGGGCTCGTGTTCGGGTGTGGACTTGGGGTGGGCGTGGCCGTCGGTGCGGGGCTTGCGGAAACGGCCGGGCCCGTCGCGGCCTGGCTCGGCGCGATCGGTGTGATGGGGCTCGCGGTGGCATGGGAGTGGCGGCGCCAACGTGGCCGCGCGGCCTCCCGGCCGCCTTCCGGAACAGGGTCGATCGGCGGCTGAGGAGGCACGCGAAGGCGGTGTGTCCGTGCGCCGTCACGGCAGCTTGACCAGGGCGAGCCCCCCTACTCGTCTCCCGCCGTCCCGCGCCTCGGACGCACGATGCCGTGCTCGGATGCCCCGACGGTGTCGACGAACAGTCGTACGCCTTCCGACTCCGCCGCGGCATCCGCCAGCGCCGCACAGGCCTCGGGGACCGTCAGGCCGTCGCGGTAGACCACGCGATACGCCCGGCGCAACGCGCTGCGGGTCGCCTCGGGTACGCCGCGCCGCCGCATGCCCTCGATGTTCAGGCCCACCGCGAGGGCGGGGTTGCCGGCCACGGTGACGTAGGCCGGGATGTCCTTGGTGACGTAGCAGAACGCCGCGACGTGGGTGTGGGCGCCGACCGTGCGGAACTGCAGGATGCCCGAGTAGCCGCCGATGTTCGCGTGGTCGCCCACCGAGACATGGCCGGCGAGGGAGGCGTTGTTCGCCATGATGACGTGGTCGCCGACCTCGCAGTCATGGCCCACGTGCACGTACGCCATGAAGAGGTTGCGATTGCCGATGACCGTGGCGCCGCGGTCCTGCAGCATGCCGCGGTGAATCGTGACGCCCTCGCGGATGACGTTGTCGTCGCCGATCGTCAGGGTGGTCGGTTCGCCACCGTAGGCCAGCGCCGGGGTGTCCTCGCCCACCGTGGCGAACTGGAAGATCCGGTTGCGGCGGCCGAGCACGGTCGGCCCCCTGACGATCGCATGCGGTCCGATGCGGCACCCGTCTCCGACCACCACGCCGGCCCCGATGACGCTCCAGGGCCCGATCTCGACATCGACGCCGAGTTCCGCGCCCGGATCGACGATCGCGCGTTCGTCGATCACGGCGCCGTCTCCCGTTCCGTACACAGGATGTCGGAGGCACAGGCCAGCTCGCCGTCCACGAAGGCCTGGCACTCGAACTTCACGAAGGACCGCCTCTGGCTCGCGATCGACGCCGTCATGTCCAGCCGGTCCCCCGGCACCACCGGACGCTTGAACCGCGTCTTGTCCATGCCGACGAGGTAGTACAGGTAGCCGTCCGCCGGCTTGTGCCCCCGCGTCTTGAACGCCAGCACGCCGGCGAGCTGCGCCATCGCCTCGACCACCAGGACGCCGGGCATGACCGGATGCTCCGGAAAGTGCCCCTCGAAAAACGGCTCGTTGACGGAGACGTTCTTGTACCCGGCGATGTCCTTGCCGACGTTCAGCGCCGTGACCCGGTCCACGAGCAGGAACGGGTAGCGGTGCGGCAGGTACTCGAGGACGTCGCCGATTTCCATCATCGCGTGCCCACCTCCTTCTCCAGCCGCGCCAGCCGCTTGGCCATGCCGTCGAGCTCCGCGAAGCGCAGGGCGCTCCGCTTCCAGCGCCGCGTCTTGCCGTGCAGCGTCCCGCCCGAGTAGACGCCGGGTTCGTCGATGGAACTCGTGACGTGCGTCGTGGCGCTCACCGTCACGCCGTCGCAGATCTCGACGGGGCCGTCGCCCCCCACGCCGACGCCGCCGCCGAGCACGCAGTGCCGTCCGATGCGCGTGCTCCCCACGATGCCCGTGCAGCCACAGATGACGGTGTGGGCGCCGATGTCGCAGTTGTGCCCGATCTGCACCAGGTTGTCGATCTTGACGCCGTCGGCGATCCGGGTGTCGTCGATCGCGCCCCGGTCCACCGCCGACAGGGCCCCGATGCTGACGTCGTCGCCGATCGTCACGCCCCCGACCTGGGCGATGGCCTGGAGGCGGCCGCGGGCGTCCGGGGCGAACCCGAAGCCATCCGCCCCGATCACGGCCCCGGAGTGCACGATGCAGCGCGCGCCCAGCCGGACGCCGTGGTACAGCGTCGCGTTCGCCAGGATCGCGGTGTCCGCCCCGAGGACGCTCCCCGCGCCGACGCAGGCCCCGGGGCCGATCGAGACCCGCGCCCCGAGCTCCGCGTCCGCCATGACCACCGCTTGCGGTCCCACCGACACGCCGTCGCCCAGCCGCGCGGTGGGATCGACCACGGCCCGCGGATGCACGCCGGGTTCCGCCGCCGGGCGCGTTTCGAAGAGCGTCGAAGCGACGGCGTATGCGTGATAGGGGTTGTCCACCACCAGGGCATGGGTGGGGCACGCTGCCGCGTCCCCCCGGCCGAGGATGACGGCGGTCGCCGACGTCTCCGGGAGGAAGCGCCGGTAGGCGGCGCTCGAGAGGTGGGTCAGGTCACCCGCACCGGCGTGTTCGAGGGAGCCGATGCCGCGCAGGACCGCGGCGGGATCGCCCACGATCTCGGCGCCGATGCGTTCGGCGATCTCCGCGAGCGTGAATCCCACGGCAACGTCCGGGTACGTCGCGCCGGACCCGCTATTGCTTCTCGTTGAGCTTTTCCGTGACCTTGCGGGTGATGTCGTGCTTGGTGTTGACGTAGAGCAGCCCGGAACGCTGCAGCACGACGTCGTAGCCCTCGATCTCGATCAGGTCCTTCAGCACGGCGTCCAGCTTGGGGGCCATTTGCCGAAGGATCTCCTCCTGCCGGTCCTGGACTTCCTTCTGCAGCTTGTTGGCGCCGAACTCGAGGTCGAGACGCTTGTCCTCGACGTCCTTGGCGATGCGGCGCTTCTCGTCGTCGCCGAGGATCTCCGCGTCCTTCTCCAGCTGCTCCTGCAGGGCCTGGATTTCCTCCTGCAGCGTCTGCAGTTCGTCCTGCTGCTCCTGGAGGTCCTGCTGGATCCCCTCCGCGAGCCCCTTGGCTTCCTCGCTCTCGCCCAGGGCGCGCTGCACGTTCAGCACGGCGATCTTCAACTGGGCGGACGCGTCGACGGCAGCCAGCGTGCACGCCGCCACCAGCATCGCCGCCAGGCCCTTCAACAACCTCTTCGCCGACCGACTGGCCACACCTGTTCTCCCTTTCAGACAAATTCGGACAAAAACCTGCCCCCCCTGCCCCAAATCAGGGGGATCGTCCCCGGCGACCGCGCCGGGACGCCCATTTTAGCCCGGATGTCGCGGACACTGGTGCCTACGTCCCTTTCACGGGCGGAACTGCAGCGTACGGGGGGCCAGCCGGGCCGGCTGGGAGACGATGCGATACGCGGTCTCGACCCACTCGCAGACGAGCCGCCGGGTATCGCGGGGATCGATCATCTCCTCGATCTGGAACTTCGACAGCGGCCCCACCGGCCCGCGCGCGCTCTCGATGCGGGCCATGAGTTCGGCGCGGAAGGCCGCCGGATCCTCCGCTTCCGCCAACTGGCGCTTGTACGCCGCCTCGATGCCGCCCTCCGGCGGTATGCCCCCGACGTCCGCCGCCGGCCAGGTCACGCGCACCGACGGCTGGGAGCGGGGCGTGGCGTAGTTGTTCCCCGCCACGCCGAAGCTGCGCCGTATCAGCACCGTGAAGATCGGCACCTTGACCTGGGCGAAGGCGACCATCCACTCGCCGCCGCGCCGGATGGTGCCCGCGACCTCGTGCTCGAGCCCGACGGCGAATCCCGGGTTGTCCACCAGGTTGAGGATCGGCAGGTGGAACAGGTCGCAGAGGTCCTGGTGCCGGGTCAGCTTGCGGCAGCCGTCCGCCGTCAGCGCGCCGCCGTTGGCGTGCTGGCTGTCGGAGGCGAGGATCCCGAGCGGGTAGCCGTTGAAGCGGGCGAAGCCGGTGATCTGGTCCGTGCCCCAGAGCGGGCCGACCTCGAAGAACGAGTCCCGGTCGGCCATGAGGGCGATCGCGCGGCGCATGTCGAAAGTGGTGGTGCGCTGGCGCGGCACGAGCGTGAACAGCTCCTCGTCCCGGCGGTCGGGCGGGTCGTCCGAATCCGGCGCCGCCGCCGGCGGCGTCTCGTAGACGCTCGAGGGCAGGTAGGACAGGAACCGCCGGGTCATGGCGGCGGCCTCCTCCTCCGTCTCGGCCAGGTTGTCGACCGACCCGTTGCGGCAGTGGATGTGCCAGCCGCCCAGGTCTTCCTTGGCGATGTCGTAGCCCATCGCGTGCCGCACCACCGGCGGCCCGGCCACGAAGAGTTGCGCGATGTCGCGCACCATGACGGAGAAGTGGCCGAGCACGGCCTTCGCCGCGCCGATGCCCACGACGCTGCCGAGCAGCATGTTCACGACGGGCACCGTGGAGAGCTGCTCGGTGTACATCGAACTGCCGAGGTGACCCGGCAGGAACGAGCCGCCGCCGCCGGCCACCCGCGGCCGGCCGGCCGTGATGGCGCCGCTGCTCTCCCGCGCCGTGCTGTCGCCCTCCTTCTTCTGCTCCGGCACCATCGCGGCAACGCTCCCGCCGCCGGACGAACCGTCGAGCAGGCGGACGGAGGGGACGCGCATCTCCAGGGCCAGGCGGTCCAGGTAGCCGCTCTTGGCGCCGATGGCGCCGTCCGCGTGGCCCCCGCGCGAGGTGAAGTCGTCGGCGCACACGATGCTGGAACGGCCCTCGATCCTGCCCCACCCCCCGACGTGGTTCGCCGGCGTGAAGGCGGCCACGGCGCCGTGCTCGTCGTACGAGGCGAACCCGGCAACGCTGCCCACCTCGCGGAACGAGCCCTCGTCGAGGAGCAGCTCGATGCGCTCCCGGCAGGTCAGCTTGCCCCGGCCGCGCTGCCGCACCACGCCCGGGTCGTCCGACCCCGGGGCGAGCCGCGCGTCGGCCAGGCGGCGCATGGCGGCGACGTCTTCGAGCACCGGCGCCCACGTCTCCCGCGTCTCCCGTGGGGAGGCCCTGCCCCCGTCCACCGCGGCCCCGTCCGCGGGCGCGAGCAACGCCACGACCTGGCCCGCGGCGACCGGGTCTCCCGGGTTGAGCGGCAGCATGGCGGACACGACTCCGTCGCAGGGCGCGCCCACGACCGTCTCCATCTTCATGGCGCTGACGACCAACAGTGCATCCCCCGCGCCGAGCGCGTCACCCGCCCTGGCTTCGACCGCCACGACGGACCCCGCCAGCGGACACGGGACGGACACGTCGCCCGCTCCCGGCTCCAGCGGCGGGAGCGGCGGGAGCGCGGGGGCGTCCGGCCCCGAACCCGCCGCGCCCTCCCCGCCCGGTCCGTGCCCGGCGCGCGCGGGCGCCCGGGTCTCCAGCAAGGCCAGCGCACCCCCGTTCGCCGGTTCCGCCGCGGCCAGCAACTCCGGCTTCTCGGCCAGCAGGGAGGTCCTGGCGTTCCCGGCACGCACATCGGGGTCGGCAAGGATCGCCTGGAGCTGGGCCAGGTTGGTCGGGACGCCGGCGACGTGGAACTCGGCCAGCGCGCGGCCGGTGCGTTCCATGGCCGAGGCCAGCGAAGCCTCGGAGGTGGACGTGCAGACCACCTTGGCGAGCAGCGGGTCGAACTGCGGGGGCGGGGCGTATCCGGCGTACCCGCAGGCGTCGACGCGGATGCCGCGGCCGGACGGCTCCTTGTACGCATCGAGCGTCCCCGCACCCTGCGCGACCACCCGCGCCTGGACCGCGTACCTGCCGGAGACCGCCGGCGCCTCGGCGAGCCCCAGCGACGCGAGCGAAGCCCCGGCCGCGAGCAGGAACTGCGTCTCCACGAGATCGACCCCGGTGACCTCCTCCGTCACCGTGTGCTCCACCTGGATGCGCGCGTTGGCTTCGATGAAGAAGTGCTCGTCGCGCTCGGGCAGGACCAGGAACTCGATCGTGCCGGCGTTGACGTACTCGCCCGCGCGGGCCAACGCGACCGCGTCGGCGAGGACGCGCTCGCGCAGCGCCTCCGGGAGCCCCGCCGCCGGCGCCGTCTCCACGACCTTCTGGTGACGTAGCTGCACCGAACAGTCGCGTTCGCCCAGGTGTACGACATGCCCGCCGGCGTCGCCGAGCACCTGCACCTCGACGTGCCGCGGACGCTCGACGAGGCGTTCCACGAACACGGCGCCGCTGCCGAACGCCCCTTCGGCCTCGCTCCGGCACCGCTCGAACGCATCGGCCATGCCGGCCGCCGACTCGACGACCCGCATGCCACGCCCTCCGCCCCCGGCCGCCGCCTTGAGCATCACGGGGTAACCGACCGTCGCGGCGACTTCCTCCGCCTGCTCCGCGGAGGCAAGCGGCCTGGAGCTTCCCGGCACCACCGGGATGCCGAGCGAGCGCGCGAGGGACCGCGCCAGCAGCTTGTCGCCGAACAGCGCGAGCGCCGCCGGCGTCGGGCCGACGAACGTCAGGCCGGCCGCCGCACAGCGCTCGGCGAAGGCGGCGTTCTCGGCGAGAAAGCCGTAACCGGGATGCACGCAGTCGCTGCCGCTCTCGAGCGCCGCCCGGATCAGCGCGTCCGCGTCCAGGTACGCGGCCACCGGGTCCCCGCCCGGCGCACCGATCTCCCGCGCCTCCGTCGCCACCCGCGTGTGGAGCGACAGGGCATCCTCCGGCGCATGGACCGCCACCGACTCCATGCCGAGACCGGCCGCGGCCCGCGCGACACGAATGGCGATCTCGCCGCGATTGGCGATGAGAACCCGTTTGAGCGACGACACCGGCACCCTCCGTCGGACCAGGGGACAAGGGGCCGGAGACTGACCGAGCCCGTGCGCGTTGTCCAGTCGCGAGGCTAATGCACGCAGCCGCGCGCCGGGGCTTCGATGATCTTCTCGACCCGTCCCTCCCGCACGCCCACGAACCGGTCCCAACGGTTCACGGTCACGTCCTGCTGGTGCGTAAGCAGAAAGAACGGGTCGCCGACATCGAAGGGAAGGTCGGCGTTGCCGGAGAGCACGACGCCATGGTGGTCGATGCCGGTCACCGTCACGCCGTCCGGGCCTTCCAGCGTGGGCAGGCCGTTGGGGGCGCCGATGGCGTCGATCGGCACGTCGCCGATCGCGGTCCGGGCGTCCGGGCGCGCCACCACGCGGCCCATGACCCGCAGCGCGAAGCGGAACTCGCGCATGTAGGCGTACGGCACCTCCATGAACACGTACGTGCCGCCCTCGATCTCCGTGACCTCGGGATACGTGGCCGCGACGTCATAGGTCCACGACTCGCCGGTGGACACGATGTCCACGTCGATGCCCGCGTCCTCGATCGCCCGCTTCGCGGCCAGCGCGAGTTCGATGTAGCGTCCGCCCTCGGAGAACCGGCCCGCCCGGTCCCCCGGCCCGCGCGGCACCTGGTGGCTCATGACGCCGCGGAACCGGAGGCCGGGCGTGGCCACGACGCGACGGGCAAGCGTCACCGCCTGCTCCACCGACCGGACGCCGGCGCGTCCCATCATGGTGTCCACCTCGATCACCACGCCGAGCGGCGTCCCCGAGGACTCCGCGCCCCGCGCCAACAGCGCCACCTGCTCCCCGGAGTCCACGGCCACGGTCGTCTCCACCCGCCCCGCGAGCGCGACGAGGCGACGGATCTTCGCCGGATCGACCACCTGGTTCGCGATCAGGACGTTGCCGGCCCCGGCGTCCACGAACACCTCCGCTTCCGACACCTTCGCCGCACAGACGCCCCCGACCGTGCCCCCGGCGGCGACCTGCATCTCGAGGATCTCCGGGGCCTTGTGATTCTTGCCGTGCGGGCGTAGCCGGATCGCCCTGCCAGCGTCCCCGCCAGAGTCCCGGCCAGAGTCCCGGCCAGAATAGTGCCGCGCGATGACGCCGATGTTGTGCTCGAGCGCGTCGAGGTCGACCAGCAGCACCGGCGTATCGAGTTCGACGATGGGCGTGCCGATCAAAACGCACCTCGCGCGGACACCGGCCAGACCGCTTCGAGCACGCCGTCGCGCACCGCGCACGCCTGATCGTGCAACGAGAACACCGTCGCCGCGTCCGACGGCACGAACCGCAGCCAATCGCCGATCTCGAGCGCGCGCTCGGCGGGATCGAACAGGACCACGCCGTGCTCGGCGCTGCCGGCATGCGCGCGCCACTCCGGGTGGCCGGCCACCACGGGATCGCCGAAGTCCCGTCCCACCGCCTTCTGGCCGCAGTCCGTGATCGCGCGGCCCGGCTCGGGAACGCTGGTGACCCGCGTCGAAACGCCGACGGCACCCGCGAGCGCGTCGCCTCCCCACACCGGCAGGTCGTCCTCGAAGACGAGTCTCGCCGTGTCGGCCAGCGCGGCCGCCCGGGACCGGGCGCGTTCCGTGACCAGGGGGCGCAGGATGCGAATGTCCGCGAACCCCGCCGCCGCGAAGACCTCCGCCTCGGCGACGCTCCGCACCGCGATGCCGGACACGCCCGGATGCGCGGTCTGGAGGCGCGCGATGGCCGGGGTGCCGTGCACCCACACCGCCGCGCGGGCCGGGCCTTGGACGGCCACGATGGCCGCATCGAGACGGGCGGTGTCCACGAGGAGGGCGGGCGTGTCGAGCGCCTCGATCGGAGTGCCCAAGGGCGTTGCGATGGGCCTCTGCACGACCGGTCAGCTCCCCACCCGGCCGACGCCGCTGGCCGGCAACCACCCCTGCGTACCGTCCGCGAGGGCGGCGCGCACCCACGTCGGCCGCTCTTCCAGCACCGTGATTTCGGTCCCGGAGGGCAGCGGATTGCCGAACGCCGGCGGCGCGCCCACGCTGTCGGCGGATCGGAGCGTCGCCCCGTCGGCCAGCAACACCCCCGCGTCCGACACCCCCGTCGAGAGCACGGCCGACCCGGTGGCGGTCGCCCAGAGGACGAACGGCACGACCGCCAGCCGACGCAACGCCTTCGCGCGGCGTCGCGACCAGGGGATCCAGAGCGCCACCGCCAGCGCGAAGGCCCCGGCGCCCACCCAGTGCCGCTGCGCGATCGAGAGGCGGCCGCGCCAGAAGAGCAGCGAGTCGAGCGCTCCGCCGGCCGCGGGCCGCGGCAGCCAGATGGGCGCCCGGTCGCGCACCCAGGCGAGGTTGCGGTGCGCCCGCTCGTTGCCGGGATCGACCGCGAGCGCACGGCGCCAGGCGAGCACGGCGCGACCGCGGTCGCCCGCGCCAAGCGCGGCGTTGCCCCAGTCCACGAGCAGGTCCGGCGCGTCGGGCCGCTGCGCCGCGACGGCCCGGAAACCGCGTTCCGCCTCCGCGAACAGGCGCGTCCGCCGCACGCGGTCCGACTCGGCGAGGGCGGCGCCGTAGGTCTCGCGCGCGTCCGCGAGCGCGTCCGGGGACGCTTCGGACCGCGCTTCCGCGGGCCCGGCGGACACCAGCCATGTCCCGCACGCCAGCGCAATCGCCAGCGCGCCCGGGGCGCCCTCCTGATCGTGGCGGCGCCGCGACTCGCGGACGACCTCCCGGATGGCGGCCACCGTCTCCACGTCCAGCGGCGCGCGGCCGGCGCTCGGGTCGAACGACGTCGTCTCGAGCCGTTCGGCCAGGGCGCCGTCGACGGCGTCTTCTCGCCCGGCCGCCGCGGCCAGGGTGCGCAGCGCGCGCAAGACACGTGGAGCGGTCTCCCGGGCCGGGGCGCCCGAGGCGAGCTCCGCCTCCACCGCGCGGCGCGCGCGGGCGACCTCCCGGCCCCGCCGGCGCCGGACCGACGTGCGCATCCACGCGAAGTGCAGGGCCGCTCCGAGCAGCGGGAGCACGTACAGCAGCGCGATGGGCACACGCGACGCCCGCGCGCCCCACGCCGGGGCCAGCGTCAGCGCCGGCGCGCTCAGCGACATGTCCGCGCCGACCAGCGACCCCGTCGATGCAACCGCCGGCGCGTTCGATGCCGCAGCCCCGGCACTCGCCGGCGCCCCGGTCTCCGCCGGCGCCCCCGCGGCCGTCACGTCGGCGGCGCCGATCAGGTCACCCGAACGTACCGCAAGGGCCACCGGGCGGCTCCGGGCGGTGGCGTAGGCCCCGGCGACCGGGTCGAAGTAGCTCAACGCCACGGGAGGGATCTCGCTGGCCTCGGCGCTGCGCACACGGACCGTGACGTCGAACGTCTTGGCATTCGCTGCTTCGTCCATCACGCCGAACGGCGGCGTGTCGGGCACGGAGAAGTACTCCGGCGGCAGGCCGCCGCTGCCGTCGAGACGCGGCAGGCTGAGCCCCTCGAGATCCCCGTCGCCCCGCACGACGACGGTCAGCTCGATCGGGTCGCCGACCCGCACCACGCTCCGGCTCGCCGCCACGTCGATCGAGAACCCGGTGCCGATCGCGTTGACGAAGCCCGGCGGGCGGCCCGCCTCCGGCAACGCCCGCACCACCAGGCGGCGTCGCTCGCCCCGCGCCTCGAAGAGCGCCGTGCGCGACCGCCGGAAGCCGAACGCGTCCCGGTACGTGCCCGACTGCAGCCGCGCGGCCACGCGAACCGGGGCGAGGTCCAGCGTTCCCGACCGACCCGCGCTGACCCGCGCCGGAAAGCGCAATCGCGTGTAGCTGACCCCGTCCTCCACGACGGTGTCGCGTTGCATGGGCAGGTCCACGTCGCCCGTGCCGGCGGCGAAGCTCACGGTCCGGCCGCCGGGCGGCGGCGTCTCGAAGCGCAGGTGCTCGACGTCGAACAACGGCACGACGAACTCGTAGCTCTCCACGTCCCGCGCGATGCGCCACTCCACCACGGCATCGAACGTCTCCCCCACCCAGACCGGACGGTCCGGGAGCAGCATGCGCACGAACATGTCCGTCGCCCGTTCCGCGTCCGTCGCCTCGAAGGAAGCCGCCCGGCTGACGGCCTCGCGGACACCCTGGGCAACGGTCAGGGGCGGCACCACGTACCGCCCCGCCCGGTCCGGCTGGACGCGCCAACGGTAGACGAAGGTGACGTCCTTCCACTCGGACCGCTCCCCGTTCACGATCTGGATCTGCCGGGAGACGCTCGGACTCATTCCGAGGTACGTCACCGTGCAGCCCTCGATGGCCAGTTCCGGGGCCGCCGGTTCCGGACCCTCCTCGAAGCCGGACGCGGACAGCGACAGGACGAAGGGCAGACCGGCATGAATCTCTTCGGTGTCGACCTCGAGCCGCAGCGACTGCGCGGACGCGCCGATGCAGCCGAGCGCCAGTCCCGCGATCGCGAGGGCCCGCGCGTTCACCAGTCCTTCTCCACGGGCTCGGGGCGCCCGGCGTCCCGGCGCTCACGCTGGCGCTGCGCGTCGCGGTCCCGGATCGCCTGCAGTCGCCGCAGCGCCTGGCGCTGGGACATCCGCTCGGCGTCGTCCGGCTGCTGCGCCTGCCCGGCCTGTTGCGTCTCGCCATCGCCGTCGCCTTGCTGCGGCGGCTGCAGCAGCCGGATCGCGTTCTCGAGGTGTTCGATGGCGGTGCGCTGGTCGGCAAGGGCCGGCTCGAGGTCCGGCGACATCGACGCCGCGCGCTGCACGGCGTCGTCGATGACGGCCCCGGCGGCATGCATGCGCCCGGCGGCGGCCCGCACTTCTCCCGCGGCTTCGGCCGCTGCCTCAGCCGCGGCAGCCGTTTGTTCCGCGCCCGGGGCCCCGGGGGTGTCCGCCTCGTCCGGCGACGCCTCCGGGGGAGACGTCCGGGCCTGCTGCGCCAGCGCTTCGCCGAGCGCGTCCGCCAGGGTCGCGTGGCCGCCCTGCCGTTCGCCGACGAGGCCGAGTTCCGGCACCAGTTCGTCCACCTGCGATTCGAACTGCAGCGTCGCCGTCCGGTCATGGGTCCCGGTCTGCTCCGCGAGCAACGCCTGCAGGTGTTCCACGATACTGAAGAAGAGCCGGCGCAGTTCCTCCAGGTGGCCGAGGGCCTCCCGCGCGGTCGCCGATGGCGACGCGCCCGGCGCGCCGGCACGGTCGAGTTCGCCGGTCAACGCCGTGAGCGCCGTGAGCGCCGCAACGCGCAGACCCTCCGCGCGCTCGTAGCGCTCCCGCGCTGCCGCGTCGGCCGCCGCGTCCTCCCCACCCGCCGCCGCGTCCTCACCAGCCGCCGCCACGTCCTCCCCGCCCGCCGCTCCGTCCTCCCCACCCGCCGCTCCGTCCTCCCCACCCGCCGCACCCTGGCCCAGGGACTCCGCGAGCAGCGGCTCCATGCGCCCGAGCCGCTCCCGGTTGTCGCCGACCATGGCGCCCACCATGCGGACGCGGTCCTGCGCCGACATCCGCGACACGTCTTCCTCGTCCTCCGGCGGCGTCAGCAACGCCACGACGCGGCCCTGGTCCGCGTACGCCAGCTCGATGAGGTCCCGCAACCCCGCGAAGCGTTCGATGGCCCGGTTGAGGGCTCTCAGCGCCGCCGCCTCCCCGCGCACGGCGTCGACGAACGCGCCGTTGTCCAGGGATCCCAGGACCGCGCGCATCGACTCCATGGCATCCTGCAGGAGCGGAACGGCTTCCCGCGCCACCGCCAGCGTCCGCTCCGCCCCGGGTTCGCCGGTGTCTCGCGCCGGCAGCTCGACGACTGCCTCCAGCTGCCTGAGGATCCCGCCGGTCCGAGCCGCCGCATCCTCCTGACGGTTGCCGAGATGACGCGACGTCAACCACGGCGGCGCCTCGCCCTCGAGCCCCGCCCGCACCGCGATCTCCGAGTCGTCGAAGGCCGCCAGCGCCTGCGTGTGCCCGAGCAGGGACGACTGGTCCCGCGCCACTGCCTTGAGCACGGACACCGGGTCCAGGAGTTGCTCCCGCGCCCGCTTCAGCTCCGCCAGCGCGGTGTCGCCGCGCCGGTGCGCCCGCTCGCCCTCGAGCCGACGCAGCCTCCGGCGCGTGTCGCTCAGCGACTGACGGGCGCGCTGCAGGTACTCGTCCAGGCCCGCGAGCTGCAGCGCCCGGGACCGCTGCTCCGGCGTCGTGTTCTCCTCGGCCCGTCCTTCGATGTGGGAGCGCTCCTCCGCCGCCAGGTCGGCGATGTCCGATGCTTCCGCGAGGAGCGTACGCTCGCGAACGGCCAGGGACTCGAAGGCGTCCTGGAACCCGGTCGGCTGCGCGGCCGCCCCGTCCGCCTCCACCCGGGTCAACAGTTGCCGCAAGTCGTCCCGTATGCCGCGTTGGTCGTCGATGATCCGGTCGAGCCGCGCCTTGAGCCGCTTGCCGTCGTTCAACTGGTCCGCGAGCTGCCGTATGCGCCGCAGGACCACCTCCAGGTTGACGCGGGCGTCCTCGTCGCCCTCCGGCGCCAGCCGCACCGCGTCGTGGAACCAGGCCGCGCTGTCCCGCAGCGTCTCGATCGCGTCCTCCGGGGCGCCCTGCGCCGCGTCGGCCCGCCCGGCCAGCGCGATGCCCAGGTTGAACGCCGAACGGTAGCGCAGTTCCGGGTCCGGGCCGGCCGCGTCGCGCGCCGCGAGGAAACCGTCCGCCGCCACCTGGAGCGACCCGCCCTGCAACTGCTCCAGCGCGAGGTTGTAGCGCTGCCGGGGGTTGTCCGGTACGGGCTCGCCCGTGTCGATGTCCGGAGGGGCCGGGGCCGCATCGCCGTCGTCGACCGCCGCCGCCGTCGCGCCTTCGGACTCGGGCACGGCCTCCGTTTCCGCCGCCACGCCGAGCGCCAGGCCCAGTAGAGCGATCACGCCTGCGACGGTACTCGCCCGGACCACGCTACGGACCCTCCGGACGCAGCGGCCGCGCCGCGCCCCCGCTGCCCGCCCAGGCGGCGGCGATCAGGGTCAGCAGCGCCGCGAGCACAAACCACCGGTAATGCTCCGCGGGGTTGCGGCGCACCACCCGCGCGGAGGCATCCGTCACCAGCGGCGCGACCCACGCCTCGACGATGGAGTCGATGTCGAGCGCGGCCGTGCCCGCCGGCACGTAGATGCCCTCGCTCTCCAGGGCGATGCGGCGCAACAGGTCGCCGTCCAGCCGGGAGCGCACGAGGTTGCCGTCGCCGTCGACCAGGGGTTGCCGCGCACCGGTCCGCGGGTCCGTCACCACGATCTCGCTGCCGTCCTCGCTGCCGAAGCCGATGGTGACGATCCGGACGCCGGCGCCCACCGCGTCCGCCACGGCGTCCAGGGGATAGGAGTCGTGGTCCTCGCCGTCGGTGATGAGGAGCATGATGCGGGGCATGCCCTGGTTGACCCCGAACGCGGCGACCGCCTTCCTGACGGCGTCGCCGATGCGGGTGCCGCCGCGCGTGACCGAGCCCGGTCCCACGTCGCGCAGCACGAGCCGGAAGAAGCCGTAGTCGGACGTCAGGGGACTCACGACGCTCGCCCGGCCGGCGAAGACGACGAGCCCCACGCGCTGGTCCCGGACGCGCTCCATGAACTCGGTGATCTCGGCCTTGGCCCGCGCGAGCCGGCTGGGCGCCGCGTCCTCGGCCAGCATGCTCTTCGAGACGTCGAGCACCACCATGATGTCCGCCCGGACCCCGCGGTCGATGGTCTCGGTGCCGCCCGGCGTCTGGGGACGCATCAGGCCGAGCACTCCGGCGAGCAGCGTGGCGAACACCAGCGCGACCTGCAACCCCCGGCGCAGCCGGGTGCGCCGCAGGGCGAGACGCGCCTGCATGGTGGTGGAGACGAAGCGCTGCAGCCGGTCGGCGCTGCGAAACTCGAAGAAGGCGCAGGCGGCCGCGGCCGCGAGGGCCAGCCACACGAGGTGCACGCGCAACGGTTCCGCGAAAACGATGGCGTCCATCAGGGCAGTCTCGCGAACACGGCGACGCGCGTCAGCCAGCCAAGCGCCGCCAGGGCAAGGCCGAGCGCCAGCGGTACCCCGAACAGCTCCTCGTACTGCCGGAACCGTTCCTCGGAAATGCGAGTCCGTTCCAGCCGGTCGATCTCCGTGTAGACCCGGGTGAGCGCCTCCGCGTCGCCCGCCCGGAAGAACCGGCCGCCGGTGCGCTCGGCGATGTCGGCGAGCACGGCCTCGTCCACCTCCACGGCGACGGCCCGCAACGCCGTCCGGCCCGTGCGCGGGTCCTCGACCCGCACCGGCGCGAGACCCGTCGTACCGGCCCCGATCGTGTACACCTTGATGCCCATGGAGCGGGCCAGTTCGGCCGCGGCGCCCGGGCTCTCCACGCCGGCGTTGTGCACGCCGTCGGTGAGCAGCAGCACGATGCGCGACGTCGCCGTGGCGTCCCTGAGCCGTTCCACGGCGAGCCCCAGCGCATCGCCGATGGCGGTGCCGTCCTCCGCGCGGTCGCGCACGATGTCCAGGTTGCGCGCGGCGGCGGCCAGGTTCTCGTGATCGAGGGTCAGCGGCGCGGCGGTGTCCGCGTATCCGGCGAAACGGACCAGCCCGATCGCGTCGTCGCGCCGGCCGGGCAGGTCCCCGCCGCCCAGCACGAAGGACTCGAACACGTCCTGCACGGCCTCGAGGCGCGTCCGTTCGCCATCCTCCGTCGACAGGTCGAGGGCCTGCATGGAGCCGGACACGTCGACCACCATCATGATCGCGATCCCCTCGCGGTGGACGCGGCTGAAGCGCTCGCCGACGCGGGGCCCCGCCGCGGCCACGACCAGGGCGACCAGCGCGAGGGCCACCGCCGCGTCCGGCAGCCAGGCGAGCCGGGCGCGCAGGCTCCTGCCGTGGCGCGGCAGCAGCCGGAGCGAGGAGAAGACCACCCGCCCCGACGCCCGCCGGCCGAGGAAATAGACAGGCACCGCCAGCAATGCGAGCACGAGCAGGAGGGGCTCGCGAAACTCCAGGGCGCCCAGGTCCATCAGGCCGCCTCCCGCAACTCGGCGGGACCCTCCGGGCGGGTCTCGTCCAGGAACTGGCGGGCGGCCGACAAGGCATCCCGCGACTCCTGCCGCCCCGGGCTGTAGCCGGCGAACTTCACCCGGTCGCAGCGCTCGAGGAAAGCGCCGAGCAGGTCCCGGTGCGGCCCGGAGAAGGACCTGCGCGCTTCCACCAGGAACTCCTCCGTGGTGAGTTCCGGCGCGCGCACGGCGTAGCGCTCCTCCACGTAGCGCCGGACGCTGTCCGACAGCTCCACGTACCAGGCGTCCGCCTCCTCCGCACGCGGGAAACCGCGGGTCTCGAGCGCGCCGAGCCGGCGCATCGCGCGCTCGTGGGCGGTGAGCCGCACCCGCTCCACGGCGCGTCGCTGCCAGGCCGCGAACACCCAGGCGCCGCCGCCCGCGAGGAGCGCGAGGGCGAGCACCGCCGGCCACCACCGGCCCCACCAGCCCGGGCGCACTTCCGGCAGCGCCGGGCGCGGCGGCAGGAGGGCGTCGACGGCGGTCCCCTCCGGCAGCACCGACGCCACCTCGAACGCGATCTCGTCGGTGAGCAGTTCACGGTAGGCCCCGCCGCCACCGTCCCGGTCGTCGACGTACTCCAGGCGCAGTCCCGGGATGCGGAGGCGGCCGCTCATGGGCGCCTGCAGCGTGTAGCGCTGGCGCGCCTCCGTGGCCCCGTCCGCGCCGGTGCTCCGTCGCGGGGTGAAATCGAGGATCGAGAACCGCCCGAGGGCCTCGCCGAACTCCGGCATCTCCACGATCACGCCGGGCTCGGCGGTCACCACGAACTCGAGCGTCAGCGGGTCGCCGAGCCGCGGCGCCGCGGGGGCCAGCGTGACGGTGGCCCGGACGGGGCCCTCCTCCGTCACGCTCGACAGCGCTTCCGGCAGGGTCCGCGCGCCATCGGCCACGTCCGCATCGCCGGCTCCGGGGTCCATGGCGCGTTCCGCCGGTCCGCAGCCCGCAAGGAGCGCGGCGGCGCACGCGCCGGCAAGCACGCCACGAGGGATGCGCCCGCGCCCCATCAGCGCCGGATCCGCCGTTCGCGCATGCGGAAGAACGCGAGCAGGGGTTCGACCACCGGCCGCGCCGTGTCGATCTCGATCATGTCGATGCCCGCCCGGCGCAGGCTGCCGCGCAAGTCCGCTCCGCGCTCCCCGGACGCCTCCGCGAACGCGTCCCGGAACGCGCGGGAACGCGTGTCCACCAGCCGCCGCTCGCCGGTCTCGGCGTCCTCCAGCGTGATCATGCCGACCGCCTCGAAGCCGCCCTCGCGGGGATCCGTCACGCGCACGGCCACGACATCGTGCTTGCGGTTCGCGAGGCGCAGGGCATCGAGGTAGTCGTCGTCGAGGAAGTCCGAGACGAGGAACAGCACCGCCCGCCGGGGCAGCACCCGGCGGCAGAACTCGAGGGCCCGGGCGATGTCGGTCGCGCGCCGGCCGCGCCTTCGCCCCCTGCCCCGGGTCGCCGCCACGAGTCGCGCGAAGTGCGCCCGGACGCCGCGCGGCAGGTCGGCGAGCATCCGTCTGCGCCGCAGCCGGGCGACCGCGGCCGCCTCCCCGACGAGCCCCTCTTCCCGCCCCCGCGCCAGCACTTCGCGCACGACGCGCAACGCGTGCTTGCCGCCCTTGCGCGGGGGGATGTACTCGTCGACCTCGCCGCGAAAGAGCAGCAGGCCGACCTTGTCGTCGTTATGGATCGCGGAGAACGCCAGGAGCGCCGAAAGTTCGACCGCCGCCTCCCGCTTCGACCGCGCGCCCGACCCGAAATCCAGCGACGCGCTCAGGTCGACGATGAGGAGCACCGTCAGTTGACGCTCCTCGACGTAGCGCTTCACGTACGGGGTGCCGACCCGGGCGGTGACGTTCCAGTCGATGCTGCGCACGTCGTCGCCCGGGATGTACGGGCGGACTTCGTCGAACTCGACGCCGCCTCCCTTGAACACCGACACGTACGCACCGGCCAGCACGTCGGCCACCTGCCGGCCGGTCTGCAACTGGATGCGGCGAACCTGCCTTACGATCTCCGCGGGAAGCATGGCGTTTCCGGCTGCCCGGGACCCGACCGGCAAGCGCGTTCAGCCCGGTTCGTCCTCCGGCAGCGGTGCATCGGTCAGGGCACTTCGACGTTGGCGAGAACGGCCGCGACCAGGTCGTCGGCATCGCGGTTCTCGGCCTCGGCCTCGTAGGTCACCACGACCCGGTGACGCAGCACGTCGACCGCGACGCTCTTGACGTCATGCGGGCTCGTGTAGTCGCGCCCCGCCAGGAGGGCGTGGGCCTTGGCGAGCTTCACCAGGTTGAGCGAACCGCGCACCGAGGCGCCGTATTCGATGAGGTTGGCGAGTTCCGGCATGCCGGCCGCCGCCGGGTCCCGCGTCGCGGCGACGAGGGCCACCGCGTAGCGCTTGACCTTGTCGTCCACGAACACCTGTCGGGCGACCTCGCGCGCCGCCAGGATGTCGTCGCCCCGCAGCGCCGGAGACGCCACCGGCTCGCGGCCCGAGCCGGCCATGCGGTCGATGACGCGCACCTCGTCGTCCGCGCTCGGATAGCCGACCTTCAGCTTCATCATGAAGCGGTCGAGCTGCGCCTCGGGCAGCGGGTAGGTCCCCTCCTGCTCGATCGGGTTCTGGGTGGCCATCACGAGAAACGGCTCGGCGAGGCGGAAGGTCTCCTCCCCCAGCGTCACCTGGCGTTCCTGCATGGCCTCGAGCAACGCGGACTGCACCTTGGCGGGCGCGCGGTTGATCTCGTCCGCCAGCACGAGGTTGCCGAACACCGGACCCTTCCGGACCGAGTAGGTACCCCCCCGGGGGTTGAAGATCTGCGTGCCCGTCACGTCTCCCGGGAGCATGTCGGGGGTGAACTGGATGCGGGAGAAGCTGCACTCGACGGCCTGGGCCAGCGTACCGACCACGAGGGTCTTGGCCAGACCCGGCACGCCCTCGAGCAGCACGTGGCCGTCCGCGAGCAGCGCGAGCAGCAGCCGCTGCACCAGCGCGTCCTGCCCGACCAGCACCTTGCCCACCTCCGCGCGGGCGATATCGAACCGCTCGCGCACGCTCCCGGCTTCCGCCAGGGTGGCCTCCGCCATGGCACCTCCGTCGCAGTCTCCGAGCGATGGCCGCGGGGCCGGACCCCGCGGCGCGGATTCTATGAGCTTGTCGGAGCGGGGGGCAATCCGGTTTGGTTGCGTGCGAACGTGCGGAGTGCCAGTTGGTCAATCGAGACTCAGGCCCGCACGCAGCTTGGCCCGACTGACCTCGTCTATCTGCCCAAGGTTCCAAAGGTGCTCAATCAAAGGGGACCGATTCACCTGCAAGGTCCCGGCCAGCACCTCGACCTGTTCCCTGTCGATTTGATTGGCGCCCGCGAGGCCACGAAGGACCAGGGCCGGCGGCATCAGCAGGTAGGCCGCAAAGGCGTTGGCGCGCCTTTCGATGGCGGGCGCTGCCCATGCTCCGCTGGCATGCGCGAGCCGGCGCGCTCGAGTCCTGTCAAACAACACGTGACAGAGTTCATGCGCCACGGTGAACCGCCTACCGGCATCGTTCGTGTTGAAGTAGTGCGTTGCATTCACGACGATCGAAGGTGAGAAACCATCTCCGGCGAACGCCACGCCCCGAATGGAGTCCGTGTTCAGGCCGAGAGTTCCGACAGCGATGCCGAGGTCGGCGCAGATGGCGTCGACGTCGACCCAGTCGCCGCGCCCCCCGGTCCCGAGATCCTCCAGCAACTCCGCGGCAAGCCGCTCTCCGTCCTGATGGGGCACGCCCACCGGCGTTTCGCGACGCACTTCCACCAATTCGGCGAGGCGCTCGCCGTCGCCACCGCCATGCGCCTCGACCAACGCGTCACGCAGCCTTTGTACATCCTCCCCTACAAGCGTTGGGGAGACACCGCCGAACATCGCCACCGCCGGCGAGAACTCCTCGATGCATGGAACTTCGCCAGACTGTTCGTGATCGAACAGGTCCAGGCGACCGATCTCGGCGAAGGCCGATCTCGCCAGATCGAACATGCCGTCCGCGACGTACTCCCGAGTCGACGACGGCTCCCGGAGAGTGCGCAGACTCCGGACCTTGGCCTGGAACGCCTCAATGTCAGCGCGGAAGCTCGCTGGTGCCGCAGGCGGATTCTCCGCGGCCCATTGAAGGAGCTGCCAAAGCGGCCTGGCGAAATCCGCAACCGACAACCGCGCGCGGCCGGCGCCGCTTTCGAAAACAAGCCCCGACGGAGCGAACTCGGGCGAATCGCCTGACCACGAGAGCTCGATGTCGTCGGCCATGCGGCGGACGTAGAGGTCAGGGAAAAGGCCGCCGAGCGCGGCAGACCGGATAGCGTGCCGTCGATACCACGCTTGGGCGACCTCGTACCTCCGAGCCCCGCCCGCGTCCTCCGGAACCCAGTCCAGAATCCGGCTGCATGTCACCGCGGCAGGTAACGCCGACCGTTCGTCCCATGCGAAGCGCTCCTCGTGCAGCAACGCGCCCCAGTGCTCGGCCAGCCAGCCCAACACCGGGGACAGGTACCATCCTACGTGAGCCTGCCGCTGGTTCGCGCGCGCACTGGCCGTGAGGCTGACCCCCGCCACGCTCAACTCCAACTGACCCATGGACCAGCCGTGCCCAGCCGGGCGGCGCTGCGGGACCGCCGGGTCGTCGACCCATCTGAGCCCGACCTCGAACGCGTCAGGCCGCCCGAACCGAGCCCACTCACTCATCGTCGACATCCAACGCCCACCGGTCGTCCCCGGCCCTGACTGACTGCCGTCGAATCTGACGGCGCTCGACAGACCCGGCCTCCATCAGCCGAGCCTGGATCTCGCGTGGCACGTCCTTCCAGGGAAGCGGGAATCCATGCCAACTGCCGTCGTTGGACTCCAATGCGACGAACGCGACTCCTCGCCGAGTCGCGTAGCGTCTACCGTCCGCCCCTTCCAGGCTCTCGTCGAGCAGCGCCTGAGCCACGGTTCTCGGCCAAGGGTGGTTCTCGGGGTCGCCGCGAAAACCAGCACTCGGGGTCTCGTGTGTCCAGGCAGGACAGAGCGTTCCGATTCCCCGCCCGGGCGCCAATCCTTGTGCTTCAGGGAGCCCTTGTACCGCATGCCTCCGTGTCGCCCGGCCGCTCGGAAACCGGCTGTGGAGCCTACCATGCACCGCCCCCGGAACGGGCGTCCGCGGCGTAATCCGGAATGGCCGCACGGGTCCGCGCCGTGTCCCGGGGGAAACCGACGAGCCTCAGGCCGCCCGCCGCACGAGCCCCGCGCCGGCCGCCCAGCAGACCGCGATCGGTATCGCGACCGCGAGCCAGGACGGAATGCCGAACACGAGGCTCGCCGGCGCCAGCAGGTCCTGCAGGTACTTGAAGAACAGTCCCACGACGATGCCCGTCGCGATGCGGGTCCCCATGCCGGCTTCGCGCAGCGGACCCACCACGCATCCCACGGCGACCAGCGCGAGGCCGAGCGTCGCGAGCGGCTGCAGCACCTTGTTCCAGAACGCGAGGCGATACCGGCCCGCGTTCTGGCCCTCGCGGTCCATGTACGCGACCTGGAACAGGAGGTCCGCGATCGACAGCTTGCGCGGATCGACCAGCGCCCGCGCCGACAGCAGCCGCAGGTCCGCGGTCGCGGTCCAGGGCAGCTCGTCGAAGTGCGCGGTGACCGTCCTGTCGTCCCGGAGCCGGGTCGCATGGACATTGTGCAGCCGCCAGGCGCCGCCCGCCCCGTCGTGCGTCGCGTACTCCGCCCGGCGCAACTCCTTGAGGCCCCCGTCCCGGTCGAGCTCGAACTGGGTGACGCCGAGCGCCCGATCCTCGCCCCCGAGACCCTCGACGTGCGAATAGAGCGGGCCCTCCCGATACCAGTAGCCGGCCAGGTAGATCGTCTCCGAATCGTGCAGCGCCTGGGCGCGCAGCAGTTCGCCCCGGGCCTCCAGCCGGGGCGCCACGTACTCCCCGATGGCGAACGCGACCCCCGACGCCAGCACGACCACCGCGCCCACCGGCGCATAGAGGCGCCAGAGGGACATCCCGGCCGCGCGCAGCACCGTCACTTCGGAGTTGCCCGACAGCACGCCGAGCCCGATCAGCACGCCCAGGAAGATCACGAACGGGACCAGTTCGTGGACCCGGCGCGGCAGCGTGTGCAGGACGTACGCGAGCGCATCGCCGAAGCCGTAGGCGGCCTCCTCCTCCCGCACCTCCTCCACCAGCGCGAACGACGCCGTGAGCGTGACGAAGCACACGAGCACCACGACGACCGTGACGGTCACCGTCCAGGCGAGGTAGCGGTCGACGGTGCGCGGCATCACAGCGGCCGGTACGCGCGCCGGACGAGCGGGACCGCCGCCAGCGCCATGAGCAGGTGCATGGGCCAGAGCCCGACGGCCGGCGGCACGAGTCCGTCGGCGATCGCGCTCTGGAGCGCGACGCACCCGAGGTAGTACGCCGCGAACAGCACGACCCCGGGGACGATCCTCGCGAACCGGCCCGCACGCGGCCGCACGCGCGCCATCCCGAACGCGCAGAACGCGCCGATCACGGTCACCAGCGGCAGCGCCACGCGCCAGTGGAGTTCGGCGACGTGTTCCGGATCGCCCCCAGGGAGCTCGGCGGTTGGAACGGTACGCGGATCGATGCGGGAGCTGCTGAGCGGGCTGCGTTCCACGCGCTGGCCGAGCCGGTCGAACGCCACCACCCGAAAGCCGCCGAGACCCGGCGCGCCCTCGTAGCGCGTGCCGTTCTCGAGGACGAGGAAACGGCTGCCCGTGCCCGCGGCGACATAGTGGCTGCCGGCCTCGGCCCACACCGCGACGTGGACGCCGCCGCTGCGGCGCTCGTCGGTGAACACGTCCACCAAGCGCTGGCGGTCCGCGCTCACCTCCCGCGCGTAGGTGACGCGGCGCGCCAGGTCGAAGTCATGGAAGGTGCCCGGCGTGATCGCCTCGAACTCGCTGGAAACGCGTTGCGCGCGGGCCAGGTCCGAGAACGCCTTCGCGGCGCCCGGCGTGACCGCGAACGACAGGCAGCCCACGACCGCCCCCACCGGCAGCGCCACCGCGACCAGCCAACCCAGCATGCGGCGCGGACGCGCTCCGCCCCCCAGAAGGACCGCGAACTCCCGTTCCGCGTGCAGCCGCCCCCACGTCAGCAGGACCGCCACGAAGAACGCGAACGGGACGGTCATCTGGACGAACTCGGGCAGCCGGAGCGAGATCAGCGTCAGCAGCGCGTCCGCCGAGTAGCGGCCGAGGGCGGCGTCCTGCAGGTAGCCGATGAAACGCCCGCCGAGCGCCACCGCCAGCAGGGTGGCGAACGTCACCGCGAACACGAGGACGAGTTCCCGGCCCACGTATCGGAACGCTACGACCATCTCTGCCTATCGGATACACTCGCCGCGCACACTGCCCCCGGCCCGCACCCGGAAACTCCCGCTCCACCGGCCCAGGAGACGTACCGATTATGAAGTACACGACGAGAACCGGAAATCCAGCCCGCATGCGTACCGGTTGCCTGGTCGTGACGCCCGAACGCGCGGCGCAGGTCGCGGAAGAACTGGGCGTGGGGCAGTTCGTGGCCCACGCGCTCGAGCAGACCCCGAAAAAGGTCCTGGCGGTGCCGATCCCCACGGACGTCCGGAACCTCGTCGTCGTTCCGGCGGACGGGGCGGAGGACGACCCCGGCAAGTACCGCAAGCGGATCGACGAGGCGGTGGCGGCGCTCCGGGGACTGGCCGTCAAGGATGCGGTCTGGTGCCTGAACGAGATGCCGGCGCCGGAATCCGGCGTTCCCGCCGACGCCTACTGGAAGACGCGTCACGCCCTGGGCGCGCTGTCGGCGGCGCTCTACCGGTACGACGAGCACAAGAGCAAGCCGGGCCCGGACCGCGGCGTCGCCCGCGTGGCGGTGCTCGCGGAACCCGGCACGCGGACCGGCGTGCGGCGCGCCGTGGGCGAGGGCAATGCCCTCGACGCCGGCATGAGCCTCGCGCGCGACCTCGCCAACGCCCCGGCCAACGTCTGCACGCCGCAGTACCTGGCGGATGCCGCGAGCGACCTGGCGGAACTCGCGAACGTGACCGTGGAAGTCCTCGAGGAGGCGCAGCTGGCCGAACTCGGCATGGGCGCCTTCCTGTCCGTCACGCGCGGCAGCGACACGCCCGCGAAACTGGTCGTCGCGCGCTACCAGGGCGGCGCCGAAGGCGACGCGCCGTTCGTTCTGGTCGGCAAGGGCGTCACCTTCGACACCGGCGGCATCAGCCTGAAGCCCGGCGCCGCCATGGACGAGATGAAGTTCGACATGTGCGGCGCCGCGAGCGTCGCCGGCGCGTTGCGCGCCGCCGCCGACGCAAGCCTGCCCATCAACGTCGTCGCGATCCTCGCCGCGGCGGAGAACATGCCGAGCGGCAAGGCGTCGCGGCCCGGCGACATCGTCACCACGATGTCCGGCCAGACCGTCGAGATCCTCAACACGGACGCGGAAGGCCGGCTGCTGCTCTGCGACGCGCTCAGCTTCGCCCGGCGCTACGAACCGCGCACGGTGATCGACGTGGCCACCCTCACGGGCGCCTGCGTCATCGCCCTCGGCGCCCACGCCAGCGCCCTCTACGCCAACGACGAGGAACTCGGCAGCCAGCTCGCCGCCGCCGGCCGCGTGACGTCGGACCGCGTCTGGCCCATGCCGCTGTGGGACGACTACCAGGAGCAGTTGAAGAGCAACTTCGCCGACATGGCCAACATCGGCGGCCGGCCCGCCGGGTCCATCACCGCGGCCTGTTTCCTGGCCCGTTTCACGGACGGCCTGCGCTGGGCGCACCTCGACATCGCCGGGACGGCGTACCGCTCGGGCGCGCGCAAGGGCGCCACCGGCCGCCCCGTGCCGCTGCTGTTCCAGTACCTGCTCGACCGCGCCGACGAGGCCGCCGCAACCGCCCCGGCCCCGTGACCCGCGTGGACTTCTACGTGCTCCCGGACGTCGACATCGACGCCAAGTACCGCTTCGCCTGTCGGCTCGCCCTGCGGGCGATCCATGCCGGCCGGCGGGTCCACCTCAGGACCGCGTCGTCGGCGGCGGCGGAGATGCTCGACGAGCTTATGTGGTCGTATCCGGAGGACCGGTTCCTGCCGCACGCCGTCGCCGACGGACCGGACGCCGACGCCGCGGCCCCCATCCGGATCGGCCACGCGGAACCCGCCCCCGGCCCCGACCAGGTGCTCGTCAACCTGGCGGACGACGTGCCCGGGTTCTTCGCCCGGTTCGAGCGGGTGGCCGAGGTGATCACGGAGCCGGAACGGGCCTCTGGCCGCGCCCGGTACCGCCACTACCGGGAGCGCGGGTATCCTCTGTTCCATCACGACCTCGACGACTGGGAGGCGCGTTAGCCGGGGACCGGCTTCCCCCGCTCTCTTTTTTCGGATCGACCGGATGGACAGCCACTTCGACCCGCACGCCATCGAGCAGCCCCTCTACGCCCAGTGGGAGGCCGGGGGCGGGTTCGCGCCGGCCGGAGAGGGCGATCCGTACTGCATCGCGATCCCGCCGCCGAACGTCACCGGGCGCCTGCACAACGGCCACGGGTTCCAGCAGACCCTGATGGACGCGCTCATCCGCCACCACCGCATGCGCGGGCGCAGCGCCCTGTGGCAGATGGGGACGGACCACGCCGCGATCGCGACGCAGATGCTGGTCGAGCGCCAGCTCGCGGCGGAGGGCGTGCGCCCCGAGGACATCGGCCGCGACGCCTTCGTCGCCCGGGTGTGGGAGTGGTACGACCGGCACGACGGGCAGATCGCCGGCCAGATGCGCCGCATCGGCGCGTCCGTCGACTGGGACCGCTACCGGTTCACCATGGACGACGGCTTCCAGCGCGCCGTCCGGGAGGTGTTCGTACGCCTGTTCGACGACGGCCTCATCTACAAGAAGAAGCGCCTGGTGAACTGGGACCCGGTGCTCGGCACCGCCGTCTCCGACCTCGAGGTCGAGAGCGCCGAGGAGGACGGCCACCTCTGGCACATCCGCTACCCGCTGCTCGGGGGCCTGCGGACCGCCGCCGGCGCCGACCATCTCGTGGTCGCCACCACCCGTCCGGAGACCCTGCTCGGCGACACCGCGGTGGCCGTGCACCCGGAGGACGAACGCTACCGGGACGTCGTCGGCGGCCGCGCGCGGCTGCCGCTGGTCGGGCGGGAACTCCCCATCGTGGCCGACGCGCACGTCGACCCCGAGTTCGGCACGGGCTGCCTCAAGATCACCCCGGCGCACGACTTCAACGACTACGAGGTCGGCCAGCGGCACGGGCTGCCGCTCGTGAACGTCTTCCGCGCCGACGCGGCCGTCAACGACGCGGCGCCGGAAGCCTACCGCGGCCTGGACCGCTTCGTCGCGCGCGACGCCATCGTCAAGGACCTCACGCGTCAGGGCCTGCTCGAGTCCGTCGAGCCGCACCGCCACGCGATCCCCCGCGGCGACCGCTCGGACGCCATCCTCGAGCCCTGGCTGACGGACCAGTGGTGGGTCGACATCGCGCCCCTCGCCGCACCCGCCATCGCGGCGGTCGAGGAGGGACGCATCCGCTTCGTGCCGAAGCAGTTCGAGAACGTCTACTTCGCCTGGATGCGCGACGTGAAGGACTGGTGCATCAGCCGCCAGCAGTGGTCGGGACACCGCATCCCGGCCTGGTACGACCCCGCCGGCAACGTCCACGTCGGCCGCGACGAGGCCGAGGCGCGCCGCCGGGCCGGTCTCGACGACGACATCCCCCTCGCGCAGGACCCGGACGTCCTCGACACCTGGTTCAGTTCGGCGCTCTGGACGTTCGCGACCCTCGGTTGGCCGGACCGGACCGCGGACCTCGCGCGGTTTCATCCGACGAGCGTCCTGGTGACCGGTTACGACATCATCTTCTTCTGGGTGGCCCGGATGATCATGATGACGCTGCGCTTCATGGACGAGGTGCCGTTCCGGACCGTATACATCCACGGGCTCGTCCGCGACGCCGACGGCGCCAAGATGTCGAAGACCCGCGGCAACGGACTCGACCCCCTGGACGTCGTCGACGGCATCGCGCTGCCGGACCTGGTGGCGAAGCGCACGGCGGACCTGCCGCGGCCCGAGTTGGCCGAACGCATCGAGGCGACGACGCGGCGCGACTTCGGCGAGGGGATTCCGGCGTACGGCGCCGACGCCCTGCGCTTCACCTACTGCGCGATGGCCTCCCCCGGCCGGGACGTCAACTTCGACCTCTCGCGCGTGGAGGGCTACCGCAACTTCTGCAACAAGCTGTGGAACGCGACCAAGTTCGTGCTGATGAACGTCGGCGACGCGCGTCCGGACGACGGGACCGTGCGGCTCGGCCCCGCGGACCGGTGGATACGCTCCCGGGCCCGGGAAATGATCGAAGCCGTCACCCGCGCGATGGACACGTACCGCTTCGATCTCTACGCCAACGCCGTCTACGAGTTCGCCTGGCACGAGTACTGCGACTGGTACCTCGAACTGGCCAAGCCGGTGCTCTGGGACGAGAGCACGGACGCGGCGAGCGCCCGGGGCGTCCGCCGCACCCTGCTCGAGGTGCTGGACGCAGTGCTCCGCGCCGCGCACCCGATCATGCCGTACATCACGGACTCCCTGTGGCGGGAGCAGGCCTCGGTCTCCGGCAACGGTTCCGGAACGATCATGCTGGCCCCGTTTCCGGAAGCCGAGGACTTCGACGACGATCCCGAGGCCACCGCCGCGATCGAGTGGCTGAAGGCCGTGGTGGTCGGCGTCCGCACCATTCGCAGCGAAATGAACGTACCGCCGCGCACGTCCATCGCCCTGTTGCTGCAGGGCGGCGACCCGGTCGACCGGGCCCGTCTCGACGCGACGCGGACGCTGCTCCGCCGGCTGGCCGGCATCGACACGGTCGAGTGGCTCGAGGCGGGTGCCGACGCGCCGCCGGCCGCGGTTCACGTGGTGGGGGACCTCAAGGTCCTGGTCCCGCTCGAGGGCGTGATCGACGTCGACCGCGAGCGAGCGCGCCTGTCGAAGGAGATCGCCAAGTGCTCCCGGGAGGTCGGGCGCGTGCAGGCGAAGCTGGGCAACGAGAACTTCGTCGCCAAGGCGCCGGAGCACATCGTCGCCGCCGAGCGCAACAAGGCGGCGGACCTGTCGACGAGGCTCGACGCGCTGCGTGCCCAGTTCGAACGTCTCGAGGGGCTGTAGCCCACCTCCCGAACGCCCGAACACCTCGCGGCACCCTATCGCAGATCCGCCAGCCGGTCGATCAGTCCGGGCTCGTTGTAGCTGGGGACCTGGGGGCCGTCCGATCCCGGGCACGTGTTGCGCCCCGAGCAGGTGTTCGGCCAGTTCGTCGTGCTCAGCACGTAGCCCTGGTTGCGATAGTGCTCGTACCGCGTGAGCACCACCAGGACCACGTCCGCTTCCCGCCACACATAGATCTTCTGGCCGTCCAGGCCGAACGCCGCCGCGACCTCGATCGGCGGCGTCCACCCGTCGAGGAACGTGCTGTTCAGCACCCACCACTGGAAGCCGTAGACGGCGCTGTGGGCGGTCAGGCTCTCCGCGACGTAGTCCTCCGGGAGGATGCGCGTCCCGTCCCACTCCCCGCCGCGCGAATAGAGCAGTCCGACCCGGGCGAAGTCGTCCGGCCGCATGTCGATGCAGCAGTAGGTCATCGGGTTGACGCCGGTCGGATCGAACCAGAGCCCCACCGTGGCGGGGTCGACGCCGATCGGCTCGAAGACCTCCCGCGACACGTACGTGTGCGCGTCCGCCCCCGTGGCCCGCAACAGGAGCAGGCCCATGAGCTGCGAGTTGGCGTTGGAGTAGACGAAGGTCGTTCCCGGCACATTGACGAGCGGGAGCTCGAGCGCGAACCGCGTCTGGTCCGCCTCGACGAAGATGCCGACGTCCGCCGGATACCCGGACCGCATCTCCAGGATGTTCCGGACGGTGATGTCCTCCTTGTCCGTACCCTGCCACTCCGTCAGCAACTCGCTGGCCGGCTGCTCCAGGGACGCGATGTCCCCCGCGCCCAGCGCGACGCCGATGGCCGCGCTGTAGATGCTCTTCGCGACCGACCAGCTCGTGCCGTAGCTCTCGCCGTCGTAGCCCTCCGCGTAGCGCTCGCCGATCACGTACCCGCGGTCGACCAGGACGGCGGACTGCACGGCCTCGTCGGTGAAGACGTGATCGAGGAGGGCATCGACGGCGGAGGCTGCGACCTCGAGGTCCGCCGGGGCCGTCCGCTCGAGGGTCCAGCTCGGCGGCGGTACGGTCGACTCCGGTGGCGGCGCCGCGGTCGGCGGCGCGCCGCCGCCTCCACCACCGCCTCCGCCACACCCGGCGAGGAACAGTACGGCCGGCGCCAGCCTGACCCACCAAGCCGCCATGTACGCCTCCAGCCAGGAAGTTGCACCGCGAATCCTAGACGCAGGGGACGGGCTTGTCCCGTTCCGTTGTAGAGTACCCGGCGCACCCGAGGCCCGCTGGAACCAAGACCACGCATGTCGAGCACCGCTACGAAGATCACGGACACACTCTACGAGTACCTGTTGCGGGAGGGCATCCCCGAGTCGGAAGCGGCCCGCGCGCTCCGCGGGGAAACGCGTTCGGCAACCCAGTGGCACGGCATGCAGATCTCGCCCGAGCAGGGCGCGTTCATGCACCTCCTGGTCCGGCTCCTCGGCGCGCGGCGCGCCATCGAGGTGGGCACGTTCACCGGCTACAGCGCCCTGGTGGTCGCGGAAGCGCTGCCCCCGGACGGCCTGCTCGTCGCCTGCGACGTGTCGGAGGAGTGGACCGCGGTGGGGCGACCGTTCTGGGAACGCGCCGGCGTCGCCGGCCGGATCGACCTCCGGCTGCAGCCCGCCGTGGACACCCTCGACGAACTGATCGCCCAGGGGGATGCCGGCACCTTCGACCTCGCCTTCATCGATGCGGACAAGGCGAACTACGGGACGTACTACGAGCGTTGCCTGACGCTCGTGCGCACGGGCGGCGTCGTGGCGGTGGACAACGTCCTGTGGGGCGGCCGCGTCGCGGATCCGCGCGCCAGCGACGACGACACCAACGCGATCCGGGCCCTGAACGCGAAGATCCGCGGCGACCGCCGCGTGCACGCGGCGACGGTGCCGATCGGCGACGGCCTGACGCTGGCGTTGAAGCAATGACGGACTTCGACACCTTCCTGAATGCGGCGACGTCCGCGGAGATCGTGCGCGGCAACTGCTGGCCCGCGGCGTGCACGGTCTCATGCTGTGCCACGCGGAGTCGCCCGCCGCGGTCGCGGCCCTGGTCGAGGCCGTCCGGTTCAGCTTCCGCGGCGGGCTGCGCGGCGCCGGCGGTCACGTCTCGGCCGCCAGTATCTGGGGCGTCTCGCCGGCGGAATACCTGGAGCTCGCCGACCCCTGGCCCCTGAACCCGGACGGCGAGTTGCTGATCGGGCTCAAGATCGAGAACCGTCGCGCCCTCGACCGCGCCGAGGAAACCACGCGCGCGAGCGGGTCTTCCGCGCCTGCCGGTCGGCGGGCATCGCGCTTCTCGAGGGGGCGACCCGGGACACCGTCGGAGAGAAGATCGACGAGGGCGTACGGGTCTTCAACGCCGCTGACGAGAAAACCGCCCTGCGGGGCCTAGCCCACGCCCTCCGGCGCGTCGGCTCGTCCTGAAGCACCGGCTCAGGCGGCCCGAGCGCTGACCTCCATCATCGCGTCGATCATCCCCTCAAGATACATGTCGGGCATCTCGTGGCCGGCGCCCTCGAGCGTGACGAACGCCGCGCCGGGGATCGTCTCGGCCAACGCGACGCCGTGCTCGTAGGGCAGGATCGGGTCTTCCGTGCCGTGTACGACCAGGGCAGGGACATCAAGCTCCTTCAGTTGCGGGCGGCGGTCCGGCGGCGAACTCATGCCGATCGCGATGCCGTGGTTGTTCATCGCGGCAAAGTCCTTCGCCCGGGCCACTTCGCGGGTGGCGATGTCGCGCTGGCGCTCCTCGTTGAACGGTTCCGCGCTTCCGGCGAGCCGGCGGAACATCTCGATGCGCATGGCGATCTTCTCTTCCCGCGTCTCGTAGGGCGCCGCCATCATGGCGAAGGTGTCCGCCATCCACTCGGGATCCGGTCCCGGCAGGTCGTCGCTGCCGAGTTCCGGCCGTGCTCCGCCCCCCGAGAGCGGCGAGGACATGATGATGGTGGCGCTCCGGATCCGGTCGCGGTGATGGATCGCCAGCGTTTGCACGATCATCCCGCCCATGGACGCGCCGGCCACGTCCGCGGCCGCGATGCCGTACGCGTCCAGCACGCCCACCGCGTCGGCGGCGAGGTCGTCGAGCGTGTAGGGAGGCGCTCCCACTTCGAAGCAGGTGGACTGGCCGGTGTCCCGGTTGTCGTAGCGGATCACGTAGCGCCCGCGGTCGACGATCGCCTGCACGAGGCTCTCGTGCCACTGGATGCCCTGCGCGCTCGCGCCCATGACGAGGAGCAGCGGCGGGTCGGCCGGGTCGCCGAAGTCCTCGGTCCAGATGTCGATGCCGTTCGCGCGCACGATCTTCTCTGCCATGGCTCCATGTCCTCGCATGTCGGGAAGCGGCGTTTATACAACGGCGGCACCGTCGGTGTTGCCACGGCCAGGCCCGGCATGATGAGCTTGGCGGCGCGATGCAAGCCCCCAAACGTCCCACGTGAAGCTCCTCCACATCGAAGCGAGCCCCCGGAAGGAAGCGTCGGCCTCCAGCCGCGTGGCCGACGCCTTCGTCACCGCGTACCGCCGCCGCCACCCCGATCACGTCATCGAGCGCCTCGCGCTCTTCGAGGAGCCGCTACCGGCGTTCGGGGCGGAAGGGGCGCAACAGAAGACCGAGCAGATCCTCGACCTCGTGCGCGGGGGCGGGGGCATCGAGGCAACCGGCGAGTGGGCGGGTGTCATGCGGGAAGTGGAGCGCCTCGCGAGCGCCGACAAGGTGCTGCTGTCCTCGCCGATGTGGAACTTCTCGATCCCCTACCCGCTCAAGCACTACATCGACCTGATCTGCCAGCCCGGGCTCACCTTCCGCGTCGACGCGCAGGGCCGCTACGTCGGCCTGGTCACGGGCAAGCCGCTGCAGCTCATACTCGCGAGCGGTGGCTCGTACCCGGCGGGATTTCCCCTGGAAACGCACGGCCCCGCCACCGACTTCCAGCGCCCCTACCTCGAACATGTCGCGCGATTCATCGGCTTCGAGGACATTCGCGCCATCAGGATCGAACGGACCAGCGCGTTGCTCCCGGACGCGCTGGAGGAACTGCTGGCCCGGCGGTGCGCGGAAGCCGCCGAGGCCGCCGCGAGTTTCTGAATCCGATTCGCAACCGCATCACAGGAGCAACGCACATGACCCGACTGAGCGACAAGGTCGCCCTGATCACCGGCGCCGCGAGCGGCATGGGCGCCGCCACCGCGCGGAGGTTCGCGGCCGAGGGGGCGCGCGTCATGATCGCGGACCTGCAGGAAGAAGCTGGCAGCGCCCTTGCGGACGAACTCGGGGATGCCGGCCTCTTCGCGCGCTGCGACGTCAGCATCGAAGAGGACGTGGCGAACGCCGTCACGGTCGCCGCGGACCGCTGGGGCCGCATCGACTGCATGTTCAACAACGCCGGCTTCGGCGGCGCGATCGGGCCGATCGACGAGACCTCCGCCGAGGACTTCGACATCACCATGGACGTCCTCGTGAAAGGCGTGTTCTTCGGCATGAGACACGCGGCGCCGATCATGAAGCGCCAGGGCGGCGGGTCGATCGTCAGCACGGCCTCCATGGCCGCCCGGATCGGCGGCTGGTCCCCGCATCTCTACAGCGCCGCCAAGGCGGCGGTCATCGCCCTCACGCGGTCCGTCGCCCTGGAGATGGGGGAGTGGGACGTGCGCGCCAACTGCATCTCGCCGGGCGTCATCGAGACGCCGCTCGCGGTCGGCCGCGGCTTCACGCCGGAGGCCATCGAGCGGTTCCGGAGCGAAACGGAGGGCCAGCAGGCACTCAACCGGGTCGGCGACCCGGACGACATCGCGCACTGCGCCGTGTGGCTCGCAAGCGACGAATCCACGTTCGTGACCGGCCAGGACATCGTCGTCGACGGGGGCTTCTCCGCCGGGCGCACCTGGCGCCGGCAGCCACCCTGGATGCGGCAGGCGCATCCGATCAAGGTGTATCGGCCACCCGGGCGGTAGCGCCACGCTGCCCGATCCAACCCCAAAGGAGACGGCGGCATACCTGAGATGTGTCCGAAGACTGCGACTTTTTCGACGCCACCTTCCAACTCCCAGCCGTCGCACTCAACGTAGCCTAGTGTTCCGAACGCCGAGACAAACGCCGACATGCTCTCCTGCCTCGGGGCACCTTTCGGCCAGTAATAGGGAATCCTGGGCCACCACCACCGTGCTTGGTCCCCCGCCGCCCATGCCACGCAGTTGTATCGACGCGTGGGCGGGCTTGTGACCCTGCAGTTGAGCCGATTCAATCCCGGTAGCTGTCGGGACCATTCATAGCGCATCCTGCGCTACCGCCCAAGCCAGCCACGCGTTCGACATCTTCTCCAAGTCCCCGAAGTCGTCCTCGGCAACCGGGTTGACCCCGGTGATAGCCTGCAAGGCGAGAAACAAGCCGCGAAACATGCGACGTCGTGGTCCGTGTTCGCTCCACCGGCCAGTTGACCGGGGAGACGCGCACCGTCAACTCCACACGCCCAGAATCGCGCCCATGATGAGGCTCAGCACCACGCGATACCCCGCCGTGATCGTCCACAGCCGCATGCCGGTGCCGCCGTGGGCGGAATCGGAAGCGGTCGACGCGGCGATGAAGCCGACGCCGACGGCGAGACCCATCGCGAGCCCGCCTGCGAGGGTGCGGATACCGAGCCCCTGCATCAGCAGCGCCATCACGACGCAGGTCAGGAGCGCCGCGAAGAAGCTGACGACGAACGGCATCGGCGGAGTCGGCAGTTCCTCGGCGGTCTTGCCGATCGCCGCCATCCAGGGCTTGCCGAAGAGGGGGCCGTACCACAGTCCGCCGAGGGCGAATGCGGCGACGGTGGCGGCGAGGATCGCCCACCAGTTGAGTGCCGCGAGACAAGCCATGGCGCAAAACCTCCGTGTCCATTTGCGTGGTCCGGGCGGAGAGGGCACCGGCGGCCCGATGGTAACATCGCGCGCCTGCCAGCCAGCCTGTGGAGCGCCATGCAAACGGACCATTTCGACGTCGTCATCGTGGGAGCCGGACTGTCCGGCATCGGCGCCGCGTGCCACCTCGGGCGCGAGTGCCCGACGAAGACCTTCGTGCTCCTCGACCGCCGCGACGCCATCGGCGGCACCTGGGACATCTTCCGCTACCCGGGCGTGCGCTCGGACAGCGACATGCACACGCTCGGCTACGACTTCAAGCCCTGGAAGGCCGCGAAGGCCATCGCCGACGGGCCAGCCATCCTCGACTACGTGCGGGAGACGGCCACGGAAAACGACATCGAGGGCCACATCCGCTTCCACCACCTCGTCGAGCGCGCGTCGTGGGACAGCGCGTCCTGCCGCTGGACCGTCACCGCGCGCCGGACCGAGCACGGCGACACCGCCGCCTTCACCTGCAACTTCCTGTACATGTGCGCGGGGTACTACAGCTACGAGGGCGGGCATCTGCCGGAGTTCCCCGGCATCGAGCGGTACCGGGGCACCGTCGTGCATCCGCAGTTCTGGCCAGAGGACCTCGACTACAGGGACAAGCGCGTCGTCGTGATCGGCAGCGGCGCGACGGCCATGACCCTCGTGCCGGCCATGGCCGAGAACGGCGCGCAGGTGGCCATGGTGCAGCGCTCGCCGACCTACGTGGTCTCCCGGCCCGACGAGGACGCGATCGCGAACCGGCTGCGCAGGTGGCTGCCCGAGCGGCTCGCCTACGCGATCACGCGCTGGAAGAACGTGACCCTGGGGCGGTTCTTCTACCACAACACCCGCGTGCGCCCGGAGCGCGTGAAGGCCATGCTGCTGAAGGGCGTCCGCACCGCCCTCGGCCCGGACTACGACGTGGAGACCCACTTCACGCCCCGCTACAACCCCTGGGACCAGCGCCTCTGCCTGATCCCGAACGCGGACCTGTTCCGCACGATCAACTCCGGCGCGGTGGAGGTGGTCACCGACACCATCGACACGTTCACCGAGGGTGGCCTCAAGCTCGATTCCGGGCGCGAACTCCCCGCGGACATCGTCGTCACCGCCACCGGCCTGCGGCTCGTCACGGTGGGCGAGGTCTCCTTCGACGTCGACGGCGAACCCGTGCGCTTCCCGGACACCGTCGCCTACAAGGGCACGATGTACTCGGGCGTTCCCAACCTCGCCTCCACGTTCGGCTACATCAACGCCTCCTGGACGCTGCGCGCGGACCTGATCGCGCGTTTCGTCTGCAAGGTGCTCAACCACATGGACGCGACGGGCACGCGCCGCTGCACGCCGCGCCTGCGGGAGGAGGACCGCGACATGACTCTCCGGCCGTTCGTGGACGACTTCTCCTCCGGCTATTTCGCCCGCGCCCTGCATCTCCTGCCGAAGCAGGGCGACCGGGACCCGTGGCGCAACACGCAGAACTACGCCTACGAGCGCAAGCTGATCGGGCGGGCGCGGCTCGACGACGGGGCCCTGGTGTTCGAGGGTCCGGCCGAGGCATCCGCCACCGCGGACTCCGGGCTGCAGCGCGTCGCCGCCGGCGGCTGACGGCGCCGCGGCGGGGCGAACGCACATGCCATACATCGAAGGCCGCGTCGTTCACGACGCCGACTCGCACGTCATGGAGACGACGGGTTGGCTGGACGAATTCGCCACCGCCCGCGTGCGCGACGCGTTCAACGCGCGCATGGGGCGCCGCGAACTCGACGCGATCGTGGCCCGGCACGACGATCCCGCATACCGCGCCCGGGACACGGAAGAGATCATGGCGCGCAAGAATTACCACGCCACGGGCGCCACGCGCCGGGAGGACCGCCCGCTCGCGCTCGACCTGATCGGCGTCGCGAGCCAGCTCGTCTTCCCCACCTCCCCCAACGTCTGGCTCGAGGGACTGGAGCACGGCGACGACCTCGACCTGCTCTACGACGGCGCGAGCGCCACGAACCGTGCCCAGGTCGCGTTCTGTTCGGTCGACCCGCGCCTGCTGCCGGTGGGCTACGTGCCCCTCGCGGATCTCGAGCGCGCGCCACGGGCGGCCACCGAGGCATTGGAACTCGGCTGCACCGCGCTCCTGATCCCGTGGGCGTGTCCGAAGGCGCACGCCACGAGCCACGTCGCACTCGACGCGGTATGGGCGCAAGCCGCGGAAGCCGGCGCGCCGATCCTGCTGCACGTCGGCAACGCCGACCGCGTCCTGCCGCCGGCCCACGCGAACAACGGTATGCCGCGCGTGCCGGACTTTCACGGCGGCGAGGAGAACTTCCGCTCCGTCTCCTACATGGCGATCCCCCATGGGCCCATGCAGGCGCTGTCGCTGCTGATCCTGGACGGCGTCCTCGACCGTTTCGAGGCCCTGAAGATCGGCGTGATCGAACTCGGCGCCGTCTGGGTGCCCGGCTTCATGCGGCAGCTCGACGCGGCCTTCGAAGCGTTCGCGCGCCACGAGGAGAGGCTGCAGCGGCTCACCCTCAAACCGAGCGAGTACGTGCGGCGCCAGGTGCGCGTCACCCCCTACCCCACCGAGCCCGCCGGCTGGATCATCGAGCAGTCGGGGCCGGAGGTCTGCATGTTCTCGTCCGACTACCCGCACGTCGAGGGCGGCCGCAACCCGATGGGGCGGTTCGAGAAGTCCACCGCGTCGGTGAGCGAGGCGGGTCGGGAGCGGTTCTTCCGGGGGAACTTCGAGGACCTGATGGGGCCGGCGCTGGCTGCCCTCTGATCCCCCGGCGCGCATGCCATAGAATGCTCCGCCATTCCCACCCCTGAAGGAGTCTCCATGGAAGTCCACGGCTTCTGCGACGAGCGGTTTGCGCCGGTACGCGAGGTCTTCGAGCGCAACTTCGAAGAGCAGGGGGAGGTCGGCGCGACCTTCGCGGCGACCGTGGAGGGGGAGTTCGTGGTCGACCTGTGGGCCGGGCACGCCGATCTCGCCCGCACGCAGCCGTGGGAGGAGGACACCATCGTCAACGTCTACTCGACGACCAAGACGATGTCCTTCCTGTGCGGGCTGCTGCTGGCCGATCGTGGCCTGCTCGACTTCCACGCGAAGGTGACGGACTACTGGCCCGAGTACGGACAGAACGGCAAGGAGCAGACCGAGGTCCGGCACTTCTTCAGTCACTCCGCGGGCCTGCCCGGCTTCGACCCGTACCTGACGAGCGCCGAGGAGCTCTACGACTGGCAGGGCTGCATCGACAACCTCGTGGCCCAGGCGCCATGGTGGGAACCGGGCAGCCAGAGCGGATACCACGCCATTACGCAGGGCTTCCTGATCGGGGAGCTCGTGCGGCGCATCGACGGACGCAGCCTCGGCACCTACTTCCGCGAGGAGATCGCGGAGCCCCTCGGGGCCGACTTCCACATCGGCATGGCGGCGGAGCATTTCGGGCGCGTCGCCGAGATGATTCCGGACACGTCTCCCGTCGACCCCGCCTTCGGAGAGCCGGCGCCCGACTCGATCACCGGGCGGGTGTTCGCGAGTGCGACCGCCGATACGGACGCCGTCAACACGCCGGGTTGGCGCCAGGCCGAGCTGCCGGCGGCGGGTGGGCACGGCAACGCCCGCGCGGTGGTGCGCGCACAGACCCCCGTGGCCAACGGCGGGTCGGCGTTCGGCGTGGACCTGCTCTCTCCGGAGGGCTGCCGGGTCATCCAGGAGGAGCAGACCAACGGCGCCGACGCCGTGCTCATGCTGCCGGTACGGTTCGGCATGGGCTACGCCTTCCCCAACGAGATGATGCCCATGTCGCCCAACGAGCGGGCCATGTTCTGGGGCGGCGCCGGCGGTTCCACCATCGTCGTGGACCAGGACGCCCGCGTGTGTCTCTCGTACGTCATGAACCAGATGCGGAACGCGCTGCTCGGCGACCAGCGGGGCGGCAGCCTCGGCAGGGCCTTCTACGAGTCGCTGTGAACAACGCGGGAGGAGCGGAGACATGAGCGACAAACGACTGGCGGGCAAGGTCGCCTGGGTTACCGGCTCGTCCCGGGGCATCGGCCGCGTGGTCGCGGATCACCTGGCGAGCCTCGGGGCCCGCGTGGTCGTGCACGGCACGACACCCACGTCCACGCGGCAGCTCGGCGAGGCCGACTCCCTCGACGCCGTGGCGTCGGAGATCGCCGAAGCTCACGACGCCGACGTGCTTGCCGTCCATGGGGACCTGACGTCCGAGTCGGTCGTGGACGATCTCCATGCCCGGATCGTCGAGCGCTTCGGCGCCGTCGACATCCTCATCAACAACGCCGGCGGCGACATCGGCGTGCGCGGCGTCACGGCGGAGAACGCCGGCAAGCCCCTCGTCAACGACGCGGTCGAGATCCCGATGGAGGACGTACGCATCATCCTGGACCGCAACCTCATGACCTGCATCCTCGTGAGCCGCGCGGTCGCCCCGTCGATGATCGAGCGGGAACGGGGCTGGATCGTCACCATCGGCAGCATCGCGGGACTCTCCGGGCACCGCCGCGAAGTGATCTACGCGACGGCGAAGGCGGCCGTCCACGAGTACACCCGCTGCCTGGCGGCGCAGTTGCGCCCGCACGGCGTGTACGCGAACGTCATCGCTCCGGGGGAGATCATCACGGCGCGGTTCCTGGCGAGCCGGCCGACCAAGGACGAGCGCAAGGTGCGCGAGGGAGCGCTGACGCGCTACGGATGGCCCGAGGAGGTCGCGAAGACCGTCGAGTTCCTGGTGACCGAGGACTCTTCTTACATCACCGGGCAGTTGCTGCGCATCGACGGCGGCGCACAGATCTTTCCGAGCTGAGACGGCGGAAACAGCACCGTGCAGCGGCCCGACCGGCACCGTCTCGCCTCCGCTCGGCCGCGACTGACGGCAATCGGTGTCGTAACCCTCTGCTCCCTGGGTCATGGCGCGCCGGCGCCGGCAGCGCCAGGAAACCCCGCCGATGTGCCGTTACCGCTTCAGGGAGCGTTCAACCTGCGCGACCTCGGCGGCCATCGCGTCGCCGACGGGGCCAGGGTCAGGTTCGGCGCCGTCTACCGTTCGGATGCATTGAGCGGCCTGACCGATGCCGATCTGCGTCGGGTTGCCGAACTGAACCTGCGGACCGTAGTGGACTTCCGCATCGACGAGGAGCGCAAGCTCGGAGGCGCGGACCGGTTGCCGGAAGACCGGGACATCCGCCGGATCAGCCTGCCGATCGATCCCGCGGACCCGGCGGGTTACGTGGAGAAGCCGCTGGCAGGCGAAGTCGAATCGGCGGACGAGGCGGCAGCCTACATGAAAGCCCTGTATGCGACCCTGGCGCTGGACCACGCCCCGCAATACCGGTCCTTGCTGAAGGCCGTGCTCGACTCGGACGGCGAGCCGCTGCTGTTTCACTGCACCGCCGGCAAGGACCGCGCCGGTTTGGCCGCCGCCTTTCTCCTGCGCCTGCTGGGCGCTCCCATGAGCGCCATCGAGGCCAACTACCTGGCGTCTCCTCCGGCCCGACTGCCGGAAGGCATCGACATCTTCGACAGCATCGACCCCGCGTTGATCGAACCCATGCTCGGCGTCGACGTCGAGTACCTGCGCGAGGCCTTTGCGGCGATCGATCGGGCACACGGTTCCTTCGAGGCGTATGCGGCGACCGCACTCGGAATGGGTCCGCAGGAACGACGCCGGCTTGCGCGGTTGCTGACCGAACCCGAGGGCGGGACGCGGAGCGGACCAGGGAGCACCGAATGAAGGACAGGCGGCTGAGACCGGCAAGGTCGCATGGGTCACGGGGTCCTCCCGTGGCATCGGCCGGGTGGTCGCGGATCACCTGGCGAGCCTCGGTTCGACGGTCGTGGTGCACGGCACGACGCCCACCTCCACGCGTCAGCTCGACGAGGCCGAGTCCCTCGAAGCGGTGGCCGCCGAGATCGCCGACGCCCACGGCGTCAAGGTGCTCGCGGTGCACGGCGACCTCACCTCCGAAACGGTCGTGGACGATCTCCACGCCCGCATCCGCGAGCGCTTCGGCCACGTCGACATCCTCGTCAACAACGCCGGCGGCGACATCGGAGCGGGGGGCGTCACGGCCGAGAACGCCGGCAAGCCCGTCGTCAACGACGCGCTCCACATCCCCATGCAGGACGCGCGCAGCATCCTGGACCGCAACCTGATGACGTGCATCCTCGTCAGCCGGGCGGTGGTTCCACCGATGATCGAGCGCGAACGCGGCTGGATCGTGACCATCGGCAGCATCGCGGGGCTCTCGGGGCACCGCGGCGCCGCGATGTACGCCACGGCGAAGGCCGCCGTACACGAGTACACGCGCTGCCTTGCCGCGCAGCTCCGTCCGCACGGCGTCTACGCGAACGTCATTGCGCCGGGCGAGATCATCACGGCGCGCTTTCTCGCCAGCCGGCCGACGCGCGACGAACGCAAGGTCCGGGACGGCCCGCTGACGCGCTACGGCTGGCCGGAGGAAGTCGCGAAGGCGGTCGAGTTCCTCGTCACGAAGGACGGTTCGTACATCACGGGGCAGGTGCTGCGGATCGACGGGGGAGCGCAGATCTTTCCGAGTTGAGCGCAGCGCGCCACGGCCCATCCATGTACGCTTGCGGAAGCTCTTGATCAGAGCGTCCCCCAGCAGTTACAGCAGTTGACGCGGCATGCCCGACTCGTTAACTTGACTCTAAGTGAGTCATCTCTCGACTCGTCATGGAGTCTTCGATGAACCAACTGACCCTGCGCGGATTCGACGACGAGTTGGCCAAGTACATCCAGGACCTTGCCCAACGCGAGGGCATATCGTTGAATCGCGCCGTCATGCGCCTGATTCGCCGGGGAGCCGACCTCGATCACGGGGAGGCGAATGTGGTGGGCTCGTCGCTGGATCACCTGATGGGTACCTGGTCCACTGACGAGGCCGATCGGATCGACCGTGCCTTGAAGGACTTCTCCCACATCGACGAGGCGATGTGGAAGTGAGAGTCTTGCTCGACGCCAATGCGTACTCCCTTTGGAAGCGCGGCCATTCGCGCATGGCGGAAGTCGTCCGGTCTTCGTCGGAGATACTGCTGCCGCTCGTCGTGGTCGGCGAGTTGCTTTACGGCTTCCGCCATGGCGCCCGCGCGGAACAGAACATCCGCGAACTCCACCAGTTCATCGACAACCGACGGGTGACCGTGGCCGGCATGACGCTGACCACCGCGGACCGCTATGCGCGCATCGCCGTCAACCTTCGCAGGAAGGGCCGACCGATCCCGACGAACGACATCTGGATTGCGGCGCACGCCATGGAATCCGGGGCGGACCTGGTCTCGGCGGATCGGCACTTCGAAGAAGTGGACGGATTGGCGTGGACTCTCGTGGCGTGAAGTGCGGGGCATCCCGGACCGCAACCTGATGACGTGCATCCTGCGGCTGGCCGGAGGAAGTCGCGAGGGCGGTGGAGTTCCTCGTCAGGAAGGACGGTTCGTACATCACGGGGCAAGTGCTTCGGATCGACGGCGGCGCGCAGATCTTCCCCAGTTGAGGTAAGGCTACCCGCGTCAATCAGGTTCGATCCCGAGCTTCGCCAACCGCTCTTCCAGGTGGCGAACACGCGACTCGACCTCGCGGCGCCCGGCGAGGGCCTCCTCGTGGGTCTCGAGATCCCAACCGGCGACCGGGTCATGGAAACGCACGACGCCGTCCTCCGCCCGAAGCGCGAGCCCGAGCACGGCGCTCGGAATCTCCCGCAACCCGCGCCGCAGCCTCTCGGGAATCGGGCGATAGCGACCCCTCTCGAGGGAGAGCCCCTGCAGGGCGGGCTGGAAGAACTCGCCGCGCGGATCGAAACGCCAGTACTCCGTGCAACCGAGTTGTTCGTACAGAATCCGCTTACGGCCGCGATCCTGCTGCCAGGTGCGCCCAGAGGCGACCTCCAGGACGAAATCCGGCGGCTTGCCCTCCTCCCACAGCTTGTAGACCAGCCGCTTGCGCTTCGGTACGCCGAGAGCGATGCAGACATCCGGCGCCACGGACTTCCCCGGATCGCCCTCGACGTAGTACAGGAGCATATCCCCGAACACGTAGACATCGGAGCGTGCGACGAAGTGGACGCGCAGTGTGCCGACGGCGCCGAGGATCGCCGTGAACTGCCAGTCGTTGTCGGCCAACGGACGACCGTCCGAGTCGGGATAGCGAATCTCGTCCGGATCGATGGGGCTGGGGCACATGGGCAGGTCCCTCGCTGCGCCGCCGACGCCGACTGCGTCGCAGTCCGCCGAACCGTAGCACGCGCGAAGCGATGGGCTCAAACAGGCCTCGCGGGTTCGCGGACGGCGCTGTGTCCCGGGCCATGGCGTCGGCGCTGCTCTTTGAATGACTGGAGCAACCGAGCGTAAGGGGTGTGCAATGCCAAGCCTATCGGCGTTGGCTGAACGCCGCGTGCGATTTCGCCCCCAATGTGCGTGCGCCCGGGACGCCGCAAAGGCGCTTCCGACGACGCCCTCCGGACCGGGTACTCCGCGTCCCGCGCGCGAGGGCTTGTCCCGGGACTAGGCGCTTGCGCCGTAGGAGTTTCGCCTGCGAAACTCCCAACGCGACCGCTAGGTCGCGCTAGCCCCTCCCCTACACGGCCAGGGCGGTTGAGAAGTCCGGCACGCCCTCCCACCTGCCCGCGTCGGTCGAACGCATCACGGCGATGGTCTTGATGACCTCCGGATTGGTGAGTCCGTGGGGCGCCTGCCCCCGCAGTACGCGGATCACGTTTTCCGCCTGCCGCTGCGGGCAGTCCTCGAGGAACGTCGGCGAGAAGCCGGCGATGTGGGGCGTCACGACGACGTTTGGCAGGTGCAGGAGCGGGTCGTCCGGGTCGATCGGCTCGATCTCGGTGACGTCGAGGGCGGCGGCGCCGATCCGCCCTTCCCGCGCGGCATCGGCGAGCGCGGCGCCGTCGATGATGGGGCCGCGGGCCGTGTTGACGATCATCGCCGTGTCCTTCATGAGCCCGAGGGCGTTGGAGTCGATCATGTGCCGGGTCTCGTCCGTCGCCGAGCAGTGGATGGTGATGTAGTCGCAGCGCGACAGCAGTTCCTCGAAGGACACCATGCGCACGCCGTACAGGTCGCCGGTGCCCTGCGGTACGTAGGGGTCGAAGGCGATGATCTCGGACGGCCCGAATCCCCGGATACGCGTCGCGAAGGCGCGCCCGATGTTGCCGAAGCCGATGATGCCCACGGTGTGCCCCGCGATGCGGCGGACGCCGGTCTGGTAGCCCCGGATCGTGGGCCGGTCGTTGCTCCACTTGCCCGCCCGCGTCGCGTGGATGGAGTCGTGCAGGCACCGCGTCAGCGACAGCAGCAGGGCGACGGCGTGGTCGGCCACCTCGGTGGTGTTCACACCCGGCGTGTTGCAAACCAGCACGCCGAGGTCGGTGGCGGCGTCGTGGTCGATCGAGTCGACGCCGACGCCCATGCGGCTCACCACCTTGAGTTTCGGGCACGCCTCCAGCACCTCACGGGAGGTCGCCGGGATGATGTTGACCAGCGCACCGTCCGCGTCGCGCAGGAGGTCGATCATCTCCTCCGTCGTGCGGGTCGGCCCCTCGAGCACCTCGATACCGGCCTCCTCGAAGAGATCCACGCGGTTGTACGGGTTCGACATCAGGGCGACTTTCATGGGTGACTCCTCCGGTGTGGATTGCTGTCGGCAGGCGCGCGCGATGATACGCTGCCGCCGCCCACCCACCTACCCGAGGAGATCCCCATGAAGCTCGGCGTCGTGTTCCCCCAGACCGAGATCGGCACCGACCCCGAGGTCGTCGCGAGATTCGCCACCACCGCCGAGGCCGCCGGCTACGATCACGTCATCGCCTTCGACCATGTCCTGGGGGCGAGCACGGCGAGCCGGCCCGAGTGGCGGGGGCCCTACACGTCCGAGAGCCTGTTCCACGAGCCGTTCGTGCTGTTCGGCTACCTGGCCGGCCTGACCGAGACCCTGGAACTGGTCACCGCGGTCATCATCCTGCCGCAGCGGCAGACGGCGCTGGTCGCGAAGCAGGCCGCGTCCCTCGACGTGCTCTCCGGCGGGCGGCTGCGCCTCGGCATCGGCACCGGCTGGAACGACGTCGAGTACGAGGCCCTCGGCGAGAACTTCCACGACCGCGGCGTACGCAGCGAAGAGCAGATCGACCTGATGCGGAAGCTGTGGGCCGACGACACCATCGACTACGACGGCCGCTGGCACAAGGTCACCGATGCCGGGCTGAATCCCCTGCCCGTGCGCCAGTCGATTCCCCTCTGGCTCGGCGGCATGGCGCCCCGGGTGATCGAGCGCGTCGGGCGCATCGCCGACGGCTGGTTCCCGTTCTTCAACCCGGAACTCGCGTCGCAACTCGACACGATGCGGGGAGCGGCGCGCGCGGCGGGCCGGGACGCGGCCGACATCGGCATCGAGTGCATGCAGCCGCTGGGCAACGCCGGTCCGAAGGAACTCGACAGGCTCAAGTCCCTCGCGGACATGGGCGTGACGCACACGGCGGTGATCACCATGAACGCGGGCCTGTCCCAGCCCGCGGATCACGTGGACGCGATCGCCCGGTACTGGGACGGGGTGGCGTCGAAGGTCGGGTGACGCGACCGGCCCGCGTCAACTGAACACGTAGTCCGCCGGGTCCGGCTCCCGCGTCTGGCTCCAGAACTCGCGCAGCGTGAACGGCCAGTTCTGCGCGATGCGGCCCTTGTCGTTGCGGTACCAGGTGGGCGCCTTCGAGACACCCCAGGCCATGTTCCGGTTGCCCTCGTCGATGCGCGCGTTGTACGCGTCG
>JAJDVW010000021.1 GCA_022825925.1 Pseudomonadales bacterium | reverse complement strand
GTCGCGAAGATGGCGCCGCGTGAACTCGAGAATCTGGTCCGGATCGGACAACTGAAACCGGAGCCACCCGCGGCACCAGAGGTCGAAGGCCTGTCGCGGTCGGGCAACCGTCGCCTCGCAGATGCCGAGCGGCGCGACCTGAGCCGGGAAAGCCGTTTCGACCTCGCCTACAACGCCGCCCACGCCCTGGCGCTCGCGGCACTCCGATCTCAAGGCTACCGTTCCGAGTCCCGCTACCTGGTCTTCCAATGTCTGCGGCACACGGTCGATTTGCCCGACGAGCAGTGGCGCGTGCTCGATCAGGCCCACCGCAAGCGGAATCTCGCCGAGTACGAAGGGGAGTTGGACGTCGATGAAGCGCTCCTTGATGCCCTGTTGCGCGTCGCGCAAGAAGTCGGGCGACGCGTAGCCAAGTTGATTGTCTGAGTTCGTCGGGCCGCCATCTAGGCCTCGCGTTCCAGCATGTCGTTCATGCGCCCGGCCGTCCCGAGCTGCGGCGGGCGGCGTCGTGGAGCGTAGCAGGGAATCGGGGGGGAGGTCGCTCAGGCGGGACCAAGGAACCTCCTGATGGCCCCGTTGACGGCGGTCGGGTTCTCGAGGTGCGAGAAGTGGCTGGCCTCGACGAACTCTACCCGGAGGTCGGGCGCGAACTCGCTGGAGCGCGCGTACTCCTCCGGGTGCTGTCCGGGATCCCACCGGCCCTGCAGGATGAGGATCGGCATGGTCATGTGGGCGAACAGGGACTCGTGCCGGTCCCGGTACTCGATGTCGAAGTTGTTGGCCCCGAAGTAGCGGCGCACCGCCTCGGCCACGCCCCGGAACTTGAACTCGTAGTCCAGGCGTTTCAGGGTCGAAGGCGTGAGGCCGGCCGGCATCACCTTCTCATACACAATGCCGATGATGTTGCGGCTCTTGAAGTTGGCTTCGCCGAGCCTGGTCGCGAAGAGCGCGTGCGGCGGCCGGGGATCGCCGTGGGGCTCGTTGAACGATTGCTGCATGCGGACGTAGCGAAGGATCCGGCCGTCGAGGGACGCGACGGCGGTCATGTGATCGGCGATGACGGCGCCCCGGTCGTGGGCGACGATGTGGAAGCGCTCGATGCCGAGCGCATCGAGGAGCGCCGCCGTCTCGGCGGCCATGGTCGCGGCACGGTAGTCGAGGTCGAGCCGCTTGTCGCTCTGGCCGTACCCCTTGCAGTCGAGGGCGATCACGTAGCGATCCTGCGCGAGGTCCCCGATCTGGTGGTGAAACGCCCACCAGGACTCCGGCAGCCCGTGCAGCATCAGGACGGCCTCGCCGCCCGGGTCCCCGGCCGTGACGAAGTGCCAGGTCACGCCGGCGGCTTCCGCATACCAGTGGGTGGCTTCGGTGCCGTCCGGAAGGACCTCGATCTCACCGTGCCGGCTGGCCGTGTCCGGCGGCGGCTCGACCGCGGGATAGCGCAGCTCCTCCGCGATCCGGGGCGCCGGCGTGGGGCGGCCGGTGTGGCAGTCCGGGCGCAGCAGGCCGTAGACGCTGTTGAGCATGTGGAAGAGCGGTGGCGGCGGCGATTTCGCGGCCAGGCGCCGGTAGCCGAGCGCGACCAGGATCACGGCCGTCAGGAGGACGTTGAGGACGACGAGCGTGGCCACGCTAGAGCCCCGCGACCTGCGCGAGGGTCGTGCCCCGCGCCTCCTGCTCCGCCTGCATGGCCTTGCGCATCGCGACGAGCGGCGGCGGTTCCGCGACCTCGCGGCGGAACGCCTCCCGGGCGTGCAGTCCGTCGAACCAGGCGCCGAGTCTCGGGTGCCGTTCGCGCAGCGGGTAGCCCGAGGTGACCAGGCGGAAGCAATAGATGTACCAGGCGATGTCGAGGAGGGTCTCCCTCCCGCCCATCAGGTACGGACCGTCCGCGAGCCGCGCCTCGAGTGCTGCAAGCGCCGTCGCGAAGCGCTCCACCGCGGTCAAGAGGCGTGCGTCCGAGATGCCGCCGTTGGCCGTCACGTCCGCGTAGAAGGCGAGTTCGACGGCCTTGCGCGGATCGGGCTCGCCGCCGGCCGTTCCGGACCCCGCGGCCTCGTACTGGTCCCGCAGTTCCCGCGGGCGCGGACCGGCGCCGGGGAAGAAGTACCGGAAGCTGATCGCCCGCAGGTCGAGGTGGAGGTCGTCCTCGGCCTCGAGCAGCGCCGCCATCTCGTCGGCCCGGTCCGGCGGGATGAGGACCGGTTCGGGAGGTCGAAGAGTTCCCACTGCCCCGTGGACAGGGGTGGCTGCGTGTCGCTGATCTTCCACTGGCCGCGCCGGTAGCCCCGGTTGCCGAACAAGTGTATCCCGACGGAGTCGCGCACGGACGCCTCCGCCCCGGTCGAGGAAATCGTCGTGACCGCGCAGAAGCGCGGCCAGAGCATCCAGGACGTCTCCCTCGTGGCGGCCGTGCTCGGCGTGGCGGTCGTGCTGTTCGGCCTCAGGGAGCCCAAGCCCGGCCCTACCGGCACTCGCGGCCGCAGCTGAGCGTGCGGAAGTAGCGCGCGACCTCCTCCGAGTCGTACGCGTCGTCGCGCGGTTCCTCGGCGCGGATACCGGTCCGGCCGGATCGCGCGAGGGCGACCTCGAGGCGGTCCAGGCGGTCGAGGGTCATCCGGTAGAGGCGCTCGGCGTTCGCGTCGGACGTACCGAGCGCACGGTACCGGGCACGGTCCGGCGAGAGGTCCGGCGCGTCGTCGGGACCGAGCACTTCCAGTTCCATGACGGTGACGGCACGCGCCACCTGCTCCATCGCCCGGGCGTCCTCGCCGGCGGCGGCTTGCTCGAGGGAGCGCCGCAGCTCCTGCGCCCGGGCGAGGCCGGGCTCGGGGGGCTCTCCGTCCGCGCGCGCCGCCAGGCGCGCAGCGACACGTCCGAGGCGGTCGCCGAAGCGCCCCAGCGCCTCCTCGACGTACTCTTCCTGCCCGATCAGGAAGAGCGGCCGGCCCCGGTCGAACACTTCCGCCGCGGCCGCCATGCGCTCGACCAGGCGCGCGTCCGACACGTCGTCAAGGGCACGTTCGAGCGATGCGCCCTCCCGCTCCGGCAGCGACGGCCGCAATTCCTCCAGGCGACGCACGATCTCGCCGAAGTCCTCGCGCATGCGCCGTTTTCGGTTTGCGTCGGTGGCCGCGTCCAGGGCGGCGGCGGCCCGATTTCGGAGGCCGTTTGGAGTCCGCTGGCCACGGCGGGATGCATCCAGGCTTTCGTCCTGCAGGGCCTGCAGCCGCTCGTTGATGCCCTGCTGGGTGCGGACGAGGCGTGCGACGTCGCCCCGCGCGTCCTCAATGGCGTCGACGCTGCGCTGGCGACCCGCGTCGCGCAGCCGCTCCGCCGCCTCGCGAAGCGCATCCGCGATGCGTTCCTGTTGCCGCGGATCGGCGCGCCCCTCCAGGGAGTCGTCGATGGCGTCGCGCGCTTCGCCGAGACGCTCGATCGCGTCATCGATGCGGCCCGTGCGTCCGCCCCCGGCCTGGGCCAGCCGCTGCCGCATCTCCTCGACTTCCCGTCGCAGCCGTTCCTGGCGCCAGCGCGACACGGGCATCTGCTGACCGCCCGCCGAGCGCGCGAGCGCCTCCTGGCGGCGGGCGAGTTCCGCGAGGCGCTCCCACTCCGCGTCGTCCCCCGCTCCCTGTTCCTGTCCCCCCGGCGCACGCGGCATCTCGTAGCGGTTGCGTTCGGGGTCCATTTCGAGGTCGATCAGTTCCGACAGCGAGCGGTCCATTCCGCCGCGGGAACCCGTGCCTTCCGAGGCCAAGGACACGTTCATCTCGCGCAGACCGGCTTCGGCGGCCAAGGCGTGCTGCAGGGCTTTCTGCTCCAGGGGCAAGGCCTCGTCGAGGGCATGCCCGGCAAGCCGCTCCGCCGCCGGGACCATGTACTCCCGCGCCTTGGCGAGTTCCGTGACGAACACGTCGATCTCGGCGCTCGCCGAGAGTCCCCGGCCCTCGCTACGCGCGATCAGGGTGTCGATCTGCTCCATGAGCCGCTCCTGCAGGAGCGCGAGCACGTCGGTCCGGTCCGCGAGTTTCTCGTCGACGCGTTCCCCCCTGTCCCGCTCGAGGATCAGGTTCCAGGTCGCGGTCACGATGTCGCGCTGGCGTGCCGCTATGTCGATCCCCTGACCGCCGCCACCGCCGCCGCCCTGGGATTGCCGTTCGCGGTAGCGCCGGTCGAACGGCCGCACGTCGGCGAAGTAGAGCGCACTGCGGGTCGACTGCTCCCGGTCGCGGGCCTCGGCGAAGAACGAGACGACATCGCCGGGGCGCATCGCCCTCGCGGTTGCCCCTTCCGGGGCCCCTTCCGGGGTCGAGAGATCCTCGAACATCAACAGCGTGCCACCCTCGACCTCCGTGTCCCGCTCCGCGAGCAGTTCGCGCTGCGCGGCAGCACCGCCGTTCACCGAATAGTGCAGCGCGAGCCCCTCGACCCCGAAGTCGTCCCGCGCCCGGAAGCGCAGCGCGAGTTCCTCGATGGACGTGACGGACCGGTCACGCCCGGGGAAGACGAACTCGATCTCCGGCGGCGTGTCCACCGCCAGGTCGATCGCGAACTCCTCGGTGATGCGTACGAGCGCGCCCTGGTGGACGACTGCAAGATGCCAGGCGCCCGCCCGGTCGATCTCGAAACCCGCGGCGCCGACCCGGCCCGCCACCTCCATCGGCCGCGCCACGCCGTCCCGGACCAGGTGCGCGCCCGTCAAGGGCAGGTCCGCGGCCGCCTCGACCGCCACGCGCGTGCCCGCCACGCCCGCGACGTCTCCCTCGAACTGCCGTGTCGGACTCACGCCCGTCCACTCCGGCCAGGTGACGTCGAGCGCCAGGGTCTCGACCGCCGGCAGGTCCGCGACGTCCACCCGGAAACGGGCGGAGTTGAGCGACCCGGCGGACACGTAGTACTCGACGGGCTCCGTCACGGCCACGAGGACGAACCCCGATGCGTCCCCGCCGGCGGGGGACATGTCCGCGCGCTCCCAGCCGGGGCCGCCGGCGAAGGCCGCGTGCAGGCGCATGGCGCCGGGCTCGAAGCCCCACGGCGTCGCCCGCACGACCACGTCCGACCCCCGCGGCACGACGGCATCGCCGGGCTGCACCACGATGCGGGGCTGGCCGTCCGAGAAGAGCGCACCCGTGAAAAGGCGCTGTCCGGCGAGCTGCCACGCGGTGGGCGCCGCAACCAGCAGCCATGCCAGCCCGGCGATGGCGCCGGCGGTCGCCAGCGACCAGGGGACGAAGCGGCGTGCCGGCACGACCGTCGACGGGCTATGGTCCCCGGCGACGGACGCCGTCTCGTGCGCCAGGACCGTCAGGAGCCGCGAGTCGCGTCCCCGACGGCGCGCATCGGCCCACGTGGTCAGTCGACCGTCGAATCGCCGTACCAGCCGCTCGATGCGTTCGGCCGGGGCGTCGGCCCCGCCGCGCATCCGCCAGGCCACCGCAAACGGGAGCACCGCGACGATCGCCAGGAGGACACGGGCCGTGACGGTCCATGCGGAACCCGGTACCCAGTAGACCACGACCGCCGCGAACAGGGCCGCGACGGCGAGCACTCCGAGGAGTGCGATGGCCGCGAGCCGCACGGCCGTCACCCCGCGCAGCCGCCGCGCGCACCGCGCGACGTACGCGTCGAGGACTCCGTGCGCGCCCGACCCCTTCACCCGAGTCGCGGCTCCGTGGCTGCGCGTTTCCGCGGCAGCTTCGAGGCTCGCAGAAGCGGGCCGACGCTTCAACCTGCCCGCGACGGCGCCGCAGCGTCAGTCCCGCGAACCGGCTCTCCCGGAACGCCCCCGATCAGACCGCGGCAAGCGCCTGGTCGAGGTCCTCGAGGATGTCGTCGATGTGCTCGATGCCGACGGAGAGCCGTATCGTCTCCGGCCGCACGCCGACGCTGGCCTGCTCCTCCTCGGTGAGTTGCCGGTGCGTCGTCGAGGCGGGGTGGCAGGCGAGGGACTTGGCGTCGCCGATGTTCACCAGCCGCTTGAAGAGCTTGAGCGCGTCGTAGAACTTCACGCCCGCGTCGAAGCCGCCATGGACGCCGAACGTCAGGATGCCCGACGCGCGGCCGCCCATGTAGCGCTGCGCCAGGTCGTGGTAGCGGTCCCCGGGCAGCCCGGCGTAGCTCACCCACTCCACCTTCGGGTGGTCCTTCAGGTGCTGCGCCGCCGCCATGGTGTTCTCGCAGTGCCGCTCCATGCGCAGGTTGAGCGTCTCCACGCCCTGCATGATCAGGAACGCGTTGAACGGCGAGATGGCCGAGCCCGTGTTGCGCAGGGGCACCGTGCGGGCGCGCCCGATGTAGGCCGCCGGCCCGAGGGCATCCGTGTACACGACGCCGTGGTAGCTCGGCTCCGGCGTGGTGAACATCGCGTAGCGGTCCGCGTTGTCCGCCCAGGAGAACTTCCCGCCGTCCACGATGACGCCGCCGAGCGAGTTGCCATGGCCGCCCATGTACTTCGTCATCGAGTGCACGACGATGTCGAACCCGTGATCCACCGGCTTCAGCAGCGCCGGGGTCGCGACGGTGTTGTCCACGATCGTCGCCACGCCATGCGCGTGGGCCATCTCGGCCACGCCTTCGAGGTCGATGATGTTGCCGGCCGGATTGCCGATGCTCTCGCAGAAGATGGCCTTGGTACGGCCGTCCACCAGCTTCTCGAGGTCCGCCGGACTGTCGTCCTCGGCGAAGCGCACCTCGATGCCCTGCTTCGGAAGCATGTGGGCGAACAGCGTGTAGGTGCCGCCGTAGAGCTGCGGCACGGTGACGATGTTGTCGCCCGCCTCCGCGAGATTGAGGACGGAGTAGTTGACCGCGGCGCTGCCGGAAGAGAGGACGAGCGCGCCGACGCCATGCTCCAGTTCGGCGACCCGCTGCTCCAGCACAGCCTGGGTCGGGTTCATGATCCGCGTGTAGATGTTGCCCGGCACGGCCAGGTTGAAGAGGTCGGCGCCGTGCTGGGCGTCGTCGAACTCGTACGCGACGGTCTGGTAGATGGGCGCGGCCACCGCGTGGGTGGTGGGGTCGGTTTCGTAACCCGCGTGGATCGCGATGGTCTCGTCTTTCATGCTGCCGCTGCTCCTTTTTGCATGGGGAAGTGCATCGGGAAGGCCCGAGAAAACCCGCAAGCATATCGCGAGCCCGCGGCCGGCGCTTACACAGGGGCTTTCCGCGGGAGCCACCGTACGCGGCCCACGTTGGCCACGAGCGGTTCGGCCAGAAGCAGCAGCGCAAGGAGCGCCAGCAGCCAGATGCCGAGAGGCTGCCCCCGGTCCGCCGCGGCCGGTGCTCCCTCGCCTCCCGGAACCGCGGCGCTCCCGGCGGCCTCCGCGCCGATGGCATCCTGCCAGCGGGCCAGCAGCGTCGCGTCGGCCGTGCGCAGGTCCGACTCGCGGGGGTCCACGTTCACGGCGAGCAGGGTGCTGCGCCCCGGCGTGCGCACGGTGTAGAAACCGGGTTCGGCGAGGCGCACCGTCGGTCGGTCCGCAGTGCTCGCGAGCCCCAGCACCCTCGCGCCCTCGGCGTCGAAGACCTGCACGGAAGCCGCCGGCACGCGCAGAGGCGCCCCGGCCAGCGCCTCGAGGGCGCCCAGGTCGTTGCCGAGGTAGCGCAGCGCGTCCGCGACGAAGCGGACGAACGCGGGGCGGACCGCCAGCGATGTCCACTCCCGGTCGAGCGCCGTGTACAGGACCAGCACCCGCCCCGGACCGACGCGGTACTCCGCGAGCAGCGGACGTCCGTCCTCCAGCGACAGGATGGGCTCACCGGCGGTGGGCTCGACCGGAACGACACTGCGGAAGACGGCCACGTCGCGCCAACCGTCCCCCGCCGCCGGGTGGCCCGAATCTTCCACCACCACTCGCGCACCCCCCGCATGAGCGCGGACGGTCCGTTCCACCGCCTGCTCCACGAAGGGAAGTACTCCGGCGCCAGCGGTTCGGGGGCCTACGGCGAGGAGCAGGCCACCCCCGCGGGCAAGGAGACGCGAGACCCGTCGGGAGACGTCCGCCGCCGGGGCCCCAGGATCGAGAAGCGCCGCCAGTTCGACGCCCGGCGGCCAGTCCTCCGCACCGCCTCTACCACCAATCCTGATCGGTGCGAAGGGAAGTCCGGCCGCGTCGGTCGCGGCCGCCAGGTAGTCGGCCGCCGCGTCCGCCGAGGCCACGACCGCCAACGCGCCCGAGCGCCGCGCCCGCAGCACCGCGCGCGCCATGTCGTCCGCCGGCAGCGCGTCCCCGGGCTCGAGCGCGACGACGACCCCGATGTCCCGCGACGCGTCGCGGGCGTCCGGGGGCAGCGCGAAGCGCACCTCGGTTCGCGCGCACGCCGGGAGCGCCACGGCGGTCCGCCCGGCCACCGTATCCCCGACGCGCAACACCACGCCCACCTCCCGCCGCGCATCCGCGTGGCTCGCGATGCGGGCGACGGCCTCGTCTCCGGACAGGCGGACCGACTCCACCGCCCAGTTGTCCTCGGCCCCGCCGACCGGATGGACCGTCAGGGGCAACGTCCCGCCCTCGATCAGGGCGTTGAAACGATCGGGGACGGCGCTCGCCTGGAAGTCGGAGACCAGGTGCACGGCGAAACCGCTCCCCGCCGCCGGAAGGTTCGCGGCGACGGCCGCCACGCGCGAGACGAGGCCACCGAATCCCAGGCGGGCCGCCTCCGGGGCGGTCGAACCCGGCGCGGCCGTCAGCAACTCGAGGTCCGTGCCGGCCCCCAACACGACCGCGGCCCCGTCGTCGGCAAGCCGCTCCACGCGCCGTAGCGCCTCGTTCCACACGCTTGGCCGCCCCATGGAGAGCGAGCGGTCCAGCACCACCAGCGGGACCCGTGCCTCGTCCGCGGCGGCAGCGTCGCCGTCCTGGCGCAGGAGGCCGGAAAGCACCGGACCCGCGAACGCCAGCGCCGCCGCGGCGAGCACTGCACAACGGAGCGCCAGCAGGACCAGGTAGCGCAGCGTCCGCTCCGCGTGCACCGGTTCCGCCGCCGCCCGCATCAGGAACAGCGAACTGAATCCCCGCCGGGGCGCCTCCCGGTGCGTACGGTGCAGCCACAGCGGGATCGCCATCAGCAACAGCCCGAGGAGCAGCGGCGCGGCGACGAAGGTCACGGGGGTGGCGCCGCCCGCGGCTTCATGACTGGCGGGCGCGGAACCGCAGGTACTCGAAGAGCGCCCGGTCGAGGGGCTGGTCGGTGTCCACGCGGACGTAGTCGGCCCCGGCGGACGCCGCCGCGCGGCGCAGTCCCCGCTCGTGCTCCGCGAGCCGCTCGGGGTACCCGGACCGCAGCTCCTGCCCGTCGACTTCCATGACCTCCGCCGTCTCCGCATCGCGCAGCGCGGCGCCCCTGCCCACGTCCGGTCGCCGCTCGGCGGGGTCGAGGACATGCAGGAGGAACACGTCGTGTCCCCGCACGCACAGCCCCCGCAAGGCCTGGCCGAGCACGTCGGGCGCACAGTAGAAGTCCGAGAGCACCGCGAGGATGCCGCGCCGCGAGACGCGTGCGCCGAGGTGCCGCAGCGCCGCCGGCCAGTCCGTCCCCGAACCCGCGCGCAACCCGTCGAGGGTGTGGAAGAGGCGCTCCCCCGCCACGCCGCGCCCCGAAGGCGGCTGGAACGCGGCCACCGTGTCGTGGAACGCCAGCAGCCCCACGGCGTCGTGCTGGCGGTGCGCCAGCCACGCGAGGGCCGCGGCGAGCCACCGGCTGTAGTCGAGCTTCGACGCTTTTCTGCCCCCGAGTCCGCCCCCGAACCCCATCGACGCGCTCACGTCGAGCATCAGCATGAGGCGGGTGTTGGTCTCGCCCTCGAAGCGCTTGACGTACGGGCGGCCCGTGCGCGCGTAGGCGTTCCAGTCCACGAAGCGCGGGTCGTCGCCGGGCACGTAGTCGCGGTACTCCGCGAACTCCTGGCTGAAGCCGAACACGTCGGTCCGGTGCAGCCCGTTCAGCATGCCGTCCACCACCGCCCGCGCCACGAGTTCCAGGTTGCCGAGCCCGGCCAGGATCTCCGGCGGGATCAGGCGCGTCGGCGTGCGCGCCCCGGCGGGTGCGTTCACCCCGGTTCCCGGACGCCGTCGAGCACGTCCGCGATCAGCGCGTCGACCGTCACGCCGTCCGACTCGGCGAGGTAGTTCCGCTGCAGCCGGTGCCGGAGCACCGCCGGGACGAGCGCCCGGATATCGGCGGCGGTGACGTGGTAGCGGCCTGCCAGCAGGGCGCGCGCCCGCGCGCCCATGGTGAGGAAGATCGCCGCGCGAACGCTCGCGCCGTAGCCGAGGTAGGCACGCACCCGCTCGCCCGACGACGCATCGTCCGGACGGGTGGCGCGCACCAGGTCGACGGCGTAGCGCGTCACGGCGTCGGCGACCGGCACTTCGCGAACGAGGCGCTGAAAGCCCAGCAGGGTGTCCGCGTCCGTGCAGGGCGTGACGTCCTCCTCCACGACGCCGAGCACGTTGCGGTCCACCACCGCGACCTCCTCGGCGGCGTCCAGGTAGTCGAGCACCACGTTGAACACGAACCGGTCGAGCTGCGCCTCCGGCAGCGGGTAGGTCCCCTCGAGTTCGATCGGGTTCTGCGTCGCGAGCACCACGAACGGCCGGACGAGGGGGTAGGTCCTCCCCCGGGCGGTGACGCTCGCCTCCTGCATGGCCTCGAGCAGCGCCGACTGCGTCTTCGGCGGGGTGCGGTTGATCTCGTCGGCGAGCAGCACGTTGGTGAATACGGGTCCGGGCTCGAAGCGCCAGCGCCGCTCACCCGCCGCGGGGTCCTCGTCGAGGATGTCCGTGCCGGTCACGTCCGAGGGCATCAGGTCGGGGGTGAACTGGATGCGCTTGAAGTCGAGCCCGAGCGCCTGGGCCAGCCCGCGGACCATGAGCGTCTTGGCCGTGCCGGGCAACCCGGTGATGAGGCAGTGCCCGCCGATCAGCACGGTGATGAGCAACTGCTCGATCACGGCGTCCTGCCCGACGATGACCCGTCCGAGCCCGCGGCGGATCGCCTCCATCGTCTCGCGGAACGCCTGGACATCGGCCTCGGTGCGGGCGACTTCGTCCTGAGCCGGCGTGATGTCGTTCATCCTTCGATCTCGAGCAGGAGCGCCAGCGCGGCGCGGAAGCGTGGCGCGATCTCCAGCGCGTATAGCACATGCCGTCGCGCCGCCGCGAGCCGTTCGGCGCCCTGGTAGGCCCTTGCGATCCGGTAATGCGCGTCCGCACGGTCGTGGGGACGCAGGGCGAGATGGGCCCGGTACTCGAGGATCGCGTCCTCGTACTGGCCCGCCTCCGTGAGGAAGTCGCCCAGCCGTCGGCGCTCCTCGGGGACCAGGGGCGCCACCAGCGCGAGGGAGCGCTGCACGGGCAGGGCGTCCGCCGGCCGCTCCCCGGACCGCAGCCACTCGACGAGCCGCCGCAGCGTCCCCGGGGCGCGGCCGCCACGGCGCCAGTACTCGGTCAGCGCGGCGCTCGCCTCGACGATGCGTCCGCGGCCGGCCTCGGCTTCCGCCAGCAGCGGCCAGGCGCTTGCGGGGCCGACGTAGTCCGGGTAGACCGTCGCCGCCTCCCGCGCCGCCTCGGCGGCGGCCGACCACGCTTCCGCCTTCAGGTGTGCAGACGCCGAGCGCACCTGCGCGCGGAACCGGTCCGGGTCGACATCCCCGAAACGCGTGTCCAGGTAGGCATCGAACCCCTCGTCCAGTGCGAACGGCGCCAGCTCCAGTCCACGCCGGATGGCCCCGGGCGTGTCCTCGCCGTCCGCGTAGGCGGCCAGCACCCGCGCTAGCGCACCCACGCCCCAGGTGTCCTCCATGTACTCGCAGAGCAGGCCCGCCTGCACATAGGACAGGGCGACGCGGTTCGGCGTGTCCGGCTGCATGAATCCCCCGTCGAGGTGCTCCACCGGGAGCAGCCGGTTGCCCCGCACCGCCTCGATGAAATCGAGCGGCACGGAACGGCTACGGCTCGGACCCGTGCTGCGGCTCGGGCCCGTGCGCCATTCCTCCAGCACCGAGACGCCCTCGCTGAACCAGCGCGACACCAGGTTGCCCGTGGCGTTCAGCGTGACCACGTGCGCCAGTTCGTGCCAGAGGGCGCTCGCCCAGTCGAACCCGTCGTCGATGCCGCGCGCCGACGGGCTGTCCATGGCGATCACGTCCCCGAAGGTCGCGCCCAGGATCCCGAGGCCCGGAAGCCCGGACGTGCGCACCGCGAAGTCGTCGTGGTGCGGGTAGAGCTCGATGACGACCGGTTCCTCGACGACATGGCCGTACCTCGCGCCCATGGTGGCGATGGCATCGTCCACGAGGCGGCGCACGTATCCCTCGAGGGCTCCCGTCTCCTCCTTGTGCGTCCGCAGGACCAGGCGCGCGCCCTCCGTGAGATCGAACCGGTGCAGGCTGTCCAGCATGTGCAGCGTGTTCACCACCTCGGAGTCGTAGGGGTCGCCTTCGAAGGACCGGGCGAGGTGCCGCTGCGCGTCGTCGAAACGGTTGACCCGCAGCAGGTTGATCCCGAGGGCGGCGTGCGCGCTGTAGAGCCGGGGATCCACCTCGACCGCCCGTTCGAGCATGGCGACCGCCTCCTCGTAACGGCGGGTGATGACGTAGAAGTGCGCGACGGTCTCGAAGACCGCGCCATGGTGGGGGCTCTCGCTCAGCGCACGCCCGGTCCACGGACTCGGGATCTCGCCTTCCAGGTGATCGGCCGCGGCCAGCAGCGCCATCGCCTCGAGCCGCGCACCCGGGTCCTCCGACTCGACGACCGGCAGCAGGAGGTCCCGCCCGGTCGCCACGTCCCCGACCGTGAGCGCCCCGCGGGCCAGCACGAAACGCGCGCCCGGATGGTCCGGGACGCCCTCGAGCACGGAGTTCGCGATCGCCCGGGCTCGGACGTCGAACCGTCCCGCGGCCACCTCGGCCAGACCGACCCGGGCTTCGACATGCGCTCCGTCGAGTTCCAGCGCCTCCCGAAAGAGGTCCTCCGCGTCGGCGTCCTGGTGAGCCTCAAGGTACAGCCTGCCCCAGCGCGCCCGTACTTCCGGGTCGCCGGGCGCCGCGGATACCGCCGCGCGGAACGCGGAGTTGGCGCCCTGCCAGTCCCCGAGACCCCAGAGGGCCTCCGCGCGCACGGCGATGGACGGGTCGAGCAGCAGCCCGCGGTAACAGTCCGCCGAGGCGGCCCTGTCCGTGTAGCCGAGGCGGCGGCAGTCTTCCGGGGTCGTGTCGGCCTGCGCCCCCGTCGCGACGGCCAATCCGACGAGCAACGAGGACAACGGAGCGCGGCTACGAGCCATCGGCGAGCTCCCGCTCGACGACGGCGAGTTCGAGCAGCAGTTCCTGCAGACGCGCGAAGTAGGCATCGATTTCCAACGATTCCTTCTCTTCCCGAAGTCCGGCGATGGCCTCCTCGATCTCCGCGCGCCGCGCGGCGAGCCGGCGCGCGTTCGCATCGGGCAGCCGCTCCGGCTCGAGGCGGGACACGAGGATCCCGGACTCCGGTCCCTCCAGGCGCGGGTGCTCCGTCGCCATCAGGCCACGCGCCTCGAAGTGGCGTTCCACCGCCGCGCTCGTGAAACGGAACGCTTCCGTCGCCCCGATGGCGCCGTCCTTGTTCGTGTCCGCAGATGGCGCGCGCAGGGCCTCGAGCCAGTAGTCGCCGAAGATCACGGCGCTCTGCTCCGTGCCGCTCCTGGTCGCCGCGATCACCGTTCGGCCCTCCCGCCGCAGCGGTTCCGCGAGCGCCCCGCTGGCGCTGGTGGCGACGACCACGAGCTGGCGGGCGGGGGGCAACGCGCCAAGCCAGTCCGACAGCTCCCCGTCCGTCGGGTCCGGGCCCGGAACGTTGAAGCGGAAGGTCTCGCCGTCGTACGTGCCGTGACCGAAGAGGTGCACGACCGCGACATCCTCCGTCGTGGAGACCCGCCCGAGTTGGGCCAGGGCGTCCCGGATGGTCTCCCGGGTCGCGTCCGCCCCGGTCAGCAGCGTGACTTCGGCCCCCGTTCCGCGCGCGCTCTGCGCGGCCGACTCGGCGAGGGCCACGAACGCCTCCGCGTACTTCGTCTCGCCGCCGAGGCCCGAGACGACCAGCGTCCGCGTCGCGGCGGACGCCGGGAGCACGGCGACGACCAGGAGCGACAGCCATGCGACCCGGCTCATATGCCTCCCCACCACCGGCGCAGCCCCCACTCCAGGCACTTGAGCAACACGATGAGCACGTAGAAGAAGGGCGCGTCCCAGAGCGGCAACGTGCGCTGCTCCCGCACACCGGCCCCCTCCAGCGCGACCGTCCGCGCGATCCCGGCGACGCCGTCCGGCTCCCAGTACCGGCCGCCCGTAGCCTCGGCGATGCGTTCGAGGAAGGGCCTGTTGAGCGTCGCCCCGAAGTACTCGAAGTCGTCGGCGCCGACCCGGGCAAAGCGTGTTGCAACGTGCTCGTTCTGGCGAGCCCGCGCCGTCACGTCCACCCGATACACCCCCGGGACGCCGGGTTGCCACCGCGCCTCGAACGCCCCGTTCTCCGCGCCTGCCGCGAGCGTTCCCTCGAACGCGGTTCCGTCCGGTCCGGTGATCGTCGCGCGCACGTCCGCGTCCGCGACCGGCTCGTAGCGCTCGTCCCGCAGGGCCAGGCGCACCGCGAGGGCGTCCGGGCCGCCCTCCACCGTGACGCGGTCCCGCTGCTGCGCCGCCTGCGCGAGGTGTCGCAGCAACTGCCTCCAGAAGAGCCCGTGCCGCGGATCGTCGGGCGGCGTACGCATGCGCCAGCGCCAGGTGGTCGCCGTCGCGAGCACCGCCGCGCGGCCGAAGCCGTAGGGCTGTTCGACCAGAAGGGGCGCGACGGCCTCGTCGCCAACCCATTCGAGCAGCACCGTCGCACCAGGCTTGACCGGACCGAGCACCTGGTAGTCCGCGAGTCTCGGCAGGCCCGCCCAGCCGTTCGACTCGCCCGCACCGGTCAATGCGACAGGAGAGGCCACCGGAGAGCCGCGTCCCTCCGGCGCCGGGCGCGCGGCCCCTTCGACCGACCGGTAGGAGGCCCGTTCGCTCCGTTCGAGGGTCACGGGGAGCGCTCTCGCAAGCGGTGTGACATCCCAGCCCCCATCCGCCAGCGCGTCGCGGCCGGCCAGGGCCAGCAACCCGCCGCCGCGCTTGCCGACGAAGGACTCGAGCCACGCGTGCTGCTCGTCGTCCAGGGCCGCGGCGGGGAGGCTGCCGAGGATGACCACGTCGTACGCATAGAGTTTCGACAGGTCGTCCGGGAACCCCTCCGCGAGTTCGTCGGCTTCCGACACCCCTTGGCGATAGGTCTTGCGCGGGGTGGTCCTGAGCCAGCTCACGATGTCCATCACGTCGTCTTCCGCCACCGCGCGGCGGAGGAACTTGTACTCCCAGCGCGGCTCGCCCTCGAGATGGAGCACGCGGTGCCGGCGTTCCGCCACCTCGAGCAGTTGCCGACGGACATCGTTGCGGGGCAGCGGATCCCCCGGCGGCGGCTCGATCTCGAAGGTGAGTTCTCGCAGGCCCGGCCGCCCGCTCGGGACGGCGATGTCGACGCTCGTGACGGCGCCTTCGGTTCGGAGTGCGATCGTCTTCGCCGCCAGCAAGTCCTCGCCGTCGCGGACGCGCAGGCGGACGTCGCCGGCGGTCGCATGCCGCAGCGTGAGCCGCGCCGTCACTTCGCTGCCCGGCGGCACCGTGCGCGGCAGCGCGACCGCGGAAAGTTCGACGTCACCGGGGTTCGCACCGGGACCGATGCCCACCGTGTGCACGGGCACGCCGGCGGCCAGCAGCGCTCCGGGATCGTCGCCGGCATCCGCGTTGGCCGCACCGTCCGTCAAGACGATGACGGCGGCGAGGGCATCGGTGCCGAACGCGCCGGCCGCTTCAGCCAGGGAGGCAAGCACGCGCGTGCGACCGCCGTCCGCGGAGAGCGCGTCCAGGGACTCGATGCGACCCGCGCCTTCCGCGAAACGGAACAGGGCCACGCTGGAACGCTCCCCGACGCCGGGGACGATGTCGCGCTCGGCGAGGCGCCGGGCGACGGCCAGGCGCGACTCTCCGCTGCCCGCGTCCAGGGACATGCTCTCGGAATCGTCGATCAGCACGGCGACCGTATTCGCCCCCGGCTTGAGCTGGCGCACCATCAGCGTCGGCTCCGCCAGCAACGCCAGGATCATGCCGAGCGTCGCCGCCTGAAAGCCGAACACGACGAGCCGCCGCGGGACGGGCCAGCGGGCGAGGCGGCCACGCCGCACCAGGCTCGCCGCAAGCAGTGCGACCGCGACGGCGCCGAAGAGAATCCACCACGCGGGCGCGAGGTCCGTCCCGAACGTGAACACCGCCTCGCGGTAGACGTCGGACGGGTACTTGAAGAGCCACTCGAACACCGGTTGCGCTCCGAGCAGTGGCTACCCTGCGCCGTCAGGACGCGGAGTCCTCGCGGGGCAGGTAGCCTTCGAAGTACTTCGAGAACGCGTCGGTCTCGATGAGTTCGCGCATGTGGCCGTAGGCGCGCGGGTACTCCTCGCGTCCGCGGCGGCTGATCGGCTCGAGCCCGATGGCGGCCAGCCGCCGGCGGCCGCGGCGTTCGCCGAGGAACTGGGCGAGGTCGGAGACGAACGCGATGTCCGCGATGGTCAGCGCGTCGCCGGCAAGGTATTCCGCGCGACCGAGCGCGCTCTCTACACCCGCCAGGTAGAACTCGTACGCGGCCGCCATGCGCGCGTGGGTGGCCGCCGTCGGTTCCCGCAGCTCCAGCAGGTACACCTGCGCCTCCCGCGCGAACACGAGGTCGGCATCGAGGAAGCTGTCGATCCTCGACGCCTCGTAGCCATCGCGGCCGTAGAGCTGACGGTTGGGCGCGCCCGCGCGCGCGACGGCGCGCAGGATGCTGTTCGACTCGAAGACGCCGACGTCTCCCCCGGGGCCGAACGCCGCCGGCACCGTGCCGAACGGGTGCGCCCGGAGGAACGCCTCGGTCTTGTAGAGCGTGCCCGAGAAGCCCCGCCGGCCCCGCCGCGCATGCGGGCTGTCGGCGGTGCGCTCCTCGTCCGGCAACGGCCGGGCGTCGTAGTCCCAGAGCCAGTTGCCCAGGTTGGGGGGCTCATCGCCGACCACCTCGACTTCGACGCCGCAGAGATCCGCGGCGATCAGCGCCTTCCAGACCCTCGGGTTGGGGAGATAGGAGAAGATTCTGAGTACGGGTGCGGTCATGAGCGGTTCCAACCTTGGGTTCGGTGATCGTACCCGACGCGCCGGCCCGACCGCGTAGCGCCCTGACCCCTCAGTGCGTCAGCGCGTAGACGACCACGTTGATGCCGAGGCGGTACGACTTGGTGGAGAAGTTCTCGAAGTACCACTCGCCGTACGCCTCGCGCTCCCAGCCGTCGGCGATGTCGGTGTTGTGCGTGGCGATGGCCATGGGACGGCCCTCGTCGTCGAGGTACGCGCGGATCTGCGGTACCTCCAGCGATCCCTGCGGATAGCGGTGGATCCACGGCGGCTCCGCCGTGTCGCCGATCCATGCGAAGTCCCGCGCCGGGATCTGCGGCATCTCCGTGATCTCGAAGACCGTGTGGAAGATGGGATGCTCGATGGGCAGCGGCTGCCAGCGGCGCTCCGGCAGGACGTCGCGCATCGCCCGTTCGAAGCTCGCCCACTCCGCGTCGCCCCAGAAGTCGTCCACCCACAGGAATCCGCCGTTTTCGAGATAGGCGCGCAGGCCCGCCTTCTCCGCGGAGGTGAGCTGCATGTAGCCGACGTCCGACATGAAGATGAGCGGGGAGTCGCCGAGGTCCTCGTCCGTCAGGCGCCTGCGGGCCGGGGCCGCCGCGGCGACGATGGCGGTCAGTTCCGTGAGCCGCTTCGCGAAGTTCCGCTCGGCTTGCGGGAAGTCCGTCTCCCAGCGGGCCCAGAGGCGTCCCTCGTAGTAATAGTAGGCCTCGCCCAGGCCGCCGACGCTGTCGTACTGTACGCGGGACGGGACGAAAGTCGTGAGATCATGCGCCTGGACCGACACGTCTTCGTCGGCGCCCGCCGCCAGGGCGGCGCAGATCGAGAGGACGCAGGCGACTCGACGTGTCATGTCCGCAAGCCTATGCCCGCCGAACGACCAGGTACAGGACTCCGGCATGTTCCAGCAGAGGAGGTAACCCGATGAGAAACAGACCCCTGTCGTGCCTTGCCCTCGCAGCAGCGGTTGCGCTGACGGCCCCGAGCTTCGCGGATGCCCGCGCCGACTCGCCGCAGACACGCTGCGATCGCCTGTACCTGCTCACCGACAAGGACCACGCGGTAAATCCCGGGGTGTTGATCGAAGCGTCCGGCGACATGCCGGCCTACTGTCAGGTCGACGGGACCATCGACGGAACGATACGGTTCCGCGTCGGCATGCCGGTCGAGGGCTGGACGGGCAGGTTCATGTACCTGGCGCCGGGCGGCCTCGCGGGCGTCATCGGGGACACCACCAGCCTGCTCGACGACGGGTTCGCGATGGCGACCACGGACTCCGGGCACGAGGGCGCGAACGATCCGAGCTTCTACCGGGACGACAACGCGAAGATCAACTTCGGCTTCCGGTCGAACCACCTGACCGCCGTCTTCGCCAAGCGGGTGATCGCCGAGTTCTACGGGCGCCCCGTCGAGCACGCCTACCTCTGGGGCTGTTCCAAGGGGGGCCATGGCGCGCTGATGGAAGCGCTGCGCTTCCCGGACGACTTCGACGGCATCATCGCCGGGGCGCCGGCGGTCGACCTGGTCACCGGTCTGCTCGCGTTGTCCGTCGAGAACGCGCGCCTGCAACAACGCAATCCCCTGACCATGGAGGACGTAGCGGTGCTCGACGCCAACACCCGGCGGGCATGCGACACGCTCGACGGCCTGGCGGACGGGCTGATCGCGGACCCGCGCAAGTGCACCCTGGACCTGCTCGAACTCGACCGGCTCGAGTGCACGGCGGAGCGCACCGAAGAGTGTCTCACCACGGGCCAGATCGAGACCGTGCGGGGCATCTACACCGGGCTGACCGACGCGTCCGGCGAGGTGGTGGTGCCGGGCGTCTATCCGGGTGCGGAACTCGGCGGCGACTTCCAGCTCTGGGTCACCGGCCCGGTGGACTTCCTGGACGGCACCGCGAACGAGCTGACGACGCGGGTGGTGGCGGAAATCCTGCACCGCCAGCCGGGGTTCAGCCCGGACGCGTTCGATCCGGTGGCGGGGATGGCCGACCTGGCGGAGGCGGCGGCCGCGGTACACCTGCCGCCCCCCGACTTCGGCAGGTTCATCGCGCGCGGCGGCAAGCTGATCGTGTACAACGGGTGGCACGACATGCCCTGCCGCGCCGGGGCCCTCGAGAACTTCTACGAGGAGACGCGGCGCCTGAACGGCCCGGAAGCCGTAGACGGGTTCATGCGCGTCTTCATGGTGCCGGGCATGGTCCATTGTCTCGGCGGGCCGGGCGCCTGGGCCGCGGACTACATCCAGGCCATCATGGACTGGGTCGAAGACGACGTGGCGCCCGAGAGGATCATCGCCAGGCATCCCGGCGAATTCACCTTCATGGAAGGCCAGGTAGCGATCGGCGGGGCGCTCGTGAGCTGGAGCGAGGCGATCCTGAAGGCCGGCGCGGAAGCGGGGGCGAACCAGTTCACCCGGCCGCTCTGCCCCTATCCGCAGTATGCGCGGTACGACGGCTCCGGCGATCCGGACGATGCGGCGAGCTTCACGTGCGTGGTTGATTGACCTGGCCGGAGGGAGGATCGCGACATGGTCAAGGCGTTCTTCAGGCTGTGCGTCGCGCTCCCGCTGTTCCTGGGCGCCGCGCACGCACACGCCGACGAGGCCACCGCCGTCTTCGCCGGCGGCTGTTTCTGGTGCATGGAGCCGCCCTACGACAAGCTCCCGGGCGTCCTCGACACGACCTCCGGGTACAGCGGCGGTCACACGGAGGACCCGACCTACGAACAGGTCACGGCCGGCGGCACCGGGCACTTCGAGGTGGTACGCGTGACCTACGACCCGGACCGGGTCTCCTACGACGAGCTGCTCGCCGTGTTCTGGCGGAACATCGACCCGTTCGACGACCGCGGCCAGTTCTGCGACCGGGGCTCGAGCTATCGGGCCGCCGTGTTCTACGGCAACGAGGCGGAGCGCGTCCTTGCCGAAGACCGCAAGTCTGCCATCGAGTCCAGGTTCGGGCGCAAGGTGGCGACCGGCGTCCTGCCCGCGGCGCCGTTCTATGCCGCCGAGGGCTATCACCAGAACTACTACACCGAGAACCCGCTGCGCTACCGGTACTACCGGTACGGTTGCCGGCGGGATGCGCGACTGCAGGAAGTCTGGGGCGACGCGGAGTCGGACGCGACCCCGTCGTCCTGAAGCCCGGACCACCGCCAGCCCGCAACGCCACATGCCACGCGCAACGAGCCCGCTCGGCGCGGTCGCCTGCGGGCACCCGGTGACGGCGGCGGCCGCCGCCGAGGTGCTCCGCGACGGCGGCAACGCCTTCGACGCGGTGGTCGCGGCGCAGTGCGCGGCGTGCGCGGCGGAACCGGTCCTCGCATCGCTCGCCGGGGGCGGCTTCCTGCTCGCCCATCCCGCCGACGCGGACCCCGTCCTGTACGACTTCTTCGTGCAGACCCCGCTCGCGAAGCAGGCGCCCGAGGACCTCGACTTCTACCCGGTCGAGGTGGACTTCGGCGGCGTCACCCAGGAGTTCCACATCGGCGTCGGTGCGACCGCGACACCGGGTTTCGTCCGCGGCCTGTTCGACATCCACGCGGACCTGTGCACGCTGCCGCTCGCCCGCCTGATGGAGCCCGCCATGGAAGCCGCGCGCGACGGCGTTCCAGTCACGCCGCTGCAGGCGTACATGATGGATGTCGTCGGTCCCATCTACACCGCGACCGCGGACGCCCGGCGCGTCTACGCCGGCGGCGGCCGGCAGACCCTGCGGGAGGCGGACACCCTGCGGCAGCCGGAACTGGCGGACTCGTTCGAGGCGCTCCACAGCGAAGGCGCGAACCTCTTCTATCGCGGCGCACTCGGCGAGGCCATTGTCGAGACGTGCGCTGCCGGTGGCCATCTCCGGCTGGAGGACTTGGCCCGCTACCGCACGCTGCGCCGCACGCCGCTCTCGCTGCGCTATCGTGGAACCGGAGTCTGGACGAATCCGCTGCCGTCGACCGGAGGCACCTTGATCGCCCTCGCGCTCGGACTGTTGGAAACCGCCGAGGCGGCGCACGAGACCGAGCGCGTCCGGAACATCGCGGAGGCCATGCGGCTCGCGAACGCCGCGCGTCTCGAAGCCGGCGCCGACACCTCTTTCGACCCCGAGTTCGACCCCGAGCTCGACCCCGAACTCGTCTCCCGGTATCGCCTCCGGATGCGAGGCCGGGCGCGCTCCACGCGCGGAACGACCCACATCAGCGTCGCCGACGCCGAGGGCAACCTCGCCGCCATGACGGTATCCAACGGCGAAGGCTGCGGCCGCATGGTGCCGGGCACGGGGATCATGCTGAACAACATGCTCGGCGAGGAGGACCTGAACCCCGGCGGCTTCCATCGCTGGACGCCGGGCACGCGGCTCGCGTCGATGATGGCGCCGACGTTCGTCGAAGGGCCCCGCCAGCGCCTGGCGCTCGGCAGCGGCGGCTCGAACCGTATCCGTAGCGCCATCCTGCAGACGGTCGACCAGCTCGTCCGGGCGGGCCGCTCCCCCGAGGACGCCGTGCTGGCGCCGCGCCTGCACGTGGAAGGCGAACGTCTCAGCCTCGAGAGCGGCTTCGCGGCGGACACCGGAACCGAACTGGAGGCGGCCTTCGACGAGGTCGAGCGCTGGGGGCGGGCCAACCTGTTCTTCGGGGGAGTACACATCGCCGGAGTGCGGGACGGGCAGTTCGTCGCCGCCGGCGATCCGCGCCGCGGGGGTCGCGGCCTGGTGGTGCGTCCCCAAGGGTCTGGCTGACCCCGCGGTCGGGCCGCACAACGGGAGCACCCATGTTCGACTTCGTCGTGCAGACCGAGCCCCTCACGATCGACGCCCCCGCCGAGGCCGTCTGGAACGTCCTCACCGACGGCGAGCGTTACGGCGAGTGGAGTCCCTTCACCACGCACATCGAGACGGACTTCCGGCCCGGCTCACTCGTGCGCGCCGTAGGGGTCAGGCCCCGAGCGCCCGCAGGACGCGGTCGCCGAGGTCCGGCGCCAGCGAGAGCTTGACCGGCCAGACGAGCAACGCATTCCCGCGCGCGGCGACGAACGCCTGGTCCGGCCGCCGCCCGTCCTCCTGCGCGGGTTCGGCACGATCCACCAGCAGCGTCTCGAAGCGACGGGCGTCCCAGTCGATCCACGGCAGGAAGGTCTTGAGCGCGCGCCGCCCGGCGGCGATCTGCTCCGCCTCCGTGCGGTGCACGCCGTCCAGGGCGAGCGCGCCCCCGATGTAGTGGTACCCCGGCCGCGTGGTCACCGTCAGCGCCGGATCGGGCGCAAGGCCGGCGATGCAGTGGGCGAAGAGCGGTTCGGGCTCGGGGCTGTGCACCAGGACCTGGCGCAGGGGCCGCCGCTGCATGCGCGTGTCGAAACCCGCGGCCGCCGCCAGGTCGCCGTTCCCCGCACCTGCGGCGAAGACGAAACGCTCGGCCTCGACCGTGAACTCCGCCGTCCGCAGACCCGCGATGCGCCCCTCCCGCCAGAGGACTCCGTCCGCGGGTACCTCCGTCGCCAGCAGCCGGTCACCGAGCCCGGCCGCGAGGCAGTCGCGCAGGCTCGCGACGTCGATGGCGAAGTCGTCGAGGCGGTAGAGGCTGCCCGCCTGGCCCGCGAACACGTCCGGGTACTCCGCCCGGGCGACGCGTGTCGTCCGCCCCTGCATGACGCGGCTTGCCAGGAACGTCGCCAGCCGCGCCGCGACGGCATCCCGGGACCACAGGTAGCACGTGTCGGAGAGGACGCGTACGTCCCGCAGATCGATCTCTCCGTCGCCGGCGAGGCAGCGCCGCCAACGCCCAGGCATGTCCCGCAGCGCATCGAACGTCGCCTCCGGACGGCCCCGAAGCGCGTACTTGATGCCGCCGTGAATGAGCCCCTGGGACGCCAGTGTCTGCACGCCCGCGGCGCGGCCCGGGTCGCAGACCGCAACCTCGCGGCCCTGGCGCTGGAGCAGGTTCGCGATCCAGAGGCCGGCCACGCCGCCGCCCGCAATCGCGACATCGACCTTGATCGTCCGCATCGGATGGCCGCGCCCGTGGCGCCTGGAGGGCCGGAGAGTATAAGCGCGAGGTGGGCGCCGTTCCCCACGGGCCGGTGGTCCGGTGGCTCCACCTGCGATTTCCACGTACATTAGTCCGCCCGACGAGAAGGACATCCCCATGGACGCGAACGGCAACGGCCAGACCAACCTCGACCGCGCCTGGACCGAGATCCGCGAGTTGGGGCTCGAGGGCTACGTGGCCGATCTCGACGCGCACGGCTACACGGTCATCCCCCCATCCGTGGCGACGCCGAACGGCCTGGCGGACCGCCTGCTCGAAGCCGTCCTCGACGTCAGCGAGCGACGCAACGGGGTGCGCGCCGACCTCGAGGGCGGGTCCACCCACGCGGGCTGGAAGGGCCGGTTCGCATCGCTGCCCGCGAGCGGCGGCGACTCCCCCATCGGCGACCTGATGCAGTCCCTGCTGTTCGAGGACCGGGTGTTCGAGGAAGCGCTGATGAACCCGGTGCTGCTGGCCATGGCGACCTATCTCTGCGGGTACAGCGTGGTCCTCTCCAGCATGGGGTGCTTCATGAAGGGCCCCAACGAGAGCACCTTCACGCTGCACTCGGACACGCCGCTGCCGGCGCCCCTGCCTCCCCAGTGCCTGGTGTGCAACCTGACGTACGTGCTGACCGAGTTCAACCGCGAGAACGGTTCCACGGCCTTCGTGCCGGGCAGCCACAAGTGGTGCCGCAATCCCATCGGCCGCGAAGCGGTCGTCGGCGACGGGGGCAACCCGGAGGCGGTCGCCGTCGAGTGCGACGCCGGGTCGCTGCTCGTCTGGCACGGCAACACGTGGCACGGAGCGTTCAACCGGACGGCCCCGGGACTGCGCGTCAGCATTCCGGTCTACATGTCGCGACCGAGCATCCGCACCCAGGAAGGCCTGATCGGCAAGGTCCCCCAGGAGATGCTGGACCGCAATCCGCCGCGCTTCGCCATTCTGACCCAGCAGGGCATCGCCTACGGCTACGAGAGCCAGGACGACGCCGTCGCCCGGGGCGACCGGGCCGGCAAGTTCCTCGCGGCCTACGCCGAGGGACGGAAGGGTTTCTTCGAGCAGGGGTAACTACTCGCCCCCCCTGCGCCTTCATTGATGACTGAGGGAGGGTCTGAGGGAGGGCCTTGCGCTTGACATCATAGCCCGTCGGCGCTAGGGTGCGCGCATGTCAAGCGGCGGGCGGCGGCATGGGCAACAGCTACTT
>JAJDVW010000172.1 GCA_022825925.1 Pseudomonadales bacterium | reverse complement strand
TTCGGTCTCCAGCGCCGCCAGCGTCAGCCGGCCCTGCGCCAGCATCTCCTCCAACACCCGCGCGCGCCGCACGTAGCCGGCGTGCTCCGCGCACGGCCCGGTCACGAGACCGTGTTGGGCGCACGCCTGCGCCAGCGCCCGCCCGCCCATCGCCTCCGACGCCGCGAGCCGTTCGACGTGCCGCAGCGCCGCGTCAACGGACGGCGCCGGGGCGCGGTCCAGCAGCCGGTCCCGATGGCGCAGCGTCGCCGCGTCCAGCAGCGCGAGCCGCGCCTCCCGGCCCAACCCGGCGACGCCCGGCAACTCCAGCGCCGCGTAGTAGAACTGCGCGACGTGCGCGGGGGCGCCCTCCGGCAACTCGTCGTACGCCGCCGCGTCCGACCACGCCGGCGGGCAGAACAATGCGGTCAGGAGCAACGCGATCCCGCCGCCGATCCAGTGCCGAACCATCGTTCCCCTCCCATTCGCGCCGATGCGAGGCCACCGGGGACTTTTGCCCACCCCTTGAGTGGCCGATAGACCACCATAGCCGAATCGCTCCGGCAAGGGAACCGCCCCAAAGCCGCCCAAAGGTAGTGGCTGAGACCCGACGCAGACGTGCCGCCCCCGGTCAACCGGCCGCGTCGATCATCCGCGCGAGCCGCTCCGCGTCCAGCGCGCCGGGGGAGACCTCGACGCCGCCCGGCCCGAGCACCAGGAACGCCGGCGTGCCCGTCACGCCGAGACGCCCCGCGAGGTCGCGGTTCGCCTCGATCAGCGCCTCGATCTCGTCCGACGCCATGTCCGCCGTCAGGCGCTCCAGGTCCAGCCCGAGTTCCCCCATGATCGTCTCGATCGCGCCCTCGTCGAACTCCCCCTCGTGTTCCATCAGCGCGAGGTGCGCCCCCTCGTAGACTCCCTGCCCGGCCGCCGCCAGCGCCGCCTTGGCCGCCAGCACGCTCTGCGGGCCGAGAACCGGGTACTCCCGCATCTCGACGCTCACAGCGAGTACAGCGTAACGAACATCGCGAGCACGAACCCCGGCACCAGCAGGATCGTGTAGGCGACGAGGGAGAAGCACCACTTGATGGCCGTCAGGACGACGCCGTCGCCGTAGTAGCGCTTGAGGGCGAGGTAGTAATAGGCCAGCAGCGCGAGCGAGAGCGCGCCGGAGAGGGCGCCCTCCGGGATCAGCATCAGCACCGTGAACACCGTGAAGGCGACGGTGTGCACGTGGATCGCGAACACCAGGTGTTCGACGTAGTAGCGCCGGCGCAGGTAGAACAGCGCCAGCAGCCCCGCGTAGACCGGGAGCGTCACGAACATGGCGATCGGCAGGTTGTCGACGAGCCGCTCGATGGCGAGGATCGGCTGGTGCATGACATCGACGGCCTGGACGGCCAGGAACCGGTCGAAGCCCTCGAGCGCAAAGTCGGGGCCCGCCTCGGTCAGCGCGTTGGCGGCCTCGTAGACGACGATCTTGAGGTAGGGCCGCCCCGGCTGGGCCAGGATCTCGTCGATCTTCCGGCGCTGCTCCTCCGGCAGCATCGACTGCAGCCGCTCGACATCCGCGCCCTCGCTCGCCCGGTCGAGTTCCGCCGTCGCCTCGCCCCAGCGCTCCTGGGGCGGACGCAGGTCGGCGGTGAGCGAGAGGACGAAGAAGAAGGCCAGGCTGACGAACAGGTAGAAGCGGATCGGGGAGGAGTAGCTCGCCCGGCGGTTGCGGGAGAACTCCGCGGAGAGTTCGCCCGGCCGCAGGACCATAAGCTTGAGGGTGCGCAGGAAGCGGGAGTCGAGTTCGAACGTCTCCTTGACGAACTCGCCCAGCATCAGGGGCAGCGAGCGCGCGTAGTTCCGGTCGTTCTGGCCGCAGTGGGCGCAGAACGGCCCGGAACGCGCCTGTCCGCAGTTCGGGCAGGAGGTCACCGCCCCCTCGCGGACACCGGGGGCGACCTCCTCGTCCATGCAGCCCCCGTCACGCCCCTCCGGCGCTCTGCGCTGCCTCCGCGAGCGCGGCTTCCCGGTCCCGGTTCGCCCGCGAGATGATGTACTGCTGGATGCGCGCGGTGTCTTCGACATCGAGCACGTCCGCGAACGAAGCCATCCCGTTGTCGTTCAGCGTGCCGCCGAGCACGATCGCCTCGAAGGTGGCGTGGATCTCCGGCGTCATGAACCTGAGATCGGGGATTCCGCCGGACGACAGCACCCCGATGCCGTGACACGGCGAACAGATTTCGTGGTACAGGATGTCGCCGCGGTCGAGATCGTCCGCGGATGCGGTGAGCGGAGGCTGTTCCTTGATCGTCGTGTCGCGCTCGGGCGGCTCGGGCAGTTCCGCGTCGCCGCCGAGGGCGTACACCACGACGCGGGCATGGCTACCATAGATGTAGCTCGCGGCGCCCGTCGTGTTGATGGAGCCGGCGCCCGTCATCGTGGCGACATACTGCGTACCGTCCACCTCGTACGTGATGGTCGGACCGACGATGGAGGTCCAGGTGTCCGCCTGCCAGAGCAGGCTGCCGTCGTCCGTGCTGCGCGCCGAGACCTTGCCCATGGCGTCGCCCTGGAACAGGAGGCCGGCCGCCGTGGCGACCACGCCGCCGTTCCAGGGGTGTTCCTGACGGACCGCCCAGACGGTCTCGCCGCTCAGGGGATCGAAGGCGACGGTGTAGCCTTCCGGCTCCGGCGGATCTTCCCAGGCCTCGATGAGCTGGTTGATCCGGCCGTACTCGATGCCGACGTTGATCATCCCTTCGCGCCGCTTGTACACGCCGGTCTTCTCGTACTCTTCGGGCATCGCGAACAGGAATGGGGTGTCGTGGGTCGTCAGGTACATGACGCCGCGATCGCCGTCCCAGGACATCGCCTGCCAGTTGTGCGCGCCCAGGGCGCCCGGGTGGATCCACTGGGGGTTCTCGTCGTATTCGACAGCGGTGTTCTCCACCGGGCGTCCGGTCTCGAGGTCCACGTGGGTCGCCCAGGTCACCGTCCCGTACGGATGCGCCCGGAGCAGCGTCCCGTCGCTCCGGTCGATGACGTAGAAAAACCCGTTCTTGGGCGCCTGCAGGAGGACCTTGCGCATGACGCCGTCCACCTCGAGATCCGCGAGGGTCATGTCCTGCACGGCGGTGTAGTCCCAGTTGTCGCCGGGGGTGGTCTGGTAGTACCACTTCATGGCGCCGGTGTCGGCGTCCACGGCCACGATCGCCGCCAGGAACAGGTTGTCACCGCCGCCGGGCGAGCGGATCACCCGCGTCCAGGGAGACCCGTTGCCGACGCCCAGATAGACGGTGTGGAAGTCGGGGTCGTAGACGATGGAGTTCCAGACGGTGCCGCCGCCGCCGATGTCCCACCACTCGCCGCCCTTCCAGGTGTCCGCGGCCATCTCCATCTCGGGATGCTCGAAGGGCAGCGACGGGTCACCGGGCACCGTGAAGAAGCGCCAGACCTGCTCGCCCGTCGCGGCGTCGTAGGCCGTCACATAGCCGCGCACGCCGAACTCCGCTCCGCCGTTGCCGATGTAGACCTTGCCCGCCGCGGCCCGGGGGGCGCCGGTGATGGTGTAGTTGCGCGTGCGGTCGATGACGGTGTCCACCTCCCACGCCGGCGTGCCCGTCGCCGCGTCCAGGGCGATCAGCCGCCCGTCGAGGGTGGCCACGTAGACGCGCCCCTCGTAGACCGCGAGCCCCCGGCTGATCACGCCGCAGCAGGCCCGGCGGGCGGTTTCTCCGGGGACCTCGGGATCGTAGGACCACAGCTCCTCGCCCGTCGCGGCGTCGAGTGCGTAGGTGATGTTCCACGGCAGGATCGCGTACATCACGCCGTCGACCACGAGCGGCGTCGACTCCACCGGATGCAGCGTGCCGAAGTCCCTGGACCACGCAAGCCCGAGGTCCGCCACGTTGTCCCGGTCGATCTGGGTCAGCGGTGAGAAGCGCTGCTCTTCGTAGGTGCGGCCGTAGGTGAGCCAGGCGCCCGGCTCCTCGGTCTCCACCCGCGCGACGCGCGCGTCGTCGACCAGTCCCGCCGTCCGCGGCGGAGGTGCGGCGGGCTCGGTTTCGAGCGCCGGCGCCTCGGCCGACTCCTCCCGTTGCGTGACCAGCAACAACAGTATCGCAATGGCCACGACGGCAATGATCGCGACGATCCCGGTCCTCGATACGCCCGCCTGGGCAGTCCGTCTCTGCATCGGCCCCTCCGGTTTCTTTCCGGCGAACATACCACCAGCGCACCGTGACCGTCGCCTGCTCTGTTGCCCGCTCGCGCCTGTTGCCCACTCGCGAGGACCGGCGGGTGCGTTCCCACAGGCGGGCCGTATAAGCTCTCCACCGGGGAGGGACGCACGCATGACCGTACCCGGGAGACTCCGCTTCGGGGTCAAGCTCGCCTACGGCGTCGGACAGCTCGGCGAGGGGCTGAAGAACGGCGCGTTCGGCATGTTCCTGCTCTTCTACTACAATCAGGTGCTCGGCATGCCCGGCACGCTGGCGGGCCTCGCCGTCGGGACCGCCGTGCTGGTGGACGCGTTCACCGACCCGCTCGCGGGGTCCCTGTCGGACCACTGGCGATCGCGGCTGGGACGGCGACACCCGTTCATGTACGCCTCGATCCTGCCCCTTGCCGTGTCGTTCTACTTCCTGTTCAACCCGGCGGTCACGGGGGACTGGGCGCTGTTCGCGTGGCTCGTGGTGTTCGCCAACGCCACCCGGACGTCGATCTCACTCTTCTACGTGCCCCACAACGCGCTCGGAGCCGAGATGACCGACGACTTCGACGAGCGCACGGAGGTCGTCGGCTACCGGACCTTCTTCGGCTACGTCGGGCATCTCCTCGCGGTCGCCGTGGGCTTCGGGCTGTTCTTCTCCGCCACGCCGGAATTCGAGAACGGGCAACTGAACGCCGCCGCCTATCCTCCCTTCGCCGCCACGCTCGCGGTGCTCATGGCCGCGGGCATCTTCTGGTCGAGCTGGGGCACGCGGAGCCTCGTCCCCCACCTCCCGAAGGCGACGGAGCGCGTGAGCTTCCACCCGCTGGCGGTGATTCGCAGGGTGTTCGCCGACATCGCGACGGGCATGGGTTGCGGCTCCTTCCGGTGGCTGTTCTCCGGCATCCTGATCGTGTTCGTGATGGTGGGCGTGGACGGCGCCCTCAACATCTACATCTACACCTACTTCTGGGAGCTCGGCCGCGGCGACATCCTGCTGGTGGTGGCCGCCCACCCCGTCGGCGTGCTGCTCGGCGTCACCCTCTCCACCCGCATCTTCGCCCGCTGGGGCAAACGGGCCGGGCTCATGTTCGGGGCCGCGTCGTGGGCGAGCCTGCAGATCCTGCCCATCGCGCTACGGCTGCTCGGCTGGTTCCCGGAGAATGCCGACCCCCTCCTGCTGCCGCTCCTGGTTGCCATCCGGGTGATCCAGGGCGCCTGCACCGCGCAGGCCCCGGTCGCGACGGGGTCCCTGGCCGCCGACTCGGCGGACGAACACGAACTCGACACCGGACGGCGCCAGGAAGGCGTCTTCTTCGCCGCCATCTCGTTTTCCCAGAAAGCCGCCTCGGGGTGCGGGACGATCGTCGCGGGGTTCGCGCTCGATCTCATCGACTGGCCCCGCGGCGCGGGCGTTCGCACCGCCGCCGACGTGCCGCCGGAGACGCTGGTGGATCTCGGGCTGCTGTACGGACCCTGCGTGGCCGGTTTCGCGGTCGTGGCGCTCTGGTGTTTCTTCCACATCGGGCTCACGCGCGAACGGCACGAGGAGATCCTCGCCGAACTGGCGGCGCGGCGCGCCTCCTGACTCCCGAAGCGACGGTTCAGGCCCCCACGCTCCACTCCAGGTAGTACAGGCCGTATGCCAGGGCGATGCCCACCAGGAACGCGCCGATGAGCTTGCCGCGATCATGGCTGTGGAACTGTATCTCCGGCAGCAGGTCGGACAGCGAGATGCACAGGAACGCCCCGGCCGCGAAGGCGAGCGCCCGCCCGACGACGGCTTCCTGTGCGGAACCGAGCCACTGGATGCCGACGAACGCCGCCAGCGCCGTCAGCGGGACGACGAGGGCGAAACCGAGGTTCGCCGCCGTCCGCGCCCGTGCGCCGTGCCCGGCCGCGCGCATCATCCCGACGATGGAGTAGGCGTCGAGCGGCTTGTGCAGCAGGATGGCGAGAAAGACCCCGAGCCCCGCGAGGGCCGCTTCCCCCTGGTGCAGCCCATCCGTGCGCATGCTCGCGCCGAGGGCCACGCCCTCGGTGACCGCGTGCAGCGAGAGGCCGAGCCCGATGCCCGCCAGCCCTCCCGCGCGGCCGCCCGAGGCACGCTCCCCGGCATCGTAGAGCGCCGCCGTCTCCGCGCTCCAGTCGTGCCGGTGGAAGTGGAAGACGTGCAGCAGGAAGACCATCAGGATCACGCCGAACATCATCCACGCGACCGCGTCCGCCACGGCGCCGGGACCCGACAGGTGCAGGAGCGCATGCGGCAGCAGGTGGTACATCGCGATGCCGAGGATGAACCCGGACACCAGGCTCATGACCACCTGCGTGCGGGTGTGGGTCATCGTGCCGAGGGCGGACAGTCTTCCCCCGGCGAGCGACACGGCGAAGATGGCGGCCGCGTAGCCCGACAGCAACACGAGCGGGTTCCATTTCACGGATCGTTCGGCCGGCCGGAAAATGCGCAATGATGCCGGAAAAGGAGGCTATGCGTTGACCGCGGCGACGCCGCCTCGCAGACTACGGGGTGACCGGCCCCGTGCCGCCCGCGCGGAGCGGGGGCGCCGGAAAGGCCGCATTCACATGAGGCGAGGAGGCCCGAACATGATCGTCCTTCGCATACTCTCCGTCCTGATCGGCGCCGTGATCCTCGTGGTGGGCGTCTACCTCATCGGCATGCGGTTCGCCGACGGCCCCAATGCCCTCGCCGCCGGCGGACCGCTCGTGGCGGGCGAACTCGTCACCGAGGAGCCGGACTGGTCCTTCGCGCGCGACGTGATGGAGATCGAGCTGCAGCTCATGACGCCGCCCCGATCGCGTACGGTGTGGATGGCGGAGCACGAGGGCATCCTCTACGTCCCGTGCGGCTACATGGACTCCTGGTGGGGTCGCCTCTGGAAGCAGTGGCCGGCCGAAGCCCGCGAAGATCCCCGAGCCGTCGTGCGCATCGAGGGCAAGCGCTACGAGCGCACCCTGGTCCCGGTGACGGCGGCCGATCCGGAGGCCGGATCGGTCCTTGCGGAACTCGCCCGCAAGTATGGCTTCCCCGGGGTGCCGCCGGCGGCGACCCTCTCCTCGGAAGCGCTCCTGCTGTACAAACTCGCGCCCCGCGTCGCAGACGCCGCAGCGGCGTCCGGCTGACGTCGCGCCGCCAACTGGAGGAATCGACCATGACCGCACGCACCCATCTGATCGTCGGCGGGTTCCCGCCCGGCGCGAGCGCCGGACACGACATGGACTATGCGCGCCTGTCGCTGCTCCGGCTGCTGGCCGAGCAGGAGGACATGACCACCACGGTCGCCAACGACTTCACGGACCTCGACCGCTGGCTCGACGGCGCCGGGCTGCTGCTGACCTACGTGGCGGGCCCCGTTCCCAGCGGCGACCAGCTCGACGTGCTGAACGCGTGGCTCGAAGGCGGCGGGCGGTGGTTCGGCCTCCACGGTACGAGCGGCGGCCGCGCGGCCCGGATCGAGGGCACGCGCCAGCGCCGCATGGTCAGGGAAGGTCATCACGAGACCCTCGGTTGCTTCTTCCTCAACCATCCCCCCGTGTGCCGCTTCGAGGTGCAGGTAACCAACGGCCACCCGCTGACGCAGGGCCTGCCCTCGACGTTCGAGACCGTCGACGAGCTCTACCTCGTCGAGCCCATCGGCGAGAGCCGCGTGCTCCTCACCACGGAGCTTGCGGAAGACCCCTCTCCGCCCGGTTTCGGCTTCCGCTACGACGCCGATACCTCGCTGCTGCCGGACGGCAAGACCCGGGTGCTGGGATACGTCAAGGACGTGGGCAGAGGCGCCGTGGGCTACGTCGCCCTGGGCCACACCCACGCCCGGCGCTCGAACTCCCAGCCCTTCGTGGACGAGTCCGTCGCGGCGGGGGGCGTGACGCCCACGACGCTGCGCGGGAGCTGGGAGACCGAGGAGTTCAACACCCTGGTCCGCAACGCCATCGTGTGGGGTAACGGGTAGCGCCCGCGCAAGCCGCCCGGCGAGCGGCCGCGGCGGGTAGAACTCCGCTCAGATGCGCTCGATGGGACCCGGATAACGGGCAAGCAGACCGTCCGCGGTCACGAGGGTCAGCCCCTCCGCGTGCGCCTGGGCGAGCAGCATGCGGTCGAACGGGTCGCGGTGGATCGGCGGCAGCAGGTCGAGGGCCAGGGCGTGGTCGCCGCGGACGGGCAGCTCGCGATACCCGGCGGCCAGCAGTCCTCTCCGGAGCGTCGTCGGCCGCACCCGGAAGTCCGGGCGGTCCAGGCGGCGTTTGATCGCGACTTCCCAGAGGCTCACCACGCTGTAGACGGGCTCCTCCGCCGGGTTCGCCAGCGCGTCCCTGAGGGTCGGCGGCAGCCTTTCCGGCGTTCCCGCCGCCCAGAGCAGGACATGCGTGTCGAGCAGACGGCCGCTCAGGGGTCGCCCTCGAACATCCGGCCGATCTCGTCCTCGCCCATCCGGTCGAAGTCGTCCGGAACATCGACTTGACCGGCCAGGAACCCGAGCCTTGGCGCCGGCGAAGTCTCGTGCTCGCTCAGGGGCACGACCTTGACCATGGGCTTGCCGGCCTTCGCGATGATGAACGGTTCACCCAGTGCCGCGCGTTCCACGAGCCTGGACAGATGTGTCTTGGCGCGATGGATGTTGACGATGTCCATGACTGCAGGTTGACTAAGTCGAGTAAAGCTAGTCTACCCCACTCTCCCCTACTCTCCGAGCATGCGCTTGGCATCCTAACGCAGCGCCTCGGCCAGACGATCCTGCAGCCAGTCGATGCCGGCGTCTTCATGGTGGCGTCGCCGGGCGGCGTACACGCGGATTTCAGTGGAGAAGAATCCGGCCTCCACGATCCGCAGTCCGAGCGGGCGGGCGAAGCGTTCCGCCAGGCGCCTCGGACACGTCGCGATGGAATCGCTGGCAGACACCATCGACAGCGCCGTCAGCCAGTGGGGCACCAGTGCGTCCGCCCCGAGATCGCCGTAGTCGAGTTGCGCCTCCCAGGGCGCAAGTTCACTGTTCGAGTACGCGAACACGTGTCCGAGGACGCGGTACCGGTCGTAGGTGATCGCGTCCCCCGAGTGGCGATGCCCTTGCCTCATCACCACGCAATAGCGGTCCTCGTACAGGAGGGTGGTCGTGAAGTCGGTGCCGGGGGGCGCTTCATGCCGACCCACGGCAAGGTCCACCTCGCCCCGCCGCAGCAGGTCCCAGACGGCTTCCCCGCTGGCCTGACGCAAGCCGAACGATGCCCCGGGCGCCCGACCTGCGAAGACTTCCAGCAGTCGTCCCCCGGCGAGGGCGGCCACGAACTCCGGCGTGATCAGATCGAAACGGCGGTCGCTGGTGCGCGGATCGAATTCGAGCGGGTCGCCCGTCATCTCCGCGAGCAGGCTCACGATCCGCTCCACGTTCGGCGCCAGCCGCAGCGCCCGCGTGGTCGGCTCGAGTCCGTGCGGCCGGCGCAGGAACAGCTCGTCGCCGAAGAGTTCGCGGAGGCGAGCGAGGGAGTGGCTCACGGCCGACTGGCTGAGGCTCAGCCGCTCGGCCGCCCGGGAGGCGCTGCGACACTCCAGCAACGCCCGAAAGACCAGCAGCAATCGACCGTCCGTTTTCCTGATATTTGAAATCCCGATATCACTCATACTCAAATTTCAGTGGACGCGATATAGCCATCGTCCTACGTTGTGCCGCGTCGGGCAAGCGGGAGCGGACATGGGGATCGTCGAGCTGCGGGACGTGTTCCAGGGCCCATGAGCACGCTCGGCTTCCTGCAGGCCAACCTGTTCCGGCGGCCGGTGCGGACCTGGCTGACACTGCTCTCCCTGGCCATCGCCTTCCTCCTGTTTACCGTGCTCCGCACGGTCGCGGCCTGGTTCGACGGCGACAGCCTCGAGGGGGTCAGCGAAGACCGGCTGGTGGTCGCCGCGCGGTACTCGCGTACCGATCAACTGCCCGTCGCCTTCCAGGAGCGGATCCTGGCCCTCGACGGCGTGGAGGCGGTCACGCACCAGACGTGGTTCGGCGGCATCTACCAGGACCCGAAGAACGCGTTCCCCAAGTTCGCCGTCGACCCCGCGAGCTACTTTGGCCTGTACGCGGAGACCCGCATCGCAGCGACGGCCCTCGACGCGTTCGGCCACACGCGCACGGCGGCTTTGGCTTCGGAGGACCTGCTGGACCGCTACGGCTGGCGCGTCGGCGACCGGATTCCCGTCCAGGCGGATATCTGGCCCATGCAGGACGGGAACCGGCTCTGGGAGTTCGACCTCGTCGGCTCCTTCGCGTGGAGCGAAAAGGGTCAGTCGCTGATGCTCCTGCGCTACGACTACTTCGACACGGCACGGGCGTTCGCCCGCGGCACGGTTGGCTGGTTCACCGTGCGCGTCGCCGACCCGGGCCGGGCCCGGGAGATTGCCCGCGCGATCGACACCCTGTTCGAGAACTCCGCGCACCCCACCCAGACGGCCGCCGAGAGCGAGTACTACCGCACGTTCCTCGCCCAGGCCGGCGATATCGGCATGATGACATCGGGGATCGTCTCGGCGGTCTTCTTCGCCATCGTGCTGCTGAGCGGCGTGACGATGCAGCAGGCGTTGCGGGAGCGCATCCCGGAGCTCGGGGTCCTCAAGACCCTCGGGTTCACGGACCCGCGCGTGGCCGCGATGCTGCTCGGCGAGGCCGTTGCCCTGTGTGCGCTGGGCGCGGGACTGGGCATCGTCGCCACGCTCGTCGCGGAAGTCCCCCTCAACGCCGTCCTGCTGGAAGCCGGGGTCGGCGTCTTCGATGTCTCCGTCCAGGTGATCGCTACCGCGGCCGGGCTCGCGGTGCTGCTCGGGCTCGCCGTCGGAGCGGGTCCCGCCTGGACGGCCAGCCGCCTCTCCATCGCCGAAGCCCTGCGCGGGACGTGAGCGGCATGCTGCGGCAGGTCACGGCGGTCGTGCGGCTGAGCTTCGGCAGCCTGCCGAAGCGGCTGGGCGGCGCCTGCGTGATCGTGGTGGGCATCGCGGGCGTGACCGGCGTCCTGATCGCGCTCCTCGCCATGGCCTCCGGTTTCGACGCCACGCTCGGGCGTACGGGAGACCCGAACCAGGCCATTGTCCTGCGCGCCGGGTCCGACAACGAGGTCTCCAGCCAGATCAGCCTCGCGGAGGCGCGGGTGCTCGGGGCCCTCGAGGGCGTGACCCTGGCCAGCGAGGAGCTTTACGCCGTTGCCGACATGACGGTGCGCGGCACGGGCCGCGAGGCCAACCTCGTGGTCCGGGGGATCGGCCCCGACGCGTTCGAGCTGCGCGAGGCGTTCCGCATCGTGGCGGGCCGGCCCTTCGAGCCCGGCAGGGCCGAACTGATCGCCGGTCGCGGCGCCCGGGCCGAGTTCGCCGGGATCGAACCAGGCCACGCGGTGCGGGTGCGGGACCAGGAGTGGACGGTGGTGGGCGTCTTCGAGGCGGGCGGGTCGGCCTACGAGTCCGAACTCTGGGTGGACCTTCCCGTCGCCCGTTCGGCGTTCCGGCGCGAGGGCGGCATCAACGCCATGCGCCTGCGCCTGGACGCGCCCGATCAGGTCGATGCGCTGGCGGAACGCGTCTCGAACGATCCCCGTCTGGACGTTGCGCTGCAGTCCGAGCGGGCCTATTTCGCCGGCCAGTCCGGCGCGTTGACGCGAACCCTGGAACTGTTCGGCCGCGCGGTGACGGTGATCATGGCCCTGGGCGCCGCTTTCGCGGCCGTCAACTCGATGCACTCCGCGGTCGTGGCGCGCACCACGGAGATCGCGACGCTGAAGGCCCTCGGCTTCGCGGAGCTCCCCGTGGTCGTGTCGGTGCTGACCGAGGCGCTGGCCCTGGCCCTGCTCGGCGGCGTTTGCGGCGCGGGGATCGCCTACTTCGGGTTCGACGGCCTCACGGTGTCGACGTTGAACGCCGGCGCCGCTTCGCAGCTCGCGTTCGATTTCGCCGTCACGCAGGAACTCCTGTACGAGGGCCTGGCCTGGGCATTGGCCCTTGGCGTCGCCGGCGGCCTGCTTCCCGCGTTGCGCGCGGCGCGGCTGCCCATACCGGCCGCGTTACGCGGTCACGACGGATGACCTCCGATGCGGGGTCGTCGAAACCGACGCGGGGACTTGGGCTGCATGGGCGCGGTTCCGTTCGCCAGTTTCGCCAATGGCTCCTTACCCTCGGCCGAAGGCGGACGGGCGAGCGCCGCGTCCATGTAGCCCAAGTCCCCGCCGCCGGGGGCGGCCGGACGTCGAGACCGATCAGGCGAGCATGCGATGGGTCGGGGCGCAGAACGCGTCGATGGGTATCTCGTGCGGGCACGCCCCGGCGCACGGCTGGCCGGAGCAGCCGAGACAGGCGCTCGCGTTGACTTCCAGCTTGGCGTACTCCTCCCGGGCGTAGCGCGGGTCGCCGTAGTCCGTCGCGTACATGCGCGTACGCATGATGTCCGGGATCGGCACGCCGTAGGGACACGCTCCCTCGCACTCGGCGCAGGCCTGGCGGCAGTAGGTGGCGCCGTTCAGCATCGCGTAGCGTTGGAGCAGGGCGAGGTCCTCGCTGGTGGTCCCCCGCGTCCCCGACGCCGCGAGAAACTCGTCGATCACCTCCTCGGAGTGCATGGTGATGATGAGGCCGTGCACCTTCTCGTCCGACAGGACCCAGCGGAACGCCGCCTGGGCGAAGGTCGTCCCATCGGTCTCGTACGGACGCATGTCGTTCAGCCGCGCCCCCATCAGCGTCTTCATGACGACCACGCCGACGTCCAGCGCCTGCGCCCTGGCGAGCGCCTGCGGCAGGTCGGGTTGCCGGGCGACGTAGTCGAGGCCCCGGGTGAAACGCGAAAAGAACGTCGGATCCTGTCCGAAGTTGTAGGCGACGAGCACCACGTCGACCATGTCGCGGTCGAAGGCGTAGTCGAGGCACTCGTACAGGCGCCCGCCGTGTCCGGACATGCCCGCGAAACGGATCTTGCCCTGCTCCTTCGCGCGCGCGACGAACTCGTGCCACTCCGGGTTCTCGAGGCGCGCGACGTCGTTGACCGCGTGGCTGAAGAAAACGTCGAGGTAGTCCGTGCGCAGGCGGCGGAGCGACGTCTCGAGCGAACGCATCAGGGAGTCCCGGTCCCGGTCCGCCTGCGCCGCGGTCTTCGACACCAGTACGACGTCGTGCCGCCGTCCGGCGAGCGCCCGGCCCATGGCGTTCTCCGAAGCGCCGCCCGTGTAGCCCTCCGCGGTGTCGAAGTAGTTGACGCCGAGATCGAGCGCATGATGCACGAGCCGTTCGCCACCCCGGCGCAGGCGCGTCGCGCCAAACGAGATGTCCGAGATCTCGAGGCCGGTCCGGCCGAGCCGCGTGTACCTGCGCACCTGCCCCACGGGCCGTTCCGCGGGCGGGCCGAGAGGCCTTTTCTCCGCCGCGGCCACCAGGGGCGCGACGCCTGCCAGCGCGCCCATCCGCAACATGTCGCGACGTCCGAGCCTGTTCATGGCAACCTCCCGTTGCATTCTTTTCCGCCGCCGGCGCGATGGCGGGACAGCTTACGCCCGCGGTACCCCGCTGTCATCCTCCTGGCGCCACCGGCGCTTGAAGGCTGGCCGTTCCCATGCCTGGGAAAGAGGAGGTTTCACGTTAGGTAACACTCTTAATGGATTGAAAGATAAAGCCCCGGACCAGGACACGGTCGCCTGCGGATCCGCACGGCTCCGTCCCGGTCCCATCCCTTCCGGCGCGTCGGCTCACGGCTGCGAAGGCATGTCCCGCGTGGGCGCCCCACCCCGCCAGCGCTCGTAGAACTCTTCGCTCGTGTTGATGCGCGGATACGGCACATCGGGCACGTCCACCCCGAGCGCCTCGCACAGCGGCGCCCACCCGTCGTTGCCGTCGAACAGGACGAGCCTCTCCGGCGGGACCTCGCGCCGCACCCGCGCGACGTTCGCCTCGTAGACGGCGACGGCGCGGTCCCGGTCGGCCAGGTCGCCGCCGAAGGTCCCGTCGATGATGATCTCCCGCGCCATCGCCAGCCGTTCCCGGAGTTCCGCCCGGCCCGATGCGAGCCCCTCCTCCATCGACTGGAAGATGGTCCGCCGCGCGCTCGCGAACCAGCCGTCCGCATCGCGCAGGGTGAGCAGGACCTTCGCGTCGGGATAGACCCGCATCAGCCGGGGCCAGAAGGCGGCGGTGGGCCAGTCCACGGCGGCAGCATAGCCCTCAAAGAGTTCGCTCCAGGGGTCCTCGCCGCGCCAGGCCGCGCGCCACAGCCCCACGTGGGACGGGTTCTCCGCCACTTCCGCCATGTGGTAGCACTTCGCGAAGCCCAGGGTCTCGAGGGCGCGCTTCAGTGAAAGCGTACCGGTCCGCCCGAAACCCGCTCCGATCACCCGCAGCGTCATGTCCCCTCCTCCAGGCGCGCGGGATCCTCGCCGAAGAACTCCGACAGGCACGCGTACACCGCGGGATACGCCCACTTCAGTACGTCCGGCGCCAGGAAGAAGGTCTCGACGGTCACGGAGAAGAACTCCGCGGGATCCGCCGCCGCGTAGTCGTCGATGGGCGGTTCCTCCCCGGCGTCGACGGCGGCGCACAGGTCCTCGTAGGCGGACGAGAACGCGGCCGACCAGCTCCGCACCGACATGCCGCGCCGCAGCGGCGGCAGACCGTTGTGGTCGCCCGTCAGTTCGTCGATCTTGTGCGCGAACTCGTGCAGCACCACGTTGCCGACGAACGTGCCATCGTCCTCGCCGCGCCACGGGCGCGCCTCCTCCCAAGCCAGCACCACGGCCCCGCCGTACATCGCCTCCCCGTCCAGTTCCTCGTAGCCCGTGTGCAGGATGCCGTCCTCGTCCAGGGACTCGCGCTCGGCGACGAAACCCTCCGGGTAGAGGATGATCGTCCGGCATGCCCGCAGGTATTCGTAACCGAGGTGCAGCGCCAGCCGGCACGCCTGGGCGGCCACCGCGACCCGCATGTAGTCGGTCACGTCGAAGCCGTGCGCGCCGAAGAAACGCTTGTCCGCCAGAAAGCGGCCCGCGAGGTCCCGCAACCGTGCCACCTCGTCCACCGTCAGACCGTCGCAAAGCGGCAGGTCGGCGACCACCCGCCGCCACGGTACTTCGGCGATCGTCTCGCTACGCCGGCGCCGCGCCCCGATCCAGTCCGCCAGGCGTCTACGAATCGTCGCCCTTCCCGAAGAGCGCGTCGAGCTTCGCACGCGCCTCCTCTTCCTTCGAGGACATGTCCGGCGCGCCGGCCCGGTCCTCGTCCGTTGGAGCCTCGGGCGTATCGAAGAGGGCGTCGAGGCGGGCGCGCGCCGCATCGCGTTTCGTGCCCGTCCGCGCGCGGTAGGCGTCGAAAACCGGCCGGAAGAAGTCGCAGAAGTTGGCCGTCTCCTTGTGTATCGGCGGGTCCGTGCGGTCGTCCTCGCACTGGCCGGTGATGCCCGGCGCGTAATGGCGGCACAGCCTGCAGCAATGGAGGTCCTCAAAGCACGCGGGACAGTTGGCATGCCGGCTGATGGGCCGCGGAATCTCCGCGAGCGACGCACCGCAGTTCCAGCAGACGATCTCGGCCACGGGCAACCCGCCCCGCTTCCCCGTCGGCGCGTAGTATTCAGAACGCGAAGGCGAACGGTCAATGCCGGCGCGACCTGACGGTCGCGTTGGGAGTTTCGCTGGCGCGAAACTCCGACGGCGGAAGCTCCTACCGTTGCATCGCGTCCAAGGCCTGTCGATGCAGCTCGGCGCTTGCGGCGGCGACCACGAAGCCCTCGCGCGGCGTCTCGCCCGCACGATCGGTCACGATCCCGCCGGCGCCGCGCACGATCGGCACCAGCGGCTGGATGTCGTATGCCTTCAGGCGGTCCTCCACCACGATGTCGACCAGCCCGTGCGCCAGCAGGCAGTAGTTGTAGCAGTCGCCGCCGTAGCGCATGAGCCGGACGCGCCCGGCGAGCGCATCGAAACGCGCGAGATCGGCGGCCCGGAACAAGTCGGGGTGCGTCGCCACCAGTGTCGCGTTGTCCAGCTCGGCGTCGGCGCGGACCCGGATCGGGCGCCGCTCGCCCCCGCGGTCGATCCAGGCGGCCTTGCCGTCGCCCGAGAAGGTCTCCTCGAGAACGGGCTGGTGCATGAGCCCGGCCACCGGTTCGCCGTCGCGCAGCAGGCCCAGCAGACACCCCCACACGGGCAGCCCCATGACGAACGTGCGGGTGCCGTCGATGGGATCGACGATCCAGCTCCAGGCCGAGCTTCCGGTCGTGACGCCGTATTCCTCGCCGACGATCCCGTGGTCCGGAAAGCGCTCCGCGATCCGTTCCCGCACGCGGGCCTCGACGCCCCGGTCCGCCTCCGTGACCGGGTCGTAGCCCCCCGCGCCGCGCTTGTTGGCCACCGGCGCGCCGGCGCGGAAGTGCCGCGCGGCGATCGTGCCGGCGTCCGCCAGTACGTCGCGCCCGAAGGCCAGGTAGTCGTCGATCTCGGACATCGGAGGCGGCGCAGGCTACTCGACGCCGAGGAGTTCGCGCAATCCCGCGGGGAGACCGTCGACGCGCAGGCAACCCACGAGGCGCGGTCGTCCGGGCGCGCCGGTCCCGAACGGAGCGGCGGCACCACCCATGGGGGGCGCGTTGAAACGCCCACCACCCGCCAGCACCACGTTCTCCGCCCAGGTCTCGCCACGCCGCATCGGCAGCGGCGCCGGCCGGCTGCCCAGGTATCCGTGCAGTTCCTGGGCGTCCCCGGGATACATCGCATCGATCACGAAACGCATCCGGTCGATGACGTGCGGGTCGGTCATCCGCCCGCGTTGCCCCCACGCCACCACCCCGTCGCCGCGCTCCTCGCCCTCCGTCCCGACGACCGCGACATCCTTCTCCAGGTCGTGGTGATAGCTCATGAGGACCGTCTCGTGCAGGTCGGCGAGGTCCTCGAACGGGCTCGAGTAGCTGTAGAAGTCGACCGCGCCGTCCGTTGCGAAGGCGTCGACGATGTCGTCCGGCAGCAGCGCTTCCTCCGCCGCCGTCGAGCCGCGGCCCCCGAAGAAGATCTCGGCGAGGGCGCGCATGAAACCGGAGCGCAGCGGCAGCTCCGCGGCAAGCCGGGACGACGGCCAGGCGAATCTCTGCGCCCAGATCGCGTCGAGGGCGGTACCCGCCGGGTCGACCTCGTCGAGCGCTGCGGCCGGCATGAAGTCGGCGGCGTGCGAGAGTTCGTGATAGAGCAGGAACGCGATGAACGGCAGCAGCCGGTCCGCCCGGGCCGGCCCCTCGGCGCCGGCGGGGTCCGTCCACGCGACGTTGTTCCGCACGTAGCGCCACGGTATCGAGAACTGCATGCGCCCGCCGAAGCCGGCGCGGAAGTCCTCCTCCATGGTCACGACCGCCCGCTCCTCGGGAGTCCGCCAGAGGAACCCGGCGTCCAGGTAGATCGCGCCGGTCCGGGCCCAGTAGTAGGCCGGACGGACATCGCTCGCGATGACGATGGTCGTGAGCGAGCGCGTCAGCAGCCGGAGGTCGAGCGGCATCCGTTCAAGCGTCTCGCGCAGGCTGTCCCCCATCCAGCGGTGGGAGACGAGGACGCGCGTCATCACGTCGTCCACCGAGGGCGTGACGAACTCCGTTCCGAGGAAGGGCAGGCGTTCCAGGGTGCAGTCCGTCTGCGCGGCCTCGCCCGCGTAGATGCAGGGCCGCAGCGCATCCGCGTACGGCGCCGCCGGCACGTACGGCACCGTGTAGGGCACGCCCGCATCGTCCCGGACGTTGACCTCGAAGACGGCTTCCGCGGCGCCGCCGAGGTCGTCGGTGACCGTGAGCCGTACCGGGTACACGCCGGGTGCTTCGAACGTGTGTTCGACGGTCATGGAGGCGGCCCGTGCCCTCCCCGCGACGTCCCAGTCGAGGGACGCGATCTCGCCGTCCTCGTCGCCGGACATCGACGCATCGAACGTCACCGTCACCGGCGCCTGGCCGTCCACCGGGTCGGCCTCGATCCGCGCCGTCGGGAGCACGTTGACCACCAGCTCCCGCGTGGCGCTCGCCTCGCTGCCGTCGTCGTCCGTCACGGTCAGCCGCACCTCGTAGACGCCCGACGTGTCGTAGGTGTGGTCGATCGTCTGGCCGGTCCCGGTCGCAGTGTCGCCGAAGTCCCAGGCATGGCTCGCGACCGAGCCGTCGGCGTCGCGGGAGGCCGACGCGTCGAAGAACACGGTCAGCGGCGGCGGGCCGCCGTCCGGCGAGGCCGTGAAACTCGCCGTCGGCGGACGGTTCGGCGGCGGACCGCTGGAACCCCCGCCCCCACCGCAGCCAAGGAGTCCGATGCCGGCCAGCGTGCAGGAGAGAAGGAGCGTTCCGCGCTGCATCCCGATCATGCGCTACCGGCATCTCCCTTCAGCGCGACGTCGTAGCGCGTGAGCGCATTGCGGACGAGGAGTTCCTCGTCCTCCTCGAGCACGTATCCGGCCTCGATCAGCGCCCGGGCCGCCGCACGCACGCGCTCCGCGTAGGCTTGCCGCGTGCCGTACCGGTCGGCCAGCGCGCCGGCGTCGAAGAAGCGGCTGAATCCCGCGAATGCGGCGGCCTGGCGGGGCGCGCCCTGCGCCGGGTGCCGCGGGTTCCAGCCGGTGTGCACGCCCACAGGGACCGAGACGTCGGGCAGCCGGATGCCGGCCACCTCGTTCAGGTCCGGTCCGACGTCGGCCACGAGCCTCGGGAACGGCGCGAGCCGCTGTCCCGGGAAGCGGCAAACGCCCTGCGCCGCATCCGGGCCCAGGTCCAGGTGGTTCAGGCCGCCGAGTTGCGCCTCGTCGAGCGTCCGCAGGCCGAGCGTCGACTCGAAGCGCTCCAGCACGTCGCCGCGCTCGACCAGGGTCCCGTCGGCGAGCCGCGGCACGGCGCTCGGCGGGGGCTCCGCCGCGCCCGCCGCCCAGCGGTCCAGGTTGACCAGCGCGGCGCGTACGAGCGGAGAGTGGTCGACGACGTTGAACGTGTAGCGGCCCCGTGTGCCGGTCAGCGGAAACGTGTCGGTCAGCGGCAACATGCCGTTGACGTGGTGCGTGCCGGCGAAGGCGTAGCGGCGTTCGTTCGCATGCTCCGGCAGGTCCCCGGCGCCGCCCGGATCGATGTGTACGAGGGCCGCATCCCCCCGCCAGTACTCCCAGGAGGTGTTCGTGAAGAAGACCTTCGGCGGGTCCGTCTCCGCGTCGAAGAGACCGGCGGTGCGCCCGGTGTGCGGATCCTCGGCCGCGGGTCCGGCGAACGGGAACGCCTGCCCCGGCCCCGGGGCGCCCAGGCTCGAGGGCTGGGCGAAGCGGTGGTTGAAGTCGCCGCGCTGCCCTCCGGCGATGTGTGCGAGCACCCCGTCGAACGCCCGGACGCCGCGCTCGTCCCGGTTGAGCCCGAGAAAGAGAAAGTGCCGCAGGACGCGACCGGTCTGCGAGGCGCCGAACGCGTGTACCCGATCGAATCCGTACGCCAGGGGGCTCGCGCCGTCCGCCGTCCGCAACGCCGTCGCCGCGTCGCGCAGCGCGAGCAGACCCGTCCCCACGACGGGCGCGCCCTCGGTCGCGTACACCAGCGTGTAGACCGTTCCGGCCCGCATGCCGTCCGCGACATGGATGGCCTTACCGTCGGGCACCACGCGGCCGGACCGCTCCCGCGCGAACCGCCAGTCCGCCCGCGGCAGGAGTTCGTACGGTCCGTTGTCGTCGCGCTGCACGAACAGCCGGGCGTCGGGGTCCTCCAGGTCCGCGGGCGGGTAGGACACCTCGCCGAGCTGGCCGAAGTCGGCCCACGCCGTGTCCCGGTCCGGCTGCACGCGGCAGACGACGTCTCCACGAGCGGGGCGCCCGCCCGGCTCGGCGCGGGGCGCGTCGAGAGCCAGGCCTTCGCTCGCATCCCACTGCCAGCCAATGGAGGCGAGCGCAAACCCGCGCCGAAACAGGAACCCGTCGCCCGGTGCGCACGGGTCCGCCAGCAGGTCCGCGGGCGCGGCGCGGTTGAACTGCGAGAACGGGAGCCGGCGGCCCCGGTTCGGCACATCCAGGAGCAGGGCACGCGCGGGCCGCGACACGGGCGCGATGATCGTGAAGTCCCCGGCGAAGGCCACGCGTCCGTCCGGCTCCCGTGGCGCCAGGTCCAGGTCGACGATCGGGCGGTTCGCCGCGTGGTCGGGCGCCACGGCGTATTCGATCCGGCCTTCGATGTGCTCGAACGCGCCGAAGTCGCCGAACGCTTCGCCGTCGGCGTACGGCTTCCTGTGATGAATGTCGAAACGGATCGCGGTCATGGCGGGTACTCAGGGCGTGGCGGGCCAGACGATGCGCCGTGCGCGGCGCGAGCGCAAGCCGAATCAGTACGCCTTGCGGCGGCCCATCAGCGTCTCGTCCCAGCGGCGCTCCGACAGGTACCGGATGGCCCGGGCGTGCGCGGTGGGCGTGCCGATGCGCACCAGCGTCTCCGCCAGGACGGCGGAGACGTAACCGCTGCCATCCCCGAGGGCCGCGCCGGCGATGCCCTCGATGGTCTCGAGGTCGGTCTGCCTCCCGTTCGAGACCGCGTTCAGCAGTACGAACGCCGCGTTGAGCCGCACCTGGTCCTCCGCGACCCAGCCGCGCATCACCTGCGCTTCCTGCCACGCGGGGTTGCTGTCCGTGAGCAGACGCTCGATGGCCGGGAGCGCCGCGTCCAGGTCGCGGCCGATTGCTCCCAGCGCGTCGAGGGCCTGGCGCACGACCTGCTGGCGCGGATCGCCCAGCAGCGCGGTCACGGCCGGCACCGCTTCCACGGCCGCGGGCCCCATCTCCCCGAGGGCGAACGCAGCGTTGATCCGGACCCAGGGATCCTCCCGCCCAAGCAGGGCCCGCAGCACCGGAATCGCCGGCCCGCCGCAGGCGGCGAGTCCGTAGGCCGCGTCCTCCATGACCACCGCCCGCTCGTTCCAGCGCAGGGGGTAGCCGCGGATGTCGTCGCGGGGCAGGACGCGTCCGGTTTCGTCCCGGGCCAGCATGCGCTCGTGTCGACCCCGCCCGGCGCTGGCCGCCAGATCGTCCGCGAGGCCTTCCACTTCTCCTCGGGCCGCCCGCGCGTAGATGCGTTCGAGCCGCGCGGCCTGTCCACCCGGATCCACGCCCTTCGCGGCGGCGTGCGGCGGCGCCGGCCGGCCCCGTGCGGGACGGGCGCCGCACATCCAGTCCCAAAGCCAGGACCAGGTCTCCGGGAGGTCGTACTCCGGGATGCAGCCGGCCGGGCGTCGCCACGCGGCCTCCGTGTTGTTCCAGGCCGGCGACGTCGGGTGACCGGTCCTCGCGAAGACGAACTTGACCATGTACCGGGTCCGGTCCGTCGTGTTGGGGAACCCGGCGTGCACCATGTCGAAGTGAAGCAGGAAGAACGTGCCCGCGGGAATGGCGTCCAGGACGACGCCCCGGGGTTCCACCGGGTGCGCATGGAGGTGGCTGCCGGCCTGGACCCGGGTCGGACCCATGGCCACCGGCGTCTCGTGCGGGAAGTAGAAGCCGATCAGATACCGCGGCACGTGGTGGCGTGCCCGGGACAGCGGGCTCTGGGCGTCCTGGTGCCAGCCGGACCCCGCCATGGACCCCTTCCCCATGGGCGGGGCGTTCACCGTCGGATCGAGGGCTGCCGGCGCGACGGACGCGGCCGGCGTACTGGTGTGTACCGCCCGGTGCGGATGGAGATGGTAGTCCGGCCCCGCGAGGGAGGTCACCGCGCCGCGCACGACGGGACAGTCGAGCACCTGGTGCATTTTCGGCACGCGCGCCAGGATGTTGTTCCCGTACCAGGTCTCTTCCTCGCAGGCGAACCGGAGCAGTCCGTCGATGTCGCGGTGCACCTCGGGCGGCACGTCGGGCGTCAGGCGAACGAAACCGTTCGTCACGAACTCCCGGACCGCCTCGTCGTCAAGGAGTCCCGGCGCGACCTGACGGTCGCGTTGGGAGTTTCGCTGGCGCGAAACTCCCGCGGCGCAAGGTCCTGGCGCGTCCATCGAGCCGTCGCCGACGCGTCACTCCATGGCGAGGGACGCGAACACGTCCGCCATGCGCTCGTCGTCGTAGCCGAGGATGTCCTGCAGCACGTGCACGTTGTGCTCGCCGAGGGTCGGGCCCGCGCGCGCGACCCGCGACGGAGTGCGCGAGAGCATCGAGCGGGTGTTCTCGACCACCATTTCTCCCGTCTCGGAGTGCGGCACGGCCACGAAGTGGCGCCGGTGCCTGAGTTGCGGATCGTCCGCGCACTCCTGGCTGTTCTGCACCGCGTGCGCCGCCACGCCCGCCTCCGTCAGCGCGGCCTCGATCTCGGACTCGTGGCGGACGCGTGTCCACTCCGTGAGCGCCCGGTCGAGTTCGTCCTCGCGCCCGAACCGCCCCGCCGCGGTCGCCAGCGCCGGGTCCGACCGCAGGTCGTCGCGTCCGATCACGCGACAGAGCGCGTCCCAGGCGGCGTCCGACTGGCATGCGACGGCGACCCAGCGGTCCTCGCCGCGCGCCGGGTACACGCCGTGCGGGCAGAACTCGAGGTCCCGGTTGCCCATGCGGTGCCAGACGCGCCCGTTGAGTTCGTGGTCCAGGATGGCGGGTGCGAGCAGGTGGATCGCCGCCTCGGCCTGCGACAGGTCGATGTACTGGCCCTCCCCCGTCCTGCGGCGGTGCTCGAGGGCGCCGAGCAGCGACGCGAGCATGAAACGCGGCGAGACGCCGTCCGTGTAGGCCAGGTAGGGGCCCGCCGGCGAGCGGTCGGGCCAGCCCGTCAGGTCGTAGAAGCCGGCCAGGGCCGCCGCCATGTTCCCGTAGCCCGGCACCTGCGCGCGCGGCCCCGTCTGCCCCATCAGGCAACTGCTCAGCATGATGAGCGACGGATTGACCTCGGCAAGCGCCGGATAGTCGAGGCCCCACTGCTTCATGGCCTTCGGCGAGAACGACTCCGTCACGATGTCCGCCCAACGGGCCAGGTCGAGGATGACTTCCCGCCCGACTGGATTGGACGGGTCGACCGTGACGCTCATCTTGCCCGCGTTGAAGCTCGAGAACGGGACGCCGGTTTCGACCCCCGGTTCGCCGTCCCGGAAGGCGGGGGAGCCGCGCGCCGGGTCGACGCGCACGCTTGACTCCACCTTGATCACCGTGGCGCCGTAGTCGGCCAGGACCCGGGTGGAGAGCGGGCCGGCGATGACCCACATGAAGTCCACGACCTTCAGGCCGGCAAGCGGCAGGGAACGCTCGCTGGAAGGCGGCTTCCGCGCGCCGGCCCGTTTCCGCGGCGCGACCGTCCAGTCGTCGGGCGCCGGCGCCGGTCCCGGGATCGCGAGCGCGCTCTTCGACAGCTTCGAGAACGCGCCCGGCGCCCGTACGGTGCGTCCGCGGTCGAGGTCGACTTCCGCCCAGAAGTCCCGGGCGTGGAACTGGCGCTCGCGGAGCAGCCCGGCAATGTCGAATGCGGGCGCGACGTAGATGCCGCGCCCGAGGCCCTCTTCGAAGAGTTCCTGCTGGGTGCGGGCGCGCGTGAAGTCGCCGATCTTCCGGCACAGGTCCAGGTAAGGCTCGGGAGACGCCTCCTCGCGCATCATCGCGGCCAGTTCCAGGCCCCAGTCGGTATCCACTTCCTCCCTCGTGCATGCTCCGCCTTCGTGCACCCATGCCAGCAGCCGGCGGTTCGGCTCCGTGAAGGCCTCGCCGAACAGCATCGTGATGGCCACGTAGCCGTCGGCACAGGGCCAGGTGAGCTGGACGGGGAAGGTCCCGGCGAGTCCGCCCGCCACGCGCTGCACGGTCAGGCCCGAGTTGTTCGGGGCGCCGAGGTTCGCTGCGAGCGCCGCCTGGGCCGACGACTGCTGCGCCGAGATGTCGACATGCTGTCCGAGACCGCTCCGGTGCCGCTCCTGCAGGGCGATCAGCGCCGCCACCGCAGCGTCCGCGCCCGCGTGGAGGAACGACTGGGGCACGCTCGTGCGCACCGGTGCACGGTCGCTGTCGCCGGCCAGCACGTGCGCACCGCTCGCGGCCCACACCGTGAGGTCGGTGGCCGGCCAGTCGGCCTTCGGGCCGGTCCTGCCGAACGGGGAGATCGACACGACGATCAGGCCGGGATTCCCGGCCGCCAGGGTCTCGTAGTCCACGCCGAGGGCGCGCGCATCCGGCCGTGAGAACGACTCGATGACGAAGTCCGCGTCCGCGGCCAGTTCGAGAAAACGCTCCCGGCCCGGGCCGGTCGCCAGGTCGAGCACGCAGCTTGACTTGCCGCGCGCATACGCCTGCCACCACAGCCCGTCGTCCGCACGCCCGGTGTCGCCCCGGAACGGGGGTGCAAGCCGCGCACTCGACCCTCCCGGCGGCTCGATGGCGATCACCTCGGCGCCCAGGTGCGCGAGCACGTATCCGCAGAACATGCCCTGGCGGTCGCTGAGGTCGAGTACGCGAAATGACGACAGCACCGTAACGCCCCCGTATCCCTAACGAGTGGTGACGATTGTAAACACCATCCGCGGGACGGTTACGACCCCGGGGACCGCGACGCCTCGTACGCGGGCCGCTCCGTCCCGCGTACGACCGTCCTGAGTTCGAGGGCGATCCGGAACGGCCGGCGGGAAGACGCGCGAATCCGCACCGGGTAGAAACCGAGTTCCGGCGCGAGCCAGTACGTCACCCTGCCGTGATGGCCCTGCAGCCCGAGCGCCGTTCGCTCCGGGCCCGCCACCACCCGGACCGTGCGGAACGTCCCCGCCGGGGATTCGACGACCTCTTCGCCTTCCACCACGAACCGGTAGCGGGCGATCCTGTCGTCGACGTAGTTGAGCGCGAACTCGCTGTCGCCCGCCCGCAGGCGGCAGGCGATCGCCTCGTACTGGCTCAGCTTGTCGACGAAGGTCTCCCCGGCGAACTCGTAACGCCGCTCCCCGTCCCGGCCCCGGTAGTCGATGGTGTGCCGGTCCCAGTCGAACTCCACGCGGTCCTCGAAACGCCATGCCAGGATGCCGCCGACGTTGACGTAGGAGAGCTGCCGGAGATCGCAGTCGCGCGGTTCGAACCGCGTCGTGTGGTCGTTGCGTGCGATCGCGCCACCGAACAGGGGCGCATCGAGCCGACTCGCGATCGACAGGACCGGCCCGTCGGCCTCGATCGTCACCCTGGACGTCATGCCGATCCCGAGGACGCGGACCGCGTACTCGAGGCTCTTCGGCGTCGGTCCGACGGCGCCGGACGGGTCGGCCTCCACCTCTCCGCCGGAGGCCCCACCCACGGCCATCGCCAGGATCAGGGCGGGAGCGATGAGCGACCGGGACACCGCGTTACCGCTCCGCCCGGGCGTCGCGCTCGGGACGCCGTGCGAAGAGCCGCGCAACCACCGCGGGCCGGCCGTCGGGGTCGTTGACTTCACCTTCGAACGACTCGATCAAGTCCAGGCGCGCCGCCGCGCGGCGCAAGGCTCCGGACGGGACCCGGAACGCCGGGTTGCGCGGTCCCGCGACGTCGTCGCGCCCGGTGGCGAGGTGTTCCTCGACCACCAGACAGCCGCCGGGTGCGAGTTCCCGGCAGAGTGCCTCCAGCAGCGCGAGGTCCACGTACCGGACCAGCACGATGAGGTCGAACGGTCCGTGCGCTCCCGGCCCCGTGTCGAGATCGCGTTCGATCCAATCCACCTCCACTCCGCGCGTCCGCGCCGATCGCCGCGCGCGGGACAGCGCCTCGCCGGAGATGTCCACGCCCGTCACCGCGTAGCCCCGCTCGGCCAGGCACAGGGCGTTGCGTCCGGCGCCGCACGCGACGTCCAGGGCCCGGCCCCTTCTCTTCGGCTTGGGCGCCCGCGGGAGGCAGGCCAGCAGCCACGGGCTCGCGTGCTCGCGGTCGGCATACGCGCCCTGCCGGTACCGCTCGTTCCACCTGTCCCGGTCCGCGTCGCTCAACAGTTCCTCACCACCCAGTCCCCGATGACGGAGAGCGCCGCCGGCGCCATCGTCTCCTCGATCCGCGCGTACTCGTCCGGGGCGCCCGTCTCCGCGGTCTGGAAGAGATGGTTGAGCCCTGGCAGCACCCGGATGTCCAGGCGGCCCGTGTCGCGCTCGATCGCCTCGAGCACGGGCACGCTCTGGCTCGCCGGAACCTGCAGGTCCAGCTCGCCGTAGAGGGCCAGGATCGGGACGCGCGTAGCGGCCAGGTCCGCGCCGGGATCGTAGTCGAGGAAGTGCGCGAACCACGGCGACACGACGATGTTCACCATCGCCGTCCCTTCCGGCTGCAGCCGCAGGAGGGTGCGCTCGACGAAGTTGAACCGTTCGAACTCCTCGCGGTAGATGGCCAGTCCTTCCGCGCGCCGTTGCTCCCACGTCCCGGGCCCCCGCGCCGCCCGGTAGAGGGCCGCGTTCAGGTCCGCGACTTTCTCGACGGTCGAGTCCGGCAGGAACCACATCGCGCCCAGGACCAGCCGGAGTTGCGCCTGGTGCACTTCGGCGCCCGGGACCGCCGGGCCCGCCAGCATGACGCCGCAGGACAGCCCGCGGTCACGCGCCGCGAGCCGCGCCACCACCACTCCCCCCTCGCTGTGCCCGATGACGCCCACGCGCGCGGCGTCGATGTCGCCCCGGGACCGGAGGTAGGCGACCGCGGCGGCGGCATCCGCCGCGAAGTCGGCCGTCACGGCGTGCTCGCGCTCCCCGGTGGACTCGCCCACGCCCCGGTCGTCATAGCGCAGCACGGCGACGCCGTTGCGCGACAGGTGGTCCGCCAGGACCCGGAACGGCTGGTGGCCCATGACCGTCTCGTCGCGGTCCTGCGGGCCGGAACCGCTCACCAGCACGACCGCGGGGTAGTCGCGGTCTTCCGGTATCGTCAAGGTTCCCGCCAGGGTGACGTCGGCGCCGCCGCCCGGGAGGCGCACGTCCTCGGCCCGATATGGAAACGGTGGCCTGGGCGTCTGCGCGCGCACGCGCACGCTCGGTTTCTCCACCTTGACCAGGTCGAGATCGATCCCGATGCCCTGGTGCCACTCGCCCTCAAGCCGCGCTCCGGCACCGTCCAGCGTGCCCGAATACGCGGCCCCTATGGCATCGATCACCAGTGCGAAACGCTCGCCATCGAAGCGGACGTCGTCGGCAGGCAACGCGGCGCCCTGGTCCGGGACATCGACCCGCGCCGACAGCGCGTCGCCCGCGTGTTCCACATGAATGACGATACGCAGGTCCCCCAGCGCGATCGCGCCTTCCCAGATGCCCTCGATGCGTTCCGGCCGCTGCGGGGACTCGGGCAGCGACGCGATATCGAGGGCGGGGCTGCACGCCGCGAGGAACCCGGCAGCGAGGACCGCGAACGATCGCACGAGTTGTTCTCCGAGTACTGCGCGCCGCAACATACCCGCGCGTGCGCCAGAGGGGCAAATCGCCCCGCGGACCTCGCCGCACTTGGCGGGCCGGGCCCGCTCCCTTACCCTCACCCGGTCCTCGGTCGCCGGTCCGTACGTCATGCGTGTCGTGAGTTGGAACGTCAACGGGCTGCGGGCATGTGCCAAAAAGGGGCTTCCTCGACTTCCTGCACGGCTCCAGCGCCGACGTGGTCGGCGTCCAGGAGGTCCGCGCGTTCCGGCACCAGCTTCCGGCGGAGGTCGCGGCGCCGGACGGCTGGCACGCGGTCTTCTCCGCCGCGGAGCGTCCCGGCTACAGCGGGGTGGGCATCTACTCCCGCGAGCCGCCCACCGCGGTCGAGACGTCGTTGGGCGACGCGGGCTTCGACGTCGAAGGTCGCTTCCTCGTCGCGCGTTTCGGGAGGCGGCTCGCGGTCGCGTCCGTGTACTTCCCGAAGGGCAGCGGGCGTGAGCGGGACAACAGCCGCGTCCCCTACAAGCTGGCCTTCTACGGGGCGGTGTTCGACCGGCTCCAGGCCCTGCGGCGCTACTGCCCCGTCCTGGTGGTGGGCGACTACAACACGGCGCACGAGGCCATCGACCTGGCGCGTCCCGCCTCCAACACCCGCAACAGCGGGTTTCTGCCGGAGGAGCGCGCGGAACTCACGCGCTGGCGCCAGGCCGGCTGGGTCGACACGTTCCGTGCCCGGCATCCGGAGGACCCCGGACACTACACCTGGTGGCGGCAGTGGGGCGGCGCACGCGAGAACAACGTCGGCTGGCGCATCGACTACGTCTTCGCCTCGCCGTCCGCGGCGCGGCGCGTGCGCGAGGCGTTCATCTGGCCGGAGGTCCGGGGCTCGGACCATTGCCCGGTCGGCGCGGACATCGACCTTTGACGGCTCCGGGCGCCCGAGCGGCCCGCCCGAGCGGCCGTTGACTTGCGGGACCGGTTGGCCAATATTGGCCGTTGCGGGCACCTTCGCCGCGTGACGGGCAACGTACTCGACGACCTGGAGACGACCATGACCACCGACACGAACGGCACCGGCGCGCCGAGCCGCCGCTCTTTCCTCGGCTATGCCGCGATGCTCGGCGCCGGCAGCCAGGCGCTCTGGCATTCGGGCAGCCTGCACGCCGCGGTCATCGCGGCGAAGGACGCGGCCCCCGGCGCCGAAGCGTGGCCGGCCATGACCTACCGTACGCTCGGGCGCACGGGCTTCAACGCGAGCCGGCTCGTCTTCGGGTGCGGCGCCGCCCTGTCGCGCAAACCGAACGACGCACTGCTCGAATCCGCCTTCGCCGCCGGCGTGAACGTCTTCGACGTGGGCGCCCGCCGCTTCTACAGGGATGCAGAGCGCAACATGGCCGGGTTCCTGTCGCGGCACCGGGACGATGTCTTCGTGATCTCCAAGGCGCAGACCTACCTGGAAGTCGGCCCGAACGAGGAGATCACCGTCGACCAGGCCAGGCAGGCGGCCCGCGTCTGGGCCACCATCCTCGACGAGAGCCTGGCCGACCTGGGTACGGACCATATCGACGCCTACTACCAGATGGCGGCACACAATCCGTACGAGGTCGCGTCCGAGGAGATCTACCGGGCGTTCCAGGACGCGAAGGCGGCCGGCAAGGTCTCCTGGTACGGCGTCAGCACCCACGAGAACGCCGCGAGGGTGCTCGAGGCCGGGACGGACACGGGTTGGTACGACCTGGCGATGATCGCCATCACCCCCGCCGGCTGGTACGACTGGAAGAACAAGCAGATCCTCGAGGGCACCCCAGACATGAAGTCCCTGCGGCCGCTGCTCGACCGCGCCCGGGCCGCCGGGATCGGGCTCGTCGGGATGAAGGTCGGCCGGCTGCTGGCCGGAAGCGGCTGGCTGGGGGGCGGCGACACCAGCACGTTCGACGGCCACTACGACGAGAAACTCCTCCGTGCACACCTGTCCGACTTCCAGCGGAGCTACGCGTATGTCCTCGAGCACGGCATGGACGTGGTCAACGCGGACATGCAGAACTACGGCACGCTGAAGGAGAACTTCGTGGCCGCGGCGACGGCCCACGAGTACTCTGGCTAAGGTTGTCGCATCACCGCGCTACCCTGTTGCGTCTGCGACGCCTCTGCGTTGGCCGGGACAGCGCTTGCAGTTCCCGAAGCACTCTTTGCACGTCCGCAGGTATCGCCGTCATCGCATCCACAATCTCGCTGTCGACGATCCTCAGTGGTAGCTGAGGCTCGTCAAGCCACTTCCGGAGCCCAGATAGTACCTTCTTGGCGTCGCACCATCTTTGCGGCATCTCCCACTCGCGTTCGAGGAACTCGTCCGCCCGCTCCATCGCCGTGGGCAACGTCAAGTGGCGGTCCTCCTGCTGAATGCGCCACGCTATCCTCTGACGGACCGTCTCCTCTTGGGCGCCGGAGAGCCGGGACAGCTCATCAACGAACGCCTCCCTACTCGCCTCCCATCGGCTGGACAGACTTGGCTGGGCCGCCGCGCTTTGGTCAAGGGCACGCGTTAGCGCGTCCGCGTCCAACAGGTAGTTTTCAATCTCAAGCTGCCCCCAAAGCAGAAGGTAACTACTCGCCCCCCCTGCGCCTTCATTGATGACTGAGGGAGGGTCTGAGGGAGGGCCTTGCGCTTGACATCATAGCCCGTCGGCGCTAGGGTGCGCGCATGTCAAGCGGCGGGCGGCGGCATGGGCAACAGCTACTT
>JAJDVW010000179.1 GCA_022825925.1 Pseudomonadales bacterium | reverse complement strand
GGGACCCTCCTTCACCTCGACGTCGTTCACCGAGAGTGTCGGGCCTTCCGGCACCGCCGCGACATCGTCGTCCGCCACCGCGACCCTGGCCGCGTCATCGGGCGACGCCGCCACCGCGTAGCCCGCGCCGGCGGCAAGGGTCGCCGTGACCGAGCCGTCGGGCTCGTCCGCCGCGTCGTTCACCGTCGCGACCTCGAAGGCGATGCTGCCCCCGGTCGGGATCGTGATGTTCCTCGTGCCGGTCTGGCCCGATGCCGCGTAGTCCCCGCTCTGGGTCACCGCAAGGCTCACCGTCAGCGCCGCATGCGGCACAGGCGCAGCCGTGAGGGTGAACGAGGCCGGGGTTCCTTCCGTCACCCCGCTCCCGGCGGCGATGCTGATGACCGGCTCGTCGTTGTCGCGCACCGCGACCGACGCGGCATCTCCGGGCGATGCCGCCACCGCGTAGCCCGCGCCCGCATCGAGCGTGACGCTCACCGAGCCGTCCGGCTCGTCCACGCCGTCGTCGTCCGTGGCGATGGCGAGCGTGGCGCTTGTGGCGCCCGCCGCCAGCGTCAGCTGCCGGCCGCCCGCGCCGGGCGCGCCCAGCACGTCGCCGCTCTGGCCTACCGTCAGCGTCACCGTCAGCGGCGCCGACGGCGCCGGCGTTGCCGTCACCGTGAACGACGCATTGCCGCCCTCCGCGATGCCATTGCCGCCCGTGACCGCGATCTCGGGATCGGCCTGCACGGTGGTGCCCTCGCCTGCGGCAGCCTCCTCCAGGCAGTCGAGGGCGTCCACCACCGGCTGCCACCGGCCCGGCGAATACGCCGCCATCATCTGCCGCGCCCCGGCCGCCGTCATGCCGCCGGCCTCCTCGTTCAGCCCGGCCAGCGCCTTCTTCCAGCGCGCCACATGCGCGTTGCCGTACTGCGTCTCCCCGACATAGCGGCTCACGTCCGCCTTCACCGACGCGAGATCGCAGCTATGCGCCTGGACCGTCTGCGTGTCCCCGTCCTGCGTGCCGGCGGGCGCCACATCGAGCGTCGCCGTGCCCGCGAGCGCGGCCAGCTGCTGCGTGTCGCCGTTGCCGTCCAGGTATTCCGGCGTCACCGTGACCGTCAGCGTCATCGCCTCCGCCGCGTCGTGGTCGAACGTCCACGTCGTGCCCGTGTGCCCGTCGACGGACCCCTGGACATTGTTCGCCGGATCGCTCGCCGTGCCTTCATACTCGACCCGGTACGACGTCGCGTGCTCCACCGCGTCCCACGTCACGGTCGCGCTGGCATCGTCGACCGCCGCCACCTGCACGTTGGCGACCGAAGCCGTCGGCCGCGGCGGCTCCACCGTGTCGTCGCTGCTGCCCTGGCTCCCGGAACACGCGCCGCTCCGGATCGCCACGCAGGCCGAGCCCTTGCCCGGAGCCAGCCGGAAGGACGAACCCTCCGACGCCGTGAAGGTCACCGAGCCGTCCGGCCCGCCGCTCCGCACCAGGAAGTCGAGGTCGATTTCCGTCTCGCCCCGCGCAAGCGACGTGACCCCCGACTTCTCGCGGTGGACGGGCGACTTCCCCGTATGGGTGAAGCTGCTCCCCGTGCAGATGCCGAGGTCTCTCAGGTACCGGGTGCATGTGTGACTGGTCGTGACGGTCTCCGTGTCGCCGTTGATCAGGTTCCCGGGGTCGTCCAGCTTCCAGTGCAGGGTCAGGCTCCGGTCGAACGGGCCGTTCACCGCCCGCACGGTGAACGCGATCAGATCGCCGTCCCGGCCGGCCCCCTTCTGCCCCACCACCTCGAGCGTCGGCTTGTCGTCGTCCTTCAGCGTGACGATCGCCGCCATGTCGACCTCGTTGCCGTCCTTGTCGCGCTCCACCGTCGAGGGGAGTATCTTTATCGCCACGGTCGAGGACGCGGTCTCCCTGCCCGGCACCGTGCTCTTCCGCAGGCGGATCTTCACCTGCTCGTCCGGCTCGATCCGGTCGTCGCCGTCCAGCATCCGGACCACGAGATCGATGCCGGCCGAGCCCGCCGGCAGGGTCGCCAGGTGACAGCCCGTCGTCGTGACCTTCGCACCGTCCGGGCCGGTCAGCTCGTAGTCCGTCCCGAGCGTCGCCGTGCCCGCCTCCACGCAGTACTCGAAATGCACGTCCACCGGCAGCGGCACGCCCGCCGACATCGTGATCCGCCGCTCGGCCCCGTCCGCGCCCAGCGCCGCCTGCTCCGGGTTCACCCGCAGATAGGCCGGGTTGTCGTTGTCGTCGATCTTTATGTCCAGCTTGTGGCGATTGTCCTTCCTGTTCACCCATAACGGGCTTGAGACATCCACCATCTCGATGACGAACGTCTCCTCGCCCTCGACCAGGCTGTCGTCGACGACAGTCACATTGAGGGCGGCGCCGCCCTGCCGCGGCACCCGGATCGTGCCCCGGTCGGTGTTCCGGTTGTAGCCGGCCAGCGTGTAGTCGGCGCCGTAGGTCGCCGTGCTCTCGGCATGCACCACCCTGTAGGTCACGGTGTAGACGTAGTCCGCCCCATCCTTCGTGAACATGAGCCCGACGCGCCCGCTGTTGCTCCCTTCCTTCACGCGCCTTGTCTGCGCGCGGCCGAGCACCGCGGAGCCGTCGATGATCTCGTACTCGGCGGGGGAAAACTGGACCGGCTGCTGCCACCAGTCGTCGTCGGCGATCCGCAGGGACAGCTTCCGATACCCGCTCTCCTCGGAGACGAGTCCGAAGGGGGCGGGAAGCGGGTTGCCCGGAGCCTGCTTCAGTTCGAGGCGCACCTTCTCCCCGTCATTGTCCTCGAAACGGTCGTCGTTGAGAATCCGGATCGCCATCCGCTTGTAGCGCTGGTTGGCCGGAATCGACGAGTCGAAGCACGACGCGCCCTGCACCGCATTGTCCACCACCACCTGGTAGTCGTCCTCGACATCCGGCTGCGGGCTGTTCGTGGTCGACTGCGTGGCGTTGCCCGACACGCATACCCGGAACGGCAGCTTCGACGAATGCAGACGCTCGGTGCGGACGTAGAACGGCACGTCCGTCGTGCCCGAATCGGTCTCGGAGACCTCCTTCCCAACCTCACGGCCCGTGGCTTGGCTCTGGTTAAATGGCAGCCGGGGCGGAATGCTCTCCGTCCAGATCAGGGAAACATCGGCGGGGGGTGGCACCACCCGAAAGACCGGGGAGAGGCCGTACAAAGAATTCCCACCGTGGCTAAATCTCTGACCCGAATTGAGTGGGTTCCCGGTGATGGGGTTACCGGATCGGACTTGGGTCCCGGCTCCAAATTGTTGCGAAGAGTGCTTCGTGCCGTCTTGATTGCTGCCTGTAAATACACGAGTTGAAGTCTGTGTCTCTCCGGCTTCATTCTTGGTATTGCGATTATGTGGTCCATCCCATGTGCCGTCATAGAAATCTGCGTAGTTGTCGGCGACCTTGTCCCCGTTGAGCCAGTAGATGGGCACACCCGTCCCGGTGGTTCCGGTGTTGTCACGGGCATCGACCGTGGAGGTCGAGCCCACCACCCTGAACTGCGCGCTGTAGCGGCGGATGGCCGAATGTCCGACGGCGGCCCGGTTCTGCACAAACGTGTTGTAGTCAGCGATGTTGCTCGACTGCGCGTTGCGCGTCGTGGAGGTGACGAACAGCAGGCGGAACTCGTCGCCCGGTCCGAGACCGGAAGGCTTGAGCGGCCAGTTCTCCGGTACGGACGTTTGCGCCTTGGCTGGGACGGCAAGACCGGCGAGCAGCGGCAGGCACAGCAGGGCCGACAGAAGGCCGAGCCGCAGACGGCGCGCGGCATGACGGACGCCCGCGGCGGTGCGGGCAGCAGAGGAGTCGTTGTCAGAGGAAGAAGGGGACCGGCGGGACGCGGAAGTCCGACCGGCGGAAGCGGGAGATTCAGGTCGGGAGGCTGAGCGGTCTAGGCGGCCGCATGGAGACGCAGATGGGGCGGCTCGGCGGCTCGGCGGCTCGGCGGCTCGGCGGCTCGGCGGCTCGGCGGCTCGGCGGCTCGGCGGCTCGGCGGCTCGGCGGCTCGGCGGCT
>JAJDVW010000101.1 GCA_022825925.1 Pseudomonadales bacterium | reverse complement strand
CGGCGGGCTGCCCCGGTTTGTGGCCTCGCCAAACCTGACGCCGTCAAGGATGACCCTAGTCTGCCCGAAATCCCGCGGGCGACCAATGCACTCATTTCATGCTTCGGGGTGGGCCGCAGAACGCGGCCCATGAGCGTTTGGCACGATGTCGAACAGGGGGACCGCGAAGTCAGCTTCGTACCCGATGGTCAGCCATTCTACGGACGCCTTCATGACTTGGCCTTCTCCAACGCGGTTCCCGTTCGAAACGGGTAGCTTGCCGAGGCGGCGTCTCGGCAGCGGGCGAAGTCTACCAAAGCGCCACTCGGCGGCTGTCAGGCTTCTGGTCGTGGCTTGGCCGGGACTGGGACGTCCGGGTTCGGATTCGAAGGCGGGTGACTGGCGTCGCCGTTCATTCCGTCCGGATCTGCGAGGTGATCAGGCCGCAGAAGCTCTCCGTGGCGCGTTCGAAAACCCATCCCATGTGGCGGCCGCAGCCCTCGCAGTAGGCGAGGCGCCAACTGAAGCCGGGGAACCAGGTGTCGGCGGCGTTGGGACGTCCGTGGACGTCGACGCCCGGGGCTTCCGCATAGCAGGAGAAGCGGTGGGTGACGCCGTAGGGGTTCGTCATGGCGTGCTCGTGCGCCCCCATGACCTCGATGCGGTCCGCGACGTGGCCGATGACGTGCTCGCAGGTCGCGCAATAGAGATAACCCTTGCGCGGACGGTCGCTCGGCTCGATGAGGTCCTTGAGCTTCGGGTCGAGCGTCTCCGGAGTGGTCTTGTCCAGCACGTCCGACATGCGGGGCGCTCCCGGGTCGCGTCGCGGTTCCGATTGTGTCGCTGTCGCGTGGGCGATGGCAACCGCCTGACCGGCGCCTGACCGGCGTCGGCCCGGTCAGGCGATGAGCGTCTTGAGGTCCACGAGCGGATCGGCGAGCCGGGCCGCGTCGACGGCTTTGCCGACGAGCTGCCGGCAGGCCATGAACTCGCGGGGCGAGTTGACCGCGTCGGCCGCGACGAGCGTCCCGTTCTTCAGGTGGAACACCGCGAAGCGGCGGGCCTCCGGGTCGCCGCGGGTCACGGTCGTGTCCCCGTCCGCGGAGAACCCCACCATTTGCAGCTTGAGGTCGTACTGGTCGGACCAGAACCACGGCACGCTGGAGTAGACCCGGTCCTGACCGAGCATGTTGGCCGCGGCGACGCGCGCCTGCTCCATCGCGTTCGGCACGGACTCGAGCCGCAGGCGCCGCTCGAGCAGCGGATTCGGGTGGTTCGTGCAGTCGCCCGCAGCGAGGATGTGCGGGTCCGCGGTAGTGCAGCGTTCGTCGACGATGATCCCGTCTCCGCACGGCAGCCCGGCGTCGGCGGCGAGTTCCACGTTGGGGACGATGCCGACGCCGACCACGACGACGTCGGCGGGAATCTCCGATCCGTCGGCGCACCGGACGCCGGTCACCGCGTCCGTACCGACGAAGGCCTCGGCCCTGGCGCCGGTGCGGATCGTCACGCCGGCGTCGCCGTGCAGCGTGTGGTAGAACGCCGACATCGCGGACGTGGTCACGCGCTGCAGTATCCGCTCCTCCATCTCGACCACGGTGACCGCCAGTCCCGCCGCCACCGCCACCGCCGCGACTTCGAGCCCGATGTAGCCCCCGCCGACGACCGCCAGCCGCCGGCCGGGCGCCAGGTCGGCCTTGATGGCGTCGGAGTCGGCGATGGTGCGCAGGTAGTGGACGCCGGGAAGGTCCGCGCCGGGAATGTCCAGGATGCGCGGACGCCCCCCGGTGGCGAGGAGCAGCTTGTCGTAGGCGATGTCGCCGCCCCCTTCGAGCGCGACGGTCTTCGCGTCCCGGTCGATGCCGGCCGCCCGCGCGGCCATCCGCACGTCGACGTCCTTGTCCGCGTAGAACTTCTCCGCGCGGAGATAGACGCGGTCGAGCCCCTGTTCTCCCGCCAGGTACTGCTTGGACAGTGGCGGACGCTGGTAGGGAATGTGCGGCTCGTCGGCCAGGATGACGAGTTCGCCCGCGTAGCCCTCCTGCCGCAGGCTCGCCGCGGCCTGCCCCGCGGCGTGGCCGCCGCCCACGATCACGAACGCCATGGTGTCCTCCCCTGGAACGAGCGGCGGGAGCGTAAGCGACTGGCGACGCGTGGTCCATCGCAGGTCGGTGCGGCTGGGCGACACCGGCCGTGGGGCTTCTCGATTTCCCCGCGGCCATGGACGTATCCTTGAGCGCGTAGCTTGGCGGAGGAGGGCGTTTGCGGCGTCTCTGGCGACTGGACGCGCATGTCGTGGCCGCGTGCCTGATCGGCGGGGCGTGGGGCTGCGCCGATCGCGCCGCCGATCCCGGGCGGGAGGGCGACGCAGCGGTCTCCGGGGATGCCGTGAACTCGGCCCTGGTCACGCCCGTCCATGTGCGCGTCGCGCCCGCCGGCCTCGCCGATCTCAATCGCGAGACGACGGCCGCGGGCGTGGTGGAGGCGTTTCGAACCGCCACCGTGGCGGCGGAGACGCATGGCCGCGTCACCCTGCGCTCCGTGGAGCCCGGCGACCGGGTCGAGGCCGGACAGGTGCTGGTCAACCTGGACAGCGAACGCGCGCGCATCGCCCGCGACGAGGCGCGCGCGACGGTGCGCTCGAGGGAGATCGACGTCCGCGAGGCCCACAACGAACTCAAGCGCGGCCGGGACCTGCACGCCCGGGAGTTCATCAGCCGGGACGTTCTCGAGAGCCTGCACTTCGCGCAGGCGCGGGCGGCCGCCGGGTTGCGGGCGGCACGCGCCCAACTGGCCGCCGCCGAGCGCGTGCTCGCCGACGCGGAGGTGCGGGCGCCGTTCCCGGGCATCGCCGAGCACGTCCACGTGCACGAGGGCGACTACGTCAATCCGGGCACGCCGGTCGCGACGCTGGCGGACTTCTCCAGGGCGCGCATCAAGGCGGGGATCACCGCGCGCGAGGCGGCCTTGCTTGCGGGGGTCGGCCATGCCGAGCTGACCCTCGACGTGCTCGGCGCCGAGCCGCTGCGGGCGAGGATCAGCAGCGTGGCCCGGGTGTCCGAACCGGCCACGGGCACCTACGCGCTGGAACTGTGGCTGGAGGGCATCGCCGAAGATGCGCGCGGCGGACTGCGGGAAGGGATGCTGGCGACGGTCCATCTTCCCCACGGCGGTTCGGCCGCGCGGCTCACCGTGCCGAGTGCCGCCGTGTTCCGGCGCGACGGCGCCATGCACGTGTTCGTCGTGAACGAGGGGCGCGCTTCGCTCCGGCCGGTACGCACGGGGCGCAGCAACGGCCCCGTCATCGAGGTCGTGGACGGTCTGGCGGCGGGCGAGGTCGTCGTGACGGACGGTCAGTTCGCCCTGCGCGATGGCGCGTCGGTCATCGTCGAAGACTGAGTCTCCATGGAACCGATCCTGCGCTTCTTCATCGAGCGCCACCTGCTGGTCAACATCATGGCGGGCTCCCTGGTCGTGCTGGGGTTCCTCTCGGCGACCAGCCTCGACCGCGAGTTCCTGCCGAGCATCGCCGCGACGCAGATCTTCATCACCGCCAATCTGCCCGGCGCCAGCGCCCGGGACATGGAAACGAAGATCACCATACCCATCGAAGAGGCGCTGGAGGGAGTGGAGGGCATCGACCACTTCACCACGGTGATCTCCGACAACACCTCCTTCACCACCGTGGAGCTCTACGACGACTTCGATGCCGCCCGCATCGAAGCGGCGGAGATCGACCTGCGCGCGGCGGTCGACCGCATCACCGACTTTCCGCCGGAAATGGAGGACGAGCCCACGTTCCTGCGGCTCGATCCCGGGCTTGCGATGGTTGTCGAGGTGCTGCTATCCGGACCCGAACCGGCGCTGAGCCGGGCCGCGGAGGATCTCGAAGACCGATTGGAGCGCCTGGACGCGGTCAGCGACGTGGTCCCGGTGGGCCTGCAGGACCCCGAGGTGCGCATCCTGGTCGACCCGATCCTGGCCCGGGAACACGGCGTCACCCTGGCCGAGGTCATCTCCGCGGTGAGCCGGCGCAACGTCTCGAGCACGGGCGGCGTGCTCGAGAGTGCGGAGGAGCGGCGCCAGGTCGTCATGTGGAGCCGCTTCGAGGATCCCGCCGACGTGGGCGAGACGATCCTGCGTTTCCGCCCCGGTGCGGGCGCGCTACGGATCCGCGACATCGCGCGTATCGAGCGTGGGCGCGCGGACACCGGCCTGATCGTGCACGGCGACGGCCGGCGCGGTGTCGTGCTCGTCGTGAAGAAACGGGTGGGCGTCGACCTCATCGACACGGTGGAGCAGGTACGGGCCGAACTCGCGCGGACTCCGCTGCCCGAGGCGGTCGAGGCCCGGCCGATCAACGACGAGTCGGTGATGGTGGAGAACCGGCTCGACCTGATGTTCAACAACGGCCTGATCGGGGTCCTGCTCGTCACGGGCGTCCTGTTCCTGTTCGTCAAGCCTGGGCCGGCGCTCTGGATCCTGGTGGGCATCCCGGTGGTGTTCATGGCGGCCCTGATCCTCGTGCCGCCGTTCGGCATGACGCTGAACCTGCTTACGCTGACCGGGTTCATCGTCGTGCTCGGCATGGTCGTGGACGATGCCGTGGTGGTCTCGGAGCGGATCGTCGTGAGACGGGCCCAGGGACTCTCCCCGGCGGATGCCGCGCTGGCCGGCGCACGGGAGATGCTGGCGCCGGTGACCGCGGCCGCCCTGACCACGGTGCTGGCCTTCCTTCCGCTGACCGTGCTCGGCGGTCTGCCGGGCAAGATCATGTGGCAGATCCCGACGATCGTGGTGATCGTCATGATCTTCTCCCTGTTCGAGTCCTTCTTCGTCCTGCCGGCGCACCTCTCGACCCTGGGGGGTCGCGCCAATCTCGCGAAGCGGCGCTTCATGGAGGTGCTCGAGACGCTCTACCGGCGGGCGCTCAAGCGCATCCTCCGGCATCGCATGGCGGCGCTCGCGGTCGCGCTCGCCGCGTTCGCGGCGGTCATGGGCGTCGTCCGGCCGCTCGTCCCCTTCGTGCTGTTCCCACAGAACGACGCCGACCGCCTGATGGTCAAGATCGAGACGCCACCGGGGACGGCGCTTGAACGGACGGAAGCCGTGGCCGTGGACCTGACGAAGCAGATTCTCGAGGTCACGGCGGACGACATCGAAGTCGTGACGAGCCGGGTGGGCCACCAGAACACGACGGCGCTGGAGAAGGGATTCGGGGAAGCGGACAACGAAGCGCTGCTCATCGTGCAGTTCCGGAAGTTCGACCGCACCCACACCAATGCGCAGTGGATCGAGTTGCTGCCGTCGGCCCTCACGGTGCCGGGCGACGTCGGTGTCGTGTACCAGTCCGAGTTCTTCGGCCCGCCGACGGACCTGCCGGTCACCGTGCACGTGCTCTCGAACGAAGACGAGGTGCGGCGCGGCGTCGCCTTCGAGATCGCCCGCTACCTCGAGGGTATCCCCGGGGTCGTCGAGGTCGAGGTCGACGAACGCCCGGGCACGCCGCAGGTCGAGCTGAACCTGAACTACGAGAAGCTCGCGTTGCGCGGCCTCGACCCGGCAACCGTGGGGCAGACCCTGGCGGCGGCCTTCTACGGCTTCGAGGCCAGCGAACACCGGGACCTCCAGCACACGACCGAGTTCCGGGTGCAGTTCGACCCGGCGGCGCGGGGCGACCTCGACGCCCTCCTGGAAACGCCGGTGCAGGCCCGGGACGGCGCACTGGTGCGGCTGCGCGATGTCGTGGACCCAATGGAGGTGCCGTCGGTGAGCCGGATCTACCACCGGGACGGCTACCGGGCGGCCACGGTCCGCGCGAGCTTCCTGGAGTCGAGCGACCTGACCGCCCTGACCTTCGCCGCGCGGATGGAAGAGGAGCTGTTCCCGCGCTTCGCGGGCATCCCCGGACTCTTCGTCTTCAACGGCGGCGAGGCCGTGGAGACGCAGAAGGTGACCGCCCGGATGGCGGTCGCGGCCCTGCTCGCCGTCGTCGGCATCGCCGTCGTCATCTGGCTCATGCTCGGCTCCCTGCTCGAGGCGCTCTTCGTGATGCTGGTCATCCCCCTCGCGATCGCGGGCGTGATCGTGGTCTTCTTCCTGCACGGGCAGGCGCTCAGCATGTTCGCCATGCTCGGGTCGATCGGCCTCGCCGGCATCGTGGTCAACGGTTCGATCGTGATGGTGGACGCGATTCACCGGCGGCTTGGGGACGGCGACGGCCTGTCCCGGGAGGAGGCGACCGGCGAGATCGTCGAGGCGGTCACGGAACGGCTGCGGCCGATCATGGTCACCACCCTGACGACCCTGGGCGGCGTGCTGCCGAGCGCCTACGGCATCGGGGGGTACGACACCATCGTCAGCATCATGTCGCTGGCCATCGGCTGGGGTCTCGCCGCGTCGACCCTGGTCACCCTGTTCCTGGTGCCCGTGCTCTATTCGCTTGCCGGCGACACCCGCCGCCTGGCGCGGGGTCCGGCGATGCGCGGTGCGGCGTTTCGCCGGCGGCCGGCCGCGCTCGCAGGGAGACCCGATCCGGCCTGACCGCTTACGAAACGGCGCCGTTCGCTTCGGCTTCCGCCGCCAGGATGCGCTTCAGGAAACGCCCCGTGTGCGACCGGCGGTTCTTCGCCACCTGCTCCGGCGTACCCTCCGCGACGATTTCGCCTCCTCCGGAGCCCCCCTCCGGTCCGAGGTCGACGACCCAGTCCGCGGTCTTGATCACGTCCAGATTGTGCTCGATGACCACGACCGTGTTGCCCTGGTCGCGCAGGCGGTGCAGGACGGCGAGCAACTGCTCGATGTCCTGGAAATGCAGCCCGGTGGTCGGTTCGTCGAGGATGTACAGCGTGTTGCCCGTGTCGCGCTTCGACAGCTCGCGGGAGAGCTTCACCCGCTGCGCCTCGCCCCCGGAGAGCGTGGTCGCGCTCTGGCCGAGGTGGATGTAGGAGAGGCCCACGTCCATCAGCGTCTGGAGCTTGCGGGCGAGGATCGGGACGGCGTCGAAGAACTCGCGCGCCTCCTCGACGGTCATCTCGAGGACCTCGTGGATGTTCCGGCCCTTGTAGCGGACGTCGAGGGTCTCGCGGTTGTAGCGCTTGCCCTTGCAGACGTCGCAGGGCACGTAGATGTCGGGCAGGAAGTGCATCTCGACCTTGATGACCCCGTCTCCCTGGCACGCCTCGCAGCGCCCGCCCTTCACGTTGAAGCTGAAACGCCCCGGCCGGTAGCCGCGCGCCCGCGCCTCGTGCGTCTGCGCGAACAGTTCGCGGATCGGGGTGAAGAGGCCGGTGTAGGTCGCGGGGTTGGATCGCGGCGTCCTGCCGATGGGGCTCTGGTCGATGTCGACCACCTTGTCGAGGTGCTCGATCCCGACGATCTCCCGGAACGGCTTCGGGATGACGGCGGTGGCGTTGTTCAGGCGCCGCGCGGCGATGGGGTAGAGGGTCTGGTTGACGAGGGTCGACTTGCCGGACCCGGACACCCCCGTGACGCAGGTGAACAGGCCGGCCGGAATGCCCAGGGTCACCTTGCGCAGGTTGTTGCCGGTGGCCTCCACCAGCCGGACGATCCGCTCCGGGTCGGCGTGCTTGCGGCGGCCGGGCAGGGCGATGCGGCGCCGGCCGGAGAGATACTGGCCGGTGAGCGAGTCCTCGCAGTCCTCGATCCGGTCCAGGCTGCCGGCGGCCACGATTTCGCCGCCGTGGAGCCCCGCGCCCGGACCGATGTCGACGATGTGGTCCGCCGTGCGGATCGCCTCCTCGTCGTGCTCGACGACGAGCACGGTGTTGCCGAGGTCGCGGAGGTGGGTGAGCGTGCGCAGCAGGCGGGCGTTGTCGCGCTGGTGCAGTCCGATCGACGGCTCGTCGAGGATGTACATGACGCCCACGAGCCCCGCGCCGATCTGGCTTGCGAGACGGATGCGCTGCGCCTCGCCGCCGGACAGCGTCTCGGCGCTCCGGTCCAGGGTGAGGTAGTTGAGGCCGACGTCGACGAGGAAGCGGAGCCGGGCGCGGATCTCCTTGACGATCTTCTCGGCGATGGCCCCGCGCGCCCCCTCGAGCTCGAGTCGCGAGAAGTACTCCAGGGTGTCCTCGACGGAACCCGAGGTGATCTGGGGGGCCGTCCTGCCGTCGATGTAGACGTGGCGGGCTTCCTCGCAGAGACGCGCCCCCCCGCAGGCGGGACACGGACGGACCGTGAGGTACTTCTGCAGGCTCTCCCGCACGGCCGATGACTCGGTTTCGTGGAAGCGGCGCTCCATGTTGGGGATGACGCCCTCGAAGGCGTGCCGGCGATGCACCTTGTCGCCCCGGTCGTTGATGTAGCTGAAGTCGACGCGGTCGCGGCCCGAGCCGAACAGGATGGCGTCCTTCTGTCTCTTGCGGAGCTTCCGGAACGGCGTGTCCACCTCGAAGTCGTAGTGCCGCGCGAGGGACTTCAGGAGGTGGAAGTAGTACACGTTGCGGCGGTCCCATCCGCGGATGGCGCCGTCGGCGACGCTCGCGCCGGGGTCGGACACGACGAGGTCGGGGTCGAAGTACTGCTTGACGCCGAGCCCGTCGCACTCCTTGCAGGCGCCGACGGGGTTGTTGAACGAGAACAGCCGCGGCTCGAGTTCACTGATGCTGTAGCCGCAATGCGGGCACGCGAACCGCGAGGAGAAGATCAGGTCCTGCGCTTCGTCCTCTATGAAGCTCACCAGCGCGACGCCCTCGGCCAGCTCCAGGGCCGTCTCGAAGGACTCGGCCAGACGTTGCTGCATGTCGGGCCGGACGCGCAGGCGGTCGACCACGGCCTCGATGGTGTGCTTCCGGTTCTTGTCGAGCTGCGGGGGGTGATCGAGGTCCGTCACGATGCCGTCGATGCGGGCGCGGATGAAGCCGTTCGCGGTCAAATCGTGAAAGATGTGCAGGTGCTCGCCCTTGCGGTCGGTGATCACCGGCGCCAGCAGCATGATGCGGCTGCCTTCGGGCAACGCCAGCACCTGGTCCACCATCTGGCTGACGGTCTGTGCGTCCAGCGTCGCCCCGTGGGTCGGACAGCGCGGTTCGCCGACCCGGGCGAACAGCAGGCGCAGGTAGTCGTAGATCTCCGTGATCGTGCCGACGGTGGAGCGGGGGTTGTGCGACGTCGACTTCTGTTCGATGGAGATGGCCGGCGAGAGCCCCTCGATGTGGTCGATGTCGGGCTTCTCCATCATCGAGAGGAACTGGCGCGCGTAGGCCGACAGGGACTCGACGTAGCGCCGCTGGCCCTCGGCGTACAGGGTGTCGAAGGCCAGGGAGGACTTGCCCGAGCCGGAGAGGCCCGTGATGACGACGAGCCGGTCCCGGGGAATGTCGAGGTCGATGTTCTTGAGGTTGTGGGTGCGCGCGCCGCGCACCGCGATCGACGTCATCGAGCTTTGCATTCCGAGCGTCCGGGAACGGCACCAAAACACGCCAACTTACGCGCTCGCCAGCGGCGTGGCAACAGCGTCTTCGGGGTGATGAACGGGCGATGGCGGACACGGCCGGGGGACGATTTCGGCACGCCGGTCGAGCGGAATTCTGTAGGCGGCTCCGGTGCGTTCGGCTATAGTGCCGGACGCGGTCGGCGCACGCGAAACTCGGGGAATCAAGGAGGCGGTCAGGCATGGCGCGGGGGATCAACAAGGTCATTCTCATCGGCAATCTCGGACGTGATCCGGAGACCCGCTACACGCAGGATCAGCGGCCCGTGACGAACTTCAGCGTCGCCACCAGCGAGTCCTGGCGGGACCGCAACACCAACGAGCAGCATGAGCAGACCGAGTGGCACGACGTCGTCTGCTTCGCGCGCCTCGCCGAGATCTCCGGGGAGTACCTGCGCAAAGGCTCCAAGGTGTACATCGAGGGCCGGCTGCAGACCCGCTCCTGGGAAGGTCAGGACGGCGTAAAGCGCTACCGCACCGAAGTCATCGCGCGCGAGATGCAGATGCTCGACAGCCGCGGCGCGGCGCAAGGCGGCGCCGGAGCCGGGGGCGGCTACGACCAGCCGCCGCGTGAGGCGGGCAACCGGGAGGGGGGCTTCCGTGACGGGGGCATGCCCGCGCAGCGAAGCTCCGGCGCCATGGCCGGTGGCGCCGGCAGCCCGGACCGCGGCGGCGACCTCGACGACGGGTTCGACGACGACATTCCGTTCTGACGCCTCAAGCGCCTTCGCTCTCTTCGCTTGCGTCCCGAGCCGTTCCTCGCGGGCGGGAGGCGGCGCTCGACTCGTCCTGATCGCCTTGGAGATGATTGGCAGCCACTGCCCGTGCTACAGTTTGCAGTGAGAAACGTAATACGATTTGTTAGTCACCCATGGCTACCCTGAGTTTGAGACTCTCGGCCCAACTCGACGCACGCCTGGCCGAGGAGGCGCGCGCGCGCGCCGTGCCGAAGTCGCTGCTGGCGCGGGAAGCGCTGGAGGAGTACGTGGCGCGGAGCCGACGGGAGCGGAGGCTGGCCGAACTGACTCGGGCGGCGGGCGCCCTGGACCCGGCCGAAGCCGCGGCCCTGGCCGCGGAGGCGCTGCCGCTGGACAACGAAGCCCTCGGCGATGGGGAGCACGGCGAGAACACGCTTGACGAGTTGGGCGACGGGTGAGCCCGTTGACAGCGGAAAGGGTGCCGGTGCGCCGGGGAGAGGTGTGGATCGCGAACCTCAACCCGAATCGCGGCCAGGAGATCGGCAAGGTCCGTCCCGTGCTCGTCGTTCAGGGGGATTGGCTCACGCAGGCCCAGGAGCGCACGGTCGTCGTCCTGCCGCTCACGAGTGACGTGCGGCCGGCGGCGGAGCCGATCCGCGTTGGCATCCCTGCCCGAGGCCGCTTGCGGGCGGACTCGCAGGTGGTGGTGGAACAGCCTCGCACCCTGGATCGCGCGAGAATCAGCACCGGCCCGTTGACCGAACTGACGGCTGCGGAAATGCGTCGCGTGGAGGAGAGCCTGCTGGAGGTCCTCGGCGTCGTGCCGGACTGACGCGGCCGTCACGCGAACAGCAGCAGCACGACCCCAAGCGCGATACGGTACAGGACGTACGGCGTCATGCCCGTCCGCTGGACGAGGGCGACGAACGCCGCGATACAGGCATAGGCGCAGAGCCCGGACAGCCCGAACCCGAGGACGAGGTCGTCCCAGGGAAGCGGGCGTCCGCCACCGGTTGCATCGACCGCCGACAGCAGGGCCGCCCCCGCGATGGCCGGGATGGCGAGCAGGAAGGCGAACCGCGCCGCGACCTCCCGCGACAGGCCGAGCAGCAATGCGGCCATGATCGTGACGCCGGCGCGGGAGGTTCCCGGGACCAGGGCGAGCGTCTGGGCCACGCCGATCAGGCCGGCCTGCACGAGCGTCAGGGAGTGTTCGTCACGCTCCGCGGAACCGCGCCGGTCCGCCCACCACAGCGCCAGTGCGAAGGTGATCGTCGCCGCCGCGATGATCTCCGTCGAGCGGACTTCCGTCTCGATCCATCCCTTGAAGAGGAACCCGGCCACGACGACCGGCAGCGTGGCGACCGCGACCTTGGCGAGCAGCGCCGTCGCCGCGTCCTGGCGCAGGTGTATCGCGCTGTCGGCGAATCCCCACAGTTCGCGGCGGAAGTACGCCGTGACGGCGACCAGGGAGCCGAGGTGCACCGCGACGTCGAATGCGAGCCCCTGGTCCGGCCACCCCGCGAGGTGCGAGACCAGGATCAGGTGCGCGGAACTGGAGATCGGCAGGAACTCCGTCACTCCCTGGACGACGGCAAGCACGACCACTTGCAGGAGGTCCATGGCGGTCTGTTCCCCTCTGGTTCCGGGGAGCTCGGCGGGGTCCCTCCCGGACCGGCGGCTCGCCGGCGACGTGTTATCGTTCGGGACATGGAGGGTACACGGGAAATCCCCCTCTTTCCCCTCGGCCAGGTGCTGTTCCTGGGCGGGTGCATGTCGTTGCGGATCTTCGAGCCCCGCTACGTGGACATGGTGAGCCGCTGCCTGCGCGAGGACGCGGGTTTCGGGGTGGTGCTCATCCGCGAGGGCCGGGACACGTGGGCGGGCAACGACGCGGGGCACCCGGACATCTTCAACATCGGGACCCTCGCCCGCATCGTGGACTTCGACCGTTCGGAGGGCGGGCTCTTCAACATCAAGATCCGGGGCGAGAGCAAGTTCCGCATACACGGGACGCGCGACGGGGCCGACCACCTGCTGCACGGCGACGTGGAGACGCTGCCCGAGGAGCGCGAGGCGCAGGTCGGGGAGGACTTCGAGTGGCTCACGGCCCTGCTTCGGGACCTCATGCGTCACCCGATGATGACCGAACGCTGGGGCGGCGAGATCGACCTCGACGACGCTCGCGCCGTGAGCTGGCGGTTGTCCGACATGCTGCCGTTCTCGCCCGAGATCAAGCAGGGACTCCTGCAGATGCACCTGCCGCGGGAACGGCTCACCGAGATACGGCGCCTGGTCAACAAGCTGCGCGGCTGACGCGGGCCGGCGTGCATCCCCGGATATAATCCATGCCCATGGACATACGGACCTCGATGCAGGACATGGGGCGGCGCGCGCGCGTCGCCTCGCGGCTGCTCGCCGGCGCCTCCGCCGGCGCGAAAGTGGATGCGCTGCGCACGGTGGCGGACCGCCTCGACGCGGACCGCGAGGCGCTGCGGTCCGCCAACGGGCAGGATGTCGCCTGGGCGATCGAGAGCGGCGTGGACCGTCCGCTGGTCGATCGCCTGGTGCTCGACGACCGCGCCATGGACCGCATGTGCGAGGGCGTGCGGGAGGTGGCGGCGCTGCCCGACCCGATCGGTGCGGTCAGTGAACTCGACTATCGTCCGAGCGGTTTCCAGGTCGGACGGATGCGGGTCCCCCTCGGCGTCATCGGGATCATCTACGAGTCGCGGCCCAACGTCACGGCGGACGCCGCGAGCCTGTGCCTGAAGGCCGGCAACGCGTGCATCCTGCGGGGGGGCTCGGAGGCGCTCCGCTCGAACCGGGCAATCGCCGACTCGATCCGCGCGGCGCTCGAGGCGTCCGCGCTGCCCGCGGACGCCGTGCAGCTCGTGCCGACGGCGGACCGCGCCGCCGTAGGGGACCTGCTCACGCTCGACGAGTACGTGGACGTGATCGTGCCGCGCGGCGGCAAGGGCCTGATCGAGCGTGTGATCCGGGAGTCCCGGATCCCGGTGATCAAGCATCTCGACGGCGTGTGCCACGTCTACATCGACGATGCCGCGGACCTCGACATGGCGATGGACGTGGCATGCAACTCGAAGACGGAGAAATACGCCGTCTGCAACGCCATGGAGACCCTGCTGGTGGCCGACGGGATCGCGGGCCGGGCGCTGCCGCCGCTGAAGGCGCGGTTCGACCAGGCGGGCGTGGAACTGCGCGGCTGCGAACGCACGCGGGCCGTCATCGACGCGACGTCCGCGGCGGAGGAGGACTGGTACGAGGAGTACCTCGCGCCGGTCCTGGCCGTACGGGTCGTGGACGGCCTCGACGACGCCATCGACCACATCAACCGGTACGGGTCGGGGCACACGGACACGATCGTGACGAACGACTACGCGCGGTCCCGCCGCTTCCTGGCGGAGGTCGACTCCGCCTCGGTGATGATCAACGTCTCGACCCAGTTCGCCGACGGCTTCGAATACGGGCTCGGCGCCGAGATCGGCATCTCCACCGACAAGCTGCATGCCCGCGGGCCGGTCGGTCTCGAAGGCCTGACGACGCGCAAGTTCGTGGTAATGGGGAACGGCGAGGTCCGCCAACGCTGAGGGCGTCGCTGGCGGACGGACGCTCCGGGCAACAGGTCGGGTCATGGCGTTGCGCGCGATCCTGGGCGGTACGTTCGATCCGGTCCACATCGGCCACCTGCACGCCGCCCGGGCCGTGCGGCGGGAACTCGGTCTCGACTCCGTCACCCTCGTCCTGTCCGCGCGCCCTCCCCACCGGTCCGCGTCGGCATCGGCGGAAGATCGCTGGCGGATGCTGGAACTGGCCGCCGCCGAGGATGCCGGGATCGAGATCTCGGACCTCGAGCTGCGACGCCGGGGACTTTCCTATTCGATCGACACCATCGAGGCGTTCCGCGCCCGCGGCGAGACGGTCGTCTGGATCCTGGGCAGCGACGGTCTGGACGCGTTCCGCGCGTGGCACCGGTACGAGGCGTTTGCCGCCGCCTGTCACCTCGCCGTCATGGCCAGGCCGCCGGCAGCCGTCACGATCCTCCCCGGGTTCGGGGAAGCGGGCGATGCCGCCGCGCTGGCCCGGCAGGACACGGGGTTGCTGTTCCGCGCGCGGACGCCGATGCTCGATGTCTCGGCGACCCGCGTCCGGGCGTCGATCGCCCGCGGGGACGACGCCTCCGGATTGCTTGCGCCGGTCGTGTGGGACTATATTAGGAGGCGTGGTCTGTACCGTGGTTGACCAGCAAACCGACCAATGGCTCCCGCCGAGCTGCGAGACCTGATCGTCGCGTCGCTGGACGATCGCAAGGGGCGGAGCATCCTCGCCCTCGACGTCACGAAACTGACGGACGTGACGGATTTCATGGTGTTGGCCAGCGGGACGTCGGCGCGCCATGTCCGCGCCCTCGTCGACAGCCTCCGCGAGACCGCGCGGCGACGCGCGGTGCATGTCCTCGGCGTCGAGGGCGAAGACACCGGAGCGTGGGTACTTGTCGATCTCGGCGACGTGGTGGTGCACGTCATGCAAGCGGAAACTCGCGCGTTCTACGATCTCGAGCGGCTCTGGGGGGAGGCGGGCGAGGTGCGGGGAGAGGCGGGCGAAGCGCCGGGCGCGCCCGAGCGCGACGGGGCGCTCGCCTGACGTGAAGGTGCGCGTGCTCGCGGTGGGGACGCGACAGCCGCGTTGGGTGAATGAAGTCTTCTCCGACTACGTGCGACGCCTGCCGCGCGGGGCCGGCCTCATCCTCGAACCCGTCGCCCCGGCGCCGGGTACGGCCGGCGGCCGCCGCGGACGCGCAGCGGAGGCCGCCCGGCTGCTCGGCCGCATCGGCGTCCGCGAGCGCGTGGTAGTGCTCGACCCGGCGGGGCAGGCGCTGTCGACCGAGCGCTTCGCGGCGAAGCTCGGGGAGTGGCGCATGGACGGCCGCGACGTCACGTTCGTGATCGGGGGGCCGAGCGGGTTGGACGACACCGTCCTGGCCCGCGCGGACTTCACGTGGTCCCTGTCGCCGCTTACGTTCCCGCACGGCCTGGTCCGCGTACTGGTGGCGGAGCAGTTCTACCGGGCCTCGACCATCCTCGCCGGGCACCCTTACCACCGAGGGGCGGGGGTCGCGAAGGGAGCGAGGGCGTGAGCGATCCCCCGGACGTCAGGAACCTGGCCAGCGAGGGCAGTTCCTTCACCGTCCGGACGCTGGTCGTGTTCCTGATCGCGCTTTCCCTGGTGCTCGTCCTGTTGGCGCGCCTGGTGCAGCTCCAGGTGCTCGAGCACGACTCCTACAGCATCCGCTCCGACGACAACCGCATCCAGGTGCGGGCGCTGCCGCCGGACCGCGGCCTGATATTCGACCGTCGCGGCGTGCTGCTGGCGGACAACCGCCCGGCCCGGTCGCTCAACCTGGTGACGGAACTGATCGGCGACCTGGACGGCGTCATCGGCGAACTGCGGGAACTGCTGGAGATCTCCGACCGCCATGTCGAGGAGTTCCGCGAGCGCCTGAAGCGGCGCCGTCCCTTCGAGCCGGTGGCGCTCCGGATGAACCTCGCCGAGGACGAGGTGGCTCGGGTGAAGGTCAACGGACACCGCTGGCCGGGCGTGGAGATCACGCAGGAGAACGTCCGCCACTACCCGCTGGGCGACCTCATGGTCCATGCGGTGGGTTCCGTGCGGCGCGTCAACGAGGAAGACGCGCAACGCCTCGACGAACGCCGTTACCGGGGCGTGAAGTTCGTCGGACGCCTCGGCGTGGAGAAGTTCTACGAGGACGTGCTGCACGGGGAGGTCGGCTGGCAGCACATCGAGATCGACGCGCGGGGGCGCATTCACCGCATTCTCGACGAGACGCCGGCCGTGGTGGGGCGGGACATCACCCTGCATCTCGACAGCTTCCTGCAGGCCGCGGCGCGCGACGCCCTCGACGGGCGCCGGGGCGCCGTGGTCGCGATCGAGCCGAAATCGGGGGGCATCCTGGCCCTGGTGAGCAATCCGGGCTACGACCCCAATCTCTTCGTCACCGGCATCCGGGCCGATCTCTACGAGGAATTGGCGACCTCCCGGGGCGCCCCGCTGTTCAACCGGGCCGTGAAGGGGCGCTACGCCCCGGGGTCGACCTTCAAGCCGGTGGTGGCGCTCGGCGGCCTGGCGGCGGGCGCGACCGACTGGGAGCGGACGATCGTCGACACCGGCGAGTTCCGGTTGCCCGGCGGGAGACGGGTGTACCGGGACTGGAGCTGGACCCAGGGGAACGCCGGAGGGCAGGGGATCGTGCACCTGCGCAAGGCGGTCTACCGATCGTCGAACGTGTACTTCTACGACCTCGCGGCGCGCCTGGGCGTGGACGCGCTATCGTCCTTCGCGGGCCAGTTCGGCTACGGCGAGGTGACGTCGCTCGACGTCGCGGACGCGGTGCCCGGGGTGCTGCCGTCGCGCGCCTGGAAGCAGGAGCACAGGGGCGAGCGCTGGTACGACGGCGACTCCGTCAACCTGGGGATCGGGCAGGGCGACCTGCTCGTGACGCCGCTTCAGCTCGCGACGGTGACGGCGGTCATCGCCAACCGGGGCCACTGGGTCCGGCCGCGCCTGATGCTCGAAAGCGATGGCGCGCGGCCCGGATTCGACCTCGGCGAGCCGCGACCGCGGGTCGAAGGCCCCACCGACGAGGACTGGGAACTGCTCGTGGACGCGATGGAGGACGTCGTCCACCGGGGCAACCAGGGCTTCCGGGAGAACGGGACGGCCTGGTTCCACATCGGGCGGGACATCGGCTACCGCATGGCGGGCAAGTCCGGTACGGCGCAGGTCGTGGGGATCGCCCAGGGGGAGGAGTACGACGAGGAGGCGCTCGACGAGTACAGCCGCAAGCATGCCTGGTTCATCGCGTTCGCGCCCGCCGACGACCCGGCCCTGGCGGTCAGCGTGCTGGTCGAGAACGGCGGCGGCGGCAGTTCCGTCGCGGCGCCCGTGGCCCGGGCGGTGATCGACGCCTACCTCTCGCCGACGCTCGCCAGGCGGTAGGAGCCCCGACGCGTGGCAACGACCTATGTCCGCAGCCTCGGGCTCAAGGCCGTGCGTCCGCGGGTCTACCTCGAGCATTTCGATCCGCCGCTGCTGCTGGGGCTGCTGGGGGTCATCGTGTTCGGCATGACCATCCTCTACCGGGACCAGGACCTGCTGTTCGCACAGACGGTGCGCATCGCCGTTGGGGCCCTCGCGATGGTGCTCGCGGCGCAGGTGGACCCGCGGGTGTACCTGCGGTGGACGCTGCCGATCTACTTCGGCGGGCTCGCGCTGCTGGTCGTGACGCCGTTGGTCGGCATCACCGTGAACGGGTCGACGCGCTGGCTGGAAGCGCCGGGAGGGCTGCGGTTCCAGCCGTCCGAGCTGATGAAGATAGCGATCCCGATGATGCTCGGGTGGTACTTCCATCGCCATCCGATGCCGCCGCGTTTCGGGCACGTGGCCGTGGGCCTGCTCATCGTCGCGGTGCCGGCGTTGCTGATCATCCGGCAGCCGGACCTGGGCACGGCGGTGCTCCTGAGCGCCGGCGGACTCGGCGTCATCGTCCTCTCGGGCATCCGCTGGCGGTGGATCTTCGCGGCGCTCGGGCTCGCCGCGGCCGCCGCGCCGGGGCTCTGGATGATGATGCGCGAGTACCAGCGCGACCGGGTACGCACCCTGTTCGACCCGGAGCAGGATCCGATGGGCGCCGGCTGGAACATCATCCAGTCGAAGACGGCCGTGGGCTCGGGCGGCGTGTTCGGGAAGGGGCTCGATCAGGGCACCCAGAGCCGGCTCGACTTCCTGCCGGAGAGCCACACCGACTTCATCGTCGCCGTCATCGGCGAGGAGCTGGGGCTCGTGGGCGTGACGTTGCTGCTGGTGCTGTACCTGGCCGTGCTCGCGCGCGGGCTCTACATCGCGACGCAGGCGTCGACGACCTTCGCGCGGCTCGTCGTGGGCGGCGTCATGCTCACGTTCTTCGTTTACGTCTTTGTTAACATCGCCATGGTCTGCGGCCTGTTCCCGGTGGTCGGGGTGCCGCTTCCCCTGGTGAGCTTCGGAGGGACATCGGCCATCTCCCTGCTGGTCGGCTTCGGCATCGTCATGTCCGTCCATACCCATCGAAACTGGTAGTGAGGGACCACGCCTGGTGAACGCGCTCGCATCGGACGGACGCCGCCGCGGGCCGGGGCGTGGGTGGGGCAGGTGGAGGCGCGGGAGGGCCGCGTGGAGGCGCGGCGGGGCGGCGTGGATCAGCGCCGCGGTCCTGATCGCCGCGTACGCGGGATCGAGCCTCGCCGATTACGGCAAGCGGACGGACGTGCTGGGGTACGTCGACGAACTGGTGGCCCAGCACGGCTTCGACCGCGCGGCGCTGCTTTCGTGGTTCGAGGCCGCGGAGCGTCAGGAGCGCATACTCGAGGCGATCGCCCGGCCGGCGGAACGGGTCAAGTCCTGGGGCGAGTACCGGGCGATATTCCTGACGAGCCGGCGCATCGAACAGGGCGTGGAGTTCTGGCGACGGCACGAGTCCTCCCTGGCGCGCGCCGCCGACGAGTACCGGGTCGCCCCGGAGGTCGTGGTGGCCATCCTCGGCGTCGAGACGAGCTATGGCCGCATCACGGGCAGCTTTCGGGTGCTCGACGCGCTCGTGACGCTCGGCTTCGACTACCCGCCGCGAGCGCCCTTCTTCCGCGGCGAGCTGACGCAGTTCTTCCTGCTCACCCGCGAGGAAGACCGCAGTCCGCTCGACTTCTCCGGCTCGTACGCCGGAGCGATGGGCTACGGCCAGTTCATTCCGTCGAGCTATCGGGCCTACGCGGTGGATTTCGACGGCGATGGCCGGAGGGACATCTGGAAGAGCGTGGACGACGCGGTGGGAAGCGTCGCCAACTACTTCCAGCGTCACGGCTGGCGCGGCGACGGGCCCGTGGCGGTGCCCGTGGCGGTCGAGGGCGACCGCGCGGACATCGCCGCGAACGAAGGGCTCGCGCCGAACTACGACGTGGGCGAACTGCGGCGGTTGGGCGTCCAGGTCGATGCTCTGACGGACGATACGAAAGCCGCGTTGTTCCGCATGGAGGGCGGCAACGGCACGGAGTACTGGCTGGGGCTGCACGACTTCTACGTCATCACCCGCTACAACCGCAGCGCGATGTACGCCCTGGCGGTGTTGCAGCTCGCGCAGGAACTACGCCGGAGGATGGGACCGGAGGCATCGGCGCCGGCCGCGATGCGCGGACCGACGGACGTCCCGGGCGCGTCCGCTTGGGCCGCCGGCCGTTGATGCTCCGGACGCGCCACCTGGCGCGCCTCGGCCGCTACGGCCTCTCCGTGGCGTTGCCGGTGGTCCTCGCGATGGCGGGCTGCGCGACGTTCGAGCGGGACGACCGCGCACCGTCCCGGCCGCGCGCGGGGCTCGAAACGCTGCCGGATCCGGTGGTGCGCGACGAGCGGCGCAGCCGATGGGGGAACGACGACTACGTCGAGGGCGGACGCACGTACCGGATCCTCCCGACGGCCGCGGGTTACGACCACGTCGGCGTGGCGTCCTGGTACGGCCTGAAGTTCCACGGCCGCCGGACTTCCAGCGGCGAGACATACGACATGTACCGGCTGAGCGCCGCGCACCCGACACTGCCGATCCCGGGGTACGCTCGGGTCCGGAACCTGGAAAACGGCCGGGAGACCGTGGTCCGGGTCAACGACCGCGGACCGTTTCATGGAGCGCGTTTCCTGGACCTTTCCTACGCCGCCGCCGTCAAGCTCGGCTTTGCCGAGCAGGGGACCGCGCGCGTGCGCGTGACGGCGCTTGCCGAGTCGAAAGAGCCGAAGGAGTCGGCGGGGTCGGCGGTGCGCGCCCCGCATGGGGAGCGGTACTTCCTGCAGGCGGGGGCCTTCCTGGACCGACGCTGGGCCGATGCCCGCGTCACGGCCCTTCGGAACGTGCTGGACGAGGAGCGTGACGCCGCGGTGCGCTTGCTGCACGATCCCGCGGACCGGCTGTATCGGGTGCGTGTCGGGCCCCTGCCCACGCGCGAAGCCGCGCACCGGCTCCTGGCGCTGCTTGCCGACGGCTCGCCGGGGGAGGATTCGCTGCCCGTTCTCGTCGAGGAAGCCGTCACGGAACAGGAGGAGTAGGAACCGCATGAGTCCCGCAAGCGCGTCATCGTTGGCCCGCCGGATCGTTCCCCCCGAGCCGCGCCGCGGCCCGGCCCGCCGCCGCGCGTTCGCGGCCGCGCTGCTGGCCGGCGCGGTCGCTTGCGCCGTTCCGGCGGCGGGACAAGGCATCGTCCCCGACCCCCCGCAGGTCGCGGCGCGAGGCTACGTCCTGCTCGACGCCGCCACCCTCGACGTGCTGGCGGAAACCAACGCCGACGAACGTCTGCCGCCGGCCAGCCTGACCAAGATCATGACGAGCTACGTGGCCGCGTCGGAACTCGAGGAGGGTCGCATCGACCTGTCGGACAGCGTGCCCATCAGCGTGAACGCGTGGCGGACGCCGGGTTCGCGGACCTTCGTTCGCGAGGGTACGGAGGTGGTGCTCGCGGACCTGTTGCGCGGCATCATCATTCAGTCCGGGAACGACGCCAGCGTCGCGGTGGCCGAATACATCGCGGGCGCGGAGGACGCGTTCGCGGACATGATGAACTCCCACGGCGAGTCCATCGGGCTGACCAACACGCACTTCACCAACGCGACGGGATTGCCGTCGCAGGAGCAGTACTCGACGGCGAAGGACATGGCGCTGATCGCGCGGGCCCTGATCCAGCGCTATCCGGAACACTACGCGATCTATTCCGAGCGCTCGTTCAAGTACAACGACATCGAGCAGCCGAACCGGAACCGCCTGCTGTGGCGGGACCGGACGGTCGACGGGGTCAAGACCGGGCACACCGCCGCCGCCGGCTACTGCCTCGTGGCCTCGGCGGAGCGCGACGGGATGCGACTGATATCGGTCGTGATGGGCGCGGAGAGCGACGGTATCCGCATGCGCGAGAGCCAGAAGCTCCTGGCCTACGGCTTCCGCTACTTCGAGACCCGCGAACTGTACGATCCGGATACGCCCCTCAAGGTCTCGGACGTCTGGTATGGCGAGTCCGACACGGTCGCGATGGGCGTCTCCGAGTCCGTCGTCGTGACGATTCCGCGGGGCCGCTACGACGATCTCGAGGCCACGCTGGACCTCCCGCGCGCGATCGAGGCCCCGGTCACGGTCGGCCAGGAACTCGGAGAGCTGCGCGTCAGCCTCGACGACCAACTGGTGGTCAGGGCGCCGCTGGTGGCCCGGGAAGCCGTGGCCGAAGCGGGCTTCTTCTTGCGCTTCTTCGAGGGCATCGCCATCTTCTTCCGGGAGCTCGTGACATGACGCGGGCGGGGTCCCGGTGCGCGTAGGCCCCGACGGGCGCGCGGGGCGCTCGCGGCAACTCGTGCTCCGGGACCTCGGCCGAACCGACTACGTCACCACGTCCGCGGCCATGCGTGCGTTCACGGACGCCCGGGACGGCCGGACCGGCGACGAGCTGTGGCTCACCGAACACGAACCCGTCTTCACCCAGGGACAGGCCGGCAGGGACGAGCACGTCCTGGCCCCCGGGGCGATCCCCGTGATCCGGACGGACCGGGGCGGCCAGGTCACGTACCACGGTCCGGGCCAGGTCGTCGCCTACCTCATGTTCGACGTACGCCGGCTGGGCCTCGGCGTCCGCGATCTGGTGGCGGGGACCGAGGACGCGATGGTCGCGACGCTGGCGGCGTTCGGCATCGATGCGGAGGCCCGTGCGGACGCCCGCGGCGTCTACGTGGGCGGCGCCAAGATCGGCGCCCTGGGGCTGCGCATCCGGCGTGGCCGGTCATACCATGGCCTCGCGCTCAACGTGGCGATGGACCTCGAGCCGTTCGCGCGCATCGATCCATGCGGCCTGCGCGGGATCGCCGTGACGCAGGTCGCCGACCGGGGCGGCCCGGCGGACATCGACGTGGTCGGAGCGCGGCTGGTGGGCGAGACGGCGCGGGCGTTCGGGTTCGACGGCGTCAGTCGCGGGTTCCGCACGTCGGACACCGCGGGTTCCTCGGCAGCCTGAACTTGCGCCATTCCATCCGCTTGGCGTCCAGGTACAGCACGTGGCCGACGAGCGGCTCGCCGACGCCGGCGATCAGCTTGACCGCTTCCATGGCCTGGACCGTCCCCACGATGCCGACCAGGGGGGCGATGACGCCGTTCTCGGCGCAGTTCAGGGCCTCGTCGCCGACGTCGTCGTAGAGGCAGCGATAGCAGGGCGACTCCGGCGTCCGGGGATCGAACACCGCCACCTGCCCTTCCATCCGGATGGCGGCCCCGGAGACGAGGGGCGTCCGCGTCGCCACGCACGCCTCGTTGATGGCCATTCGGGTGGCCATGTTGTCCGTGGCATCGAGTACGAGATCGGCGTCGTCCACCGCGGTCGTGAGCAGTTCGCCCTCGAGCCGACGCTCGACCGGGCACACCGCCACGTTCGAGTTCAGCGCCGCGACGCGCTCCGCGGCCGACAGCACCTTGGACCGGCCGACGGTGGCCTCCCCGTGGGCGATCTGACGCTGCAGGTTGGAGAGGTCGACGACATCGTGGTCGGCGAGGGTGAGCCGTCCGACGCCGCTGGCCGCGAGGTACATCGCCGCCGGCGATCCGAGACCGCCGATCCCCACGATCAGCACGTGCGAGGCGAGCAGCCGCTCCTGCCCGGCCACGTCGAAGTCCGGCAGCATGATCTGGCGGCTGTACCGCAGAAGGTCGGCATCTCTCATGGAGGGCTCACCGCGTGCGCCCGCAGGTGACCCGGGGAATGCCGGCCAGGTCCGGCGTCGTCTCGATGTCCCGGAAGCCATGCGCGACGAAGAGGTCGCGTACCGCGACCTCCTGATCGTGGCCGTGCTCGATGCAAAGCCATCCGCCGCGGGCGAGGTGACTCGGGGCGGCCGCCAAGATGCGGCGCAGCGCCGCTAGGCCGTCGGCGCCCGCGACCAGGGCGTCGCGCGGTTCGAAACGGAGGCCGTCCTCCGCGAGGTGGGGGTCGCCCTCCGCGACGTACGGCGGATTCGCCACGACGACCTCGAACCGCTCGCTCGGATCGAGGGCCGAGAACCAGTCCGATCGCCGGAAAGTCGCGTTGAGCCCCAGTCGCGCGGCGTTTTCCCGGGCGGCATCGACGCAGCCGGAGTCCCGGTCCACGCCGACGACCCGGGCGTTCGGACGCGACGCGGCCACGGCAAGGGCGATGGCCCCGGAACCCGTCCCGAGGTCGAGGACGGTCGCGATGTCCCCGATACGCGCGAGCGCCGCCTCGACCAGGCACTCGGTCTCGGGACGCGGGACGAGGACGCGCGGATCCACCCGTAGCGTCAGGCTCCAGAACTCGCGCCGGCCGACGATGTACGCGAGCGGCTCGCCGCGCCGCCGCCGACGGACGAAGCCCGCGAGGCGTCGCGCGTCGTGGGTCGGCATCGCGCGTTCGGGGAAGGCGTACAGCGTGTCCCGCGAAGCGCCGATCGCATGCGCGGTCAGCACGTCGGCATCGAGGCGAGGGAGGAGGCCGCGGGCGGCGTCCAGAGACTCACCGACCGTCCCCGCGCGGGGGGCGGCCGCGGTGGCCGTCGCGGACGGGTTCACGGGCTGTCTTCCCCGAGCGCTGCGAGCTGGTCGGTCTGGTGTTCCTGCGTGAGCGGGTCCACGAGCACGTCGAGGTCGCCGTCCAGGATCTCGTCGAGCCGGTAGAGCACCAGGTTGATGCGGTGATCGGTCACCCTCCGCTCGGAGAAGTTGTAGGTGCGGATGCGTTCGGACCGGTCGCCCGAGCCGACCAGGTTGCGCCGGGTGGCCGCCCGCTCGGCCTGCCGCTCCGAGCGCGCCTGGTCGAGCAGCTTCGCGTTCAGGTGGGCCAGCGCCCGCGCGCGGTTCTTGTGCTGGGAGCGCTCGTCCTGGCACTCGACGACGATGCCGGTCGGCAGGTGCGTCAACCGTACCGCGGAGTCGGTCTTGTTCACGTGCTGCCCGCCGGCGCCGGAAGCGCGGAAGGTGTCGATCCGCAGGTCCTTCGGGTCGATCTCCACCGATTCGATGTCGGCCTGTTCGGGGAGGACGGCGACGGTGCAGGCGGATGTATGGATGCGCCCCTGCGACTCCGTCTGCGGGACCCGCTGTACGCGGTGGGCGCCGGACTCGAACTTGAGGTGGCGGAACACGTCCCTGCCGACGACGCGCGCGATCACTTCCTTGTATCCGCCGTGCTCTCCGGGGCGCTCGCTCAGGGACTCCAGCCCCCATCCCCGCTGCTCGGCGTAGCGCCCGTACATCCGGAACAGGTCGCCCGCGAACAGGGCGGCCTCGTCGCCCCCCGTGCCGGCACGGATCTCGAGGAACACGTTGTTCCCGTCGTCCGAGTCCTTGGGCATCAGGAAACGGGTCAGTTCCGCCTCCGCCTGCTGCAGGACCGGGCGCAGCTCCTCCGCGTCCGTGCGGGCCATGGCGCGCAGCTCGTGGTCCTCGTCGTCGAGCAGTTCTTCGGCGGCCGCGAGGTCGGCCGTCTTGCGCTTCAGGTCCGCGAAGGCGTTCATGACGGGCACGAGCTCCGAGAACTCCCGCATGAAACGCGCGTAACGGGCCCGGGCGGCCACCACCTCCGGGTCCGAGAGGAGCATCGAGAGTTCCTCGTGACGCTGGGCCAGGTCGTCGAGCTTGCCGAGCACCGAGGCGGGCAGCACGGGTTACTCCAGTCCGTAGAGCGTCCGCAGCGATTCGAGGAAGTCCGCGCGCTGGTCGACGCGGGCGTCACGGATGGCGACGGTGGGGGCGTGGATGAGCTTGTTGGTCAGCTCGTGGGCCAGTCGCTCCATCACGTCCGCCGAGTCCTGGCCGTTGTCGAGCCGCTGCCGGGCGCGGTCGAGCGCTTCCTGGCGAACCCCTTCCGCATGCCGCCGAAACCGCTGCACGAGATGGCGGTTGTCCCGCAGCACGCGGGCCCGCTCGTAGTGGGCGACGCCCTTGTCGATCAGGGTTTCCGCCTGTACGGCCGCGTGTCGCCGGGCCGCGGCGTTCTCCTCGACGATCAGCGCAAGGTCGTCGACGGAGTGCAGGAAGACCCCGTCGATGAGGCCCGCCCGCGGCTCGATGTCCCGAGGCACCGCGATGTCCACGAGAAACAGCGGCCGCGCGCGCCCGAGCATGGCCCGTTCCACCATCGATGCGCTGACGATGTGTTCGGCCGCATCCGTCGAACTGATCACGAGGTCGTAGTCCCGGAGCCGCGCGGGGATCTCCCCGAGTCCCATCGCGTGGGCGCCCATGCTCCGCGCCACTGCCTCGGCGCGTTCCACCGTCCGGTTGGCGATGCCGATCTCCCGCACGCCCGTGCTCATGAGGTGCCGGGCAACGAGTTCGATGGTCTCCCCGGCGCCGATCAGGAGCGCTCTCGCGGCGCCGAGGTCGATCACCTGCTGGGCCATAGTGACGGCGACGTAGGCGATGGAGACCGGGTTCTTGCCGATGGCCGTATCGGTGCGCACCCGCTTGGCGGCATACAACGCACCCTGTGACAGGAGATTCAGTTCGGGCCCGAGCGTGCCGTTCCCCCGGGCGATGTCGTAGGCGGCCTTCACCTGTCCCATGATCTGCGGTTCCCCGAGCACCTGGGAGTCGAGCCCGGAGGCAACCCGCATCAGGTGGCGCGCCGCGTCCCCGTCCCACAGCACGTACGCCGTGTCCTCGAGATCCCGTCTGCCGATCGCCCGGTGGGCCGCGACCCAGTCCGCCACCGGGGCCTCGTCGCGGGCTTCCAGGGCGCAGTAGATCTCGGTCCGGTTGCAGGTCGACAGGATCGCGGCCTCGGAGACGCCGTCGAGGTCCTGCCGCAGCCCGGCAACGGCCTCGCCCAGTTCGTCCGGCGGGAATGCGAGACGTTCCCTGATGTCTATGGCGGCCGTGCGGAAGCTGACGCCGTAAGCCAATAGTGGCATGAGTGGCATGCGCTCGAAGGGTTGCTCGCCCGGCGGGCGATGGAGCGCAATAATATCAGAACGTTGTGTGACGCCCGACGTGTTTGCGCCGTTTTCGCCCGGAAACCCCCTATCCGCGGTATCCCTTGCCGGGACCGTCTCCCTGCTGCTCGTGGGCTGCCTGACGAGCCTGGCCCTCGGCGGCTGCGTGTCGCGCCCGGCCTTGCAGGAGGGCGGCCTCGAGTTTCGCCTGGCGGGCCGGGTCAGCCTGGTCGCCGACGGGCGCGCGGTCACGGCGAATTACCTCTGGCGCCAGTACGCCGACGGGGTCGACATCGCGCTCTGGGGGCCGCTTGGCCAGGGCCGCACGCGGGTACTCGGCGGGGGGACGGCGCTGACGGTACACACGGCCGATGGTGCGCGCCTGGAGGGCGAGGCCGCGCGGGCGCTGTTGCGTCGGGAGTTCGGCCTCGCGGCGCCGGTGCAGTTGCTGTCGAGCTGGATCGCGGGGCGGCCCGCGCCCGACTGGCCGGTGGAGTCGCTGACGGAAGACTCCTTCGCGCAACTGGGCTGGCGCGTGGCGCCGTCGGGCTTCCGCGAGGTGGCGGGCCGCCGCGTGCCCGGGCGCGTGGTCGCATCCCGGGAAGGACGCAGGGTCACGGTGCTGTGCCGCGAATGGCGCTTCCCGGCGCAGAATGCCGCGCAGAATTGACACCCTTCGACCCCGACGGGACAATACGCGGCCTTCCGGCGGGGCCCGGTCCGGTCGCTTGGGCCGTGCCGCTGCGCAGCGTTCGATGCCGAGCTTCGATGCCGGAAGGACGGACCACTACCAGGGCATTGGGGTGTGGCCAAGCGGTAAGGCACTGGGTTTTGATCCCAGCATTCGCAGGTTCGAATCCTGCCACCCCAGCCACCTGCCGCTCCAGCCACCCGCCGCTCCAGCAAATGACCAAATGTCGGACCTGATCGTCTTCACGGGCAGCGCCAACCGCAACCTCGCCCGCCGCGTCGTCTGCGAACTCGGCCTGGAACTGGGCCGGGCGACCGTGGGCCGCTTCAGCGACGGCGAGGTCAGCGTCGAAGTCGACGAGAACGTGCGGGGCAAGGACGTGTTCGTCATCCAGTCCACCTGCGCACCGACGAACGACAACCTGATGGAACTGTTCATCATGGCGGACGCCCTGCGGCGCGCCTCGGCGTACCGCATCACGGCCGTGGTGCCCTACTTCGGCTACGCGCGGCAGGATCGCCGGCCGCGTTCCGCGCGCGTCGCCATCAGCGCCAAGGTGGTCGCGGACATGATCGGGGGCGTCGGCATCGACCGGCTGCTGACGGTGGACCTGCATGCCGACCAGATACAGGGCTTCTTCAAGATCCCGGTGGACAACGTGTACGGCTCGCCGGTGCTCGTCGAGGAAGTGGCGCGCCTGGACTACGAGCGGCCGATCGTCGTCTCCCCCGACGTCGGCGGCGTCGTGCGCGCGCGGGCGATCGCCAAGCAACTGAACGACCTGGACCTCGCGATCATCGACAAGCGGCGCGCAAGGGCCAACCACGCCGAGGTGATGCACGTCATCGGGGAGGTCGACGGGCGCACGGCCGTGCTGGTGGACGACATCGTGGACACGGCAGGGACCCTGTGCACGGCGGCGAGGGCGCTCAAGGAGGCCGGTGCGGTCGAGGTCATGGCCTACATCACGCACCCAGTCCTGTCCGGCGGGGCCGTCGAACGAGTCGAGGACTCGGACATCGACGAAATGGTGGTGACCGACACGATCCCGCTCGGCCGGACGGCGCTGGCGTGCGGCAAGATTCGCCAACTGAGCCTCGACCGGCTGCTCGCGGAGTCCATCCGGCGCGTCAGCAAGGAAGAGTCGATCAGCGAGATGTTTCATTGATCCCCGCGGGGCCCCGGCGTGCGGCGCCGGGCAGCCGGCGGGATGGAGCGGAGACAGAACATGGCAGAACAGATCGTTCTCGAGGTCGAGGCGCGCGACGGTCTCGGCACCGGCGCGAGCCGACGCCTGCGGCGCGAGGCGGACATGGTTCCCGGGATCCTGTACGGAGGCGCGGACGCGCCGGCGCCCATTGCGTTGTCGTACCGGACGCTGACCCGGGCGATGCAGCAGGAGGCGTTCTTCTCGCAGGTGCTCGATGTCGCGCTGAACGGGGAGCACTGCCAGGCGGTGCTCCGGGAACTGCAGCGTCATCCGGCCACCGACCGGGTGCTGCACGTCGACCTGCTGCGCATCCAGGCGGACAGGCCGATCCAGATCGCGGTGCCGCTGCGCTTCGTGAACGAGGACAAGTGCCTCGGCGTCCGTACCGGGGGTGGGACGATCACCCGCAACATGATCGAACTGGAGGTGTCGTGCCTGCCCGGGAACCTGCCGGAGCACATCGAGATCGACCTCGAGCCGCTCGACGTCGGGCATTCGGTACACCTTTCCGAGCTCGCGGTGCCGGACGGCGTCACGATCGTCGCGCTGGCCCACGGAGCGGATCGCGACGCGGCGGTGGTGAGCGTCCAGATCCCGCGCGGAGGGCTGCTCGACGAGGAAGGGGAACTGGCGGCCGAGGGCGAGGAGGGCGTCGGTGACGAGGCGGCGGCCGGCGAAGGCGATGCCGACGCGTCCGGGTCGGACGAGGGCGGCGCGTCCGAGGAAGGCTGACCGCGTCCGGAGGGTTGCCGGCGCATGGCCGCGATCCGGCTGATCGCGGGGCTCGGCAATCCCGGGCCCCGGTATCGCGACACGCCCCACAACGTGGGGGCCCAATGGGTGCATGACGTGGCTGCGCGCTTTGGCGTCGGGCTCGCGGAGCGGGCGCGGTTCAAGGGACTCGTTGGCCGCGGCGACCTGCTCGGCCGGGACGTCCTGCTCCTCGTGCCGTCCACCTACATGAACCTCTCCGGGGAGTCCGTCGGCGCACTCGCGCACTACTATCGCGTCGAGCCCCCGGAAATCCTCGTCGCACACGACGAGGTGGACTTCCCGCTCGGCGTGACGCGGCTCAAGGTGGGTGGCCGTCGGGCGACACACAACGGGATCGCGAGCGTGGCGGCCGGGCTCGGCAGCCGCAGTGACTTCGTGCGTCTGCGCATCGGCGTCGGCCATCCGGGGCGCTCCAGGATGGTCGGGTTCCTCACCGGTTCGCGCCTGCCCGCGGCGAGCCGGGCGCTGGTGCGCGAGAGCGGGGCGATGGACGATGCCCTGCTGGGCCTCGTGCTCGACGGCGAGTGGCAGGCCGCGATGAACCGCCTGCACGCGCGCGGTCCGGACGCGGAAGGCGCGGAAGGCGAGCGCGACTGAATGGGTTTCCGCTGCGGGATCGTCGGCCTGCCGAACGTGGGCAAGTCGACGCTGTTCAACGCTCTAACGGACGCCGCGGTGGATGCCGCGAACTTCCCGTTCTGCACGATCGAGCCGAACACCGGGGTCGTGCCGGTCCCGGACCCGAGGCTCTCGAGGATCGCCGAGCTGACGGACATGCCGCGGGCCGTCCCGTCGACGGTGGAGTTCGTCGACATCGCGGGGCTGGTGCGCGGCGCGGCGGCGGGGGAGGGACTTGGCAACCGGTTCCTCGCCCACGTCCGCGAGACGCAGGCCGTCGCCCACGTGGTCCGCTGCTTCGAGGACGACAACGTCGCCCACGTCTCGGGCGCGGTGTCGCCGGCGGAGGACATCGCCGTCGTCCAGACCGAACTGGCGCTGGCGGACCTCGAAACGGTGGAGCGGAGCCGCGACCGGCTGCGTCGGCTGGCCGGTGTGGGAGATGCGGACGCACGGGCCCGGGTGGAGTTGCTCGGTCGCCTGGAGGCGGGCCTGGACGCCGGCGTCGCCGTCCGCGCCCTGGGGCTGGACCCGGCCGAACGCGAATCCCTCCGGGACCTGCACCTGCTGACCGCGAAGCCCGTGATGTACGTCGCGAACGTCGCCGAGGACGGCTTCGCGCACAATCCCATGCTCGATGCGGTGCACGCGGCGGCCCGGGCCGAGGGCGCCGAGGTCGTCGCCGTCTGCAACCGCATCGAGGCCGAGATCGCGGAACTGGCCGCCGACGAGCGCGGGGAGTTCCTCGCGGCGCTGGGTCTCGAGGAACCGTGCCTGGATCGGGTCATCCGCGCCGGTCACCGGTTGCTGGGGTTGCACGACTTCTTCACGGTCGGTCCGAAGGAGACCCGGGCGTGGACCGTGGCCCGGGGGGCGACGGCGTTGGAGGCGGCGGGCGTCATCCACACGGACTTCGAGCGCGGCTTCATCCGGGCCGAGGTGGTGGCCTACGAGGACTTCGTGGCGTGCGGCGGCGAGCAGGGCGCGCGGGAAGCCGGCCGCTGGCGGCTGGAGGGCCGCGACTACGTCGTCCGGGATGGGGACGTCATGCGCTTTCGCTTCAACGTATGAGCCCCCTTGCCGGGGGACGGCGCCGGCAAGCCGCTCAACCCACGCGCGCGACGGGGATCAGCTCGGGCCGGCGCAGCCGCTTGCGGCCGTACAGGATCAACCCGCAGAACGCGGCGGTCGTCAGGAGGACGACGCCCAGGATCCACAGGCCCGACGACAGCGGATCGCCGGCGAAGGTCCCGACCTGATAGCAGAGCACGGCGGCTCCGTAGGCCGTGACCACGGACCACGCCGTGCTGAAGGTGGCCCAACCGGGGCCGATCTCCTTGTAGATCACGCCGATCGTGGCGACGCACGGCATGTAAAGCAGGATGAACAGCAGGTAGCTGAACGCGCCGAGTTCGCCGTGGAAGAGGCCCCGCATCGCCTGGATGGTGCTGATCTCCACGGCCTGCTCCGCTGCCGCGGTGGCCGTGTCGGACACCTCGCCCACGTCCATGCCGAGGGGGTCGGTCAGCGTGTCGCCGATGCCGGCCAGGTTGTCTCCGATGCTGTTCCACGCGGCGCCGAGTTCGCGGCCGAGGTCAAATGGCCGTGCGTCGGGCGGCTGCACCGCGTAGAGCGCGTCGAGGGTCCCGACGACCACCTCCTTCGCGAAGATCCCGGTGAAGATGCCCACCGTCGCGGGCCAGTTGTCCTCGTCGATGCCCATCGGGTGGAACACCGGCGTGATGGCGCGCCCGATGGCGGAGAGCGCGGACTTCTCCTGGTTCTCGTTGCCGAACGAACCGTCCGTGCCCACGGAGTTGACGACGTTCAGCACGATGACCACGAGCACGATGGCCTTGCCGGCCCGCAGCACGAAGCCCTTCAGGCGCTGCCAGGAGTGGATCAGGATGCCGCGCAGCGTCGGCAGGTGGTACGGCGGCAGCTCGAGGACGAACGTGGACACCGGGCTCTGGAGCAGGTGCCGCCGGACTGCGAGCGCCGACAGGACGGCGACCGCGACGCCGATCAGGTAGAGGGCGAAGACGAGGTTCTGCCCGTTGTCCGGGAAGAAGGCGGCCACGAACAGGGCATAGACCGTCAGCCGCGCGCCGCACGACATGTACGGTGCCATGATCGTGGTCAGGATGCGGTCGGGCTCCCGGTCGAGGCTGCGGGTCGCCATGACCGAGGGCACGTTGCAGCCGAAACCCACCACCAGCGGCACGAACGACTTGCCGGGCAGCCCCACGCGCTGCGTCAGGCGGTCGAGTACGAACGCCACGCGGCCCATGTACCCGGAGTCCTCGAGGAAGGACAGGAACAGGAACAGGCAAGCGATGACCGGGATGAACGTGCCGACGAGCTGGATCCCGCCGCCGACGCCGTCCGCCAGGAAGGTCGTCAGCCACACGGGCAGCCCGAGCCACAGGTAGGCCGCGCGCGGGCCCTCGACGAAGAGCGCGGAGCCCGCGATGTCGAAGAAGTCGATGAACGCCGAGCCGACGTTGATCGTGAACATGAACATCAGGTAGATGACGGCGAGGAAGACGGGGAAGGCCAGTACGCGATGCAGGGCGACGGCGTCGATCAGGTCCGTGACGGTGCGTTGGACCGTTCCGGCGCGCACCACGCCGTCGAGGATCGCGTCGATGCGGCGGTAGCGCTCCTCGCTCGTTGCGTCGGCGTCCCGCGCGTCGGCGGTCCGCCCATGCGCCCCGGCGTCCGCGGCCGTGCCGAGCGCCTCGCGCAACGCGGCCAGCCCCCGGCGCCGGGTCGCGACCAGGGGGACGACCGGGCAGCCGAGGGCCGCGGACAGGGCATCGGCGTCCACCGTCATGCCGTGACGGCGGGCGACGTCCACCATGTTGAGGGCCACGACCACGGGAAGACCCCGGTCGAGAAGCTGTGTCGTGAGGTAGAGGCCGCGGGACAGGCTGGACGCGTCGACCACGTTGACGAACACGTCGCCTCCGCCCCGCTCGATGTAGCCCCGCTCGATGTAGTCCCGCGCGATCCGCTCGTCGACCGCGTCGGCGGACTCGGCGTCGGACAGCCCGTATGTCCCGGGGAGGTCGACGACCTCGAACCGCTCGCCGCGCAGTCGAAAAGAACCGGTCTTGCGCTCGACCGTTACCCCGGGCCAGTTCCCGACCCGCTGCCGCGCGCCGGTCAGGCCGTTGAACAGCGTGGTCTTGCCGCAGTTGGGATTGCCGACGAGGGCGATTCGCGCGGGCTCGGCGCCGTCGCGCGTCGCGGGGTCTTCCGCCCGCGCCTGCCGCCGGCCGGGCGTCATGTGCGTTCGATCTCCACGGCCGTGGCTTCGGCGGGTCTTAGCGCGAGTCTGAAACCGCGGAAGTGGATCTCGACGGGGTCGCCGAGGGGCGCGAAACGCTGGACCCGGAACTCCGTGCCGGGAATCAGGCCGAGGCTCCCGAGCCGCTGTACCAGTTCGCCGCTGTCCCCAAAGGAGACGACGCGGGCGCGTTCACCCACCGCGAGGTCTGCGATCGTGAGTGGCATGGCCCGATACTAGATGGAAATCATTCTCATTTACAAGCGGTGGAGAGCCCGGGGCGGGGTCTCACGGGGATCGGCTGGCGCCGTCAGCCGTCGGGCAGCTTGCGCACGTAGAGCACGAGTTCGTGGTCCACGAGTTCGTAGCCGTGCTCCTTCACGACCTCTTTCTGCAGGGTTTCGATGCGCTCGTTCACGAACTCGGTGACCGTCCCCGTGTCGACGTCGACCATGTGGTCGTGATGCGCTTCGTTGGCGAGTTCGTACACGGCGTGCCCGTCGTCGAAGTTGTGGCGGTCGACGATCCCGGCGCTCTCGAACTGGGTCAGCACGCGGTACACGGTGGCGAGTCCGACGGACTCGTCGGTCTGAATGAGACGCTTGTAGACATCCTCGGCGCTCAGGTGGTGGGGCTCCGCGTTCTCCAGCACTTCGAGCACCTTGAGCCGCGGCAGCGTCACCTTCAGTCCGGCGCTCTTCAGGTTCCGTTGTGGCACTGTTTCTTCTTCCCGAACCCCTTCCCGAACCCCTTCCCGGACCCCTTCCCGGACCTGTTGCGCTCTGAAGCCGCCCTGCGGGCCGTCCCGCATGGCGCTCCCCGGGCCATGGAGGCACCGTACTACCTCGGGTTTCGTGCGTCCAGCGCCGTTCAGCGCCATCCGTCGCGCTGTCGTCGCGCGGGAGCCTCGGGCAGGCTTGTCGGGTGGCGCCGGCGGGAATTCCGATACAATGCGCCGCGGGACGCATCCCGGAGAACGCGGGCCATTGAACAGCAGCAACGCCGGCGTCACCGCGTGAGTCCGCGAGGCGGCGTGGGTAGCACGCTGCACCGCGCCTTCTGCGCGGCCGTCTTCGTGTTCCTGATTGCGCCGATCCTGGTGATCGTGCCGCTCAGCTTCAACGCCGAGCCGTACTTCACCTTTACCGAGGGCATGCTGCGGCTGGATGCGGACGCGTGGTCGCTGCGCTGGTACCGGACGGTTGCGGGGGACCGGCAGTGGCTGCAGGCGGTGGTCAACAGCATCGTGATCGGCATCGGGGCGACGGTGTTGGCGACGACCCTGGGCGTGGTCGCGGCCCTGGGGTTGGCGGACCCCCGCATGCCCGGTCGAAGGCTGGCGATGGGGCTGCTCATCTCGCCCATGGTCACTCCCGTGATCGTCTCCGCCGCGGGGATGTTCTTCTTCTACACGAGCCTCGGCCTGGCGCAGACGCACATCGGTCTGATACTCGCGCATGCGGCCCTCGGGACGCCGTTCGTGGTGATCACGGTGACGGCGACGCTGTCGGGCTTCGATACGAACCTGATGCGGGCATCGGCGGGACTCGGCGCCGGTCCGTGGGTCGGCTTCCGGCGGGTGCAGTTGCCGATCATCCTGCCCGGGGTCGTCTCGGGCGCCCTGTTCGCCTTCGCGACGTCGTTCGACGAGGTGGTGACCGTCCTGTTCATGGGGGGCGTGGAACAGCGCACCATTCCGCGGCAGATGTGGTCGGGCGTGCGCGAAGAGATCAGTCCGGCGATCCTGGCGGTCGCGACCCTGCTGATCCTGTTCGCGCTGTTCCTGATGGGCACGGTGGAGTGGCTGCGCCGGCGCGGCGGCAGGCCTGCTTGAGGAGGGAAAACGTGACGGAGACGCGCGCGGCGGTCGTCGGAAGCCTGGGCGAACGCACGGACGAGTCCGGGACGCCCCACGTCGAGTTCCTCGGCGTCGGCAAGAGCTATGACGGCGTCACCCAGGTCGTACGGGACCTGGAGCTGAGGGTGTACGAGGGGGAGTTCCTGACGCTGCTGGGCCCCTCGGGTTCCGGCAAGACCACGTGCCTGATGATGCTGGCGGGGTTCGAGGCGCCGACGGCGGGCCGCATCCGGATCGCGGGGCGGCGGGTGGACGACGTGCCGCCGCGGAGGCGCAACATCGGCATGGTGTTCCAGAACTACGCGCTGTTCCCGCACATGACGGTGGGCGGCAACCTCGCGTTCCCGCTGGAGGTGCGGGGCGTTGATCGCGCGAACGCCGCGCAACGCGTGCGACGCGCGCTCGAACTGGTGCGGCTCACGGGATTCGAGGACCGCAAGCCGGGCGAACTGTCGGGCGGGCAGCAGCAGCGGGTCGCCATCGCGCGGGCGCTGGTGTTCGCGCCGAATCTCGTGCTGATGGACGAGCCGCTCGGAGCCCTCGACCGGCGTCTCCGGGAAGAGATGCAATACGAGATACGACGCATTCAACGCACGCTGGGCGTGACCGTCGTCTACGTCACCCACGACCAGCAGGAAGCCATGGCGATGTCGGACCGCGTCGCCGTGTTCAACCAGGGCAGGATCCAGCAAGTCGCGCCGCCGGAGGTGCTGTACGAGGAACCGGAACGGGGGTTCGTCGCCACGTTCATCGGCGACAACAACCTCCTGCAAGGCCGCATCGTGGCCGCCCGGGGGGACGTGTGCGTGGTGGACACGGGACACGGCATCGTCCAGGCGTTCCTGGTCGCGCCCCTGGAGGTGGGCGACGCGGTGACCCTGGCCATCCGTCCGGAGCGGGTCGCGCTGGCCGCGGAGCCGGGTCTGTACAGCAACGAGTTCGAAGCGCTCGTCGACGACATCGCCTTCCTGGGCGACCACCTGCGCGTGCGGGTAGCCGTCTGCGGAAGCTCGAGCTTCGTGGTGAAGATCCCCAACCGCGCGGGCCATGGAGGCGTGCTCGAGGACGACCGGATACGCATCGGCTGGACGCCCCTGGACTGTCGCGCCCTGGCTCCGGACGAGGAAGGGGAAAGACCGTGACGAACGCAACTCGCGCGTTGATCCGGGCGCGCGGCGGCGCGGCGGGGGGTCTGCGCGCCTGGGCCCTCGTGGTGCCGCTCGCGGCCTTCATCGGGGTCACGTTCGTCGCGCCGCTGGGCGCGATGCTGACCCGGAGCGTCCACACCCCCGTCGTGGCGGACGCCCTGCCCGAGACGCTGCGCCTGCTGGACGGATGGGACGGTTCGGCGACGCCCGGCGCGCCGGTCTTCCGCGCGCTCGGACGGGAATTGCTCGCGGCGCGGGACGCCCGGACGCTCGGGCAGGTCGCGAACCGCGTGAACCGGGTCGAGGGCGGACTGCGGAGCGTGCTGACCCGAACCGCGCGGCGACTGCATGCCGCGGCGCCGTCGCTTGAAAGTGCCCCCGGCGCCCCGACCTCGACCGACGCGACGCGGTCCCCGGACGGGCCGGCGCCGTGGCGGGACGCCATCCTCGGGATGGACGAGGCGTGGAACGAAGTCGTCACCTGGCGCGCGATCCAGCGTGCCGGAGAGCGTTTCACGGGCCGTCACTACCTGCATGCGCTGGACCTCGACGAGGCCCCGGACGGCGCGATCGTCGCCCAGCCCGAGGATCTGCGGATCTACCTGCCCCTGCTCGGCCGCACGCTGCTGGTGAGCCTCGCCGTCACGGCGCTGTGTCTCGCGCTGGGTTATCCCGTTGCCTACCTGATCGCCCGGGCGCCGCCCGAGCGCGCCCCGTTGCTGCTGCTCCTCGTGCTCGTGCCGTTCTGGACGTCGCTGCTCGTACGCACGACGTCGTGGATCATCCTGCTGCAGAGCGAGGGCGTGATCAACGACCTGCTGGTGGCGGCCGGGCTGCTCGACCAGGACGGCCGCCTCGCCATGATCTACAACATGACCGGCACGATGGTCGCGATGACGCACGTCCTCCTGCCGTTCATGGTGCTGCCGCTGTACTCGGTGATGCGCACGGTCCCGCCGGAGTACATGCGCGCGGCCGCCTCGCTCGGGGCGACCTTCCCGGCGGCGTTTCGTCGCGTCTACTGGCCGCGGACCCTGCCGGGCGTGGCCGCCGGCTGCCTGCTCGTGTTCATCCTCGCGATCGGCTACTACATCACCCCGGCGCTGGTCGGCGGGCGGACGGGACAGCTCATCTCCAACATGATCGCGTATCACATGCAGCAGTCCCTGAACTGGGGTCTGGCGGCAGCCCTGGGAGGCATCCTGCTGGTCTGCGTCCTGGCGCTCTACCTGCTGTTCGACCGCCTCGTGGGCGTCGATCGAATGCGGCTCGGTTAGCTGGCCGTTTGGTCGGAGGTGTCGGAGGTGGAGGTCTAGCACCATGGCGGAGTCGTCCTCGTTGCGTCTGACGGAAGAGCTGATCCTGCTGATGCTCGACGAGCAGAGCGGGTACCTGGAGATGGTTCCGGGCTGGGACTTCGCGTGCGTGATGGCGGGAGCGGTGATCGCCGATCTGGCACTGGAGAACCGCATCGATACCGACCTCGACGCGTTGCTCGTCATTGACGACGCTCCGACCGGCGACCCCCTGCTCGACCCGACGCTGGTGGAGATCGGCGGGGCGGAGGGGACGTTCACCGCGCAGTACTGGATCGAGCGCAACGCCGCCCGTTCCGAAGAGATCGTCACGGCCACGCTCGAACGCCTGGTCGAGAGGGGAATCCTCGACTATGAGTCCGGGGGTTTCTGGACCCTGTCGCGCGACGTCTCCCGCTCGGGCACGTATCCCTCCGCGGACGGCACGACTCGGCAGGAGGCCAGGGCGAGGGTTCTCAACACCGTGCTGAACGACGTCATCCCGGATCCCCGCGACGTCATCCTGATAGGGCTCATGCACACATGCGACGGCTTCAAGGTCATTCTCTCCGAAGAGGACTACCAGGACAGCCTGGAGCGCATCGAGACGCTGGGGAAGATGGACCTGATCGGACGAATGGTGTCAACGGCCGTCAGGGACAGTGCGTTCACGCCCAGGACGCGGCGGCTTCTTCCAACCAGACCCATCCCGAGACTGCGAATCACCGACCTCCTTCGACAGCGCGATCTTCGTGCCGGGAACATCCCGAAGGCGATGTGGCACATCTTCGAGAAGTACGGATCCGTGGTCGAGGTTCCCTTCCGGTCCGGCGGGCAGCGACTGATCGCCCTCATCGGCGCCAGGGCGAACCACTGGGTCAACCGGCAGGGACGCTTCTTCCTGCGATCGAAGGACTACATCAAGGACCTCGAGGGCGTTTTCGGCGCATCCCGAACGCTGCCCGGGATGGACGGCCCGGAACACCACAAGATGCGGAAGTCCCTGCGCGGTGTTTACTCCCGCGCCTCGCTTGCGAAGAGGCTTCCGGAGCTCGTGCACCGGTGCAGGGAGGGAATCGCGGAGTGGCGGCACGGCGATGTCCTTGCCGCGACCGAGACGTTCCAGAACTACGTCAGCAGCCAGGTCTCGCACCTGTTGCTAGGGGTGGACTGCGCCGAATACGCCGATGATCTGATCGCTTACGAACACCGTGCCCTCGTCTCGCATGTTCAGGGCGTCATGCCCAAGTTCATGCTCTCGACCCCGAAGATGAGGCGGGCCGGCAAGTACGTCTCGGTGCTGCAGGATGCCATCCATTCCTCGCACACACCGGCGCAGCGGGCGGGAAAGCCACCGGACCTTGCCGATGCGATACTCGAGCTGCATCGCAACGATCCGCAGTTCCTGCCCGAAACGGACATGGCGTTCCCGTTCGTCGCATCGATGGTTGCGAGCATCTACCTGGGCAGTTCGCTTGGCTTCGCCGTCTACGCCATGGTCCGCGACCCCCAGCTCCACGAGGCGGTCCGTCGGGAGGCCGACGCCCTGTTCGCCGACGGGCGCGAGCCGGAGGCGGGCGACTACAACCGGGACAGCATGGACGTGACGCACCGGTTGTTTCTCGAGTCGGAACGCTTGTACCCGGTGATTCCCTGGCAACTCAGGACGGTGATGAACCAGTGCGTCGTGGATGGGTTCGAGATACCGGCCCAGACGCGGCTGCTTATCTGTAGCGCGGCGTCCCACTACTCGCCGGACCCATTCCGGGATCCGCTGAAGTTCGACATCGACCGCTACCTCCCGGACCGGGAAGAGCACACGGCCCCGGGCGCCTATGCGCCCTACGGACTCGGTACGCACACGTGCCTCGGGCACCGCTGGGTGGAGCTTCAGGTCGCCGTGAACCTGTTGCTGATCGCCCACCACGTCAAGTTGGAGATCGTGCCGGCGAGCTACCGGCTGGGCATCAACCCGTTCCCGACCGCCGCGCCCAACAGGAAGCTCAAGTTCCGCGTGACCGAAGTCAGGAATCCGGTCTAGACCGGATCAGCCGCCCGCTTGCGCCGGAGACGCCCGATCGACCGTCTCCGGCGTGCCGCCGCTGGCGTTCGCGCGCAGATAGACGGCGGCGAGCGCCGGAGTCACCATCATCAGGATGACCGTCGTGAAGAGGATGCCGATCCCGATCGACGCGGCGAACGGAATCAGGAACTGCGCCTGGATCGCCCGATCGAGGATCAGCGGCGTGAACCCGAGGAAGGTGGTCAGCGACGTCAGCGCGATGGGACGGAAGCGACCCTTCGCCCCTTCCACGATCGCCGTCCTGACGGAATCGCCCCGTCTCAGCCGCTGGTCGATGAAGTCCATCATCACGAGCGAGTCGTTGATGACGACCCCGGCGAGGCCAAAGAACCCCATGAACGAGACCGCGCTTACGGCCATCCCGAGAACCAGATGGCCGAGGATGACGCCGATGAGCCCGAACGGAATGATGGCCATGACAATGAGCGGCTTGGCGTAGGAGCGTAGCGGAATCGCCAGCATCACGAAGATGAAGAGCATGGCGATACCGAAGCCGCGGTACAGCGCTCCCAGGGATTCGACCTGTTCCTGCTGTTCGCCGCCGAACGAATAGCCGAGCCCAGGCTGGATCAACGCAAGTTCGGCGAGCACGGTGTTCGTCAGGATGTCGTTGACCTCGCCGCCCGAGATCATGACCGGGTCGACATCCGCGGTGACCGTGACGACGCGCCGACCGTCCCTGCGGCGGATCGACTGCGGCGACGTCCCGGTGGACAGGGACGCAACCTCTCGGAGCGGCACCTCGGCCCCGCTCGGCGTCCGGATCAGGTACCCCTCGACATCCGCAATGGCATCGCGCTCGTTGGCCGGCAGACGCGCGTAGACCCGCACTTCGTCGCGCCCTCGCTGCAGCTTGAGCGCCTCCGCGCCGAAGAAGGCGCCGCGCGTCTGCAGGGCGAGGTCCTCGAGCGTGAGGCCGAGGCTGCGTGCCTCCTCGCGCAACTCCAGTTGGATCTCCCTGACGCCCGGCGTGTGATCCGAGCGGATGTCGAAGACGCCCGCCAACTCCTGAAGACTCGTCACCACCGACGTGGCGATATGCGCGAGGTTCTCCGGGTGGGGGTGAGACAGAACCACCTCGACGGGATTTCCGAGATCGATCACGTCGCCGCTGAAGGCAATCCCCCGCACGTGGGGAAGGTGGCCCGCCTCGTCACGCCAGGCTTGCGCGACCGCCCTGGTGGACAGGTCGCGCTCCCGCGCGCTCAGGAGCTTGAACTCTATCGTGGCGACGTTCGCTTCGGGATTCAGCGTTGGAGCCGGGTTGAGGCCCCCGCCGGCCACGCGGGGCCGCTGGCCGACGATCAGGGTCGTGCCGGACAGCAGGGGCGGGGCGTCCTCGGCACGCTCCCGTGCGAGCTTTTCGATGGCCCGCCGCCCCGCCCGCTCCAGGTCCTGCGCGACTTCGTACGTGCGCGGCAGCGGCGTGCCGTCCGGCATCTCGAGGCTTGCGGTCACGAGGTCCCCCTCGACATCGGCCGCAAGCGTCGTCCGGACGATGCCGGCCGGCAACAGCGACGCCGAGACGACGAGTGCGCCCACGCCAGCCGCCAGTACCACCGCAGGCTGCCGGCTCGCGAATCGCACCGACCGGTCGAGGGGACCCTCGATGAAGCGATTCAGCCCGTGGTCGACACGGCCCTGGGTCCGGGCGAGGAGACGATCGACCGGCTTGGCCGGCGCCCATTCCGGACCAGGCAGATGGGACAGGTGGTTCGGCAGGATGAACACCGCTTCCACCAGGGAGATCAGGAGCATGCCGATGACGATGATGGGCAGGGAGCCCCAGATCTCGCCGATCCCCCCGGGAATGAAGAGCAGCGGTGAGAACGCCGCCACCGAGGTCAGGACGGCGAAGGTCAGCGGCGTCTTGATCCGCCGCACGCCGCGAATCGCCGCGGCCACGCCCGGCGTGCCCCGTTGGCGCTCCTGGTAGATGCTCTCCGCCACGACGATCGCGTCGTCCACGACGATGCCGATCGCCATGACGAAGGCGAACACCGACACCGTATGGAGTGGGACGTCGAACAGGAGCATCACGGTCAGGGCGCCGACTCCCGCCGCGAGGAGTCCGACCGCGACCCAGAGCGCGAGCCGAATCTCGAGGAACAGCGCGAGCGCCACGAACACGAGAAGGAGCCCGAGAACGCCGTTCTTGACGAGAATGTCCATCCGCTCCGTGTAGTCCTGGGACTCGTCGTTCCAGATCTCGATCCCCACCCCCTCGGGCAGGCCCGGGACGATGACGTTCGCAACGTGCTCGTGCACGGCGGCCGCGACGCTCGTCACGTTCTCACCTTCGCTCCTGTAGACCTCCACGAAGACGGCAGGCGCACCCTGGTGTCGCAGGATGACGTTGGAGGCCTGGAAACCGTCGCGCACATGCGCGATGTCGCCCAGGCGCAGTTCCGCGCCGTCCGTTCCGCCGAGGACGATGAGTTCCTCGAAGTCCTGCTGATCGAAACGCCGGCCCAGGGTGCGAATCCGTACCTCGGCATCCCGGGTCTCGATGTTCCCGGCGGAGAGCTCGAGCGAGCCTCGACGGACGGCTGCGGCGACATCGTCCAGCGTGAGCCCGAGCGCCCGCAGACGTTGCAGCGGCACTTCCACGGAGATCTCGTAGTTTCTCGAGCCCGTCGTCTCGACCTGGGAGAGCTCGGGCAGGGATGCCAGCTCGTCCTCTATCCGGTAGGCGATTTCCTTGAGCGCCCGCTCCGACACGTCGCCGTGGACGAGGAGCCGCATGAGGCTCTGGCGATTGGTCATCTCCCGGATTTCGGGATGCTCCGCGGCGACCGGGAACGACCCTATGCGTCCGACGGCGGACTCGACGTCGTCGAGCGCGGCGGCGATGTCGACGCCCGACTTGAGTACGACCCGCACGGAGGCCACGCCCGGCGCCGCCACGGATCGCACCGACCTGACATCCTCGAGCGCAGCCACCTGCTCCTCGATCTTGACGACGATGGCCTCTTCTATCTCGTTCGGCGTCGCGCCCGGATACGCCATGGTGACTTCGATCGTGTTGAACGGGACCACGCCCCATCCTTCACGCTCCAGGCCGGTCAGCGACACCAGTCCGATCACGACGATGGAAAGCAGGAACAGGTTGGCGGCGACACCGTTGTTCGCCATGTAGGCGACGGGTCCCGCCGGCTCTCCGGCGAAGTTGCCGGCGTCCGGACTCATGGCGTCGGGGCGGTTCCCGTGCGCACGCGCATCCCATCGGTGGCGAAGCGAATGCCGCCCACGACGACCGCCTGTCCGTCCTCCAGTGCTCCGGTCACGAATATCTCGTCGTCGGCGCGCTGCAGGATCTGGATGGGGACGATTCGTATCCGGTCGTCGGAGCGGACCGTCCAGAGCCGGTCCTGCGGCTGCAACGCCGCCCGTGCAACCCGGAAGTACGCTTCGGGTGCGAGCCCTGCTATCTCGACATTGACGAACTTGCCGACCAGCAGCGGGAAGGCCGAGGCGTCGCCGCCTCCGCCGGTCGTCGCTCCGGGCAGGAAGGGGTCCGGGACCCTGACAACGACATTGATGGTTCGCGTGTCTTCGCTGAGCGTGGCCTCGGCCCGGTCGATCTCGCCTTCCCAGGCATGGCGGGCGCTTCCGTAGTCGGCGACGACCCGGGCGGCCGCGCGCTTCCCGGGGTCCCCGGCGCCGTCGGACGTTGCCCAAAGGTTGGGGATCAGGGCTGCGTCGGCGCCGGTCAGGGGGACCACCACCTCGACGGCGTCGGCCGCCACCAGCCGGCCGACGGACTGTCCCGCCCCGACGAGTTCGCCCACCTCCACCGACTCGTCCCGAACCACCCCGTCGAAGGGAGCACTCACCCGCGTACGGGACAGCAGCAGTTCCGCGCTGGCGACCCTGGCCTTGTCGCGCTCCAGGGCCGCCCGGGCCGCCTGCAACTGGGGTTCCTTCAGGGTCAGCGGGCTCGCCGGGCCCGCTGCATGCGCACCGGGCTGCCGTCTCGCGTACCGCGCGAACTCGTCACGGGCGATCGCCGCCTCCTCCCGGGCCTGGAGGTACTCGCTCTCCCGGGCGCTGAGCGCGGCCTCCGCTTCACGGAGCCCGTGGACGTAGTCCGCTTCCTCGATGCGCAGGATGACCTCGTCCGCCCGCAATCGCCGACCGCTCTGGAAGGCGGGATTGACCCAGACGACCCTGCCGCCGACCTGTGGCGCGATGTCGACTTCCGCGCTCGGACGCACGGTTCCCCCGCCGTACACCGGGATGGCGCCGGACCCCGCGATCACCTCGGCGGTCTGCACGAAGGGCACGTCGAGAGGCGGCGTGCGCCGCTCGGGCTCCGGCGCGAGGGACACCAGCAGAGCCGCAATGGCCGCGGCGCCGATGGCGATGGCGGCGGCGACGACGAAGCCCGTTCTCCTGCTCACGGGGTTACTCCGCGTCGGCGTTGGCGAGGGATGTGGTTTCGAGCGTCGCCCGAGCCTCGCCGTGGGGCGTCCAGGAGCCGCCCAGCGCCCGGTGCAGCGCAAGCCGCGCGTAGCCGAGGTCACGCTCTCCGGCGGCAAGCGCGGACTGCCAGACGACATGGTTGCGCGAGGCCGCGAGAAGGGTCGCATAGTCCGCTACGCCGGACACGAAGCGCTGGTCCTGCAGCCTCGCTTCCGCGGCGGCTTCGCGGGTTGCGGCCCGCAGCAGGGAGACCACCGCTCGGCTGCTCGAAAGCCCCGTCAGGGACGCCTGGACCTCGCTGGTTGCGTTCACGACGGCCCTGCCGAACGCGGCGGCGGCTTCGTCCAGTCGCGCCTCCGCCAACGCGACGTTGTCTCGGCGGCGACCGCTGTCGAACACCGGTGCGAGCAGGTTCGCGGTGAGGTTGCCGAACCACTGATCGGCGTCGAACCACTCGCCGGTGTCGGTGCCGAGCACACCGATGGAGCCCGACAGCGACAAGGATGGCAACAGTTCGGCACGACGGGCGCCGACCAGATGGCGCGCCGCCTGGACTCTTTCGCGCGCCGCCCCAACGTCGGGGCGCTGGAGGAGCAGGCGCGCCGGAACGTCGCTTGGAACGGAAGCAAGCGGCGCGATGGAGGGCGGGGCGTCGGGCAGCGCCTGCCCGAGGTCTTCGCGGTACCCGCCCAGCAGCACCCACAGCCGTCCCTCGGCGTCGGCCAGACGCCCCGCAATGCGCGGCAACTGGGTCTGCGCGTCGACGACGGCGCGCCTTGCCGCGTAAAGGCCGTCGATGTCGGTCAGGCCGCGCTCATAGCGAACCTCGGCCAGGACCTCCTGCTCCTCGAGTATGCCTGCCAGGTCTGCGGTCAGATCCCGTTGACGGCGCAGATCCATCATCTCCAGGTAGGTGCGCGCGGTCTCCGCCAGAACACCGATCCTGGCGGCACGGAAGTCCGCTTCCGCCGCGAGGTGCTCGGCCGCCGCGGCCCGTGCGGCGTGGCGGTGGCGTCCCCGGAAGTCGGCTTCGTAGGCGAAGTTCGCGCCCAGGCTGTAGGTGGTGAGATCGAGCCGGTCCGGAAGCGTGAGGCGGAAGGCATCGAACACGCTCGACCCGATGCCCAGTTCCGCCAGTTGCGCACCCAGGCCCGCGTTGGCCGGCACGTCGAACGAATCGGCGCCGAGGGAGGTCGAGATCGTCGGCAGCCGGACTCCGACGGCGATGCGCGCCCTGGCCCTGGCCTGCTCGACACGGGCGACCGCCCCCGCCAGGTCAAGGTTCGAGTCGAGGGCGGCTTCCATGACCCGGTTCAGGGCCGGATCCTCGAAAGCCTCCCACCACCTCGTCGGCTCGGGCAAGTCGGTCGGCGCTCCTGTCGGCGCTCCAACCGCCAATGAGCCGGACTCGGCAACTGGCTGGTGCGAGTCCGGAGACGGGGGCAGCAGGGAACATGCGCCCGCGAGGCAAGCGACCAGGACCGCCGGATACGTCACGGGCGTCGGCGTCCCGGCCAGTCGATGCCTCTTCACGATCGCACGGGCTCCCAGCTGCGTTCCCGTGCATTCTACTAGCGCCCCAGGGCCGGCGCGGCGCTTCGCTCCGCGTGCGCAGCTACGCTTCCGGCCACCCACACCGACCTTGCGGCAAGACGGAACGGCAGGATGATTTCATGCTGGCGTTCGGCAGGCGCGCTCTGGCGGGAGGGGTGACCGGATTCGGGCGACGGTCGACGGAGGGGTGGGTAGCATGGCGAAGCGGGCTTGGGCGGGGTTCCATGCTCTGAGCGCCGGCCACCGCAGTTGATATATCCGTTTCACGACCTATAGTCCGTGAAACGGATATGCGGTTCGTGCGGAGCAGCAGGGAGCGGAGCATCATGAGCGAGGCGGCAACGGCAAGGCCGGTTGTGCAGTTCCTGACGCGGCTGCAGGAGACCGGAGGGCTGAAAGGCACCGACATCGCCAACTTCACGGGCGTGTCGAGGGCGACAGTGTCGCGCTGGGGCAGCGGCCAGAAGTCGCCCCATCCGCACACGCAGTTGATCATGTCGGACCTGTCGTACGTCGTGATGCGGCTGGCCGAGTACTACGGCCACGAGGAAGTGCGCGCCTGGTTGTACGCGCGGCACCCCCAGTTGGATGGGGCTCGGGCGATCGACCTGATCCACGACGAGCGCACGGAAGAGGTGATCGCGATACTCGACCGATTGGACGCCGACGCGTATCTCTAGGCGTGGGTAGGCAACGCACGCGGCGTCCGGGAGGAATCCGCGACCAGTCGCTGTTGGACGCGCTCGAGGCCGTGCCGATGGCGCCCTTCGTGGGCACGGTATGGCGGTCCGTGCGGCGCGGCCAGGATCCCCTCGTTTGCGGACGGCCCGGTGGCCGGTGGGACGATGGGACACTGGACGTGCTGTACACGTCGGAGACCCGTGAGGGCGCGCTGGCGGAACGGCGCTTCCACCTGTACCAGGGGCAGCCCTTGCCGCCGTCGCGGGTGCGCTACGAGATGCTCGAACTGGCGGTCTCGTTGGGGGCCGTCGTGCGTTTCGCGGGACTCGAAGCGCTGGCGGCGGTCGGATTGCGCGTGGCCGGGTACGGTCGACTCAGCTACCTTGAGCGGGAGCAGGAGTACCCGCGTTCGCAGCAGATCGCCGAGGCGTGCGCGTTCCTGGGCGCGGATGGATTGCGTGTGCCGAGCGCCCGGGATGTCACGCAAGGCAACTTGATCGTCTTCTGCGAACAGCCGACGGTGGTTGAGACGCGGGTCGTCCGAGGCCATGGCCCGGTGGACTTCGCGGCGGGTTGAGCCGGAGAGCCGCTTGCGGTCGAGTGATGTGCTCTGGAGAAAGGTTTCGAGATCTTGCGCAATCTGTGCGCTGGCGAATCGGCTTGGGGGCAAGGCACGACTGGTATCGCAGTGCGAAGGAACGCGGTGTCGACGAAGCTGGAGCTGTTGAGGACGAAGGCGGCGATGAGCTCGGTCGATGTCGCCAACATGCTGGGAACGACGCCCGGGACGGTCTCCAGGTGGAACCACGGCCGTGCGTATCCGAGGCCATGTCGACCCGAGCCATGCCTGATCGTTCGGCGGGCCAACGGAGCGCGGAAGGTTGAGGATCACCAGCCGCTTGGCATCGTACGCCCGCGCATAGGCAAGCATCTGATACACGTCAGCCTGCGACACCCCGAGCGTAGTCTCGTCAGCCTTCAGCTCCTTCCACTTCGTGTCGATGACGATGTCGCCGTCGACCACGATGTCCGGTCGTAACGCGAACAGACGCTCGCCTTCCCGGTCGCCCTCCAGGGCGTAGTTGCCCGAGTCCTGCAGCCGCACCGAGCGCGGCGCCAGGACGGCTCGCATGGTGCGCCCAATGAACGCCTCGAACAGGTCGTTCATGGGATAGCAGCCCGAACCCGTCGTTGTCGCCGCTCTTCGTACTCTGCCATTCCCCGCCGAGCAACGCTCGCGCGAGCCGGTAGAGCCGATGGAAGGCCGTGTTGGTGCGATCGAGCCGCACTGGTTCCCGGGCAGGCGCCGGACTCCTGCCTACGAACTCGAAGCGGGCAGCCAGTTCAGCGAGCCGCCGGGCTCGTGACCCTCGATCTTGGGGAGAATCTCGACGGTCGCGCCGGGTACCGCGAGCACGCCCACGACCTGACCCGCGCGAAAGCTGGGCGTGGCAGTCCGCGTGAGGATGGGCTGAGACACGCGCAAGCGCCGCGTCTCACGCCGGGCAAGCGCGTGAAGACGCTCGGCACGCGCCGGAGATACTCCACCCTCGCCGATTGCGAGGTGTCCCCACTCGGGAACCGTGTGCGTTGCGGCGGAAAGGGTCACTCGGCGGCTTAGTCGGGAGCTGCCGGGCGCACGAGACGGTCGTACGCATCCTCGGGGAACGTGTCGCGCACGGTCCACCGAAACCGTGTCTCCCCCAGGTCGGACTCGAGGCCCGGTGGCGCGCCAAGGAGCTGTCGCTCGACGAAGTCATTCGTCCCGCCGAGCACCGCCCGCACCTTGCTCCAGTCGTCGTAGAAATACTCGGCACAACGGAATGATCTTGCGGCGCGCTGGGCGCTATCGGCACCCTACCCGAATCGATCAATGGAGCGTTATGACACTACGCTGGCCCCGTTTAGCCCATCTGTATTCGTCTGGTTCCTGGGGTGGCCTCAACTACGACGTTCCGTTTTCTTCCACACTGGGCAGCAGGTGCTGCACTAGCCGGCGCGCGAACCACGCTCTCAGACGATCAAACACGTTGAGAACCTGGAGCCTAGGTGTGAACAAAGGCGGCTAAGGAAGATCCCATGAAAGCGAGGACGAAAAACCACCAGGCAACAGCCCAGATCTGGTGGCTTCGCGTCGACTCAGACCAACCTGTTGGAAGAGTCAAAACTCCGCCGAGCACAAGGATGACGCAAAGTAATCCGTACACGATCCGCGCCGCCAACGTCGCCTAGCCTTCCAATCGATCTTCTACGCCTGATACGACACAGGCGGCCTCACTCTCCGCAACCGCAGCTGCGCGCTCGCTCGCCTCTCGTCTCCGTCGCTCATCATCCAGTTCGGATCGCAGGTAGGTCTCCTGTTCGGCCCGCACCTTTCCACGATCTCGCGGATGGTACTCGCCTCCACGTCGACGTCGGAGTCGAGGTCAGAGAGTCGAACGTGCGTGAACTCGCTTGCCAAGACCGCAATACTCTCGTCGTCGCTAATGTCGCCGGACGAGACCAAGTCTCCAAGGCCGGCCACAAAACGGGACCAGACACCGGTCGACGGCCTCAGCAAAGCTTGGCAAACTGCCGCCAGCTCGTGCATGGGAACAGCAGACGCGTCCGCCGATCGTGCCAGCCAAGCCGTGTTCGTCACGGACCGAAAGTGTACGATCGGTTCGATACCGCTAGGATAGGTTTCGCGGTACCACTTCGCCGCATTTGTGACCGTCTGCGAACTACCGCTCGCGAACAAGTACTTGGCATTCCACACCTGTTTGGGGCGTGCTCCAGCTCGTAGTGTGACCACCGCTGCGATCGCGTCGACATCGTGCCACACTCTGGCATCGTCGCTGTCTGAGCTCCGCGTTGGGTCCTTCAGTATCGCTGCGAGTGCCTGCTCGTTCTCGGTGTATTCCGATATACGCGCAGGAAAATCGCGGATGCGAATCCCGAGCTTTGTCAGCGAGCCTCTTAGCAGGGCGATGATCTGACGAATGTCCGCCGGGGTTGCCTTTACGCTCAAGAAGTGGTAAGTCAGCGGCGTGGCGTGAAGACTCCGCACACCCTCTTGCGATGCTAGTCGGTACTCGTAAACCCGGAGGATGGTCTCGACCTCATTGACGGTCCGTTCGAACGTGCATAACCGCGCGCCGGCCGCCCGAATAAGATTCAGTGATTCGATCGTGACTTGCTGCTCGACCAAGCCCGCGTACCCCAACGCGCGTAGAAGGATACCCGTGTCGAAGAACACGGTCAGTCCGTCGAGGTGTCTTCTCGTGGTCGGAATGTCCCGCAACAAAAGGGCATTCTGAACTATGAGCCCTTGAACCACGCCCTCGAGCGCAGCGTAAGTGGGTCCACCCTTTGAAACCACTTCAGAGACGAAAGCCGCGACGATGCGCTCCAACTGCGACGTGGTGTCCCACCTCCTGCTCTCCGGCGCCTGACCCAACACCAATCCGATGTGATTGACATCAAGAAACTTGGTCAGAACAGCCAGGGCATCGTCGTCCGTGCCCAGTGCGTGGCCTCTTGCTGCGGCGAAGTTCCTTAGCTCGGTTGCGAGCCCCTGTTGTACAAGTTCCAGTTCCTTGATTCTTTCGCGAAGCTCAGAATCATCCTCCGACAGGCCCGTCCGGAAGTACCGACCTCCCTCCCGCGTAAGCAGTCCTTTCTTCGACGCCCTGCGCAACAGGGTTTTGACAATGTCCGCGGGGATGGACAGCCCGGCGGCTTCTCGCACCAACTTTTGAACGGCCGACAGTTCGATCTCGTCAGCGTCAGCGATACGAATCGCGTCCTCGACGAACGGCTGGAACAACCCTAGATGGTCCATTCCGGCGTCGAAGCGCGCCTTCAGGAAGGCTATTGTCGCCAAGCCGCGACGAGCATGGCCACTCTCTGCTTTACCAGGGGGCGTGTCCTTCATTTTCTCCAAGTCCGCAGAGCCGCCCGTCGCACCCCAAGCTCACAAGGACGGGCATTGGCGTCGTCTCAGGCCACCCGTCGATCCTCGTCGGTCGAGCGGTGCTGTAACGCTGCGACGATGGTCGTCGACAGTGTGGTCCTTAAGAGCATCGCGCAATAGCGCGGAGGTTTCCAGTCTCGGGTCAGGCGCCTTCTGTCATGTGCTTGCGCCACTCGGGACAACGTTCGATTAGGGTGGCGCCAACACAGGACTGTCGATGAACGTTCCGTCGGGGAAGATGTCCAAGATGGCCGGGTGCCGTCGCGCGTTGGGCACCGCATCGCCGGCATCGGTGAAGCCAGCGGCGTGTCGGCCCGCCCCTCCGGCGCCGCCTGCCTTCCGACCAACACCCCACCCCAGCTAAACTCCCCCATGTCCATGCCCCTCCACCCCATCCACCGCCGCTACCACGCCGAAGACCTCGTCCGCCAGCGCCGCGCCGGCGAACGCCGCCGCCAGGTCTCCTCCCAGCGCCGGGGCCGCGTGGACCCAAACCCCCACCAGATCGACGCCGTGATGTTCGCCCTGCGCCGCATCCCGGAAGGCGGCTGCATCCTTGCGGACGAGGTCGGACTCGGCAAGACCATCGAGGCGGGCCTCGTGATCGCGCAACTGCTCGCCGAGGGCGCCACGCGCATCCTCATCGTCGTGCCGCGTCCGCTCCTCGGCCAGTGGCAGGCCGAGTTGGTCGACCTGTTCGATGTCGAGGCGCTCGAAGCCGCGGAGCCGTCGGTCGACACCGAAGGCCCAGGCGTCTTCCTCGCGGGCCGCGAGTACGCGGGTGGCGAGGCAGGAGCGTCGCGCCTGTCGGCCGCCCCCTGGGACCTCTGCCTGATCGACGAAGCGCACGAAGTCTTCGCCGGGATCCACCGTCGCTACGACCGGGCCGGCATCTACGACGAGGAGAGCCAGCAGGCGCAGATGGCGCACCGCGTCCGACGCGTGATCGGCGCCTCGCCCGTGCTGCTCCTCACGGCAACGCCCATCCAGAACTCCCTGCGCGAACTCTGGGGCCTCGTCCAATACGTGGACCCGAGCGGCACGCTGCTCGGGGACAAGCCCGTGTTCGAGGACGTCTTCTGTGCCGACGATGGCCGGGGCGTCGCTACGCACCAATCCGAGGAGCTGCGGCGGCGGCTCGCCACCGTGGTGCAGCGCACGCTCCGCCGGCAGGCGCAGGAGTTCCTGGACCGTCCCTTCGTCGGGCGGCGGGCGCAGCTCTTCGAGTACCGCATGAGCCCGGACGAGCGCGCCCTCTACGACGACGTCACGGACTACCTCCTGTCGCCCACCCTGCATGCCTTCCGGGGGAACGCCCGCCAGTTGCTCCTGCTCGGCTTTCACCGCCGCATGGCGTCGTCGATCCCGGCGCTCGCCGAGAGCCTGGACCGGGTCGCCTCCAGGCTGCGCGGCATGCTCGGGGAGGGCGGTGCGGGCGAGACGGTCGCGGCGGAGTTCGCGCGCGACCTGGAGGAGGAGGACGACATCGCCAATGGCGCGACGGAGGAGACTTCGGCACGTTCTTCTGCCCGGACGCCGTCGCTTCCGCAAGCGGCAGAGGCGATCCGAACGGAACTCGCACGCGTCGAGGACTTCGTCAAGCGCGCCCGCGCGCTGCCGCGGGACAACAAGGCGGCAAGCCTCGTTCAGGCCGTGCGCATGGTCATGGACCGGCCGGCGGACCGGCGCAAGGTCGTGATCTTCACCGAGTCCCTGACGACCCAGGACTACCTGCGCGAGCTCCTGCTCGAACAGACGGAACTGCGCGACGAGGACATCACGCTCTTCCGCGGCAACAACGACTCGCCGCGGGCCCGGGCGGCACTCGCCACGTGGCGCGACGCCAACGGCGGCGGCTCCCGGACGCCGAGCGCATCGGTGGCCGTGCGCCTGGCGCTCGTCGACGAGTTCCGCCAGCGCTCCACGGTCATGATCTCGTCGGAGGCGGGCGCGAAAGGGCTGAACCTGCAGTTCTGCGACACCGTCATCAACTACGACCTGCCGTGGAACCCGCAGCGCATCGAGCAGCGGATCGGCCGTTGCCACCGCTACGGACAGAAGCGCGACGTCACCGTCATCAACTTCCTCGCCCGCGACAACCAGGCGCAGCGGCTCACGTTCGACATCCTGAGCACGAAGCTCGACCTGTTCGGCGATGTCCTCGACATGTCCGACGTCGTGCTGCAGACGCCCCGCTCCGACGCTTCCCAGGAACTGGTTTCGGCGCTGGGGCCGGACTTCGAGGGCGAACTGCGCCGCATCTGGGACCGGGCGCGCTCGGTCGGGGAGGTGGAGGACGAACTGCGCCGCCTCGGCGAGTCGCTGGAAGACCGCCGGCAGGCCCTCGAGCGCGTCCGCGAGCGCACCGTCGGCCTCATCGAAACCGGCCTCGACAACTCGGTGCGGGACGTGTTCCGCCGCATCCGGACGGACCTTTCGGCGGAACTCGCCGCCTTCGACGCGGAGCTCGAGCGGATGCTCACCGCGTACCTGGACGCGGCCGAGGTGCCCTGGAGCGCGGACGAGCGCGACGGACCGCGCGTGCTTCACATCGGCGCTTCTACGCGTTTGCCCTCGGCCCTCGCCGGCGGCGTCTCGGTGGCCGTCGGCGGCACGCAATCGAACGGCATGGAGACCGTGCACCTCTCGCATCCGCTGATTGCCGCGGCCGTCGCCGAAGCCCGAGACGCGGGCACCGACTTCCGGGTCCGGTTCGATCTCGGCCCGAACGCCCCGCCGGCACTGCGAGAACGCAGGGGCCGCCGCGGGCGCCTGGCGCTGACGCGGATCGCGCACCACGGCTTCGAGCGGGAGGATCGGCTGCGGGTTACCGCGGTGTTCGAGGACGCGGAGGTGCTGCGTCCCGCGGAAGCGGCGCTCGATCTCATCCGCCAGCCGTGCACGGACGTCCCGCCGTTCGATCCGCCGCTCAAGGTGACCGCGGAGGACCTCGAGGAAGTCGTGGACGAGGAACTGTTCTTCGACTGCCACGAGTTGGCGAACGCGGACGAGTCGGACTTTCGGGACACGATGGACCAGCTCGACCGCTACCTCGCGGATCGGACGCTGGTGCTGCGGCGCGCGCACGCACGACAGCAGCAGCGGCTCGTGGCGGCGGAGAACACCCGCGACCGGGCGATGGGCGCCGAGCAGCGCGGCCGCGCGGACACCCAGGTACGCGCTGCCGAGACCGAACTCGAGCGCATCGACGGGCAGATCGCCGCGCTCGAGGCCCGGAACGACGACACCTACGAACGCGCGCGCCAGCAGGCACACCGCCGCCGGTACGCCGCACCCACGGTCGAACGCCTGCTCGTCGCGGCGTTCGAGATCGCGTGACCGACCGTGCACCCGCACAGGAGACCGACGTGGCGCTGACGCTGCTGCACACCGCCGACTGGCACCTCGGGCGCCGTTTCCCCGCCTTCGAGCGCGACCAGGAACAGCAGCTCACCCGCGCGCGGCTCGACGCCGTCGGCCGCATCCTGGATCTCGCCGAGAGCCGCAACGTCGACGCCGTGCTCTGCGCGGGCGATCTCTTCGACGACCCGTCGCCCGACGAGCCATGGTGGGGCGGCGTACAGCGCGAGTTCGCGCGCCGCGACTGGACCCGGCCGGTGATCCTGCTGCCCGGCAATCACGACCCGCTCACGCCGAACTCGCTCTACGACCCGTCCCACCCGTTCCGCGCCGGCCTGCCGGCGTATGTCCACGTCGTGGACCGCAAGGGCTGGGAACTGCCCGTGGGCGACGGCGCCGTGGTGGTCGCCGCTCCGTGCACCTCGCGGGCGGGACAGACCGACCTCGCGGCTTCGCTGCCGCAGCGCGAGGAGGGCGACGACCGCATCCGGATCGGCCTGGTGCACGGCCAGACGTTCGACATCGAGGGTCACCAGACGAACTTCCCCATCGCGAGCGGAACCGCCGTGGACCGCGGCCTCGACTACCTCGCGATCGGCGACACGCACGCGTTTCGGGAGGTCGAACCGGACGCCGCGGCTCCCACCGTGTACCCGGGCGCGCCGGAAGCCACCAACTTCGGCGAGCGGGACACCGGCAACGTCGCCCTCGTGTTCTTCCCGCGGGATCGACGCCGGCGTGCCATGGTTCGAGCGGAGCCCGTGGGACGCTGGACCTGGCGGGAAGAAACCTGCACGTCGCTCGCGGCCTTGCGCGTGGTGCTCGCCGACCAGCACCTGCGCCGCACCGTGCTGCGCCTCGTCCTCGACATGGAAGTGCCGATGGCCGAGTACGACGAGGCGGAGCGCCTGCTCGGCGCGCTGTCGGGCTCCATGGCGGCCAGCCCGAAGGTGGGTGTCCTGACGGTGGACCGCGAGCGGTTCCGGCTGGCGGCGGACGCGCCCATCGAGTTCGGGGCGGACCTGCCCGACGCCGTGCGAGCCACCGTCGATCGGCTGCGCGCCCGTGCGGAGACGGAACCGGAGGTCGCCGGACGCGCCCTGCATCACCTCTACCGCCTCGTGCAAGACACGGAGACGGCCTGAGCATGTGGATCCGCCGCATCGAGGTGCGCCACTGCGCGGGGATCGCCGAAGGCGCGGTGGACCTGCGGCAGGGCTTCAACGTCCTGCACGGCCCCAACGAGCTCGGCAAGTCGACCCTGGTCGCAGCCCTGCGCGCCGCATTCCTGCTGCCGGCCAAGTCATCCCTCGCGAGCGACCTGCAGGACTGGAACGCCCAGGAACCGCCCGAGGTGAGCGTGACCTTCGAGGACGACGACGGCCGCGTGTGGCGCATCCGCAAGACGTTCTCGGGTGGTAGCGGCAAGGCGTTCCTCGAGGAGTCCCGCGACGGTGAGGACTTCACTACCGATGCGCGCGGCCGCGAGGTCGACGGCAGGCTACAGGAGATCCTGCGCTGGGGCATCGAGGCGCCGGGCGGTCGAGGCCGACGCGGCATGCCGTCGTCGCTCATCACCACGGCGTTGTTGCCGGATCAGAGCGAGGTGGAGGCGATCCTCGAGCAGAGCCTCGCGGACGACGCCGATGCTTCCGGGCGTGATCGGTTGACCGAGGCGCTGGAGGCGCTCGCGGAGGATCCTCGGTTCAAGCAGATTGTGGATGTGGTTCAGGCGAAGGTGGACGAGGCGTTTACGCCTACCGGGCAGAAGCGCCGGGGGCAGGGGTCGCCCTGGCGGGGCTTGGCGGACGACCGGCGGCGGGCCGAGGAGTGGGAGCGGGAGGTTCAGCGGCAGTCTGACCAGACCGCGGGCGTGAGGACACGCATCGAAGAGTTCAGTGGGCAACTGGCCGGTGCCCGGGCGGAGCGTGAACGGCTCCTTGACGCCATCGCCGTGCACGAAGCGCGGCTCGAGGCGGAAGCGGCCTTGAAGGCGGCGGAGGAGCGGTTCACGGAGGCCGAGTCGACCATTGACCGGCTCAAGGCGAACGAGAAGGCCGTTGCCGAGGCGAAGGGCCGGGTTCAGGCATTGGACGAGCAGCGCGAGGAACTCGCGAAGGCACTGGCCGACACGGGATCCCGCGTCGAAGCGGCAAACGCGCGCATGCAGGAACTTGAGTCGAACGATGCGGAACAGGCGCGGCTGCTGCGCGAGCAGCAGGGCGAGAACGCCCGCCTGGAGTTGCAGCAGAAGCTGGCGGCCCTGGCGGCACGCCTGGAGAAGGCGACGGAGATCCGCGAGCTCGGTGCGGCGGTCGAGGCGGGTGCGCGGGACATCGATGACCTGGAAGCGGCGCTCGACGAGAAGCGCGGGTTGCTTGCGCAGGCCTCGGACGCCAACGCCCAGGATCAAAAGCGGCTCGATAGCCTTCGACTCAAACGCCTGGTCGCCCGTCACCGGCTGGCCGCGGCGTCGACGGCTTCGCTGGAGCAGGAACGGGCCGACTCGGTCGCGCTCGAAAGCCAGGCGAAGGAAGGCGAGAAGCAGGCCGGAGTCCTCCGCGACGAAGCCGCTACCCTCAATGCCCCGGACGACGCGGAACTCGGCCGCCTGCGCACCGCGGAAGAGGCGTCGCGCATCGCCGCGGCCAAGCTCTCGGTCGGGCTCACCGCGGAACTGACCGTGGAAACCGCCATCGAGACTACGGTAGACGTGGACGGGGATGTGCGGACGCTGACTCCGGACGTCGGCACGCCCTTGGAGTTGGAGGCCACACGGGAACTCGCCGTCGAGCTTCCTGGCGTCGCCAAGTTTCGCGTGCGTGGGGGCGGCCGTGACCTCAAGGAAGAGGCGGATGCCGCAGAGGGCCGCTGGCGGGCTGCATCGGGTCCGGTGTTTGGCCGGACGGGCTGTAGCAGCCTCGAGGAACTCGTTGCCCTGCGCCAGCGCGCCGAGGACCTGCGGTCACAGGCCGACGAATTGATGCACGAAGCGGAAGCGGACGCGCTTCGCGCGGAAGGACGCAACGTCATCGAACAGCGGCTTGCGACCGCCCGGGCAGAGCGCGACAGACACGCCGGAGACCTCGGGGAGTACTTGGAAGCGGGGCAGACGGTTGACGAGCTGGCCGCGACGTTCGACGACCCCCTCGATGAGGCCGCGCTCGGCAACGAGATCGACTCCCTGCAGGAGAGCCTCCACGGACGCCGGTCGCTATCCGAGAGGATGACCGTCGAAATCAAGGGCGACGAACGCGAACTGGAGGGCGAGCGAGCGCGGCTGAAAGAACAGGAAGCACAGTTCGCCGAGCGCTCGGCCGCGCTTGAGGACTGGCAGGCCGTGCTGGAGAGTGCCGAGGAGGAGCAGGGCCGACTCGAGCGAGAACGCGCCGCCGTCGATGCAGAGCTCAAGGCTCTGCGTACCGAAGCCGCGGACGAGGTCGAGGAGGCGCGGGCCATTCTCGAGGGCCTGACGGGGACCCAGGCCGAGCAGCAAAGCGCGCACAAGGACGCGGAATCGGCGCTCGGCGACGCACGCACGGAACTGGCCCGACTGGAGGGCGAGACGCCGCTTCTGCGAGAGGGTGCCGCAAACCTCGATATCGACAATCTGCGGACCGCCCGCGACGCAGCACGCGAGGCGCTTGACGCCTTGCCGCCCGCGGAGGAAGGCGCGGACCCTGCCGCCCAGCGAGAACAGGCCGACTCGGCCGATCGGAGTATCCGTGATCTCGAGTCCGAGCTACGCAGGGCGGAAGGCGCCCTGGAGCAGACCGGCGGTCTCGACGAGCGGCGCGAACAGGCGCAGGAGGCCGCACAAGCCCTGGCCCGCCGCGAGCAGGAACTCGAACTCGACTACCAGGCCTGGCAACTCCTCCAGGAAACCTTGCGCGAGGCGGAGCAGGCTGGATCAGCGCACCTCGGCAGCGCCCTGGTCCAGCCAGTCAGCGAACGCATCGCCAGCCTCACCGGCGGTCGCTACGGCGAACTGGCACTCGGCCCGCAACTGGACGCGACGGGGATCGAACTGGCCGGCTCAGAGCGCGAGTTCGGCGCCCTATCGGTCGGAACCCGCGAACAGATCGCCCTCGTGCTACGCCTCGCGATAGCAGAGGCCCTGGGGACGTTCGTGGTCCTCGACGACCAACTCACGCAGACCGACGAGATGCGCATGGAGTGGATGCGACGGCTTTTGGTGCAGGCGGCGGAGGGTTCGCAGGTGATCGTGCTTACCTGTCATCCGACGGACTACGAGGCGGAGTCGCCGGATCACGTGGTGGACTTGAGCAGGTTGGTGTCGCGTAGCGATCAGGCGCCTGGCGCGGCGAGCCAACCGAGGGAAGGGACATGAAAGGGTGGTGGTCGGCCTCGGTTCTCGCAGCCCCGCGCTTGTCTCGCCAGCGCCCTGCAGACGCTTGACGACGGTGGGTCGGCTGCGGGCTCGTCCACGCTCGCCTTGGCCGATCGTCGTTGCGGGCCGTCGCGCTAGCGTGGTCTCCGACATGCGCTGTTTGCGGTCGTCGCTAGCGGTAGCCACGTGCTTGTGGCAGCCTGCCCAACTAGAATCTCGCGTCGATTAACGGAGACTGCAAGGAAGCCGATAGTCAAATGACACCAGAAGAATGGCTGGACGAGGTGGCGAGTCGCCTTCGAACGGCGATCGAGGCCGGTGCAGCCCCCGGACAAGAGGAAACCACGGGCCGGGAGCTGCTCAACCGCTTCGGATACGCGCGCCGCGGGCGTTGGATCGTTGCGGAGATCAGAAGGGCACTAGAGCAACGGAATCTGCTGACGTCACCTGACTTCGAGTTCGAGTGGGTCGACAACCCGATTTGCATCATTCTTGATGACGAAGAGGGAGGCGCCACGAGTGCACGAACGCCCGTAGTCGATCCAACTGTACGAATCGATGTGCTGGCAGCTGCCCACAATCCTCCCCTTTCGGTTAAGCGCGATGACCCGTTGAGCAAAGCGACGACGATGATGCGCATCGAGGACTACTCTCAACTGCCGGTCATGCCTAACGAACATACTGTCAAGGGCGTCGTAAGTTGGAACTCGATTGGCGAAGCGCATGCCCAAGGGAAGACCCCGACGACTGTACGTGAGTGCATGGTCGACGGATACGTCGTCGACATCCGCACGCCACTGGCGGATGCGACTGACCTCATCTATGAGCACGACTTTGTCTTGGTGCGCAAGGACGGCCAGATCACCGGCATCGTGACCGCAGTTGATTTGGCCAAGCAGTTCAAGCAGCTCACACATCCGTTCCTTTTGATCGGCGAGATCGAGCACCATCTGCGGAATCTGGTCCGCGGCAGATTCTCGACCAAGGAACTGGTCACGGCTTCTGGCGGCGACGAGGGAGTACGCGGCCCGGACGATCTGACTTTCGGCGGATACACTCGGCTGCTCCAGCCAGCAGATGCTTGGGACAGACTCGAAGTCGAAGCTGACCGGTCAGTCTTCCTTGATCGCCTTGAGTCTGTTCGGCAGATTCGAAACGACGTTATGCACTTCTCTCCGGACGCGCGTGATCAATCCGAGACTCGGCAGCTCGAGTGCGTAGCTCGCTTCTGTCGAAAGCTCACACCACACGTTGGCGAGTGAGATGGCGTCGCGCTTCTTTCGGCAGTCGGGGCGAATGCACGCATGGATCGAGTGCTGCGGGCCGGCGCACCTCTTGGGCGTCTAGGGAGTGGGGAGGTGTACAGCGAAATCGTTTCAGTAACGGGGACGACGAGAGGTTTGAGCTCGTTGGCGAAGCGCGGCTAGGGTGAAGGTATGACTACGCATCTCTCTGTGCGATTGGCTTGGCATGATCGAGGTTGGGACGGTCGGGTCTGCGATGCGCCGCACCTCAACGCCCACTGCATTGTTCACCAGCACATCCGAGACGCTCGTGATGACGAAGTCGAACGCGACTCTGCTGGCATAGCGTTGGCGGACTTGGATGGCTGGCTACCTCCGTGCTCCCGAGATCCTGCGGCCTACGGGGACCGGGGGTTCGCCATGGTCCATCATGATCCGCTGGAGTATCGAGGGCTCCCCCCGGTTGCGGAGGACGTTCCGCCGTACTCTTCGTGTCCGGCACCGTATCGCTGGATGCTAGGGAAGCTCTGAATAAGTCCGGTCATATGAGATAATGGTGAAGGGTTAAGGGAGGCGGACATCGAGGATGCATCAAACGAGTTTCGCGGAACGGGAGTACGACTCGAAGAAGCGCATGACGCGTCGCGAGAAGTTCCTTGCGAAGATGGATGGATTGATGCCGTGGGATCGGTTGGAGGCGCGGATCGAGCCGTTTTACCCGAAGGCGGGGCGCGGGCGCCGGCCGTATCCGTTGCGAACCATGCTGCGGGTGCACTGCGTGCAGTTGTTCTACAACTTGAGCGACCCGGGGATGGAGGACCTGCTTTACGAG
>JAJDVW010000016.1 GCA_022825925.1 Pseudomonadales bacterium | reverse complement strand
ACCTCCAAACTCCAACTGCGCTGCGCTACACTCCGTTCCCATGAGGCTGCGTCTCCTCGTTCCGTAAGTGTCTGTCACAACTGCATTTTACAACGGGAACGCGGCCTCAACTACTTCCCTGGTGAGAAATCCGGGCTAGCGTCCCCCCCGGGGACCGCGACACCATGCGCCGGGAGTACGACTTCTCCAGCGCCGTCCGAGGCGTCACTGCCCGACGGTACGCCCAGGGCGCCAACGTCGTCGTCGTCGCGCCGGATCTCCTCGATGTCTTCCCCGACGCGGAGTCGGTCGATGAAACCCTCCGCGCGATCGCCCCGATCCTCCGGCGCGCCAACTCCTCCTGAGCGCCGCGCCGAAGCGCTGCCCGGAGGCTACCTCGCTTCGGCTGACCCGTTCGGCGCCTCGTCGCCCGGCGGGGTCAGCAGCGCGCCGAAGAACGTGCTCAGGTCCGGATTGCCGCCGATCTCGAGATAGGCCTGTCGGAAATCCTCCCTCGAGACGGTCGCACGGTCGTCCAGGAACGTCGAGACCGCCGCCGTGTCCGTGCCATGGGCGCGCAGGTCGCGGGCGCCCCGGACGAACGCCTCGGGGTCCCAGTTGTCCTGGCCGGCGGCCCGGTCCGGGTTGAGCAGGGCGGCATCGGCCGCGCGCTGAATCTGCGCGTCGGACACGGGCGTCGGAATGGCGATGGCGTAGTTGAAGGCGGCGGTGAAGAGCACGCCGCGAACGTACGAGACCGTCCTCGCCCAGTCGGCGCCGGAACGGCGCTCGGCCACCTCCGGCACGGCCGCGTCGACGAGCAACCAGTTCTCGATGACGCTGCGCAGCATGGTGACGTCGGGGGCGATTTCCGGCACCGCCCAGTTGTTGGTCGCGTAGACGACGGCGGTGTCGAAGTTGGGCCAGGCAAGCGCCCCGTTCTGCCAGCCGTACATGTGGGCGCCGCCGTGCTGGATGTTGAAGGCCGGCTCGCCGACCTTGTCGAGCATCCAGGCGAGGCCCATCTGCAATCCGCCCATGGACTCCGACTGCGGCGTCAGTGCCAGCTCGACGGTTTCGGGCGAGAGGATCCGCGCGCCGCCGTATTCGCCCCCGTTCAGGAACGCCAGGAAGAACCGCACGAAGTCGCCCGGCGTCGCCACGAAGCCGCCCGCCGGGAACTCGCCGAAGTAGACCGCCGGCGTCGGGATCCAGACCGATCCCATGGGCATGTAGCCGGTGGACCTGCGTTCCCAGATGTCCGGGCGGATGTGCTCCCGGTCCTGCACCGGCGGATACTGCGAGTAGCGCATGCCGAGCGGTTCCATGAAGTGCCGCTCGACGAACTCCGAGTACGACAGTCCCTCCGGGTTGTTCTCCTCGACGATCAGGCCGAGGGTGCCCATGCCGAGGTTCGAGTACATGAACGCCTCCCCCGCCCTGGCGTGCCAGCGGGGCATGCTGTCCCCGCCCATCATCGGCACCATCGGGCGGCCGTACTCCGCCTCGATTTCCTCGCGCAGGGACCGCGGCCGCTCGAACAGGCTGAGGGCGGCGTCCTGCATGAGGCCCGGCCTGTGGGTCAGCAGGTCGCGAACGGTGATGTCCCGCCCGCCGAGGGGATTGCGCACCTCGAAGGGCAGGTAGTCGTTGATCTGCCCGTCGAGCTTGAGCACGCCGTCCTCGACCAGTTTCAGGATCGCCATGCCCGTGTAGAGCTTCCCCATGGAGCCGGACTGGAACACGGTCTCCGGGGTCATGGGCGTCTGCTCGGCGAGATCGGCATGACCGAAGCCCGCCTCCCAGACCACCTCTCCCCGGCGCGCGAGGGCGATGTTGAAGCCCGGCGATCCGTAACCGTGCATCAGCGCGGGGATGACCGCGCGCAGGGCGCCGATGAGCCTCAGGTCCTTCTCGTCTTCCGTGCGCACGACTTCGGTCACCGGGATGTCCCGGCCGGACGGGGCCGCTGCGGCTGCCGCCGAGGGCGCGGGGGGCGATGCCCCGACCGGGGCCGCTCCGCCCCCGCCGGGTGTGCAGGCGCCGAGCGCGAGAGTCAGCGACAGCGTCAGAGCCAAAGTTCTCCAGTGCATTGAGTTCACCCTCCAGATCGGGAGCCGCGAGGCTTCGCTTCAGTCGTCCTGCCCAAACGCCCAACCGTCGAAGTAGGGCGACACCGCACCACGCCGGATGCCGGTCTCGGGGTCAATGTGGATGCCGACCCAGTATCCCCGCCAGCCGGAGGCCTCCGCGCTGGAGACTTCCAGCACCGGCTGACCCATCGCACGCACGCGCTCGAGCAGCCCCGCATCAAAGGCGCCCTCTTCCACCGTCTGGGCGGCGGCGTTCTCGATGGCGGCGCCCAGTGCCCGGTCGAGACCGCCGCTCATCGGTCGAAGCACCTGGGGGCTCTCGGCCGCGGCCTTGGGATCGAGCCCGTACTCCAGGATGTTGACGATGGCCTGGTAGGTCTGTTCGTGCACGCCCATGCCGATACTCGACGAGACGAGCACGGGCTCGCCGTCCCGGGTAATCAGCACCGGGTTGGTCTCGATGGGCAGGCGGTTGCCCGGGCCCGCGCGGGCGATCTTGGTCTGCTGGTACTTGGCCGAATCGGCGATTGCCACGCCGTCGACGAAGATTCCGGTCGTGCCCCAGAGCGCCGTGTTGATGGTGTGCAGCAGCGCCGCGGCATTGCCCTCGGCGTCCACGGCCACGACCGCGTCCGAGTGGTTGCTGGACGACGTCTGCGGGCGCGACTCGTAGGCCGCGACATTGAGGACATCCCACCCGTCCGTCTGCATGGCCTGCCAGAGGTTCTCCGCCGCCGCCTTGGACGTGCGTTCCTCCGGCGCCGTGGCGATTCCCGGGGCATGGCGCTCGATCAGCGCCGCCGGGGTGACGTGATGGGTGAGCGAGGTGCCCATGATGTCCATGACGCGGGCGATGCGGGTGAGGTGGAACAACGCTTCGGGCGACTCGGTGTAGTGGCCGAGCGGCCCGAGGTCGGCCCGTTCGACCAGGTTCAGCGCCTCGATCATGTTCACGCCGCCGAGATTCGGCTGGGCGGTGGCATGCACGTCGTAGCCGCGGAAGGTCGATGCGAGCGCCGCGCTCCAGGTCGGCTCGTAGCGCTCCAGGTCCTCCATGGCCATCTTGCCGCCTTCGGACCGCACCGCCTCGACCAGCTTGCGGGCCCACGGACCGGCATACATGTACTGCGCCCCCTGCTCCGCCACCTGCCGCAAAGTGTGCGCAAGTTCCGGCTGGGCGAAGTGATCGCCCGCGGCATACCAGCTTCCGTCGTCCTTCGTGAAGACGGCTTTCGTCTCCGGCCGCCGGGAGAGGACGTCCTGGCGCATCCCGATCATGCCCCCGAGCATCGGCAGCACCTCGAAGCCTTCCTCGGCGAAGTGGATCGCGGGCCCGAACAACGCCGCGAAGGGCAGCTTGCCGAAGCGTTCGTGCGCCGCCTCCACGCCCGCCATGAACCCCGGCACCAGCGAGGCGCGCCCGCTCGGCACGCCGTCCTCCGGGATCGTGAGCGGGTCGTCCTCGCCGAGCACCGTGTTCCAGCCACCGTTCAGGTGATGGACTTCGCCGGTGGCCGCCTCGAAGACCATGAGGTCCATGAAGCCCGCGTGGCTGACGCAGCAACTCGCCACCAGGGTGATCTCCGCGAGGGCGTGGGTCAGCACCGCATCGACGGCGCTGCCGCCCTGGTTGAGGGCCTCGAGGCCCGCCCGGGCCGCGGCGGCGGCGGTGGTGCTGACCACCATGCCGGTCTTCGACTCCGCCAGCGGCTTCTCGGCGCCGAACAGGTTCTCGTATCGCGCGAGCTCTCCCTCGGGCCAGCTTCGCGGTGACAGGTCAGGGTCGGCCGCCCAGGCGAGGTTGGCGAGAAGGCACAGCAGCAGCGGTGTCAGGCGGGTCACGCGGAACTCCGTCACGATCGATGCCCGACAAGACGCACGCCGCCCGGGCGTCCCTCAGAATCTGCCGCCATACAGCTCCTTCAACGCTTCCTCCGCCACCTTCCCGCTCGGCGTCTCAAGACGGACGCGCTTTCTTGGTGCTCACCGCGAGCCGCTCCGGCGAGGTGCGCAACGCCCGGTGGGAGGAGGTCGACCGCGCCGAGGCGGTGTGGACAGTCCCCGGCGAGCGCATGAAAGCGAACCAGGAGCACCGCGTGCCGCTCTCGCCCCGGGCTCTCGAGGTGCCGACGAGGCCGCGGCGCTCTTCGACGGCAGCGGATTACTGTTCCCGTCGCCCACCGGACGGGTACTCAACCACGCCACCATGACCAAGTTGCTGGGCGCCCGTGCGCCAACGGGTCGCGCCGCTCAGACGGCCAGTGACTCATCGGAGCCCTCTCGATCCGCCGAGCGGGGTAGCTGACGTACTCCCGCCCGGACTCGTCCTGCGTCTCGTGGATGCGCCGGAAGATCCCGCCGACATCGTAGTCAGCGCGTGCGGCGAATCCGTCGCGGACCGCCCAGACTTCGGCGATGATCGGGTTAGTCTCTTTCGTCGGCATGGCCGGTCTCCATCAATGCATTGGGCGGTCTCCATGTGACCCTGCCGTTCCAATGGTAGGGCTCACAACTCTGGGCCAAGGACCTGCTGCATCGCTTTCGTTCGCCATGCATCCGAACCATACTTGCGTCAATGGCGGGCTCCAGCAAGCATAGGTCTTCTGTCCGGCGAGCCACCGCGATTTGACCTAACAGAAGGGAACATGACCAAGGTCCAGACGCTCACCGTGCGCCAACGCGACGGTATAGCGGAGTACGAGCGACATATGCAGGTGGTTCACCGCGGCGACCTCGTGCTCCGGCTGCCACGGAGCATTAGTCACGCGGGTGCCCTCGGCCGTTCAGTTTCCTTTGCTCAGTTCATCGCGACGTGGGCCAACGCCTGCGCCGAGCCCCGAATCCGAACGACGCTTGCTGCCGGCGATCACGACCAAATCGAGCGCTTCGCCTCGCGTGTACATGGTCTGGCGGCCGCCTACCACGCGAGCCGGATCACCGCGAATGACGGCCGGACGAACCTGCGGCGTCCGCTCCTTGAGGCTGCGGCTCCCCGAATCCGGGCGATGAGCGATCGTCAGTTCGCCAGCGTCGCCAAGGGACCGCTAACCGAGCTGATCTTCCTCAACCGCGCCGACCGCCAGTTTCACTCCGCTGCCTACCACCACGAACCAACCCGCTCAGACCTCATGGATCCGCAGCGTCATGGCAAGCTGATTGTCTCTCCGCGAGAAATGAATGCCCTCATACTCAACGTTCTTCGAGCCCAGCATTTGCCCCGTGCGGATCTGGCGCGCATTACGCCACTGTTGGACAAGCGCAGCCACCCTCTCGGCACGCTCCTGCACGAGACCTTCCGAAACACTGCCGAGCATGCCTATCTGGACCTCCGTGGCAACATTCCACCGAGGGGCGTGAGATGCATCCTGATTGCGGCACGCACCGCTACCTTGGATGAACTCTTCCCTCCCTTGCTCGTCTCTGCGGAGCACCCGCATCTCGACTCATACTTCGCGGGTCTGCGCGCCCGTATCTCCCGCGGCAGACGCCGTCTCGTCCACATTCTTGAACTCTCGATCCTCGACACCGGACCCGGCTTCAATGCCACCATCGCTCCCCACCTCCATTCCGACGCCGAAAATGCCAGCCCTGTCGCTCAGTGCTTCCGCGACCACGTCACGAGCAAACGCGGCCCAAACTCCGGCTTGGGTCTCGGTCGCATACTCTTCCACCTTGGCTCGCTCGGCGGATTCCTGCGTATCCGTACCTCCTCCGCGGAGGCTTTCTTCTCCCCTTTGTCTGGTGCTTCGGGCTCCGACCCAACGCCCCACGTTGCGGACGGTCTCGCCCAGGTCACTGGCACGGTCGTGACAATGGCAGTTCCCCTCGAACCATAGCTAAGCTAGCTGCCGCCATGCACGCCTTCGAAATCCTGATACCCCTTGATGGGACCCCGACACCCCTACAGGTCGTCTATGCCGGCCCCGAGGACAGCGACGCCCGCCTGGCGTCGATAGGGCTGGCCGACCTCATCGAGGCCTACAACCGGCGCGTCCCACCTTCTCGCCTCCTGTTCATCTGCCCCTCTGGCGTCGAAGAGCAGATCAAACAGTCCTTCGACGACAAACGGCGCGAGTTTGACGGGCGTCTCGCGTCCGCATCCCACGTCGCTATTGCTCCCTACGACGAGAACGGTCGCCTGATCCTCGCGGGAGTCTTGGAGCTCAAGGCCTCCGAGCGTTGGGACATCGATGACAGCCTTCTTGAACGGCTGGGCAACCACGCCATCGCCCGGATCTTCGACGACACCAAGACTGTCCTCCACGCGCCGCACGGCTATGCCTTCCGCAAACTGTCCGACCGCGAGGAGGATGTGTTCGTGCGAGCGGGGAACATGCTTCGAGACCCTGGCAGTCTCGCGGTCTTCGGTCACATGCTCTTACGGAGGCTACCGACCGCGTGCGGCCTGATCTACATCGACAGCTTTACAATCCTCTCGTTCGCCATGGGCTTACAGTCCCTCATCGACCACTTTCGGCGGTCCGGCGCCGCGCTGCCCGCTCTCGCCATTCAGAACTTCCACTCTTACGAAGTCAGCCGTGAGTTCAGGATCCCGAATGAGCCCAACTATCTGGTCCTGATCTCTGCATCCACCTCGGGCGGACTGTCGCACAAGCTAGTTCGTGAGAAGCAGGCGGACCCCAGCCGCATCGTGCATCTACTCGGTGTAGGACCGCCAGGCAGTCACTTTCGACACTCCTGCATCTACTTCAGAGAGCGCGACCAACCCCCTCGTCCACGCTCACCAGCGGGACAGCGGAATGCGCTCATCGAAATCGCCACGGAGGAGTTCCTTGTCGCGCAGGGTCCACCAAAGCCCGTCGCCATCACCCGCGAGCACGTCAACCCCGATGGAGCTCGGGAACTGCACAAGCCGTTCTATCGAGACGCCCTCAAATTCCACCAACCCGCTTACGGCGTGGGCTATTCGACGTTCTCGGTGTCCCCCGACCCCGCCGACGCGGAGTGTTCACCTATGCGCGCGTGGGTTTCCGAGCGCCTTGTGCACGAGCTACCCGCCTCCGTGTGCATGCTGGTCCACATCGGCGATCCCATGTCAGCCCGACTCGTCGAATGGCTACGCGAAGCACTGCCGCGCCACGTCGATGTCATTTCTCTATCCGAACTCGATGACTCGACGCTTGGCTCAGCCTCTTCCCACGGCTCCGTGGCTGTCGTGGCCCATCAGGATCCAGGTTTGGAGCGCCTTCGCGAGACCAATGTTGCGCTGCGCCGACTGGATCCCGTTCACCGGCATTACGTCGTCGGCTACGCGTTCCCCGCCTCTAGGAGTGAGCACGCCCGCCTCAAGGCCGACCTCCGGACGCAACCGTCAGGGCCCCGCTATGGGTGGTCGGAGTACCTCGTCCTGCCGATCGGCGCCGACGCGCTGCACGAGTCGCTTGCTCCTCAGGGCGCCACGTTGAGCGACCAAGCAATCGAGTCCCGCCGGCCCGTTTTCGGGGATGTACTCGCGGAAGCGCTAATCGGGCGCAATACCCAGCCCTCCATCCCCGGCGATGGCCTCTTCCTGCCACGCACCGACGGGAAGAGCGTCGCCCTCCGACAGGGCTCAATCTTCTTTCCGGACACCCCAGACGCAAACGTCTCGCAAATCACCGTCCACGCCATGGTGTCCGCAGCTCTACAAAAGGCGCGGGAAACCGATCGCTGGACCGCGCAAGGCCGCCCGCCCACCCACCCCGGTTTCGACGACAACCCGTTCGTACGATCCGTCCTCGATCCGAGCATGTTCGCGCGATACAGCGACGGTGTTCTGCAGGCGTCTCTACTCCGTTCGACACAGCGCTCCGAACTCGACTACTCCGCGAGCGATGACCTCAGCCGGCAATTCGCCTCAGCCTGCGGGTCGGTTCTTTCGAGTCACGGCCATGCGGTTGGCGACGCTGCTCTGGAGTTCGTCTACGCTCTCGCGACACGGAAGGTGTTCTTACGATCTGCCGAACAGGAGCGGCTGCGACGGCAGGTCGACGCGATCCCGGTCCTCGCGGCGTTCTGGGAGTTGCTTGAGCCAGACGAGGACCAACTACCCATGCCGCCTGGCACGCCTTAGCGCCGTTTCGAGATCAGCGCGTCGAGCAGTTGGGCGGCTATACACGATCTCCGTGATCGGTTCCACGCCTGGTATCGTCATCATGCCCGCGGGCGCGCAGGGTCGACCTCCAACCGCTCGATCTTCGAGTCGAGACCGAGGATCCGAACCATCAGCACGCCGCCCAACTCGCGGATCGACCCGGACAGCCCCGACTCCGGGTCCTCGAGTGCCGTGCGGCCGGCGGACGGCGGAGACGGGGACGACGGATCACTTCACTGACGACTCGCTCCCGAATCGCCACGCCGGCCAAGACTTCGTAGCGCGATGCCATGTGGTCATAGCCGCTTTCGTCAATGAACAACAACCAAGCCTAGACCTCCGAGTCTGCCGCCCGTTCATCGTCCTCATGTTGCGCTCTGACGATTTCCCTCTCGATCTCTGTCTCCATTCTTCTGGCCCAGCGTGCGACGCGGGGGATTGGGTGACTTCGTAGCGTCGCCAATGCACTCCGGTATCGTGCGAAGTACCCTGTCCGGGAGCCCACCCACCTATAGGAATGGATGCTTCGCCGGGCGACATCCAGGACATCTTCGCGGTCCCCGAACTGGTCGAGCAGTCGGCGAAAGAGTGGGTGGAGAGGCCGCTCTCCCGCTTCGGGGTCACCTACATCCAGGATCGGCAGCATCCTTGCGGCGCAAGCCGGGCCATCGTCCGGGTACGCGGCACACCACGCGAACAGAGTGTCGGGCGAGAGGCTGAGGATCGGCGGCTGGGCACCTTCGCGGTGCGCGACGTGCGCGCCGGAGAGAATCTCTCGGAGACTCCAGGCTGCACCGGTCGACTTGAGCGCGGATACGTTCAGGGAGAGTGTTGGGCTGTAGACGCTCGATCAGATCCTGCACTTGCTTGTAGACGCCTGATGAGGCACCTCCGACGTCGAACTGCAGAAAGTGGCCCAAGCTCTCGATTGCTTCAGGCCACGTGCCGGTGGCCTGTTGCACGCGGTCCACGGCCTGCTCGACCAGCCACTTGCCGCTGCCGTCGCCGAGCGCGCCGGACTCGATCGCGTCCGCCTGCCCCGACTCCAGTTGTGCGGCGGTCAGATCCGCGGCGCTGGTCGCGGGCACCAGCACCCGCACCGTCGTGGCGGGACGCAGCCCGAGGTCATCCGTGCCGTCGATCGACAGCTCCGCCTCGCCCGAGGACCGGTTCACCAGCCGCAGCACGCTCACGCGGTCGTTGCTGCCGGGGTTGAAGAAGGCCACCCGATGCACCGACCGCACGGGCGGCGCCGTCGCGTTCATCGCCGTCAGGAACCCGTCCGCCGCGGGCACGTACGCGTACGCCTCGCCGACGCCGTACAGCGACAGCCGCCACCTGCCCGTGCCGGGCCCGGTGCTTCCCGTCAGGCCTTTGGACCCGTAGTCGACCCAATCCCGGGTAATGGGTCACTTTGATCCCGTGACATTTCTGTCAAGCCACAACTAACACTCCTCTCGTACAGAGGTGTAGCCGCGAAACTGGTAGGGTTCGGAAACGGACCCGTAGCTCAATGGATAGAGCCCTGGCCCCGCGAAGTCAGAAGAGCCGGTTCGAGTCCGACCGGGTCCGCTGCCTCTTCTCAGGGTGGACCTGTCCGCCCTGATGTGTCAAGGCTTCTTTCGGCGTGGCTTCATCGGCATCGGGAAAAGCTCGCCGTCTTCGAGCGCTTCGCGGAGCAGTCGCCTCTTCTCGGCCGCCGCTTCGGCTTCGTCGAGGATGTCGTCCATCTCCTCTGCACTCGGCAGCTTGTCTTCGTCGACCTCGGGCATCTCGTACTCGGCCGCGTTGGCCTCGTCGATCATCCGCTGCCAGGACTTGCCCGGCTCGCTTACGCGCTTCAGGTGCGCGAGGGGGTTCTTTCGCTTGGTCATCAGGGCCCCCACCACGGCGCGGTGCCTGGCGAGCAGGCGAAGATAAGTGCGTTCAGGGCTATGAGCCCCCAGAAGCACTCCCACGCGTGCTTGAGCTTGGTCTTCACGGGCTGTTTTCCAAGTGACGGCATTCCAGGTCGTAGACAACGTTGAACTCGCCTGGCTCTGGTCGAAGGCGAGCGCACTCTTCGGGCGAGCGTTCCAATGGGGCGACTGCCGCCGCTACGCGGGCCTCTTCGGCTGCCCTCTCAGCAGCCCGGGCCGCGATGAACTCGCTGTCGAACGTCCAGCGGCACACGTTCGTCAGGATCGGCTCCCGCGCACCCTGGATGCACTCCATCAGGCGCTGCTGGCGGCGATCCTCGTGGTAGGCCGGGGACAGTGACATCAGCCCGGCGGGTGACAGGAAGGCGGCCCAGCCCAGCATCAGGCCCAAGCCGAGGCCCAGGAAGTTCAACGCGCTGCCTTCCGTGGCACGCCTCCAGATGGTCGAGAAACCCACGGGTGTGCTCCATGCCCGGCTTTAGTGGCGCCGGGCCTGCCGACACCAAACGCGACTGCGGTGGAGCCCTCGCCCATTTGCCGCGAGGGCGGGGAGCGACCCCGTCCCGGGATGCCCCAGGACGACTGACGGTACCACCGCCGGAATTGAGATCGCCGTGCCCATGAGTGTGAGACCCATGCCGCCGACCTGAGCACCGATCATAGCGCCGCCAGCCGCTCCTCCCGCGCCAAGGATGGTCTGCTTCCTTACCATCTTCACCTCCTTCATCGGTCCCGCCACGCCGAGCACACTAGCCGCGCCTTGGACCGAGCGTCAACTGCAAGCCCCATCTCGGTCGTCTCCTACGGGCCATCCAGCCAGTTGAAAGCCTCGTTCTCCGAGCGGAACCACTTGAGCGGTAGGACCAAGTGCCGACCGTCGTTGAACGCGAAGACGCCGTACGCACCGTACGACTGTTGCGGTCCCATAGAGCCGAACGCGTGAGAAACGTCGGAGGTCTCGGAGACCAAGAGCGATTCGCCTGTACCAACCGGAGACCCTGTAGGGGTCGCTAGGGAGTTCCTGTCCAGAAATTCCTAACCGTCTGAAATGGCTTTGGAAAAGGGCGTGTTGGGGTGCTTTGAACCGGCGTTTCGGCTACGCTTGCCGCTGCAAACCAACAAAACGAGCCGAACACGCCGGAGGTGCAATGCGCGCGACACGCACTACGCAGACGAGCCTATTCGATCCGACGCTGGTTGACCACCCGGTGGCCGACGACCTGGAGCGGGTGTCGGTCTGGCTGGACGCCCACCCCGAACTGGTCGCCGCGGTCGCGGACGACCTCGGCGCGACGGCGGGGGCGGCGCGCGGTCGCCACGGACTGTCGTGCGAGACGGTGCTGCGCTGTGCGCTGCTCAAGCACATCCGCCAGGAGACCTACCGGGGCCTCGAGTTCCTGCTGCGGGACTCGCTGTCGGCGCAGCGTTTCGCGCGCGTCGACCCGGTGCGGCTGCCGGGCAAGTCGGCGCTGCAGGCGACCGTGGGGGCGATCCGCGCGGCGAGCTGGGAGCGGATCAACCGGCGGCTGCTGGAGGTGGCGCGTGCGGCGGGGATCGAATCGGGCGCGCGGGTGCGCGTGGACAGCACGGTGACGCGCACGCACATCCTGGCGCCGGCGGACAGCCGGCTGCTGTACGACGGCGTGCGCGTGCTGACGCGGCTGCTCGGTCAGGCGCGCGACGCGTTCGGGGCCGATGTCGCGGCGTTCCGCGACCACCGCCGCGCGGCGAAGCGGCGGGCGCTGGAGATTCCCCGGCAGCGCGGTGGGGAGCGCCGCGCGGTCACCTACCGGAAGCTGCTGCGGATCGTCGCGCGGACGCGCGGCTACGTCGCGGCGGCGCTGCCGAAGGTGGCGGCGGCGAGCTGCGGCGAGCCGCTCTGGTCGGCTTGGCGGGAGGAGGTCGCGGCCTGCGACGCCCTGCTGGCGCGGGTGGTGGACCAGACCCGGCGGCGGGTGTTCGACGGCGAGATCGTGCCCGCCCGGGAGAAGGTCGTCAGCCTGTTCGAGCCGCACACCGACATCATCGTCAAGGGCGGTCGCGGCACGCAGTACGGGCACAAGGTGAATCTGGCCACGGGACGCAGCGGTCTGGCGCTGGACGTGGTGGTCGAGGACGGCAACCCGGCGGACAACGCGCGCTGCCTGCCGATGCTTGAGCGGCATGTCGCGCACTACGGCGCGGCGCCGACCCACGCGGCGTTCGACGGCGGCTACGCCACGAAGCAGAATCTGGCGGCGGCCAAGGCGCTCGGCGTCGAACACGCCGTGTTCCAGAAGAAGCGCGGCCTGAAGGCCGAGGACATGACGCCGTCGTCCTGGGTGCATGCGCAGCTCAAGCGCTTCCGCGCGGGCATCGAGGCCGGCATCTCGTACCTGAAGCGCTGCTTCGGCCTCGGCTGCTGCAACTGGCGCGGCCTGGCGCGCTTCCAGGCGTACGTGCACTCCGCCGTCGTGGCCCACAACCTGATCCGCATGGCGCGCCTGGGACCGTCGCCGGGCTGAATCCCGCCGGCGCCCGTCGCGCTCGACCGGACCGGGACGATCCGGGCCGGCGCCGTGCGCGGCGGCGACGAGCCGGTCCCGCCGGGCGCGTCGGGAGGCCGGTCGATCGGCCGTTCGGCCCGCAACAGCCGCCTCCAGCGTGCCGAACCGCTCGAATCGGCCGCCTTGCACTCCATCCCGCACTCGACGTGGGACAATGCGCGGTCGCGTCGAGTCACGTCGGCGCGCGCCCAGCCGTCATTCCCGGACAGGAACTAACTAACGCTCGTCGACCGGTCATTGGCGCCTGGAACTCGCGGGCGAAGCGGATCTCGATGTCCTGGCGTACGTCCGGACCGCCGACAGATTCCTCACCGGCATGCACGTTGCCGCTCACCTCCGGGCGCTACGAAGCGCCGATCTTCAACCCCGGCTCCAACCGCGCCCAAGCGAGCATGCTCCGGATCGTCAATCCCGACGCCGACGAGGCATGGGTCTCGATCACGGGCGTCGACGACGATGGCGACCGCAGCGGCAACGTCGCTGCGGCAGTGCCGCCGGGCCAGTCCCTGACGCTCCCCGCCGACGCGCTTGAAACCGGCGAGGGCGTCGTGGGGCGACTGGGCGACGGCGCCGGGAAGTGGCGGCTCACGGTCACGCCGCGGACGCCCGATCAACCCCTGCAGGTGATGAGCCTGCTGGAGAGCCCGACCGGGCACCTGACGAACCTGTCCACGGCACCAGATTGACGCGGGGTCGCAACGAGGGTGGCGAGACAGCCCCGATCCTCGGATTTCCGCCGCGACAACTGTGGTAACGTGCGCCAACTTGGAGATTGCATCCTGTGAGGAATCGACATGAACGAAGCCGTTGAGGTGCCCCTGCGCGTGCTGGTCAAGCAGAGCGAGTTGCAGGGCGTATGGGTTGCCGTATGCATAGACCGCTACTTGGTCGCGCAGGGCAAGTCGCCTCTGGAAGCATGCGAATCACTCAAAGCATGCGTGCGCGCGGCCGTTGAACATGGGGTTCAGATTGGCTTCGAGGAACACCCTCTCGAGCACCTTCCGGAAGCCCCCGCGCGGTATCTTGCGGACTTCGAGGCCGGCACAACCCCGCCGCCTCCGCGCACGCCCGTGACGCGCAGCAAGGTGCGCACGGATTTCGAGCCACGACTTGCGGTAGCTGGCTAGATGGCCCCTATGCAGGATCCTCGCGCGATGCTGCTCGGCGAACTCATTGATGCGGCATGCGCCCAAGACGCGACGCATCGACGCACCCGCCAACATCCAAGCACTGGAATGTGCACGACAATCCTGGAGCGAGGGGGCCGTGAAGCGTATCTGCACACGTCTGGAGACCCAAGCGAGTTCGTCTCACGCGACCTTGTTGAGTACGTAGAGGCCACTCTCGGAATACGCTTGTAGCCGCAGCCCGCGAACGGGGAACCGATGACGCCCTCGGTGTCGCAGGGCCGTGCAGGCACCCCGCCTCGTGTTTGAGCGAGCGCCACAGCCACCTCGGGGCAGACAATCTGGATGTCCGCACCAACCGACCGGCTTCGTGACCGTCATGCACGGCACGGATGTCCCGGTCACAGGTGTCGACCGGACGTATGGCGCCCCAGATCGTGTCGAGGGATAACCGCGTCACCCAGATCCGCGGAGTGGGCCTTCGGGTCGACAGTAGCTGGTGGCGCTGCTCTAGCTCTAGCCCGACTTCCGCAACTCGGTACCAAAAAGCGGTCGCAACTGGTTGATTTCCAGTTGTCGACGTCGAAAGGTCGGCACTACAAGGCGCCGTTCGGAACGGATTGCGGCGGGGGGTCTACGCCGAGATCCGGGGCGGCGGCTGTTCCGGCAGTCGCAGTTTGAGCTGGTCGAGCAGCAGCCGGTGGTCGCGCGTCGGCTGCGTATGGCGCGGCAGCATCAGGTGCCGCCCGTCCGTGGTCGGCAGATGGACGTCCACCATCTGCAAGGTGGAGAACTTCTCCAGGATGGCCCGCGGCTTCAGTCCCGGCGCGCACGGCCGCGCCAGGTTCTTCAGGGTCACATGCAGGCAGTAGGCCACGAAGGCGACGAAGATGTGCGCCGGCGACCGCTTCTCCAGTACGCGGACGTTTTGCCACGGTGAACGCTGTGGCGTACGCATCGACGCACCGGACGGCGCCGATGCCGGGCGAGCCTGGACTTCCTCCGTTTCCAGGCGGCGGCGTTCCGCGAAGCCATACCCGACACCGATGCGGACGGGGTTGTAGACGCGGCTGACGCGTTCCCCGACGATCCCCGCGTGTGGTCGGACCTCGATGGCGACGGCTTCGGCGAGGCCGTGGACACAGACGACGACGGCGATGGCGTGGAGGACCGCGAGGGTGCTTTCCCCCTTGACCCCGCGGAGTGGGCGGACGCGGACGGCGACCGGATCGGCGCGCCATGGCCGAGCGCTTCGCCGAGCGCCTCGAGCAGCGCCTGACCCGGCTGCACGAGGGGCTGTCGCGACCGCGCACGGTCAAGGCGCTGGCCAAGGTGCACGAGCGCATCGGCCGCCTCAAGGCGGCGCACCGCCGCGTCGCCGGCCACCACGACATCGAGGTCATCCCCGACGACAACGGCGTCAACGCCGTCGCCGTGCGGTGGAACAAGCGGCCGACGGACGGTTCCATGCTCACGCATCCGGGCGTCTACTGCCTGCGCAGCAACGTCACCGACTGGGACGAGGCGACGCTGTGGCGCACCTACACCACGCTCACCGACGTCGAGGCCGTGTTCCGCACGCTCAAGTCCGAACTCGGCCTGCGTCCCGTCCATCACCGCAAGCAGGTGCGTGCCGAGGGACACCTGTTCATCACCGTCATCGCCTACCAGGCCGTGCAGGTCGTCCGCAAGCGCCTCGCCGCCGCCGGCGAGCGCGCGAGCTGTGACCACCCTGCGCAACATCCTCGCCGGACAACAGCGCGTCACCGCCACCTTCAAGCGTCCCGACGGGCGCACCCTGCATGTCCGCACCGCCACCGTCGCCGAGACCGACCAGCGCGCCATCCACGACGCCCTCGGCATCGACCCCCGCTCCGGCGGCATGCAGAAAACCATCGTCTGACTTCCCCGCAAACCGCCTCGATCGCCACTACGCGCCACCGTGTAGTGCCCTAACGACCACGCAACCGACGTAACCCCTTGATCTCGCCTACTATGCGTCGAGCGTTGGTAAACATGGGTTAGAGCGTTGGACAACTCTTCACATGGCGCGGAGCCGACAGTTGGAGTACGCTTGCTGCCGCACGCCCTCCGTCGTGCGGCGCTATCGCGTGTGGCCCTGCCGGCGATGTGCGAGCCGGTCGGCCTCCGGGCTACCACCACGTGCAACGAGGAACCCTGAGGAAATGCCCATGAAGCCTGGACGATATCTGACCGTTCTCCTCGCGGCGCTGCTCGCCACCAGCGTGGGAGCCCAGCAGGACACGACGGTCCCGCTGTTCATGTCCGCGTCGGACCCCTACCGCCAAGGGTTCGTGCGACTGATCAATCACTCCAACGACGAGGGCATCGTGCGCGTTCGGGCGTTCGACGACACCGGCCGCGCCTACCGCGTCGAGACGATCCCGCTCACGGAGTACCAGACCGTCCACTTCAACTCCGACGACCTGGAGCTGGGGAACGACGACAAGGGCATCCGGGGCATCGGAAGCGGCCAGGGCGACTGGCGCCTGGTGATCTCGGCCGACGTGGACCTCGAGGTGCTGACGTACATTCGTACGCGGGACGGCTTTCTGACATCCATGCAGGACGTGGTGTCGAGCCTGGGGGGTCTCCATCGCGTTCCGACGTTCAATCCCGGCAGCAACACCGCTCAGCAGAGCCTGTTGCGCCTGGTCAACGCGGGTGACGACGATGCCACGATCACGCTCAAGGGCGTGGATGACGCCGGCGTCGTCAGCCCCGAAGTGGAAGTCGAACTCGCCGCAGGGATTTCCACGACCTTGACGGCGCAGCAACTGGAAGCCGGTGACATGTCGATCAAGGGCGCGATCGGGGACGGCGAGGGCAAGTGGCAACTGTTCCTGGAGGCGGACCAACCCGTCCAGATCATGAGCCTGATGTCCACGCCGACCGGCCACCTGACCAACCTCGCGACCACCGAGCGCCCATCCCTGGCGAGCGACGTCCCCGGCGAGGGCATCAAGCTCATCGAGGAGTTCGCGCTCGCGTCAGAAAACTCCTTCCCGACGGGAATGACCTTCTTCCAGAACCGGTTCTACGTGCTGAATTACAGTGGCAAGGTGTTCGCTTACACGGACACCGGCGAAAGGGACGCCGCCGCGGACATAGAACTCACCTACAGGCCCATACCGGCATTCGGCGCACAACCCGTGGAGCGCGCCGTTGGGCTTGGCGTACGGGGGGACCGCCTGTACGTCTTCCACGAGGACCGGATGCGGGCCTACATGCTCTCGGGTGCGGAAGACCCCGATGCCAGCTTTGCAGTCACGAATCACACCGTGCGCGACATGGCCGTGGGTCCCGAGCGCTTCTACTTCGTCGGGACGCGGGGATTCGGCTCCTCCGGCACCGAAGTACTGGTGTACGACTTCGAGCACATGTTCAAGGACGGCGAGGGCTTCCTCAAGGGTGCGGACTCCGCCCAACCCCAGGCGATCGCGTACGACCGGAGAACCCGTTACCTCTACATCATCAACGACCCGCATGGCGGCACCATCAACGCCTTTACGCTCGAGGGCAAGGAGGAGAAGGGGGCCGTCGTGCCGTTCGGCGGCCTTTCCAACATCGGTGCGGCGACGATCATCGGCGACGCGATCTACCTCCTCGAAGACCGGGAGAACAAGGTCTACGGCATCCCGTTGCGCCGCTAAAGGCCGCCCCCACAGGGAACTCCCCCACCGAGAGCGGGAGTCCGCGCGCTCGACGACGGCCAGGCCCTTGTAGGCGGCGATGGTGCCGGCGGCGTCGAGTTGGTCGTCCGGCAGGCTGGTGCGGACGACGTAGATGCCGTCGAGGGCGGCCTCGGCGGCGATGGCGTCGGCCTTGCGCGCATGGGCGAAGGAGCGTTCGCGGATGTCGAGGTCGAAGTGCTTGGCCATCTTGTACTTGCCGACCACCTTGCCGACGCGCAGGGCGATCTTGTCGGCGCCACGCAGCGGGCGCCGGTTGCGTTGGGTGGCGGCGGCCACGGCGTCGAGCAGCTCCTTCGGTGGCGCGCAGCAGTTGCTCGCGCTTGCGCGCGCGCAGGTTCGGCGAGCAGCGGGTTGCGGCACACCATGAGGCGCTCGCCGGGGAAGTCGTCGCTGCGGAGCTCGACCAGGTCGGTCTCGTCGAACAGCGACGGCCGCACGGCGCCGGCGGCGGATGGCCGGCGCGCGCAGGGCGCTGATCCAGTCAAGGCCGGCCGGCCGCAGTTCGTCGCGGATGCGCGCGTTGGTGAGCATGCCGCGGTCGCCGATCCAGCACCGCGCGGCCGAGGCCGAAGCGGCGCCGCAGCTTGTCGAGCTGCGCCGCCGGCGTGGCGGGATCGGCGGTGTTGCCGTCGAACACCTCGACCGCGACGGGACAGCCGCCTTGGTTGCAGAGCAGGCCGAAGACGATCTGCGGCTTGCCGTCGCGCGAGTAGCCGCGCTTGGCGAGTGGGCAGCAGTGGCCCTCTAGGTAGCTGGAGGTCAGGTCGTGGAGCACCAGGGCACCGTCGGCGAGATGGCGCTTGGCGAGGCGCCGTCTCGATTCAAATCAATCCGTTAAGCACGAGAAACGGGCGCGAAACTCTGGAAGTTCAGTCTAGTGGTCGAACCGCCCCTGGAAGAGCACGCTGGTGTCCGTCGACTCGTCGTGCACGTTCACCAGCGTCGTCGAGACATCGATGTGGGCGGATAGGGCCCTGATCTCCAGCGTCGCGGATGCACGGGCGGTTCCGGAAATCTGCGTGATGCGGTCCATCCTGAGCGTGGTCGAACTCTCGGCCGGAAGTCGGCCCCTGATGACGGCCGGGTCGGCCGTGGCGCCCTCCTCCGGATGGATCGTCAGGGCGTAGCTGACCGCGCGCCGGTGACGGTTGAGCACGGTGAGACGCTGCGCGTAGTCATCAGACGTCGTGACCACCGGGATGTGGACGAGGGTACTTTCTCGGACGATGGGTACGGGGTCTTGGAACCCGCGGTGGAGGATCACCGTATCCGTGGATCCGTCGAGCAGATTCCGCAGCCGGGTTGCGATGTCCAGCTTGTCCGGGAACGAGACCAACGCCAAGGTAGCCGAAGCATGCTGGGTGCCGGAGAGCGTGGTCATTTCGGAGAAATCGATGACCGTCGGCGCCCTTCCCGCCGCCCGGCCCCTGATCAACGACGGTTCCGCCTTACCGGATCCATGGGGATGCACGTGGAGCACGTAGTCCACCTTGCGCCGGTGCCGGTTGACGATGACGAGTTCCTGCTCGTAGCGTGACGACGCGGTCAGGTAGGGCACGTGCACCGTGGTGCCGTCACGCCAGATCGTCCCAACGCGCTCCAGCTTCAATCCCTCGGGCAGGAACGGACGCCTCGGATCGGCGGCGGCGAGCGTCACGGTGAGGTAGTAGTCCCCCTCCGGGATGATCTCGCGACTGTCGTCCGGCACCGTCGCGCAGAGATGCCAGGTACCGACGGCCACGATGCCCCGGGCCGGTCCCACAGGATAGTCGGCATCGTCGGCTCCGAAGTCGGCGAGATGACGCGCCCGGTTCGGATCCGGGTCGACAGGCGGATCCGCGTCCGGATCCCCTGCCGCCGCCGCCTCGTCGCCATGGCACCGACCCGACTCGGGATGGAGCTGCTCCAGTGCCCAGCCTTCGTCCGCCGGAGCGAAGGCAAAGCCGCCATCGCCCGCAAACGACGAAAGGGATCGGTCGACGTTCACGTTCAACGCCTCAAGGGTCGTCTCCACGAGCTCTCCGTCCGGCTGCCGGTGATCCGCGTCGACGGCCACTTCGAAGCCACCAATGGACACGCGTTGACCGATCGCGAACTCGAGGAACCCGGAAGCCGCCGTAACCTGCTGGCGCATTGGGACGGGGACGACGCGGACACTGTTGGCAACCTTCGCAACAGTCGCGCTCTTGTCCAGGCCGAACCCACGCTGGCCCAGGCCGGCTTCCAGACCGTTTCCGAAGGCGCGCACGCGAACCACGCCGTCACCCCTCCCGTCGGTGGCCAGGGTCCCCTTTAGGTCCAGGGCGATCGTGGTGTCCTCCGTCAGCGGACCCACGCTCGCCGGTGGGTCGAAGCTGAAGACCAGAAAGCCGTCATCGACGAAGGTCGCTGCATTGGCGGCTGCCAACCCCCCTGCGACCAACTCGGTGAAACCGTCCGCCGCAGCAGGGTCCGGCTTTGTCCAGAACAGCCTGGGGGCGACGCCCCGGAAAGCGAGGTGCTCGCCGACGTCATAGCGGACCCAGATCTCTCCATCGAGCGCCAAGAAACGGGCCGCACCGATCTTCGCCCGCGTCTCGAGATCCGTCCCGGCAAGCAGGTCACCGATCGGGAAGAAACCATCGGGAACGCCCGCCGAGGGGACCAAGTATTCCTTCGAATAGGTGAGTAGCGTGTTGTCGGTAGGCGAGTTCCCGTCGAAGTCAATGACAGCCAGGGCCACATCGGCAGCCAGCACGACTCCGCAGGCCCACCATGCCCCGGCACCGATCTTCCTTGTCTTTCCGCTCACGCTGCGCTTCGATCGCGTCACGCACGCGCACGGCCGGAGCCCTGTATCTCGGAGACCTGCATATTTCTGCCACCCGCAAACTCTCTCGGAGGCCCGCAGGTTTTGTGCCAACACCGCCGCGAGCTTTTCGGCGTGCGTTCACTGACACGGGGAAGCCGGAGATGGCCGGCAACGTTCCGTGACTTGGCGACGACCCCACGTGCACTTCTCCGAGGCAAAAAAAGGAGGGCTTTCGCCCTCCTTCCGAACCCGGCGGCGCTGCAGACGCCCTTTGGGTTCTAGCTGCTCACGCTAGCTCGCTCACCCGTCGTGGCGACCCCGGTGCAGGACCACCGTGTCCGTGGACTGGTCCATCTTGTTCACCATGGTCGTGGCCACGTCGACGTTGCTCGGGTGCGACACGATGTTCACCGTCGCCGATGCACGGGTCGGGTTCTCGAGTGTGGTGATGTCTTCCATCTTGACCACCGTGGTCATCTCGCCCCCGGCCATCCCGGTGTGCATCATCGGATCCGCCGTGCCATCGCCTTCCGTGTGGAACATGATCGTGTACTCCACGGGAGCCTTGTTCCGGCTGGTAATCACGAGACGCTGGGTGTACCCCTCGTACGTGCTCACGTACGGGATGTGCACCGTGGTGCCATTGTGGGCGATCTTGCCGAACATTGCGTCCGTCGGACCCATGGGCGGGAACGGGCGCCGCTGCAGCAACTCGTCGCCCGGCGTCGCGAACTCCATGGTCAGGTAGTAGTTGCCTTCCGCGATCACGTTCGTGTTCGTCGCAGGCACGTCGAAGCAGAGATACCACGGCAGATAGGCGACGCCGCCGGTGACCGGTCCCGCCTTGGTTTCCGCGTCTGCGGGAGCGAAGGCCAACGGGTGCTTGACCACCACAGTACCGGCCGCCGGATCTCCCATGCCCGCGCCACCCGGGTTGTTGCAGAAGGTGGGCGTGCCGAACGCGAAACCCGGAGAGCCGCTGACGGTGGTCTTGCCGTGACCGCCACGAGCGGTGGTGTTGTCCAAAGTGACGGGGGAACCGGCAACAGTCATGGTATCGCCGATCTTCGTGTCGATACCGAGCCGCACGAACAGGTCGTTCACGGCTTGGGAGAGGCCGTCATGCAGCGTGGGCTGCATGGCATCGCCAAGGTTCGTGTTCGTGTCGTCCTGAAGTAGCGTCTCGCCAGCGCCACGCGTGTCGGCGTTGGTCTCGGCGGCCACGGTCCCGAGGGCCACTCCGTCCTCATCGAGGTGGTTCATGTTGATCATGATGTTGAAACGGCCGAGACGCGTCGGGTTCGCCGTCGTGAACATCGTGAACCCTGTCTCGACATCGGCAGTGGCCGTACCCGAGTCCACCTTGACGTTCACGCTTCTTGCCACCTTGAGCAGCGTCGCGCTACGGTCGAACAACGCATTGGCTGCGCCGCTGATCGCATCAAGGGCGCTGGTGTAACCCCGCACCCGCACGCTTCCGTCGCCGCGTCCCGAAGTCGCCACGAGCCGCTTGAAGTCCACCGTTACGACGTGTCCGGCAGTGACGGTCCCTGCGGTCTCTTCCCCGACTTGGATGAGGAGGAAGGGATCCGTGGCCAAGGAACTCTCCAGCGTCGCAGACCCCGAAGCGGTCCCTTGGTCGTTGGCTATAGCCACGCTGTAATCGCCAGCCGCTGCCGCCGGCCGCAACATCAGGTGTTCGTTGAGGTCGTACCGCAGATACAGGTTCGTATTCTCGTCGACGGCGAGGTGGTAGATGCCCAAACTCAACGTCGTCGAGAGCGCGGGGTTACCGTCAGCTACGCCGACACCGTAGAACTTCGGCTGTCCTGCTTTCGCGACGTTGTCAGCCTCATCGATCGTTTCCAGCGAGAACGTCACAACCGCTGTGGCGTTCGCCGTAGCAGCTGCCGCGGTGCCATCCAGGCTGATCGTGGCCATGGCCGAATTGGCGCCCAACAGGGGCACCATCCATAGCGCGGCTGCGGATGCAGCCTTCAAAGTCTTTTTGAGGAGCATTCGTTTCTCCAAGTAGTCCCAACTAACGCTGATTCAGCCATTTGGCCGGGGAACCCCCCAATGCCACGCAGCTTGCTCGCCATTATCCATAGCGGTCGGGGAATGGCAAGCGCATTTTTCGGGAAATCCCGGACCCCCCGCCGACGCGGTGGCACGCTCCCTCCCGGTGCTGCAAGACATTGATTCTGAACCAGAACACCCAGTTTCGCACAAGGCCAAGCCGACCCCGTACAACGGTCCCGATGCGACTATCGCACAAACTGGCGATGGAGGTCGAGTCCCGCCTTGATACGTTCCGTAAGTTCCTGACCTTCCTCGTGATTCGCCACGACATAGGGAATCACGAGAATCGCCAGCTCCGTGCGGTCCTCCTGGAAGGTGTCCTTGCGGAACAGGCGGCCCAGGACGGGGACGCGCGCAAAGCCAGGGACGCCGCCCTGCCCCTCGGTCTGGCTGTTCGACATCAGGCCGCCCATCAAGAGGGAGCCGCCGTCGCGTAGCGTGAGGTTCGTGGTGATGCGGCGGGACAGGATCGTCGGGGTGCCGTTGAGGCTGGTCGCCGCCGCCGGACGGGCCTCGCTCAGTTCCTGGGTGATGCTGAGATCGACGAGGCCGTTCGCCTGCACGATCGGCTCGATCTGCAGGACGACGCCGGTCCTCCGATAGGTGACCTGCTGCAGCACGTTGGTAGTGCCCGTCACCTGGGTGCCGGAGTCCGCCACCTGGGTGACGGTGGGAATCTCGTTGCCGGCGTCGAACGTCGCCGACTCGCCGCTCTTGACCATCAGCCGCGCGCTGGAGCGCAGCGCCACCCGGTTGTCCTCGTAGAACAGGTTCAGCACGGCGCGGGTCGTGCCGGCGCTGTCGAGGGTCAGGGACAACGCCTTGCTCTGCACGCCCAGGGCGCCTAGCGTGCCTCCCCCTACCGTCCGGTCACTACCGATGCCGCTGCGGAACAGGAACTCGACGCCGGACTCGTGCTCGTCGCTCAGTGTTATCTCCGCGATCAGCACTTCGATCAGGACCGAGGGCACCGGGCGGTCCAACTGCTCGATGATGGAGCGGAGCTCTGCCCATTCCTTGCCCGAACCCCGGAACAGCAGCATGTTGCGGTTCTCGTCCACGACGATGCGCCCGGGACCCAGCGTTTCGTCCTGGCCCAATCCGGCTTGCGTGCGCTCGGTGAAGTCCCGCGGCGCCTGCGCCTGCAGGATTCTGTCCAGCGTCTCGCGCATGCTCTCGGCCTGGGTGTTCTGCGCCTCGTACGTGAACACCGCGTTCTCGACCGTCGCTTCCTTCCTGGCGTCCAGGCTGCGCGCCCACTCCTCCACGTGGTCGAGGGTGGCCTGGTCGTTCGCGAAGGCGACCAGCTTGTTTATGCCCCTGAGGGGCAGCAGGATGACGCTGCCCAGTCCGTCGCCGACGCGGGTCTCGTAACCCTCGGCCTTCAGTACCATCGCCAGGTCGCTCGCGAGTTCCGACACGGCCATGAAGCTCGGTTCGATGACCAGCCCGAAACGGCCGCGCAACAGCGGCTGATCGAGCACCTCGATCATGTCCACCGCGCGCCCGAGCGACTCGACCGTGCCCCGCAGGAGGATCGCGTTGCGCGCCGGGTCGTCCGTGATCTGTATCTGGCCACCGCCGAACGCCTGCCGCAGGAAGGCGCTGACCGCGTTGCTCCGCATCACGTGCATCGGAACGAGCTGATACACCACGCGGTGCGTCGGCGGCACCTCGGGCAGCGCACGACCGCTGATCAGCAGCGGGATGTCCCGCGACGCGATCCCCTGCTCCGCTAGGAAGGTGAGGACGCCGTCTGTCTCGCGCAGATCCACCCCGTAGTCCTGCAGCACGCGCCGGGCAGTGGCGAAGAGTTGGCTCGGGGACACCGGCTCGGTCAGTCGGAGCGTCACCAGGTCCGTCTTGCCGGAGAGACCGGCCGAAAGCGTGAACGACATGCCGAGCCTTTCGGCGAACACTTCATTGATGAACGTGACGATCGGCACGTCGTGGAAGCTGACGGTGATGGGCGGTCCGGTGAGGTCTTCACCCAGGCGGTCGGCAATTCCCTCCGCGACCGTGCGCTGGATCACGACGCCCGGGGTAGACGACACGCGCGTGCCCTCCTCTTCTTCGGGGGCGGCGGCATCCGAAACCGTGTCGGGGAGGGGTTTCGGCGGGCGTATGGGTTCGGGGAGGGGGTCGACGTTGAGCGCAGCGCAGCCGGCCAGCAGGAGGGCGCCCAGCAGGCCGGTGGCGTGGGGAATGCCATATGCCCACCGTCCTCTGGCGCCGGGCGTCGGCGTGCGTTCGGCCGACAGGTGTCTCTGTTGCTCTTCCTTGACCATCAGTTCGAAAACTCCGTTTTCAAAGCGACGACCTGGAGCGGGCGCCGCGTTACAGATTGCAGCATGGGTCGTGTCCGTCTCCTACCACGGGGCATCCGGTAGGGCGTTTGGATCGGCCTCGGCTTCGTTGGTCGCCGAAGCATCGCCCTCCCGCGGCGGTACGGGCAGGGCACTTGCGTCCCTGGGGAACAACTGCAGTTCCTCCTGCTCTCCTGGCCGGCCCGACAGCGTCGCCGTGGTGCCCGTGGCCGAGGACACCTTCCGGCCATCGGGGAGCTCGCCGCCCGCGCGGATGCGGGCGACCTCGCCTCCCGGGAGGGTGAGGAGGACGACGCGGTCGCCCGGGGTGGCCGTACTGCCCACGAAACCCATGCGATCGCGGCGCGCAGCGTCCGCGTCCGAGTCGGCTTCGGCCGCGCGGCGGCGGGCCTCGAGGTCCTCGAACGCATCCCCGCCCCAGCGGCGGCTCGCGGCAAACGCCGCGAGATCCTCAGCGGGGGCCAGCTTCACGGGCTGGCTGCCTAGACTGTCTCGGGTGTCGGTGCCACCGGCGTCCGGCAGGTCGACCGGGATCGCAAGGGCGGCGACGAGGGCGGCAACACACACACCCACAGCGGCGGTGAGCGGCTTGCGGTTGCTTCGCAGGGCGTCAGCGACCGGCCGGGCCGGGCCACTCGACGTTGGGGTGCCTTCGGCCATGGGTTACCTCCCTTCGGGTTCCGCGTCCTTGATGCCAGCGAACCAGGCGGAAACGAGCAGCGTCATGCGCCGGTCGCGGCGGCGCAGATCGAGGCGATCGACGACGAGCTTCTTCGGGTACGTGGCGAGGGCGTGCAGGGCCAGGAGCTCGGAACCGGGTTCGTAGATGCCGTTGAACTGCGCCTGCACGCGCCACAGACCCGGGGCGTAGTCGACGGGCAGGATGGCGCCGGACTGGATGCGGGGGCTCCGGAACTCGAGGTCCCCCACGATGTCGCTGATGGCGGCCTGGAGTTGCGCCTGGGCGAGGCCCTGGGTCTCCGCGTGCCAGAAACGTTCGGTGAGGCTGCCGTCGCGTTCGCGTTCGTCCTCGCGGAGCGCGGGCAGGTCGTCGCGGGTGAGGAGCGCCCGGGCACGCGTAAGGCGCTCGGCGTCGGCGGTATAGGTGGCGTAGGCGACCTCGACGCGGTCGGACTGCACGAGCAGGCCGTAGACGGCCAGGATCGCGGCGATGGCCCACGCGCCGGCCCGCAGGCGCGCGTTCGCGGCGAGTTGCGCGCGGAGGCGGGCGAGTGCCACGGCCAGGGCGTTCACGGGCGCACCCGCAAGGCGATCTCGACGCTGCCCGGGCGGGACGCGCGGCCGACCCGCACAGCCTCGAAGCGGGGTACCGCCTCCAGAGCGCGGACGTAGGCGACGGGGTCGAGGGCATCGTCGTCGGTGACGAGGATCTCGAGTTCGCCCTGCTGGTAGGTCCACTCGGCGAAGCGCGCGGACTCACCAGGGATGGCCTGGTCCACAAGACCCATGAGATGGGCCTGGGAGGGCGCGTTGAGGACGGTCGTCATAGCGTCGCTGCGGCGGGACAGTGAAAGGATCTCGTCGCGGGTGGCAAGGACGGGGGCGAGGGCTTCCTGCTGGGTGTCGAACTCAGCCTGCGCCGTGGCGGCCAAGCCGTCGATCTTCCAGTAGCGGGCTTCCTGCCAGACGGCGACGACGGCGAGGAGCAGGATGGCGGCGGCGGCGGTGGCCCGTTCGTTGGACTGCAGCCAGTCGGCGGGCGCGACCGGGCTCGCCCAGGGTTCTGCGGCATGTTCCGGGCGGAGGGCTTGCGCGGCACCGTTCTGGACCAGCCGCGCGGCGACCGCGTCGGGTACGCCCGGGCGAGCGAGGAAGCTGTCGAGCTGGTCGGCGTCCGGGCGGTCCGGGTACCAGAAGGCGTCTTCCAGGACGCCGTCGCGCCAGTGTTGCAGTTCGCAGCCGGCGCGGCAGGGCTGCAGGCGGACGCCATCGTCCTGGCGGGGCAGGAAGACGGTTTCGGGGAGGACGTGGAGGTCTTCCGTGGGCGGGGCGTCGCGGCCCGCGGGGGTGGTGCGGAACGCGTGCTGGACCTCCGCGACGGCATCTTCGTCCCAGAACCAGACCATGGCTTCGGAGCCTTGCCAGACGGTGTGGTGGCCCGTGCGGCGGAACGGGCTCCAGACCGGGAGCTGCAGTTCGACGGCGGCGCGGCGGCGGCTCTTCGGGACGTTCGCGAAGTCGTGGCGGCGGTACATGCAAAGGCCGCGGCCGACGATCCAGTGGGGATGGGCGGAGCGCACGGCGAGCCGTTCCACGCCGTCCCGGGTCTGGACGAAGTTCGGCCGGTTGGAGAAGCGCCGTCGCAGGGCGGCGAGGCGCATCGGCCACGTCAGCGACAGGTTGCGGATGTCCGTACTCCTTCCGGATCGGGGCCCGGGGGCCGGCGATGCCGGAGGTCCGCGGCGGCGCGGCGGGGGCTCGGGCGCACGCAAAGCGGTGCGTGGCGTCCGGGGGGCGTACCGTCGGGACGGCGCGCCCGGCGCGGGAACGTTGTCTGCGCGCGCCCGGTGCGCGGGTCACGCGTGCGTCTTTCCACCCCCGGCAATGCGGTCTGCGCCTCCGGATGCATGGTGTGCCGATTATACCTCCGGGGCCGGCGGTGGGATGGGGGATTTGGTGGGTGTCGGGTGGTGCGGATCGGCTCGCGGGGGACGGGGTCCTTCTCGGAAGGAGGCGGAGGGTGTGCCTGGCTGCGGGTTTGGCCGCTCCGGGGAGTGCGGGGGGACGCTTTGTTCGGCTTCCGGCTACGGCATGGAGGTGCGTGCCGCCTCTGCTGCGGCGGGCGCGGCGGGGACCGTCGCCTGAGGTGGGGCGTACCATTGGGCGGGCGCCGGGGATCTTGGGACGGCGGTTCCCGCGACGAACCCGAGCAAGGCGATGGCCAGGCCGACGGCCGTGCCGACGATCTTCATGGTGGCGTGGAGGGCATCGAGCTTGGCGTCCAGTTCCGTCCCGACGCCCTCGATCTTGCCGTCGAGGGCCCGAATCTCGCCGCCGAGTTCGGTTCGCGCAAGCGCCAACCGGTGGTCCACGGCCTCGATCTCGCCGCGCACCTCCCGGAATCCTGCCTGGAGGTCGCCCTGCGCGACGACGTGGGCTCCGGGTTCCTCGCCGAGGGCGCGCGCCATGCCTTCGGCCTGTTCGGGTTCCATGCCGGTCTTCCGGAAGGCGTCAGAAAGTTGCAGCGTGTCTACCATCGGTTGGCTCATGGGGTCCCTCCTCCAGAGCATAGCGAATACGGGACCGTAGGGGACGGGCTTGCCCGTCTCGGTTCGACGGCCCAAGGAATTCCGACGCGGGCGACGCCAGAGCCGTCCCCAAGATGTTCCGGCCGGTCGTCTTGCGTGAGTTCGGCAGGGGAGACGAGAAGCGTCACCCCTGCCCTGCGATAGACCGGGATCCGACGGCGGCGCGAACGGCTACAGGGGCCGGTTCTCCGACACGGAGTGCGAGGCCGGCGGCGCGCGGTCGAGGAGACCCATGCCGCTGACGACCGTAAGCACGGTCAGAAGCAACCCGAATCCGCCGACCAGGAAGGTCAGCTTCCAGTTGAGGCCGTCGATCTTGGCGGAGACTTCGGCTCGCAGCACGTCGACCTTGTTGTCCACCGCTTGGATCTTCGCTTCGAGATCGCAGCGCACCTGCTGGATCTCGGCGCCGAGGTCGCTGCGCACCTGCCGGACCTCGGCACGCACCTGCTGGATCTCGGCGCCGAGATCGCCGCGGACCTGCTGGATCTCGGCGCGGAGGTCGCTGCGGACTTGCCGGAATCCGGACTGCAGGTCTCCCTTTACCGCCACGTGTTCGCCGAGTTCCTCGCCGAGTGCGCGGGCCATGCCTTCGGCCTGTTCGGATTCCATGCCGGTCTTCCGAAAAGCGTCAGAGAGTTGCAGCGTGTCTACCACGGGTTGGCTCATGGGGTCCCTCCTCCGGAGCATAGCGAATGTGTTCGGCAGGCGCTTGGGGCCTGCCCCGACCGTCGTGCCGGAGCCCGGACGCGGCCAGCGCCATCTCACGACAACGACACGCGGATGTCTGCCAGCCATTTCCGAAGATCGTGTGGGCGCGGCGCCCGGGCGGCTGTGAGCCGATGCAGGCGGCCAGCGTGCATGGAACCGCGCATGCAACCGCGCATGCAACCGGGACACACGCGAGTTCTGGCCCACGCGGGCGAATGCCCACACTCGGGCGGGCGGGCTCGGCCCACCTTTGCAGGGGACGTTTTTCGCGCGTGCCCCGTCAGCGCAAGGGAGCGGTGGAGAGGTTCGTGAGGTGGCCGGTGGGGCTCGTGAGGAGGCTCATCGCGGAGACCGGGCGGTCCGAGGCGATGGCGAGGCGCCACTTGCCAGTGCCGTCGCCGAGTGCCCCGGTCAGGTCGGGCGCGCCCTCTTCGAGCTGCGCGGCGGTGTAGGTGCGGGCCGCGCCCGCGGGAATCGTCAGTTCGACGGGGTCGCCCGGGGAGGCGCCGCGGTCGTCGCGTCCGGTGATGGTGACCGCGGCTGCCTCCGGGCCGGGATTGACGAGGCGGAGCGAGCTCACCTGGGCGAAGTTGCTGCCCGGGTTGAAGAAGGCGATCCGGTGGCGTGTGTCCGCGGACGGCGTCCCCGCCCGCGGGGCGAGGTCGTGCATGGAGGTGAGGAAGCCGTCGGCGTGGCGGACGTAGCCGAGCACGTCCATCGGCACGTCGGCGGCGAGGGCGAGGCGCCAGTCGCCCGTGCCCGCGCCGACGCTGCCGGTCAGTCCCTTCGTTGCGTTGCCGCGCTCGAGGTCCTCCGAGTTGAAGTGCGCGGTCCGTCCCGCGCCGAGGGCGAGGGTGACGTGGCCGCGGTCCGCTCCCGAGTCGTCGATGGCGGCGATGGTCACGGTGCCGTCCCGGTCCGTGCGGCTGACTACCCGCACGAAGCCCTGGCGGCCGTCCGGGTCGGCGGCCGGCGGGAAGAGCGGAATCGCGTGTGTCCCGTCCACGGGGACGACCGGGGCGCTCGACAGGTTCGTGAGGTGGCCGGTGGGGCTCTCGAGGAGGCTCATGGCGTAGACGGCGTGCGGCGCCTCGACCGCCAGGCGCCATTTGCCCGCGCCGTCGCCGAGCGCGCCGTCCGTGTCGGTGCCGGACTCGAGGTCCGCGGCCATCATCGTGCGCGCGGCGGCCGGTCCAAGGGTGAGCGTCACGGCGCCGCCGGGCGAATGGCCGTCGTCGTCCACGCCGCGGACCGTCACCTCGGCGGGCTCGTCGCCATGGTTGACCAGCCGGAGCAGGCTCACCTGCGCCTGGTTGCTGCCGGGGTTGAAAATGGCGACGGCGCGCGTGTGTCCCGTTCGGAGGGCCACGTCGTGGAGGGCGGTGACGAAGCCGTCGCGGGTGCGGGCGTAACCGAGTGCCTCGATGTCCAGGTTGCTGCCGAAGTCGAGACGCCAGTCGCCGGCGCCCGCGCCGACGCGGCCGTTCAGGCCCTTGGCGCGATTGCCGTACTCGAGGTCCCGCGAGTTGAAGTGCACGGTCTCGTCGGGCGCCAGCGCGAACGTCAGCGGCTCGCTTCGGCGGCCCTCGTCGTCCGTGGCGTGGAGGACCACCCTGCCCGCCCGGGGCGCGTGGTTGATGACGCGGACGAAGCCCTGATAGACGGGGTTCGCGGCGGAGGGGAACAGGGCGACTACCTGGCGGAGGGAGACGTCGAAGGCCAGTTGCTCGGTCGTGCCGTCCGCGCCGGTGGCCGTGACGGTGACCGTGGTCGGGCCCGTCGCGTCGCCGGTCAACGCGTCTTTCAGGGCGACATGAACCGCGCCGTCGACGATCTCCGCGGTGGCGCTGGAGCCGTCCGCGGCGGCCGTCGTCCGCGCGCCGCTGCCGAGGGTGGCGGCGAAATAGCCGGAGACGTCGAAGCTCGCGGCCCGTGTGTCCGGCGGCAGGAAGAGCCGCACGGCGTCGACGGCGACCTGCACGCCGCGGTCCAGGAGCGCGGGGACGTGGACGTTGAGGGATTCTTCGCTCAGGGGGTTGCCGGTGAGGGAGATCCAGTCGCCCCTGCCGAGGCCCGGGTTGTCGACCAGGGGTGAGAGGTCGCCGATCAGGTTGTTGGTGAGGTCCAGCGCGCCGAGTGCGGTGAGCGCCGCGAGGGGGGTGAGGTCGGAGACGAGATTGGAACCGAGGTAGACGGAGCGGAGCGCGGTGGCTTCCTCCAGTCCGGAGAGGTCCGCGACACCCGCGTTGCGTGCTTGCAGGCGTCCCAGCCGGGCTATGGATCTCGTGGTGACCGGTCCGTCCACGTGGTCGAAGTCCTCCGCCACCGCCTGCGCGACGAGTGCGTGGAGGACCGGGTCGGCGATGGCGACGGCCTCTCCGAGGAGGGTTCCGAAGGGCGACGGCGCGACGACCCGGACGCCCCAGGACTCGAGGGTGGGGATGTGTTCCTGGAGCGAAATCTCGTCCAGGGGGTTGTCGTCGACGAACAGGAAGGCGCCGCCGCCGTCCAGGTCCCAGAGTGCGCGGCGCACGAGGGGGCCGATGTCGGAGACGTCGTTGCCGGTCAGGTGGAGCGAGGCCAGGCCGGACAGGCCCGCCAGCGGGCTGACGTCCGACACCGCGTTGTGGCTCAGGGTGAGGAAACGGACGCTCGGCAGGCCGGCCAGGGGAGAGAGGTCGGACACGCGGTTATTGCCCAGGTCGAGGAACGCCAGCTCCGGCAGGTCGGCCAGCGGGGCGATGTTGGCGATGTCGTTGTCGCTCAGGTCGAGGTTCCAGAGTCCGGACAGGGTTGCGAGCGGTGCGACGTCGACGAGCCCGTTGCCGCTCAGGTTCAGGGTGCCGAGGCCGGTGAGATTCCGGAGGGGGCCGACATCGGACACGTGGTTGTTCTGGACATTCAGCCATCGGAGGTCGGCGAGATCGCGTAGCGGCGCGAGGTCCGTGGCGCTGTTGTCCTGCAGGTCCAGCGTCCGGAGTTGGCGGAACTCTGCCAGGGGCGACAGGTCGTCGATGCCGAGCCTCGCGATCCGCAGGATGGACAGCTCGCCGGGGTGTGGCAGGGAGGCCAGGTCGTCGAGCGTCAGGGAGGTGCCGCTGACGTCCAGCGAACCGAGACGCAGGTCCGGAAGCGGGGACAGGTCGGCGACGGGGTTGTTCGAGATCGACAGCGAGGTCAGCCGGGTCAAGCCGGACAGCAGCGCGAGGTCGGTGACGCCGACGCCGTCGGCGACCAGGCTGGCCAGGTTCGCGAGTTCACCGAGGGGCGCGGGGTCGGAGATCACGTGGCCGTGGCCGCCGACGTAGAGCGCACGCAGGTCGGGGAGTTCCGCGAGGGGCGACAGGTCGACGACGGGGTTGTAGGTCAGCCATAGTTCCCGGAGCCTGGGGAGGCCCCTTAGCGGGCGGAGGTCCGCGACCTCGTTGGCGGTGAGGTGGAGGACCGCGAGCCGGTTCAGGCCGGAGAGCGGCGACAGGTCGGCGACCTGGTGGAAGGACATCTCCAGTTCCGCGAGGTTGGCGGCGAGTTCCAGTCCCGTCAGGTCTCGAACGCCCTCCGCGGGGAGCCCCGGCGCCGCCGTGAGGGTGGTCAGCCCGAACAGGTCCTCCGTAGTGATGGGCGCGCCCGGCTCCTTGCCCAGGGCCCGTTCCACCGCGGCGCGCAGGGCCGGGTCCCGGAAGGGGGCGATGTCGTCGACGTTCGAGTCGATGTTGTCGCCGATGCCGTCGCCGTCCAGGTCTTCCCACTCGCTGGGATCGAAGGGGAAGCGGTCGTCCTCGTCGGCGACGCCGTCTCCGTCGGCGTCCGGGTCCGCCACGTCACCGATGCCGTCGCCGTCGCGGTCCCGCCAGTCCGTGGGGTCCCGCGGGAAGGCGTCCGCCAGGTCCACGATGCCGTCGCCGTCCGAGTCCGGCTGCGGGGCGCGGTGCGCCGCGGCCTGGAAGCGGATGATGTCGAGGCTCCGTACGGCGTGGGCGCCGGCCGGTTCGTCGGTCGGGACGCCGCAGCGGACGCCCCCGCAGTCGACGGCGGGGTCGGAGAAGACGCCGCCGAGCACGCCCTGGCCGTACGACATGATCGTGCCCCAGAACTCGCCGACGTACCGGCCGCGCGACCACCGGAACGCGCCGTGCGCCTCGCCCTGGCGGGCCGAGTGGGCGAGGCCGAGGTTGTGTCCCAGGCCGTGCGCCGTGCACAGGGCGCTGGCGTTGGCGCTGCAGGCGCCCCCGCCGGCATCGTCGCCATGCCAGGCGCCGCGCTGCATGGCGCCGACGATGGTCGCGCGGCTCGTCGGGGACTCGATGGAGAGCCCTGACGGAAGCCCGAACGGGTCTCCTTCGAAACGGACGTACAGGTCGGCGCCGTGTTGCTCCATGAGCCTTGCCGTGTCGTCCGGGGCGATTTCCCCGAGCAGGTTCACCTGTACCTCGCTCGCGCCCACCAAGCGCATCCGGACGTTCGTGCCGCTGTCGGCGTAGACCGCGCGGGTGACCGCCATCACGTGCTGGATGCGTGGGTAGGGATACTCGTCCTGGGTGGCCCGGAAGCCCCTGTCGTAGAGGGCGAGGACGTCGATGGTGGAGGGGCCGGGGGTGTCCGCCGGGTCCGTGGGCGAGGTGCCCGCCAGGCGTTCGTTGACGTCGCCCGTGCCGTCGCCGTCGGTGTCGGTGAGGATGTCGACGAAGTCGATGCGGTCTGCGCGTGTGTCCGAGACGGGCCAGAGGGCGAGGGTCTCGGACCAGTGCCAGGCGCGGTCGTCGTCGGCGGGGCCGGGCGGGTCCGCGACGCGCTCCCAGAGGGCGACGCCGATGGGGCGGGAGGTGGGTGGGCGGTCGAGGGTCAGGGTGCGTTGTTGCCTGGGTGGGGTGGTGAGGGCCGTGATGCGCTCGAGGGACGGGGCGATGGATTCGGGTTGGGCGGTTGGGGACTCGCGTTCCTGCTGTTGGAGATCCGCCCGGGTGAGGCGTAGCGGGCCGCTTTCGGTGGGGCGGAAGCTGCGTACTCCGAAGGTGAGGGTCAACTGGCCTGGGGTGCCGGGCTGGCCGGCCGTCCACTCGGCGCTGCAGGGGCAGTCGAAGACGATGTCGCGGGGGTCTCCGGCTACTGCGGGCAGGGCGAGCGCGGCTAGCGCTAGCAACGCGGGCCACCATGCGGCGCGCCGCCGGAGGGGCGCGCGTCGGGCCTGGGGGGTTGGGGTTCCCGATGGGGTCGGCACGTGCCTTCCTCAGTGCATTTCGTGGGTCTCGGGGAGGATGTAGTCCGGCTCGCTGTGGTCGAAGCCGGCCATCATGCTGGACGTGGGCAGCAGCCAGCCCAGTTCGCGTCCGCCGCTGAGTTCGTAGGGGCCGTTCGGGGTGTCGACGTAGGCGAAGACGTGCGCCGGGCCGACGGTGACGACGTAGCGGCGGTCGCGGCCGTCGTCGCCGCGGACCATGCCGAGGACCGATCGCGCGCCGCCGGGGCCGCCGTCGATCTCGTCGATCAGGGGTCGGTACACGGCGCCGAGCTGCGGGACGGGCAGGGTGAGCCGGTCGCCGACGCGCCAGCCGCCGGCGGCCTCCATCGCGGCGGAGGTCTGGACGAGGACGCGACCCTCGGTGGACCACTCGGGGGCGTAGTCGGGGAGCGTGGGGACGGCGCTCTCGTCGAGGGCTTGCCAGAGGGGGGTGCCGGGGGCCGTCGAGGTGGCGGGCTCGGCCGTTGGGCGTTGTCCCGGTGGAGGTGGGGTGGGGGCGGCGGGCCCGGTGCGTGTGTCCCGATCAACGCGTGTGTCCGCGGGCGCGCCGCGTGTGTCCGACGGTACGGCGGCCAAATCCGCGAGCCACACGCCCAAAATCGCCAGCACCGCCAATAGGGCCGGCGTCAGGAGGTAGACGCCTCTCCGCGGGTTCTTCATGCCGGATCCTGGAGCAGCGCCGTCGCCGGCCTGCGGAGCACCGCGGCCGCGTCGTGGGCCGCTTCCGCGTACCAGTACTCCTTCCGCCACGGGGCGGTGTCCGACTGCGGCGTGAGGGTGAGGCCGATGGTCTCGCGCATGCGGGCGTCCCGGCTCCAGAGGGAGATGCGCAGGGCGATGGAGGGGCGGACGTTCACGAAGTCCGGGTCGACGTTCGGGCGGCGGCCCGTGAGGGCGGCGACCTGGTCGACATCGGCGATCGGGCGGACCTCCCGGGCGGCGAGGAGTTCGGCCAGGGCGCGTTCGTCCACCCCGAGCAGCGCGGCCATGACTTCGGGGCGCATAGTGTTGAAGTTATAGCGCCCGGCCACGCGGGCGGTGAGGAGCGGGCGGATGCGGCGCCACTCGGCGTCGGAGACCAGGCCGTCGATGCCGAGGACGCGCTTGAGCTCCACGGGGCTCGCGAGGAGCCAGTTCGCCGGTGGGGGGCGGTTGCCGCGGGCGTAGTCGATGCGCTCGGCGCCGTTCAGGGAGAGGCTGTCGTCCAGGTCCGCGTAGTCGCGGATGCGGGGGACGATCCAGCGCAACTCCTCGCGGCGCACGCCGGCGCGGCTCAGGACCGCGGCGAACTGGGGTTCGCCCGGCAGGTTGACGGAGGCGAGGCCGTTCTCCTCCTGCAGGGCGAAGCGGGTGCGGCCGAGGCCCGCGTACGGCTCGCCCCCGAGGGTGAGTTCGCCGTCGCCGCGGCTCGCCGGCGGGTTCTCGCCCGGGGGCGTGAAACGCTGCGGGGTCTCGAGGATCAGGCCGCGGTGGCTCATGCGGCCGGTGGCGAGCAGGTAGAGCAGCGTGGCCTCGGTGCTGCGGCGGTCGAGCTCGTTCTCCAGCGCCTGCCGCGCCGCGATGGCGCGTTCCACGTCGCTTTCGACGACGTTGGCGATGTAGGCGGCGACGACCGTGAGGGCCGCCAGGGTCCAGAGCGTCGCTACGAGGATGAAGCCGGCGGCGGTGGTGCGTGGGCGCGCACGGCGGGCGCGGCCGGGGGCGCGGCGGCGGGTGGTCGTCGGGGTCATCGGAGGGCAGCCTCCGTGAGGAGCGGTGCCGGATCGGCCTGCACGCGCGCCAGCCAGACGGGGCCCTCGCCCTCGGCGCGCAGGCGGATGTAGGTGGGAGTCCACTCCCCCTCCGCCGCCTCGACAGGCCACCGGTCGTACCAGCGATAGGCCGCGTCGGCGTAGTCGAACACGAGGCGTTCCTCGTTCTCGGGCAGCACCGTCCACGGCACGCCACCGTCTTCCGCGTAGCGCAACACCGAGGCGTCCTCACCGTCGATCGTCCAGCGCGCCGTCACCGGCATGCCCGGCTCCGCCTGCAGCGGCGCCAGCGTGATGCCCCGGAACGCCCGCGCGTTGCCCACGAAGCGCCGCGCCTCCACCCCATACGGCGTCAGACCCCGCACGCTCGAGGCGAACCAGTGTTGCTGCAACTCCGCCAGGGACAGGTCCGCCCGCGCGCGCTGCACCACCAGATACTTGCCCGAAAAGAACCCGATCCCCTGCAGCAGCAGCGTCCCGAGCAGCGTCACCAGCACCATCACCACCAGCATCTCGAGCAGACTGAGCCCCCGAACGCCGCTACCCGCCAACGACTGACAACCCATTCCCCGCCCCCGCCGAGTGGAGCCAACGTCCCACCTCCCCGCAGGAACCTCTTCGCGCCTGTCCCGCTGTACGCCCGCGAGAACGTTGGGGCCCCTCGGGTCGGTTTGCGCGGACGACAGACAGCCCGTCCAAGGTGCCGGGCGAGTGGGGCCAATGTCCCACCCCCCCGCAGGAACCTCTTCGCGCCTGTCCCGAAGTACGAGCATCAGAAAACGAAGCCCTCGGGGGCGAGGCCGCGGACTTTTTCGAAGCCGACGTGGCGGAGGCGCCAGGTGCCGAGGGGGCGGCCGTCGTCGGCGACCTGGAACTCGATTTCGTAGAGGCCCACCTCGAAGTCGCCGAGGACGCCCAGGCCGTTCTGGCCTTGGCGCGGGGGCTCGAGCAGGTGGGCGGTCCAGGTGACGCCGAAGCCGTCGACCTCGAAGACGCCCGCCTCGGTGCGGCGCGGGTCGACCGCCTGGAGCCGTTCGACGGCGTACCGGACCACCGGCGCCTCGCGGGAGACGTCGTGGACGCGCAGCAGCGAGATCAGGTTGGTGTTGAAGAGGCCGTAGAGGGCCATTCCCGCCGCGGCGAACAGGACGATCGCGACGATCGCCTCGAGCAGGGCGAAGCCGCCCTGCGCGGCATTCCGGCGGCGGTGCCGCTCAGGAACGGCCATCGACCTCGACGCGGCAGTACGGCGGCGCGAGCGTCGCGCGCAGGACCGGCGCACCCTGGTGGAGCAGCGTGAGTTCGCCGCCGCGGCAGAACCCGTTCGCGCGCACGACGAGCGGGCGGTCGAGCCGGAAGCGCCACGCTTCTGGCAGGTCGATCGGGCGCGGCTCGAAATCGGCATAGCCCGCGACGGTGTCCGCGTCGGGCGCCTCCGAGAACACCACGTAGGCCCGGCCGTTCGCGAGCGCCTCCCGTCCGAGCGCCTCGAACTGGTCGAGGATGTGCTGACGCTCCGTCGTCTCCGAGACGCTCGCGAAGAGGCGCTGCAGGTTGGGCACGGCGACCGCGGTCACCAGGCCGAGCAGCGCCAGGACGACCATCAGCTCGAGGAGAGAGAAGCCCGCGGGGACCGGGCCGGGCGCAACGCGGCGGCGACGCATGCGGTCTGATCTCATCCAGATCGGAGGCGGGGACGGTACACCAACCGGAGCGTCACCGCGACCAACTACAGCCATCGCCCCAACACGTTGTGCGACATCGCTGAAAACGCGCCCGACAGGCCTCCAGGGGCCCTCCCGCCGGACCGCGCGTGCTATCGTCCGCGTCATCAAAACCGTCATGCCGGCACGGAGGGCTACCATGGCGACCGACTCGATACCCGATTACGCGACCCACGAGGACATGGGGCGGTTGGAGGGTCACATTCAGGCGACCCGCGAAGACGTTTCTCGGCTGGAGGGCTCCGTCCAGACGCTGGATGGCACCGTCCAGGCGACACGCAAGGACGTTTCTCGGCTCGAAGGCACCGTCCAGACGCTGGAAGGCACCGTCCAGGCGACACGCAAGGACGTTTCTCGGCTCGAAGGCACCGTCCAGGCGCTGGATGGCACCGTCCAGGCGACCCGCAAGGACGTTTCTCGGCTGGAAGGCTCCGTCCAGACGCTGGAGGGAACCGTCCAGGCGACACGCGAGGACGTTTCTCGGCTGGATGGCACCGTCTAGGCAACCCGCGAGGTCGTTTCTCGCCTGGAACATCGCTTCGAAGACAGGCTGGACCGCCTCGACCACCGCCTGTGGCTGTTCATGGGCACGATCCTGGTCTTCACGCTCGGCATCGTGGCGAAAGAAGCTCTGTAGCGCCCCATGGCCGGCCCGCCACCTCGCAACGCGAACGCAGTTCGCGCGCGCTCGGCGCCGGCTCCGCCCGCGGCCCAGCCACGCCGTCCTCGCATGGAACACCCGCCGCCGGTCCCTACGCTCCCAACGTCGGATGTTCCATGCGAGGGGAGGGGCTTTTCCCCTCCCGTATCAAGTGCTCGCACGACTCCGCCAGGGGCGGGGCCGCCCTACCCTTCGCTTGCGTCCGGCAGGTAGCCGATGTCCGCGTTGTTGCCCTCCCCGCCCGGCTGCGCGTCGGCGCCGAGTGAGTAGAGCGCGTAGCCCTGCAGGTTGTCCGCCGGGAACTCGTAGCGGTACGGGGTGCGCCAGGGGTCGAGGGGCAGTTCGTCGTCGAGATAGGGGCCGTTCCAGTACTCCAAGGCATCCGCCGGCGGCGCCATCAAGGCGGCCAGGCCCTCGGAGGTCGAGGGGAAGCGGCCGATGTCCAGTCGGTACGTGAGGAGCGCGCCCTTCAGCATCTTCACCTGCGTGTCCGCGGTGCGCACCTTGGAACTCTCGACGCTGCCGAGCAGGCGCGGTCCGACGAGACCGGCGAGCAGGCCGAGGATCACCAGCACGACCATCAGCTCGATGAGGTTGAAGCCGCGCTGCTTTCGCCGGTTGTTGCGCCGGTTGTTGCGCCTGTTCCGCCGGCGCGTTGCGGCGACCGCCGGCAGCGGCCGTTTCGGGTAGTCAGAGCACGAGTTCATTGACGCTCGTAATCGCCAGTACCAAGCCGATCATGATGGTGCCGAGCACGCCGCCGATCGCAAGCACCGCGAGCGGCTCGATGAGCGTCAGCACCCGCTTCATGCGCCGCGTGCCGTTCTCCTCGTAGAGCTCGGCCAGCGCGCGCATCATCTCGGCGAGCTGGCCGGAGCGCTCGCCGACACGGATGAGATTGTAGCCGGTCGGGGTGAGGGCGTCCTGTTGCTCGAGCGCCTCGGACAGGGGCGTGCCGGCGCGCACCTCGTTCACGGCCCGCTCCAGGAGGACCTTGCGCCGCGAGATGCGCACGCCGCGCGACGCGAGCCCCAGGGCGTCCATCAGCTCCACGCGGCTCGCCAGCATCGCGCCCATCACGGAAGCCCACTTCGCGGTGTCGACCTCGGACAGCCACTCGCGCAGGATCGGCACCGTGCCCACGATGTCCATCACCCGCTGGCGCACCGCCCGGCGGCGGAACAGCACGGTCCCAAACGCCGCCGCGGCGACGACGGTGCCCGCGAGGAGCCAGGTGTTGGCGTTGAACCAGACGCCGGCGCGCAGCACGAACTCCGCCAGCAGCGGCAGGTTCTCCGCCTCTTCGAGGAGGTTCGCGAACTGCGGCACGACGAAGATGAAGACGAGGAGCACCGCGGTCACGCCGGCGACGACGAGGATCGCGGGATAGGTCAGCGCGCCCCGGATGTCGGCGGCCACGCGCTGGTCGTACTGCATCTGGTCGACGGCCTGGCGCAGGGCCTGCGGCAGGCGGCCGCTCGCCTCGCCGGCCTCGACGAGCTGATGGACGTAGTCCGGCAGCGGCAGTCCGCTCGCGCCCATCGCGTCGAGGAAGCGCTCGCCGCGCATGAGGTGCCTGGCCATGGTGTCGAACGCGGCCACGAGGGACGGGTGATGGCTGCCGCGGCTCTGCGCGAGCACCGCATCGCCGAGGGACACGCCGGAGCCGAGGAGCGTGGCGAGTTCGTGGAACGCGACGACGACGTCCGCGCCGCGCAGGCGCCGGCGGCCGAAGGCCCGGGCCGCGTCGCGCGTCTCGCTGACGTCGACGACCGTGTGGCCGGCCGCGGCGAGGCGTCGGACGACGTCCGAGGGCGACTCCGCCTCGAGATGTCCCTTCGAGGACTGGCCGTTGGCGTCGACGACTTCGTAATCGTAGGCCGGCATCGGGGGCGGGTCTCGCCTAGGGCTACGAAGCCCCGCTGTCCGTGAGCGTCAGCCGGGACACTTCCTCCACCGTGGTCTTGCCCTGGGAGGCCTTGATGAGGCCATCCTGCAGGAGCGTGCGGTGGCCCTGGCGCTCGTGGGCGACGCGCTTCAGGTCGTTCAGGTTGGCGCCGCCGACGATCATGTTCTGCAGTTCGTCCGACATCGGCACCAGTTCGTAGATGCCCATGCGGCCGCGGTAGCCCGTGTGCTGGCAGGCGTCGCAGCCTTCGACCCGCACCCAGCGGTCGCCGACCAGACCGGTGGAGCCGAGGTGCGCGAGGCGTTCCTGGGCGAGCGGCGGGGGCGGAGCCGGCACCGCGCAGTGTTCGCAGGCGCGGCGCACGAGGCGCTGGGCCTGCACGCCGCGGGTCGGGGCGGCGACCAGGAAGGGCTCGACGCCCATGTCCACCAGGCGGGTGAAGCTCGATACGGCGTCGTTCGTGTGGACGGTGGACAGGACGACATGGCCCGTGAGCGCCGAGCGGATGGCGATCTCGGCGGTTTCGAGGTCCCGGATCTCGCCGATCATGATGACGTCCGGGTCCTGGCGCAGGATGGCGCGCAGGGCGCGGGCGAAGGTGTAGCCGATCTCCGCGTGGGTCTGGATCTGCGTGATGCTCGGCATCTGGATCTCGACCGGGTCCTCGACGGTGATGATCTTCTGGACGCCCTCGTCGATCTCCTGGAGCGCGCCGGCGAGGGTGGTCGACTTGCCGGAACCGGTCGGGCCGGTCACGAGGACGATACCGTTGCTCGCCCGCGACCAGGCGCGGAACATCGCGAGGTGATCGGGCTCCATGCCGAGGTTCGCGAGGGTGAGGTCGTCGCGTTCCTTCTCCAGCAGGCGCAGCACGATGGACTCGCCGAACGCGCAGGGGACCGTCGAGACGCGCACGTCCATGTCCTTGCCGGAGATGCGTTCGGTGATGCGGCCGTCCTGCGGCAGGCGGCGCTCGGCGATGTCGATGCCGGAGACCAGCTTGATCCGGGACGCCACGGCGGGGAAGCGTTCGATCGGCTGGGTGAGGCGGGTGTGCAGGACGCCGTCGACGCGCATGCGGACGGCGAAGTTCTCCTCGGCCGGTTCGACGTGGATGTCCGAGGCTTCGAGGTCGACGGCCTGGGAGAGCAGGTTGTTGACCAGTTCGATGACGGGGGCCTCTTCCGCCATCTCGCGCAACTGCTTGGCGTTGTCCTCCGAGAAGAGGCTCTCGATGGCCCGCTCCTTGCGGACGAAGTCGAGCAGGCGGTCGATCTGGTGGTTGGCCGCCAGGTGGAACGACACGGGACGGCCGGGGTAGAAGTAGGCGAGAGTCTCGAGGAGGCCGTGGTCGCGGATGTCGCGGGCGAGGCAGCGGAGTTGGCCGTCCTCTTCGCCTTCCTCTTCTCTTTCCTCTTCTTCCCAGAGGAGGGCGCTGTGGTCGAGGAACCAGTCGAGCTTGATGGGCGAATCGGCGACGAAGCGGTAGACGGTCAGGTTCTCGGGCAGGTCCGCGGGCTCGCGCAGGTACTCCGCGCCCTGCTGCTCGGCGAGGGTCCTGAGGAGAACGTCCTCGGAGAGCGCGCCGGTGCGGACCAGCAGCGCGCCGAGCTTGCCGCCGACCGACTGCTGAATCTGGAGCGCGCGGGCGACATCGTCCGCCTGCACGGCGTTGCGCTCAACGAGCAACTCGCCGAGCCGTCTGGCGGCGCGCTGCGACCGACGCGGCGTCGACTCCGGGGTGGTCGCCCCGTCCTGCTCCCGTAGCGCTTGCTCCTGGTGGGCTTCGGCCATGGTGCTTGCGTTCACCGCTACAGCGGCCCCGACGCTTCGGCCCGCTATTTTCGCACACTCCCCGAATGCGGGGGATCGCGGCGCGCCGGGCTGGTGCCCAGGGTGGGACTCGAACCCACACGTCCGTGAGGACACAGGAACCTAAATCCTGCTTGTCTACCCGTTCCAACACCTGGGCGCCCGGCCGCGGCGGCCATTGTACGGGTTCGGGACAGGCGCACTCCGTAGGTTCGGGACGTAGGTTCGGGACACACGCGGTTAGGTTCGGGACACACGGAGACAGGACTCCGGGACACACCTGCACCGGGCAACCGAGCGGGCGTCACAGCCGCCAGGCCGACTATCCCGGATTCGAGGGGGAAATGAGTCAGCGCGCAGCGCTGGTGAGCCGTCACGGCGCGGTTCGCCGCTCACCAGCCTGCCGCTCGCGCACGAGGTCGCCCAAGCTGGCGCCGGCGGCGGCCAGCCTGGAGCCGAGTTGGGAAGTCAGGACGCCAACCGCGTCCGTCCGGTTCGTCGGGACGTCAGGCGAGCATGGGCTCTTCGAGCAGGCGCATGCCACGCTCCGCTGTCCACTCTCGCAGGAGCTCCCGCGAACCGTATGCACGCTGCCGCTTCCGCAAGGAAGACGCACGCGCGATCCAGCGGGCGACTCGGTCTGGCGCCTCCGACGCACCGGTTTCCGCCGCGACGATGTCTTGCAGAAGGGTCAGATAAGCCGCAAGCGTCACGTTCAGCAGCGGTTTCGTCTTGCCTCCGGGGTCGCGCAGGCCGGAGATAAGCGGCCCGAGGTACTCTTCGAGGGCCGCCGCATCGTTCACCCGCAGCCGCTCGGCAGCGGAGGTATCCCGGCACTTAATCAAGCTGCGCACCTGGTTGGCCCGCACGGGGTTGAGGTCCACGTACACCATGGCGGCCAGCAGCGCTTCCTCGGTGAGCAGCGCCCCCGAGTAAAACCGGTGCTCAAAGAAATGTCCGCCGCACTCGTCCTCCAGGTTGGCACGCCGCGCAATCGGCTGCTTGAGGTGTTTCATGAACGCCGACAGCGATCCAAGCGTTCGCCGCAAGCGCGCGAGACGGTCGGGATCGCCGAGGAGCATCTCCTGTTTCTCGGCCTTGCGCTCTGCTGCTACCTTGCCGTGCTCGACCGGCGGAAACGCCTCCACCCAGCGCCGCGCCACTTCCTCGTCGGACCAGGACTCGCAGGCCTTCGGGTCGTAGTGCAGCACGAGGTGGAAGTGGTTGTTCATCACCGCGAAGCCGTAGATCTCCACGGCGAAGGACGGGGCAAGCAGCTTCATTCGATCGACCAGCCACGACTTGCGGTACGAGTAGTCCCGCCCGGTCAAGGGATCGCGTCCCAATAGCCATGACCGTCGTGCGCAACGCGAGGCCAGGTGGTAGCAGCACGCGTTTTCTTCATCCACCAGCTTGTGACGTGGTATCGCCATGAGGGCGAGATTGCTCCCACAGGACCGGCGAAAAAACCGGACGACGCCCTCGTCTTCCGCGGGAGATTCGCCAGACAAGCCGTAGGACGAAATTGCCCGGCTGTAGGACTCGATTCGCGCCTGTCCCGGTCTGATCCGGTCTGATCGCGTGTGTCCCGGTCTGATCGGTCTGATCCGGATCCGCGTGTGTCCCGGTCTGATCCCCGGTCTGATCCGGATCCGCGTGTGTCCCGGTCTGATCGGAGATTCCCTCTGGTATGGTCGCGGGCTTTGAGGGGGTGGAGTTGTCCATGTTGAGCGCCGATCGACTCGACGCGTTTCGCGTGTTCCTGGCGATCCGGCGGCACATGCGCGCGCGGCGGCCGATGTCGGTCATCCGGCTCGGTGACGGCGAGGGGGCCGTGATGGGCTACCCGGAGATCACCAGCCGCAAGGACGTGAATCGATCCCTGCGGATTTGGCTGCGCAGGATCGACGTGGCCGACCCGGACGTCCTGCGACTCGGCGCCGAACTGCGCGAGGCCATTCGGAACGCGGACATCCTCGGCGTCCCGCGGGCACGGCAGATTCGTTCCGGAATGCCGCTATGGCGCGCCGTCACCGAAGCGCTCGAGTCGATGCGACTCGTCGGGCCGGGTACCGTGCTCACGCACACGGCGTTGCACCGCCTGCTGCAACACGGGCTCCTGTATCGCCCGCTCCTCGAAGGCACCGATTTCGTCGGCGTGATCTCCTGCCGTCGAATGGCCAGTCGGCTTCGAGAGGTGTTCGGGGTGGGCGAGGTGCGGTGGTACGGCGTGAAAGGCGAACTCGAGGACACGGGCGACATCGAGACGCCCCACTTCCCGGACGGCTTCGAGGAGCTGCGCGAGACATTACGCGTGCCGTACCCCGGCGCGCTGTTCCTGGTGGGCGCCGGGGTTTTCGGCAAGATCTACTGCCACTGGATCAAGCAGCGTGGCGGCATCGCCGTCGACATGGGTTCCATGTTCGACTCGTGGGCCGGCGAAGGTCGGGTGGGCCATCCGGCGCGGTCGCTGGACGAGTACCGCAAGTCCCCGCGCATCACCCGGGAGCAGGCGATCGAGCGGTACAACGCGCTGGCGCGCCAGTTTGAACTCGACGTGCCGGCCGGAGACCCGCATGCAGCCTACTGCCAGGACCTGCCACCCGCCTGGTAGCGTCCGCGCGTTTGGCAAGGGGCCGTTTGGCGGCTACGCTTCGAGCGCCTGCCCGGGTGGTGAAACAGGTAGACACAAGGGACTTAAAATCCCTCGGAGGCAACTCCGTGCCGGTTCGACTCCGGCCCCGGGCACCAGGATCGACGCCGATCCCGGCAACCCGAGGCCGAGCCGGGCGGCCCTCAGAAGCGCAGTTCCCCGCGCAACTCGACCAACCCGGCCATGGTGTCGTCAAGGAAGTGATACGCCGAGCCGGCGCTCACTTCGACGCTCATGTAGCGCACCAGGCGACTCTCGGCGTCGAAGCGCGCCCCGATACGGGCGCCGCGCCGGTGGGCTGACGTGAGGTCCATCTTCGCGAACGGCGTCAGGACGCCGGGCAGTCCGGTGTCGGCCATCCCATAGCCCACCCTCGCGTCGAAGCCCCAGTCGTCCCGGATGCCCCGCACGCGCCGCACGTAGTCGTAGTCGACGCCGGGCATCACGCCGGACAGACCGAAGTCCCTGCCGAGCCGCGACGAGAGGGCGACGCTCACGCCGCTGCCATCCGACTCCGGCCGCAACATCGCGGAGATGCTGAAAGCGCTCTCTTCCACGTCGTCTTCGGAATGGTTCGCGAGGAACCGCCCCATGAACTCGACGCTGAACCTGCCGGCCGTGTTGTAACGCACGCCCGCGCTGATTTCCGCGCCCTGGCCCGTGTCGCCGTCGCCGGAGTCGCTGCGGGCGCCCAGCTGTCCGAACAGGACCACGCGACCGCCGTCGTCCATCACGACGGTGCGCTTGCCCTCGACGGCCGCGCGGATGCGGCGCACGTCGACTTCCACGTTCGAGATGGCGCCCGTGATGCCATCGGTGTCCATGTTCAGGGAGGCGACGTCGCCGAGCAGCGTGATGGACCAGCCCTCCCCGGAGGAAACCACCCGGCTGCCGCCGGCGGACACCATCGACATGGAAAGATCCGCCACGCTGGTGCGCGCTACGGCGCTCCTGCGGCTCTCGATGTCCCCGGAGCCGAAGCCCAGCACGGCCCAAAGCTCCGTGCACTGGTCCACCTCGAACCTCGCATACGGGAAGACGCTCATCATGTCGGTCGAGAGCGAGCCCCTGCCGCTGGCAGCGTCGCTAGAGAACCGGTAATCGACGTCGCCGTCGCTCTGCGATGCCGCGAGCCCCACCAGCCAGCCATCCCCGACCGTCATGTCGACGCCGAGGTAGACCGAGCTCAGGTCGCCGTCGATGCCGGAACCCTCGAAGGACTGCCAGTCGGCATGTCCCCAGACGGAGAAGGCCCTGTCGTCGCCGGCGCCGCCGCTCGCCGAGAGCGGCATGATGAAGCTCTGGTTGGCCATCGGGCCGTACGTGCCGTAACCCGACCCGTACCCTCGGCCGTCCCCCCAGGCGCCGGACATGGGACCGGCGTTCCAGTTCGGGCTACCCCAATCCTGGCGATGCGCGCCGGCGCCGCCCCAGTCGGGCCGGTTCCAGTCCGCGCCGTACCAGCCGCCGGTGCCGCTGGCGCCGCCGTAAGGCCCGTCCAGCATGTCGAAGGCTCCGCCACTGGCCGCGTCGGCGAATGACGACGGCTCGGCCGGGACGGCCGCCCCGTGACCGCGGAATCGCGCGCTGAAAGCCGATTGCACGCTCGACAACGTTGCGGCGCCGATCGCCGCGAGGCTGCGCTCGATGGCATCGGCTTCCGCCGCGCTCGTCATGACCGTCGCATCGAAGGACGAACTGATCGCGCCTTCCGTGTTGGACACGTTGACCGTGACGGTCGCCACGCCTTCGATGGCCGGTTCGACCGTGAGTTGCGCACCCGCCAGGGACACGCGTACGGCCTCGCCGGTGCCGGTCGCGCCGAACACCAGCGCGGTACCGCTGAAGTACTCGGCGAGGTTGATCGTCTGCGGCGCCCCACCGGCGACCAGCGAGATGTCGGGCAGCGCGCCCACCGCGCCCGGCGGCACGTCGCGGACGTTCACCTCGAACATCTGGTATGCGCTGGCGGCGCTGTTCATGGCCGTGACGGTCACCGTCGCCGGCCCGGCGGCCACGCCGGTCACGCTCAGCGACGTGCCCTCCAGCGCAACCGTCGCCATCGCGTCGGACGAGGACATCGCCGAATACTGCAACGCCGTACCGGAAAACGCCCCGGATATGTCGACCATCATCGTGTCACCGACACGCACTTCGATGTCGGACAGCATCTCGGCGACCGCGGGAGGCACGTCCTCCACCGTCACGTCGAGGTCCTGCGAGGCGCTTCCCGCGGTGTTCGTCGCCGTCACCGTCACGGTGACGGGCCCCGCGACCAGTCCGGTCACGGTCAGCATCGCGCCGTCCACCGAGACCGTCGCCATCTCTTCCGAAGACGACATCGCGGTGTAGGTCAGCGCCGTACCCGAGAACGCGCCGGAGAGATCGACCGTCTCCATCATGCCGACCTGCAGGGAGATCGGATCGAGCGGTTCGGCCACCGCGGGCGGCACGTCCTCCACGGTCACCATCATGTCCTGCGAGACCGAGCCCGCCGTGTTCGACGCCGTCACCGTCACGGTCACGGGCCCGGCGACCAGCGCGGTCACCGTCACCATGGTGCCGTCGACGGAAACCGTCGCCATCTCCTCCGACGAAGACATGGCGGAGTACTCCAGGTTCGTGCCGGAGAACTTGCCGGCCACATCGACCGTCTCCGTCATGCCGACCTGCAGCGTAATCGCGTCGAGCGGCGCAACGACCGCGGGCGGTACGTCCTTCACCGTCACCATCAGGTCCTGCACAGCCTCGCCCGCCGTGTTCGACGCCGTCACGGTGACCGTGACGTCTCCAGCCAAGTGCCCGGAGACGGTCAGCATCGCGCCGTCCACCGAAACCGTCGCCATCTCCTCCGACGAGGACATGGCGGCATACTCGAGGTTCGTCCCCGAGAACGCGCCGGACAGGTCGAAGGTCATCGGACTGTCCACGTAGACCGACGCGGGCTCCAGCGCCTCCGCAACCTCCGGAGGCACGTCCATGACCGTGACCATGACCTCCTGCGATGCGTTGCCCTCGTTGTTGGTGGCCGTCACCGTCACGGTGGGCTCACCCGCCAGGCCTCCGCTAATCGACAGCATCGAGCCGTCCACCGAGACGGCGGCCATGTCATCCGCGGACGACGCGGCCGAGTACGTCAGGTGCGTGCCCGAGAACGCCCCCTCGAGATCGACCATCACCGTTGCGTCCGCGTACATCGACACGGGCTCCAGCGCAGTGGCGACCATGGGCGGAATGTCGCGGACCATGAGCGCGAACGTGCGTTCCGTACTGCCCCCTTCGTTGCTCGCGACCACCGTGACCGTCACGGGTCCGTGCAACAGGCCCGCGAGCGTCAGTTCGCTTTGGCGGGGCCCTTCCCTTGGGGTCCAACGGCGGACCGAAGCCGTCGCATGCTCTTCCGCCGACACCGTCGCGGTCATGTCCAGCACCAGACCGGTGAAGGCGTCCGTCAGATCGACGGTGATGGACTCGCTGACGCGCACCTCCGTGTCCGGCAACGGGTCCCCGATGCCGGGAGCCGGGTAAGTGACCGTGACCTGAAAGGTCTGCGTCGTGGTACCGGCCCCGTTGATGGCGCCCACGGTGATCGTGGCGGTGCCGGCGCCGACCGGGATGACCCGCACGCGGAAGCCCTGCAGGACCACGCGGGCCACGCTTTCGTCGGACGACTCGGCGATGCATTCCTCGTGCCGGCCGCCGAAATAGTCCTCGAGATGAATGCGATAGGGGTCGTAGCCCACGCGGAGTTCGGCGTCCGGAACCGGGGCTTCGACCGTGGGCGCCCCGCCTTGGGCGACGGCGCTCAACGAGCCGAGAGACAGCGCGGCCGCCGCGACACACCAGATCAAGGCATGGAGGCCGAATGATCGATCGGAAAGGAACGGAACATGCGGAGTTCGTGGTACGGTCATCGCGCCTCCCAAAGTCGTCTCCATCCGCTGGACCGGCGCTCTCGGCTCATCTGCTCGAGAAGAGGCCTAGACACGTCGATCCGCTGCTACCCACCCCCGTTGGACTAACGAAGTGCCGTGGACAGACTATCGGTCCCGATACTTCCCACGAGGGAGCCCAGCCTTCCGCTGGTTCGGTCGCTAGTGTAACAAAGGACTCCCGTTCCCGAACTGTCGAATCTCAAGGCATCCGGCGTCGCGACACACTCAGGCGCTGCCTTCGCCACCGATCTTCCGCCCGTACATCGCCACCGCGGCGGTCGCCGAGACCACACCCGCCTCCATGTCGCTGCGCACGGCCTCCGCGTCCCGCTCCCGGGGATCTCCGATGCCGCCGCCCCCAGGTGTCTCCATCACCAGCGTCGCACCGGGCGGCACGGTCTCCTTCCCCTTCGGCGCCAGCTCCGTGCGGGTGTCGCCGTCCTTCAGGTACACCGCTCCCGCGCGCCCTGCCCGCCCGCCATCGCGCCCCCGCGCCGGATGCCGGACCCGGTCGAACATGCGCGACACCTCGAACGGCGCGCCCCGGGCGTGGGCGATCTCGATCACCTGCCCGAGGCCGCCGCGCAGCCGGCCGGGGCCGCCGGAGTCCGCGAGGTATTCCTTGCGCCAGACGACGAGGGGCGACGTCACCTCGTTGATCTCCGTGGGGGTGATCCGCACGCCGGAGGGGAACGCCGTCGTGGAGAGGCCGTCCTTGCCGGGTCGGGCGCCGGTGCCGCCGTTGAAGATGGGGTTGATGACGAACGACGCCCCGGGCGCGTTATCGCCCGCAGCGGCATGGGAACTCGACAGCAGCACGGGGTTCCAGATGCAGGAAGCCCCCTCGGCCGGGACGCGGTCCGGGATGACCTGCGCCAGGCACCCCAGGATGACGTCGGGCAGCAGTTGCCCCAGCGCGTGGCGGGCGGACACCGCCGCCGGGCGCGGGGCGTTCAGGATGCAGCCTTCCGGCGCGGTCACTTCGACCAGTTCCAGCGATCCGGCGTTGTTCGGCACGTCCCCGCCGACCACGCAGCGCACGCCGAACGACGCGTAGGCGCGCGTGTAGTTGAGGGGCACGTTGATGCCGAAGCGCGAGAGACCGGACGTGCCGTCGAAGTCCACCCGGATGCGCCCGTCCCCGATCGTCAGCGCGCAGGCGAGGTGTACCGGCGCGTCGTAGCCGTCGACGTCCATCGCGTGGCGCCAGGTGCCGTTCGGGAGTGCCGCGATCTCCTCCGCCATGGCGCGGCGCGAACTCGCGACGACGGCGGCGCCCGCCTCGTCGAGGCCGTCGAGGCCGAAGTCCTCGAGCATGGCCAGGAGCCGTTCCGCGCCGGTTGCGTTGCAGGCCGTGAGTGAGTAGAGGTCGCCTTCCGCCACCAGCGGGTCGCGCACGTTGGCGCGCACGATGTCCATGAGCGTCGCGTTCAGTTCGCCGGCGCGGAACAGGTGCCCGATCGGGATGGCGATGCCCTCCTCGAACACCTCGTTCGCCTCCGGCCCGAAGCCGCGGCCGCCGACGTCGGCGATGTGGCTGGTGCTCGCGAAGAGCGCGACCGGGCGCGCGCTCGCGAACACCGGCGTCACCACCGTGAAGTCGTTCAGGTGGCCGGTGGCGTCCCAGGGATCGTTGGTCAGCAGCACGTCGCCGGGGACGAGGGTGTCGAGGGGGTGCTTCGCGAGGAACTTGCCCACGGACTCGGCCATCGCGTTGACGTGGCCGGGCGTGCCGGTGACCGCCTGCGCGAGCATGGCGCCGCGGGTGTCGAAGACCCCGGCCGAGAGGTCGCCGGCCTCCCGCACCACCGTCGAGAACGCCGTGCGCATCAACGTGCGCGCCTGCTCCTCCACGATGGCGAGCAGTCGGTTCCAGACCAGTTGCGTCCGGATCGCGGCCAGGCCGTCGTCTTTCGTCATCGTTGGCTTCCCGTTTCGATCCGCTCCATCAGGATGTCGCCCCGGGGCGACACCCGGGCGTGGAACGCCGGGCTGAGGACGGTCGTCGTCTGGGCCTCGACGATCAGGGCGGGGCCCTCGACCGCCGCGCCCGTCGCGAGCGACTCCCGGGCGAAGCGGCGCGCCGGCAGGCTTTCGCGCAGGCCGGGGTCGTAGAGGTCCGTCGCCGCCGGGGACGTTTCCGCGACGCGGCCGACCTCCGCCGCCAGGGCGGCTTCCGAGAGGGCGGCGGGCGCGGCGCCCAGGGTCAGCGTCCAGCTCAGCACCTCGATGTCGAGGTCCGGTATGACGCGGCCGTAGAGCGTCCGGTACGCGGCCTCGAAGGCGGCGTGGAGGGCCTCGCGCCCATAGCCGTCCACGGGGCCCGCCGGCAGCTCGACGGCGATCTCGTAGCCCTGTCCCACGTAGCGCATGTAGGCCCGGCGCGTCTCGCCGAGCGGCGCGTCCGTGGCGGCCTCGACGATCTCCCGCGCCTCGTCGCGCATCTCCGCCAGCACCGCGTCGATCAGCCCGGCATCGAATTCGGAGAGCCGCATGTAGCGGCTGCGCGCGACCTCGTAGGACACCGGGGCCGCGAGGAAGCCGACCGCGGCGCCCACGCCGGCGCCGGCGGGAACGACGATCCGGTCGAGGCCGAGCTTGTCGGCGAGCCGCACGGCGTGGAGGGGCGCCGCGCCGCCGTAGGCGATGAGGGTACGGTCCGCCAGGGACTTGCCCCACTCCGCGGCGTGGGCGCGGGCGGCGGCGGCCATGTTCTCGTCGACCACCTCGCAGATGCCGAAGGCCGCGGTCTGGGCGTCCATGCCGAGGGGCTGCCCGACGTGTGTCCCGACGGCGCGCGCCGCCGCGGCCTCCTCGAGGCGCATCGTGCCGCCCGCGAAGCGCTCGGGGTCGAGGCGTCCCATGACGGTGTCGGCGTCGGTCACCGTGGCGCGCGTGCCGCCGCGGCCGTAACAGGCCGGGCCGGGCTCGGAGCCGGCGCTCGCCGGTCCGACCTGGATGCGCTCGAGCTTGTCGACCTCCGCGATCGAGCCGCCGCCGGCGCCGATCTCGACCATCTCGATGACCGGGATGCGCACCGGCAGGCCGCTGCCCTTCTTGAAGCGGTAGGCGCGGTCCACCTCGAAGGCGCGGGAAAGGAGCGGGGCGTGGTCGTCGATCAGGCAGATCTTGGCGGTCGTGCCGCCCATGTCGAAGGAAAGGACCCGGTCGAGGTCGAGCGCCTCGGCGAGGCGGCTCGCGAGGATGGCGCCCCCCGCGGGGCCCGACTCCACCAGGCGGATCGGGAAGCGCGCGGCGGTGGCGACGTCCGTCAGGCCACCGCCCGAGGTCATCATGAGGAACGGGCAGCCGAAACCGCGCTCCGCGAGGGCTTCCGACAGGTTCGTCAGGTAGCGCGCCATCAACGGCCGGACGTAGGCGTTGGCGCACGCCGTCGAGAGGCGTTCGAACTCGCGTATCTCCGGGCACACCTCGGACGCCAGGGTGACGGAGACGTCCGGCAGAGCTTCGGCCAGGAGCGCGCCGATGCGGCGTTCGTGGGCGGGGTTGGCGTAGGCGTGGAGCAGACCGACGGCGACGCTGGTCACGCCCTGCTCTTCCAGAACCGGCACCAATGCCCGCACCGCGTCCTCGTCCAGCGGGAGGAGGACCTCCCCGGCGGCGTTCATCCGCTCCGGCACGGTCAGGCGCAGGCGGCGCGGGACCAGCGGCCGCGGGCGGTCGATGTCGATGTCGTACTGCTCGAAGCGGTTCTCGTGGGCCATCTCCACCGCGTCGCGGTGGCCCTGCGTCGTCACGAGCGCCGTCACGGCGCCGCTGCGCTCGATCAGCGCGTTGGTGGCGAGGGTGGTGCCGTGGAGGATGAGGGCGACGTCGGCGGGCGCGCGGCGGCCGATGCGCATGACCCGCTCGAGGCCGTCCAGCACCGCGTCGGCGGGGTCCGCGTGGGTCGTCGGCACCTTCGTCGCGAAGCGTTGGTCCCCCGTGTCGAGCACCACGTCGGTGAACGTGCCGCCAATGTCCACGGCGACGCGGGCGGGACCGCGCTCCATCAGCCGGTGGCCCGGAGTTCGTCGGTGACGTGCATCGAACGAGTGTAACGCCTGCGCGTCGCATCCCTCGCTTCCGCAGGACATCGCCGGCGTGTGTCTGTCGCCCTGCCTGCCGCCCTGCCGCGAACCCGGGTATGCTTTCACGAATCCGGAATTCATACCGGTGAGAACATGCGAATATCCGAGCGCGGCCAGATCACGATTCCCAAGGCTCTCCGGGACCGGGTCGGCATGAACCACAACGTGGAGGTCGAGATCACCGCGGTCCCGGACGGTCTCCTGATCCGCAAGCGGACGGTAGGCGAACACCCGGTCGACGCCGTCCATGGCACGTTGGGCCAAGGGGGCAGCACCGACGACTACCTGGAGGACATCCGGAGCCGGTGATCACGGCCGTCGACACGAGCGTCCTCCTGGACGTCTTCCTCCCCGACGACCGCCACGGCGAAGAGTCCAGCGGCTCCGGCTCGCGTACGATGCCGGCGCGATCATCATCTGCGACATCGTCTACGCCGAACTCGCCCCGGCGTTCCGCGACCGGGACGCGCTGGACCAGGCCCTGAGCACGGTCAACGCGGCGTGCTCGACGATCGACAGCGGCATCGCCTACGAGGCGGGCCTGCGATGGAGACGCTATCGGACCGCGGGAGGGTCGCGGACACGCATCCTTCCTGACTTCCTGATCGGGGCTCACGCCCTGGCCGCTGCCGAGACGTTCCTGACGCGCGACAGGGGTTTCTACCGGACGTACTTCCCGGAACTGGGGTAGGGGCGGGGCTTGTCGCCGCCCGTGGTGGTTTCCTGCAGGATTTCGGGCCGGGGCGGAAACGAGGTACTAAGCTAAAGTTAGCTGCACGAACCTCGACGTCCCCTCCCGCGCCGTTCCTCAGTCTAGTGTGCTCCCAACCAGTCCTGGTCCATTGACCACGGCTTCAAGAAATCCACCGAAGCTTGGACTCCGCTGCGCGATCCGCCTGGGACATAGCTGACGGGCGATCTCCTCCGAAACGCGCGCTGTATACACTCGATCACCCAGTATGTGCTTGAGGTGTAGCTTGGGATTTTCAATCTCGTCTGGCTTCGACGCATCTATCGCCCCAAGTGCTCGACCGAGATACCCCCTGAGCGCATCGGAATCCGCGAAGTACCAAGCTTCCAAATGCCGCTGTGCGTACGCAAACACCACATCCGCGGCAACCCCGCCAAGCCTGCCAGGGAGCATCTCCTCGAACGGCTTGAGCACCGATGCCGGATCCCGATAGTCGACATCGACCAGGAGCACGAACTTATCCGGCGGCTCGTGCAGGCGCGAATACCAGGCAGCCTTGATCAGCTTCTCACCCATCTCCGGCTTCAGGGGCAGATTCCGAGGAGGCACGCGTACGTCTACCACCAATACGCCGTTCTCTCTCAGATGCTTCACAAGGTGCGGGAGTGCTCGCCTCTCGGTCTCCCCCGACGCCACCACCACGACTCTCTTGCCCATCTCAGTTCGCTCCGAACCCCTGCGTTTCGTAGAACGCTCCAAGCCCGAACCCGGACTCTTGGAGAGCGGCCCGGATACTCTCACCGTCAGCTTGATCCTCAATCACTGTTGCTCCGTCTTCACCCCGGTGCACAACCCTAACTGCAGAAGGGTCGTCCAGATAGTCAAGCAAGAGTGGAGAATGAGTGGTCACGATGAACTGGATGCGATCTTGTGTTCCGCGAACGTAGTCCACAAACGACGCCACCGCAGTCGGATGCACGTAGTTCTCCGGCTCCTCGATTCCAATGAGGTTAGCTTCCGGCTCCGAGAACAGCGCCGTCATAAGCGCGAGCATGCGTAACGTACCACTGGAGACCCCCATTTGATGGACAACGAACTGGAGACCGGGTTCGCGCTGAACAAAGTAGAATCGATCGTCCGACTCACGTGGCTCAATCTCTGTCGGAAGTCCAAGGACATCCTGGGTAGCATCAACGATCCGACGCAGTACCTCCGGCGACGACTGCTGCAGCCCATAGAGAGTCTCGCCCAAGTTCCTTCCGTACGGATCGAACTTGCGGAATTCCGTTCCACTCCAGTCCCGACGGAGAAGGAATGGATTCGGATCGAAGAATCCCCAGCGTCGAACGAACTCCGCAACCTCCCTCGCCGGGAACGACGCATCTGCCGCAGCCGCAGCCAGAGCACACATCGTCGGCCCCTGCTTGAGGTCGACTTGCTTCCCCTCTCCCCCCGACCACCACCAGCCTGCGCCTCTCCGCGCTTCCAACAGCGGCACGGGCGGTGACCCCTCCGACAGCCTGTTCACTCTTTCCTCGACATGGAAGTCGTACCGTTCCCTGACCAGACGCAACGTCCATTCGAAACGCTCGTCCGCACTATCCACTTCGATACCGAGTTCCACTTCTTCCGCCGCTTCGCCTTTCCACGCCAAGTGGACTATGCCGCCCCGCCCGCGCACGGCTCCGGCAAAATCTCGCTCGCTGGCACCCTCGTGCAGGAACCGGAGCGCGTCGAGGACCGTACTCTTCCCCGCAGCGTTCGCGCCGATGAACAGATTGAGTCCGTTCACATCAACCGTCACATCGCGCAAGCTTCGATACTGCCTTGCGCGGAGCTTCCCAAGCCTCATTCGCCTCTCCGTGGATTTGTCGCTGACGCAGCGAGTCTACATTGCCAACCGGCCGACTTGACCAGATCTCCCATTACTCGCACCCCGCGAGCGCGAACTATGGGACGTCGACTCTGCACCCGCGCCGGCATCTCGCAGCTTCATCATCAAGGCCACCGACTTGGCCCGACAATCCTCACACGGCCTCGGGTGCGGGCACCCGGAACACCTTCATCACCTCGTCGCCAAGGTGGTTGATGACCTTCACGGCGATGGCCCCGGTCGAGGGCCTCGGGAAGGGATGAGACGCGTCGCTGTGGAGAGTAGCCCATGCATCGGCGTCTATTTCCGCCTTCAACGTTGTCTTCAGGGACTTGTAGGGGTCGCCCGCGCCGAGGAAGTAGGCCTGGCGGACAAAGAAGCTCTCCTCGCTGTAATCGGTGTCGACGAACCAGCAGGCGATCCCTTCGGGGCCGTCGCTGCGGACTTCGCCGGTAGACGGGTCGAATACGTCCACACCGTGGATGCGGACGCGGAACCAGTCCGGCTCGCCGTCGTCGCCCGTGGCCGGCTCGATGTCGATGTCGGGCTCGCCGAAGATGACGAAGAGATTCGCCGTGTCGGTCTTCTTGAGGTCCTCGGCCATGTGCAGGTCGGCGTTCATGCGCGCCTTCAGCACCGGGATGCGGCCGAGCTTGTTGAACTCGGTGACGTGCGCCTCATAGTTGAAGGCGCAGGCGATCAGGCTGTCGAAGTTGGCGTCCGCTGCTTCGCGAGCCGCCCGCACCAAGTCGTTGCGGGAGACGGTGCCGAATTCCGGGCCGATGAAGATGCCAGCACGCTGCTCCCGGCCGTCGTCGCCCCCTTCGAGGTAGCGGCCCTCGGCGCAGACCAGATCACCCGGCCACGGTTCCAAGGCCGCGAACATGATGCGGTCCGCCTTGTTGGCCTGCTGCACGCCTGCGGTGCCGAGGTTCTCCAAGACCATGTGTGCGAAGTCCTGGCGGGGTACGTCCGCCGCCCACGCCCTGCCGGCGTCGGCAGCGATCAGTTCATCGTTCTCGTCGAGGGCGGCGATGCGGTGGGGCGACAGGCTCTCGACGGTGAACGGACCGGCGACGCGTGTCTTGCCACGGTCCTCGTATGGCTTGTCGTAGAGGTACTCGTATTCGGCGCGTGCGGCGATGCAGGCGTCGATCTCTCGCTGACGTGCGATGCGCGCCTCCCAGAAACGCTCATGGGCCTTCTCGGCCGCATCGGGCCAGTGCTCGACGGGATCCCGGGGGACCTCCCACTCAAGGAAGCCGTTGGCAGGGGCGGACTCACCGGAGGGAAGGCTGACCGTAGCGCTCGGCGGGGCTGTGAAGTCCACTTTCTCACCCTTGCGCCCACCCGCTGCCACCGCGAACTGCGTGGGATGGCCCTTAAGCGCGTCGTTCAGGGCGGCGAGCGCCTCCTCGACCGCGGTCTGCTTCTGCTGGTAAATCGCATCGATCTCGGCGTTGTTGGCGATGGACTTGAGCGTGACATGCGGGACGCGCTCGTACACGAAGCCTTGGCGGATGTCACCGTAGGTGGGCATGTCTAGCGGCCTTTTGCGGGAGAGTTCAGCTTCCCTGCGTTGACCCTCCGGACTGTCCGCGAGGACATAGTACGGATAACGCGCACCCATGACGCGGGAGCGCGCAAGTGCGAGCGCGACGCGAGAGGTATCTATCGTGATCCAGCGGCGCCCCCACTGCTCAGCGACATAGGCGGTGGTGCCGGAGCCGCTGGTTGGATCCAAGACCAACTCCCCTGGGTCAGTGGTCATGAGAATGCAACGTTGCACAACGTTTGTACCAGTCTGCACCACATAGACCTTGGGATCTGACCTGCTAGTCACACCCCCCGAAACATCAGACCACACGTTGTCAATTGCAATCGCAGAGAAGTCGTCGAAGAACTTCTTGTAAGAGAGGCTCCGACCAGTAGCCATGACCCTGTCTGCTTTCATGGCTCGTGCGAATCCAACATCAGACGTTCGCCAACCGCCGGAGCTCGGTCGGTACGAACTACCACGAAAACGCACCTCGAATCGAGTTGTCTCTGACCCTGTCCTTGAAGTCATGCCTTGGTCACGAAACAGCCGCGAACCCGGGGGCAGAGATTCTCGCGTCGGATCGTTAGCCCGAAACTCGTACAAATCAGGCAAACGAACAGTCTTGTAGCGAGCTGCACCTTGCTCACCAGCCACTGTTTTTCGGAACGCTGCACGGAACTTCCGCGTTTCAGCGTCTCGACAGTACCAAACTAGGTAGTTGGCGGTGTTATCGAGGCCCTCAGAACCGAGGCCCACCGAAGTCTTGTAGCTAATCAAACTGCAGAAGTTATCCGCTCCAAACACCTCATCCATTACCGCCCGCACGCGATGCACGTTCTCATCCCCGATCTGCACAAAGATGCTGCCGCTCTCCGTCAACAGATCCCGTGCCACCGTTAGCCGGTCCCGCAAATAGGTGAGATAGGAGTGAATCCCCTCTCGCCAAGTGTCCCGAAACGCCTTGACCTGCTCCGGCTCCCTCGTTATGTGCTCCGCTTTCCCATCGGTCACGTTCCGGCTTGTAGTCGACCACTGGAAATTCGAGTTGAACCTTATGCCGTAAGGTGGGTCCATAAAGATACACTGCACCTGTCCCCGGAGCCCCTCGCGCTCGGCCAATGACGCCATCACCTGCAGTGAGTCGCCGAGGATCATGCGGTTCGACCAATTGGCGTCGTGCTCGTAGAACTCGGTGCGGGCGTCGCCGTCCGGGAGGCCGTTGAAGTCAGCGAAGAGATCAGGCGCGAAGCCCGGCTCGTCCGTCTTCGCGTCCTGCGCCCGGCGGGAACGGCGGACGAGATCATCGATCAGCACCTTTGGGTGCACTTTCTCCTGGATGAAGAGCGGTGGCGCCGGCACGTAGAACTCCGACCAGTCCGCCAGATCCTTGCCGCGCCACACGAGCTGCGGGTCGAGGTCCGGGTTGCGGCGTTCATAGGCGACGCTGACGGGATGGCGGTCGTCCGGGCGCATGACGGGCTCGTACTCGGCGGTCGGGATGTTCCGCCGGCGGGCCTTGTCGTGGGTCAGCGTTTCGACCCGCTTGCCCTGTTTCTTTCTCGCCATTCGCCTACGAACCTCCCTCCGGCACATGCGCGACGCCGAGTTCCTCGGCGATCCGACCGAGCCTGATGTCGTGCGTCCAAAGTCTCGTGCCCGTCGACGCGAGGACCGAGCCGAGCAGGTTGGCGTCGACGTAGCCGATCCCCCGGCCCATGAACCCATGCGACTCTATCAACGCCAGCACGTCAGTCGCCGCCACGGGTTTGAGGGCGGGCAGCGACCTGAGGTCGTCCAGCACTTCCGCACGGTTCGCCAGGTTCCCGCACGCGAGTTCCCCAATCACCATCTCGTGGCTCAGAATGCCACGCGCCTGCAAACCGGCGTTCAGGCTATCTATCGGGCGGCGCAGGTGATCGATCCAAACCGACGTGTCCACGAGGATCATTCCGCGTGTCCGCTGCTGCGGCGCCTCGGAATGTACTCCGCGTCCGGCATCGAGCCACCCGCAGCGGCCAGTCGCCGCGCGGCCTCCGCCGCGCGCGCTTCGACGGCCGCTTCGTCGAGCTTCGCAATGACCGTGGCCTCGAACTCCTCCTGCATCTCGTAGGGATCCCCGAGTTCCAGGAAGCCCCACCGGCCGTGGCACCCGAGCGCTTGGACCCCCGGAACCCAATAGGTCTCCATCGTCTCCGCCTTCGCCTGCGCATCTTCACCGCGCCGGCCCTTGACCTCCACCACCAACTGCAACGGATCGTCCGGCCCAAGGCCGTCGTCCACAAGAACGATGAAGTCCGGCACGTACCGGTGCGGTACGCCGCCCAGGCGATAGGGCACGTCGAAGCCAAGATTGCGGTTCTTCACCCAGGCCAGCACCTTCGGGTGGGCGTCCACCACCCGACAGAACTCTCCTTCCCAGGAGCTGTCGAGAATCGCCCAGTTGAGGTGGCAACGGGACGACGGCGCGTAGCGTTCGGTGCGGGCCGTGCGGAAGCTGACGCCGCAGGTCGTGCCCATCGGGAGGTGCGGGTCGAGCACCGCCTTGACGGGCTGCCGGTCGAGTTCGGCCCTCGTGATGGCCGCCGTGATCTTCTCGCAGGCCATGTCGGCGAGTTCCGCCATCATCAATTGCGCGGGGTAGGTGTTGCCCTTGCAGACGAGACACGTGTCGAGCCACTCGCCGGCGATGCGCTTCAACTGGCCGAACAGGGGGAGCTGCGGCTCGTCGTTCGCGTCGCGCCAGTGGTTGAGCAGCAGGCGCTTGGTGAGCTGGTAGACAAGTGTCGAAGGGCGCACCTCGTCGAGGTGGTCGATGGTCAGGTCGTGCCCCTCGCCGATGATGCCCTGGTTGTGCGTGATGGTGGGGACGATATCCGGGGTGAGGGTCAGCTTGTGATCCTCCGCAAAGGTCGCCCGCAGGCGGTCTGCCGGAAGCTCGACGCGATACCCCGCCACGCGCGGGAAGCGGATCTCGGCGTGGTCGCGCTCCGGCGACAGCGCCCGCACGTGCACGGTGTCGGACGGCTTCTGGACGGGCGCGCGCACGGCCTTGGCCGTGAAGTCGAACGGAATGCCGAACACGTCGGCGTACTCCACGCCGAAGCGCCCCTCCTCGTTGAGTTCGTAGGATTGCCGCCGCAAGGCCCGGCCGATGACCTGTTCGCAGAGCAGTTGCGTGCCGAACGCCCGCACGCCGAGCACATGGGTGACGGTGTTGGCGTCCCAACCCTCGCTCAGCATGGCGACCGAGACCACGCAGCGGATGCCGCCCCCGAGTCGTCCGGCCTTGCCCACGGTGTTCAAGACCTCGCGCAGGAGATCCGCGTCCGTCAGGTTCGCTGTCGCGGAGGGGTCCCCACGGACGACCCGCTCCCGCCGGAACCGCTCGATCTCGTCGGCGGCGGCCACCCGGAAGTTCTGGTCGAGTGCGTCGCCGGACTCGAGTTGCACGCTGTCAATCAACAGGGTGCGCGGCCTGGCCAGCAGCTCCCCGGCGGCGTCGAAGTTGCGGAACAACTGGAGGCGGCCGTTCTGAAAGGTGCGGCGGCCGTCCTTGGTCTCATGCCTTGCTCCCGCCACGTAGTCGAAGACACGCTTCGAGGTGGCGGTGTTGTTGCAGACGATGATGAAGCAGGGCGGCACGTCGATGCCGGCGTCTTCCCAGAGGCGATACGTCTGGTCGTAGTGGCCGTAGAGCGCAACGAGCGCCCCCTCGAGTTCCGGGGGCAGGCTCGGCGGACCGGTGGCGGTGTCCTTCCGCCCTCTCTTGGACATCTGCTTGCCGATGTGGTCCCAGAGATTGCGGTACACGGGGGTCTGCGCGCCGGGCACGTTGTCCACGACCGGGACGCGGGGGAGCTTGACGATGCCGCACTCGATCGCGTCCATGAGCGAGAAGTCGCTGACCGTCCAGCGGAAGATCGTGCCCTCGCGGTACCCGGACCCACGCAGGAAGAAAGGCGTCGCGGAGAGGTCGATCACGCGCCGGAGTCCCAGGTGGCGGCCGACGGCCTCGACGCCGGAGATCCACACCCGTGCGGCTTCCTCGTTGCGCTTCGCCTCGGCGCGGTCGTCACCGGTCAGCCGGCTCTCGTCGCTCTCGCCTGGCTTCTTCCGGTAGCAGTGATGCGCCTCGTCGTTGAAGACGAGCACGCCCTTGATGGCCATGAGTTCGGGACAGACACGGGCTAGCATCTGGCCCTCGGTCTCGCGCGTGGCCAGTGCGGGGCCCCTGCCCTGCAGGAGCGCGCGGCTTCCCTTCGGCAGGCCAGCCGTCTCCCGCAACTGGAAGGCGTGGTAGTTGGTGATGACGATCTTCGCCCGGTCGAGGTCGCGGAGCATGTCCGGGGGAACCAGTTCCCGGCGCGCGTAGTAGCTGTCCGGGTCGTTGGGTTTGAGCACGCGCAGGCGGTCGCGGATCGTGATGCCGGGCGTGACGACCAGGAAGCCTCGCGTGAAACGAGAGCTGGATGGTCGGCGGACGGCGTTTACCGTCTGCCAGGCGATGAGCATGGCCATGACGGTGGTCTTGCCCGCGCCGGTGGCGAGTTTCAGCGCCATGCGGGAGAGTCCCGGGTTCGCCTCCTCGCTGGCGCGCTCGATGTCCTGGAGGACGTTTTTTCCCCGGTCGCCGAGGCTCGGCGCCACCTCCGTGAGCCAGATGACCGTCTCCACCGCTTCCACCTGACAGAAGAACGGACGCAGGTCGCTAAAGGGGTGATGCCGCCAATGCTTGAGCAGACGCGCCGTCTCCGGCGTGACGCGCCATTGGTGCTCCGGTAGTGCCCGCCAAGCGGCCAGTTCCCGCCGCAACCCGTCGATCAATGCGATCAGCTCGTATTGCGGGTCACCGGTTTCGGGCGTGCCGCCCGCATCGTCGAGCGACAACCGACGTTGGCTCGAACCGCCGGCCTTGCGCGTCGCCGGGATCGGCGTGACGAACGACACCTTGCGGCGGCCTTCGCCGATCGTGCTGGTCGGTTGTCGATCCTCATCGAGCACCCAGTGACGCGCTGGCGCTTCGTACGGCGAGTTCAGGATGGGATTCTCGTGGAAGGTGGCGGGGTCCCTCATGGGCGGCGAGCTTACCGCAGCCCAAGCACACCGCCATCAACACGTGTGGCGCCCGAGCACGATCGCAAACTGCTGGACATATTCGCCGTACTGGACCGCGGCCGGGGGCCTCGCGACGTCGACCTCCCAGGATTGCGGCTGCACCCGCTCAAGGGCGAACTTCAGGGTCGCTACGCCGTTGCCGTCTCCGGGAACCGGCGAGTGACCTTCCAATTCGAGGACGGCGACGTGATCGATGTCGACTACCTGGACCACTGAGGAGCAACGGACATGCCGATGCACAGTCCCCCCCACCCCGGCGGCATCGTGAAACGCCAGTGTCTCGATCCGCTCGGGCTGTCGGTGACCGCCGCCGCCCAACACCTCCACGTGTCCCGACAATCCCTGTCGGAACTGGTCAACGAGCACGCGGGCGTCTCCGTGGACATGGCGATCCGGCTTGCCAAGGCCTTCGGCTCGACGCCTGAAACGTGGCTCGGCATGCAGATGGCCTGCGATCTCTGGCAGGCGCGCGGTCGCATCGCCGAAATCAAGATCGACCGGATCGAGGCGGCATGAGCGCGGCCGACGCGGTCGCTCCCCGGTGTCCTTTCGCCCTTTCTTTGGCATCTGCTTGCCGATGTGGCCCCAGAGATCGCGGTACACGGGCGTCTGCGCACCCGGCACGTTGTCCACGACGAGGACGCGGGAGAGCTTGACGACGCCGCGCTCGAAGGCGTCCATCAGCGAGTGCGTTCGCCGATGGCCAGGCCGACGGGCCGCCCACCGACGCACGGTCCCTACACGACGCGCCACCATGGTGCGGCCAGGATGCGGTCGGACATCCACAACGTGTCGGTTCCCCCGTGCAGCAGGAGGCCGCCCGCGAACCCCTCGGCATATTCGCGTCGGAACAGCCGCAAGGAAGCGGCGTCCGCGTCCCGCGGCGTTGCCGCCACCTTGACCTCGACGGGCAGCAGGCGCTCGCCGGCCTCGATCACGAAGTCCACCTCCTGGCCGTCGGCGGTGCGCCAGAAGTGAATGTTGGGTGCCGGGACCTGTGCGTCGCGCCACGCCACGAGGTCGGTAAGGACCAGGTTTTCGAGGTGTGCACCGACCGGCGACGCGCCGCCGACCACCAAGGCGAACGCCGTGTCGCTCCAGTAGAGCTTGGGGCTCTTCACGAGCCGCTTGGTGCGATTGACGGAGTACGGCGCCAGCCGCACCGCCTGGAACGAGGTCTCGAGCAAGCCCAGGTAGCGCTGCATGGTCGCCCGCGGGATCTGCGTATCGCGGCCCATCTCGGTCTGGTTCAGAAGGCCGCCGAGCCGCAGGACCGCGGCCTGCATCGCGCGGCGGAATCCCAACAGATCGCTTATCGCCGCCAGGTCCCTGAGGTCGCGCTCGAGGTAGGTGCGCACGTATCCGTCGAACCACAGCGAACCGGCATCGTCGCCGGCAAGCTCGAGGCCGGGTGTCGGGTAGCCGCTGCGGCGCGCCTCGAGGCGCCAGTCGACGGCGTCGTCCGGTTGGGAGCGGACCAGGTCGAACCAGTCCTCCGTGGACGCCGACAGCAGCTGCGACCAGATGCCGGCCGTTCCGAGCCCGTTGCGCTCGCGGCGCGTGAGCGGCCACAGGGGAACGTAGGTGGCGCGACCGGCAAGCGACTCGGACACGCGCTGCATCAGCAGGAGATTGGCCGAGCCCGTAAGCACGAAACGCCCGTTGCGGCGCGGTCGGTCCCGATCCACGGCGCGTTTCACCGCCAACAGCAGGTCGGGCTCGCGCTGGACCTCGTCGATGGTCAGCCGCGGCGCGCTGGCGACCAGGTCGTCCGGCGCCGCGCGCGCCCGCTCCTGGGTTGCAAGATCGTCCAACGTCAGATAAAGACGCTCTCCGAGGAACGCCTCGGACTGCACGAGCGTGCTCTTGCCGGTCTGGCGCGCTCCCATCAGCACCACAACCGGGGATGCGTCCAGCGCACGCTTGAGCAAGGTCGCCGCCAATCGAGGCAGATAGCGAAAATCGCCAGCCATGTGGGCGATTATCGCTCAAGCAGTGGGCGATTTGCAGAGAGCCCGTCGCGACACGCGCCGAAAACCGCGTCCCTCGAGGACCCCAATCGATGGCAAACCTGCCCCTGGAACACATCCGCGTCCTGGACCTGACCCGCATCCGCGCCGGCCCCACGGCCGTGCGGCAACTGGCCGACTGGGGCGCTGCCGTCGTCAAGATCGAACGTCCGGGCGACACCGGCGGGACGATGGACGGAGCCCGGCTCGGACCCGACTTCCAGAACCTGCACCGCAACAAGCGCAGCATGGCCCTCAACCTCAAGGCACCGGCCGGCCGGGACGTTTTCCTGCACCTCGCCGAGTCCGCCGACGTCGTGGTGGAGAACTACCGGCCCGACGTCAAGCACCGTCTCGGGATCGACTACGAGACCGTGCGGGAGCGCAATCCGCGCATCGTCTACGCCAGCATCTCGGGTTTCGGCCAGGACGGGCCGTACGGGAAGCTGCCGGGCTTCGACCAGGTCGCGCAGGGGATGGGCGGCCTCATGTCCATCACCGGCGCCCCCGGCCAGGGTCCGATGCGCGCCGGCATCCCGGTGGCCGACCTCGCCGCGGGGCTGTACACGGCCATCGGCATCCTGACGGCGCTCGTGGCGCGCGAACGCACCGGCGCCGGCCAGTGGGTGCAGTGCTCCCTCCTGCAGGCACAGGTCGCGATGCTCGACTTCCAGGCCGAGCGCTGGCTGCTCGACCGCGAAGTGCCGGGCCAGGCCGGCAACGACCACCCCACCGCGATCCCGACGGGCGTCTTCGAGACGCGGGACGGCCACATCAACATCGCCGCCACCGGCGACGCCATCTACGAGCGCTTCTGCACGGTGATGGGACGCCCGGACTGGATGACCGACGCCGCCTACGCCACGTCGGCGGCCCGCTCCGCGAACCGCGAGGCCATGAACGCCGAGATTGCCGAGATCACGCGCACCCGGTCGAGCCGCGAGTGGGTCGAGACCTTCAACGCCGCCGGGGTGCCGGCCGGGTACATCTACTCCGTCGACGAGGTGTTCGACGACCCGCAGGTGCGGCACCTCGGCATGGCGGCGCCCGTGCGCCATCCGGAACTCGGGGACATAGAACTCGTCGCGCAGCCGGTCCGGATGAGCGGCAGCGCGTTCACCGTCCGGCGGCCCACCCCGGCGCTCGGGGAGCACACTCGGGAGATCCTCGCCGAGGCGGGTTACGACGAAGCGGCGATCGACGCCCTGGCGGAAGCGGGAGCGATATGACCCGTTTTGACCCCGTGAACCACGTCCCCGTGTGCTATATCTACCCGCGTTGCGGGAACCCGCAGGATCGGCAATTTTGAGGAAGATCGCCATCGCCAGAGGCCTGACCTTCGGTACGTTGGAAGCCCCCCTGATGCCGCTTTCGAGCGTCGGGTCCCACCCAGTTGCGCGCGGATGGGCCGTCACGACCGGGCGGCCGATGGAGGTGGTTGTCAAACGGCTGCCACCGTTCCAGTTGGTCCGAGAAGTGGTATGCAACCTCCTCGCCGACATGGTGGGGCTTCCCGTTCCCGGCGCATACGTACTCGATACACGCGGCTCCGACTGGGACGGGGGCGAACACCGGTACGTCTTTGGGACCGGGTACGAGGGATTCAGCAGTCTGCTCCGTCCGGCAAGGGAGTCGCCCGCCGCCTTGTCAAGCATCACCCGATGGCCAGGGTTCCTGGCGGCGATCGCCTTCGACGAATGGGTCGCGAACGAGGATCGGACCTTGTCCAACCTGCTGTTTGCGGGACAACGGAGCTTCCTGCTGATCGACCACGGCGAGGCCCTGCCCAACCACATGAACGACGACACGAAGCTGCGGAACCGGTTGGCGAGGCACTTGGTCGCGAGCGAGCCGTCGACGGATCGCCATGACCTCTCCCAGCGCGTCAAGGCAGCCTGCTCCGATTTCGGTAGTGCGGACTTCGCTCAGCTACGGGCAGCGGCCATGCTCGGTAGCTGGAACGGGGACCCGCAGTTCTCGGAGTGCCTACGGCTGTTACAGACGCGCCTCAACGCGCTCCCCGCCTTGATCGAAGAGGAATTCCGCCTTGGCCAGGGCCAGCTACTTGCCTGATTCGGAGGTATCCATGACTCGATGGGCTCCAGTGCTTCTTCAGCCGATTCCCGGATCCGACGAGCGTGTCGTCATCGCCATCGCGGCCGTCGGCGAAAGCGACACTCGGTGCATGCAGACCATCGATCCGTCCATCGTGACTGCGGTGTTCCGCGAAGACCGAAGATACGTGGCCGAACTCATCCAAATGGCCACTCAGAGCCTGCGGGAACACTTGTCCCACAACCCATCGCTCGCCGCCTGGCCGCCACCCGTTGAAGGAGTGTTCCTTGGCGCAGAGCAAGAAGCCTTGTCATCGGACATCGACGAGTTGGTCAGGCGCGCCGGCGCCATGTCGACCGTCTTTCACGGCGACTACTTCAAGCCCCAATCGAAGACACCGAAACGGCGGCGGTGGAGCGATGAGGTGACCGCACTGCTTGTCCGCAAGAACGAACGGCTGAGCGACCATCTCGACGTGAGAGTGCCGCTGGGCAGCCACGACGCGCCCGCGCGGTTCACGTTCTTGAACCCGTTCTTCGCGGCCAACCTCGTCACGTTTGCCAAGTCAAATCTCAAGCAGCGCATCGAGCAGGCTCGCGCCGGCCTGTGGAGCCTCGACCTGCTGGTCGACGGTCCCTATCTCTTTCGGCCCGAGCGAAGAGAGCTACTCACCGGAGCGGAGTCGCCGGGAGAGTCTGACGACATCAGCGTCCGCGAGGCCATCGACGAGATCACGGACGAAGCCTCGCGTCGCGACGTCATCGTGACCGAGTTCCAGTCTCCCCAAGAGGTCGCGGAGCACATTCTCACTCATGCCGCCGCCTGACATCGGCCCCTCGACAGCTTGGCCTCCAGTCCACGGAGATCCGGCAAAGATACGCGGCGGCGATCGAAGCGCTGGACGAGGCCGGGGTGATCTGACGACCGACCGGCAACCGGGCATGCCGGAGTGAAACGGCTGGCCTCCGCTACTCTCCCTTACAAAGAGATCCGAATGCCCGCCCGCCGCCCGGCCTGGCGCACCTCGGCCAGGAACGACGCGTCCGTCGCGCCGTTCCGCACGGCAGCTACGTCGAGGTCCGTGTCCGCAACGCGATCACCGAACAGCAGGAAGGCATCGTCAGGGTCGCATTGGTTCGACGTCCAGACGAGCCCATGCACGTCGCCGAAGCCATGATGAACGGCCTGCGCCCAAGCCGCCGTGGCCGCATAGTGCGTCGGCGGGCTGCCGACCAGCTCCTCGCGGCGGAGCCGCCAGCGGTTGAGGTCCGGTTCTCGCAGATTGACCAGGCGCAGCATGCGCCGCAGCACCAGCGCGCTGTGCAGCCGCGCCGCAACCTGCCCCAGCGGCACGGTTTTTCTGCTGGCATCGGCCGGGATGTCGTGGAACACCGTCTCGTAGATGGCCGCAGCGACCGAGCTGCCGGCGTAGAGGGAGGGCACGCAGTTGCCATGCCGGTCCTCGATCGGGGCAAAGCGTGTCGGCGGCCCCTGACAGGGATTGAAGGCGTTGCCGGCGTATTCGCGGGAATGCACCCGATGCAGGACGAGTCCCGCCGGGCACTCCACGACATTGGGTTCCGGCAACGCGCCCGGTGGCGCCGGGACGGGGTCCACCGGGTCCGTGTCATCCACGCACGGGGTCGGCGAGGCGGCGGGCCGCCTCAACCACCAGCTCCGCGTCGCCAAGGCGGTCCTGCGGCCGGTCGCCGTCCAGCCAGCCGTTCCCGGAAGCAAACCAGAGTGCCTTTTGCCAGTCCGTCATCGGAGTCGGCAGCGCGGCGAGGACGGCCCTGACGGCCGGCAGCGGCGCCCCGTCCCGGAACTGGAACGCCGGGTACCGCCCGGTCCGCCCGAGCCGCAAGGCGAACACCTTGGCTTCCTTCTTCCACCGCGACGCCGGCTCGCTTGGGTTGCGCGACGTCGATCCCGAGGCCCGGTGGATGTCGGCGGCGGTCAGCGTGGGCACCTCGCCCAGGTATCGCATCCGCATTTCCAGGTTGTCCACGAGGAGCTCCGCCTCGACCTCCCAACGGGCGACGCTCTCATTCGCCAGGAGCAGCTCCAGCATGCGGTCGAGATACGTCGCACCGTCGCGCTCCGGCACACCGGCGGGCATGGCCCGCGCCTCGTCCGCCAGGGCCAGCACGCGGTTCACGCGATCCACCAGCCGGCGCGCTTCCAGGCCGTGCGTGCGCAGTACCAGCCAGTCGTCGTCCGGCTCGGCTTCGCGCCCCAACCTGAGCCTGATCCGTCCCGGCAACCGACTGATCTCCTCCGCTTGCAGAGGCTGCCAGGCGAGCGGTGCCGGTTTCGCGGCCATCGGACGGTGCCTACATGAGATTCACGATCATTATCGTATCCTAGTGATTCTCATGGCCCGGAAGCAAGGTCCCGACGCCCACGTCCGCACTCCGCGCGCCATGGAGTCTCCGCGCCTTTACCCCCGCTTCAACTGCCGCATCGCCTCCGCGAGCAGCAACGCCTCGTAGGCTTCCGAGGTCTCCACCCGGTCGCGCGGCACCGCCACGTCGGGCTCGATGCCCGCGTCGTGAATCGAGCGGCCGTTCGGCGTGAAGTACCGCGCGGTCGTCAGCTTGATCGCCCGCTCGTTCGTCAGGGGCAGCACGGACTGCACGGACCCCTTGCCGTAGCTCCGTGTCCCCACCACGACCGCGCGGCCGTGGTCCTGCAGGGCGCCGGCGACGATCTCCGACGCCGACGCGGAGCCGCGGTTGATGAGCACGGCCAGCGGCGCGCCGTTCAGCGCGTCCGTTCCGCTCGCGTTGAAACGCAGCTCGCTCGACGCGTCGCGGCCCTCGGTGTAGACGATCAGTCCCCGCTCGAGGAAGGTGTCCGCGACGTCGACCGAGGCGCCGAGGACTCCGCCGGGGTTGTTGCGGAGGTCGATGACGAGGCCTTCGAGGGCCGCGCCGGTCTCCTCCTCCAGGCGCCCGACCGCTTCGAGCACGTGGTCGGGCGTCGCGTGCTGGAACTGCGAGATGCGCAGGTACCCGTAGCCCGGCTCGATCAGGCGCGACCGTACGCTGACGACCCGGATGGTCTCCCGGACGAGGTCGAAATCGAGCGCGTCCGGCGTGCCGGCGCGCCGGACGCGCAGCGCCACGGGCGTGCCCGGCGCGCCGCGCAGGTCGGCGACCGCCTCCACGAGCCGGCGCCCCTGCAGCGACGCGCCGTCCACCTCGACGATCACGTCCCCCGCCCGCATGCCGGCGCGTTCGGCCGGCGTACCGTCGATCGGCGCAATCACGGTGAACCAGCCCTCGACCAGGCCGACCTCCACGCCGATCCCTCCGAACTTGCCGGTGGTCTCTTCCTTCAGGTCGTCGAACGCCCCGTCGTCGAGGAAGGTGGAATGGTTGTCGAGGCCGCGCACGATGCCGCGGATCGCGTTCTCGACCAGCGTCTCCTCCGGTATGGGCTCCACGTACGAGTCGCGAACGTGCCGGACGATGGCGGGGAGGGACGCGACCTCGGACGGACCCCGGAGATGGCCGCGCTCGAGGAGCAGGACGAACGCGCCCACCCCGAGCACCAGCCCGGTCGCCATGCTCACGACGAGACCCAGGAGGGTGAGGGGGCGCAGCAGCATGCGGGCTCGGATCCGGGTCAGGCGCCCGGTGCGTGGAACGCCGCGTCCAGCGCCGCGATGTGTTCCGGCGTCGTGCCGCAGCAGCCGCCGACGAGCCGCGCACCGAGCCGCACCCAGTCGCGGGCGTGCAGGGCGAAGTCATCGGGCGCCACGTCCACGTCCTTCCGCCAGTTCGGGGGCTCGAACTCCCCGATCTCCGGGTAGACGCCCAGCGGCCCCGACCAGCGGTCCCGCACCATCCCGATGGCCTCGGGAACGGCGGCGATCTCGCTGTGCATGATGTTGACTACGGCGGGTCCCATCGGGATCAGGGCGTCCAGCGGCTTCGCGAAGTCCACGTTCGGCAGGTCGAAGCTCACCAGGCCCTGCCCGTCCGGCCGCCGCCGGCAGCTCACCCCCAACCACACCGGCAGGCCTGTCTCCAGCGCCGCATCCATGGCGCGGGCCGCATGGCGCGTGTCCTGCAGCATCTCGAGCGCGATGACGTCCACGCCGCAGTCGGCGAGCAGCGCTGCCAGCTCCCGAAGCCCCTGGAGTTCCTCATCCGGCGCGGGATAGTTGCCCGGGTCCATGTCGGGCGGCAGGTTGGAGATCGACCCCGCGATCGCGACGTCCCTGCCCGAGGCGTCCCGGGCCTCCATCGCAAGCCGCACCGCCCGCCGGTTGATCGCCTCGAACTCGTCGCCGACGCCGGCCGTCTCCAGCACGAAGCGCGTCGTGCCGAACGTGTTGGTGACGATGACCTCCGCGCCCGCGTCGATGTACGCCGCGTGGACTTCCCGCACCACCTCGGGATGCGTGTGCACCGCAAGCCCGGACCACGACGCCAGGTTCATGGGCACGCCACGCCGCTCGAGTTCCGTTCCGGTGGCACCGTCGATGACGAGCACTTCGTCCCGATCCAGTCTGTCCTGCCAGGTTGCCATGGGTTCTCCCTATCGATTTCGTTCCAGCCAGGCGATGGGGTTCGTCGGGCGTCCGTCGGCGCGCACCTCGAGATACAGCCCGCTCTCGGCCTGACCTCCGCTGCGCCCCGCCGCCGCGATGGGTTCTCCCCCTTCCACCCAGTCACCGACCTCCTTGAACAGCACGTCCGCGTTCCCGTAGAGGGACATGTGACCGTCGCCATGGTCGACGATGGTCAGCAGCCCGAAGCCGCGCAGCCAGTCCGCGAACACGACCCGGCCACCGTGGATCGCCTTCACCTCGGCCCCCGGGCGCGCCTCGAAGTAGACGCCCTCCCACCGCAGGCGTCCGCCCGCGCGGGGCTGACCGAAGTGCCGTACCACGCGCCCCGCCACCGGCCAGTTCAGACGGCCCCTGCTTTCCGCGAACCGCGTCGCCTCGGCATCGCGCGCCCGGCGCCGCAACTCGGCCAGCAGGGCCTCGAGCCGCGCGCGGTCCTCGGTCAGCCGCTTGCGCTGCTCCTCCCGGTCGCTCACCTCCCGCGACAGCCCGTCGATCAGCGCCTCGCGTTCGTCGCTGCGGGCGGCCAGCGACCGTTGCCGCCGCGCCAGCTCTTCCTGCTGCGTCGCCAGGACGCGCCGGCGGTCCAACGCCGCGCCTTCGTTCTCGTCGATGGTCACCAGGACCCGACGGTAGTCCTCGAGGGCGTCCAGGCGCGCCCGGCTGAAGTATCCATGGTAGCGGATCATCCGGTCGAAGGCCGCCGGGTCGTCCTGGTTCAGCAACACCTTGAAGAAGTCGCGTCCCGAGTACCGGTAGGCGTCCCGCACGTGCGCCGCGATACGGCGGGCGTGCCCGCGCCGCCGCGCCTCGAATCCGACCCGCTCCTCGGCGAGCGCCGCGAGCTTCGCCCGCGTCCGCTCGAGCTCGGCGTCGACCTCGCGGAGCCTGCCCCCGGCGGCGGCCACGCCCAGGTCCGCCGCCGCAAGCTCGCGCTGCAGACCCGCCATGCGCCGGCCCGCGTCGTCCAGCCACGCATCGAGCGCATTCAGTTCCTCCACCACCGCGTCGAGCCGCCGCTCCGTTCCCGCCTGGTCCTCGGCTCCGCGCAGGTACGGCCCGCCGGCAAGCAACGCGGCGGCCAGGGCCGTGACGGCGAGGCGCCGCAGCGGAGTCAAGCCTCGCGCCGCAGGGGCTCGCCCATCAGGAGCGAACGTCCCCGCATTTCCGCGGGCGGAGAGAGCCCCATGAGTTCGAGCAGCGTCGGAGCGACATCGGCAAGCGTGCCGCCGGCGTCCAGCCGGACATCGTCCGGCCCGACGTACACCAGCGGGACGAGTTCCGCGGTGTGCGCGGTGTGCGGTTGGCCCGTCATGGCGTCGCGCATCCGCTCGACGTTGCCGTGGTCCGCCGTGACCAGGCAATGGCCACCGGTCGCCTCCACGGTCGCGACGACGCGACCGAGACAACGGTCGACCGTTTCCACCGCCTGCACGGCCGCGTCGAAGTCCCCCGTGTGGCCCACCATGTCCGCGTTCGCGTAGTTGCAGACGATCGCGTCGTAGTCCCCCGACTCGATGGCGGCGACCAGCCGGTCCGTCACTTCGGCGGCGCTCATCTCCGGTTGCCGGTCATAGGTCGCGACCTGCGGAGAAGGCACGAGCACGCGGTCCTCCCCCGGAAACGGCTGTTCGCGCCCACCGGAAAAGAAGAAGGTCACGTGCGCGTACTTCTCCGTCTCCGCGATGCGCAACTGGCGCAAGCCCAGCCCGGAGAGATGCTCGCCGAGCGAGTTCCGCACGACTTCGGGTTCGAAGGCGCACGCGGCGGGGATGTCATCCGCGTACCGCGTGAGCGTGACGAAACCGGCAAGCCGGGGTCGCTTCACGCGGGGGAAAGCGTCGAAGCCGTCCTCGACGAACGCCCGCGTGAGCTGGCGGGCCCGGTCGGCCCGGAAGTTCATGAAGACGACGACATCGCGGTCCCGGACGGCGGCCTCGGAGGGGCTCCCCGCCACGATCGTCGGCTGCACGAACTCGTCGCTTTCCCCCCTGTCGTAAGCCGCCTGCAAGGCCTCCGCGGCGTCGACGGCGCGGTAGGGAGCCGCGCCCCGCGTCAACATGTCGAACGCCGCCCGCACCCGGTCCCACCGCGCATCCCGGTCCATGGCGTAGTAGCGCCCGCAGATGGAAGCGACCCGGTCCCCGAAACGCTCGAGGCTCGGGGCGGCGCTGCGCGGGGGCGTGTCCCGCCCGTCCAGGAACGCGTGCAGGAGCACCGTGACGCCGGCGCGCTCCGCCAGCGCAACCAGGGCCGCGATCTGGTCCTCGTGGCTGTGTACGCCTCCGGGGGACACGAGGCCGAGCACATGCAGCCGTTTCCCGCGCGCCTTCGCGATCGCTGCGTTCAGTACGGGGTTGGACCCGAAGCTGCCGTCCTCGATGGCGAGGTCGATGCGCGAGAGGTCCTGGTGCACGACGCGGCCCGCCCCGAGGTTCATGTGGCCGACTTCGGAGTTGCCCATCTGCCGGTGGGGCAGTCCGACGTCCCCCCCGGAAGCCGAGATCAGCGTGCTCGCGCCGCCCCACAGGCCGTCCCAGTGAGGCGTGCGGGCGACGTGGATGGCGTTGTCGTCCGCCGGCCGGGCATGGCCCCAGCCGTCGAGCACAACGAGCAGCGCTGGCGACATGAAGGGACCCCGAGCCTTACCGTACCCCGCCATTATCCTGCGAATCCGTGCCCCGGCCTACCGCTCCGCGACCCCCGGCCCCGCTATAATGGCGCCGCCTGTCCCTTCTGCCCGCGCGCCGCCCGACATGGAACAGTTCTTCGAGTTCATCGCCAGCCATCCGTTCCTCGCCGGCGCCTTCGTCCTGCTCCTCGCGCTGTTCGTGCGCAACGAGATGCGCCGCGGCGGGCACACCGTCACCGCCCAGCAGCTCGTGGACCTGATCAACCGCGAGGGCGCCGTGGTCGTCGACGTGCGCGACAAGAAGGAGTACCGGGAAGGCCACATCGTCGACTCCCTCAACATTCCGCACACCGTGCTCGGCGACCGGCTGCGGGAACTCGAGAAGCACCGCCAGAAGCCGCTCGTGATCGCGTGCAAGATGGGCCAGCACTCGGGCGCCGCCGGCACGATGCTGCGCAAGGCGGGCTTCGAGAATGTCGCCCGTCTGCGCGGCGGGCTGACGGAGTGGCGCGGTCAGAACCTGCCGGTGGTCAAGGGGTGAGGTCGGCGCCGACTCCCCGGTCCGGCACCAGGAGATCCTGAATGGCCGAAGATCCCGCCGTCGCGCCGGGCGCAGCCCAATCCGCGGCCCGCGTCCAGGTCGAGCGCATCTACCTGAAGGACCTCTCCTTCGAGTCGCCCCAGGCCCCCGACATCTTTCGCGGCGAGTGGAAGCCCGATGTACAGTTGGACATCAACACGCGGGCCAGCCGGCTCGACGGCAGCCGTTTCGAGGTCGTGCTGACCGCCACGCTGTCCGCGCGGCTCGACGCCGACGGCGGCGGGGAACCGCGCACGGGTCTGATCGTGGAGGTACAGCAGGCGGGCGTGTTCCTGGTGGAGGGCGTGGAGGGACCGCCGCTGCAGCAGATCCTGGCCATGGCATGTCCGGACATCCTCTTTCCGTACGTGCGCGAGACGGTGGACAACATCGTCGTCAAGGGCACGTTCCCGCCCTTCATGCTGGCGCCGGTCGACTTCGCCGCGCTCTACCGGGAGGCCCTGCGGCGCCGCGAGACGATGGCCGGCGAGACGGAGAACTGATCCGCCGCTCCCGCTGCGCCGGGGGCTAGCGGAACTCCAACTGCCGCCAGGCCTCGTACACGGCCACCGCCACCGCGTTGGAGAGATTCAGGCTGCGGGAGCGCGGGCGCATGGGAATGCGCAGCCAGCGCTCGCTCGGGAAGCGCTCGAGGACCGCGTCGGGCAGGCCGCGCGATTCGGGTCCGAACAGGAGCGCGTCGCCGGCGCGATAGGCCACGTCCGTGTGCGGCGCCCGCGCCCGGGCGCTGAAGGCGAACACGCGCGGCGGCCGGGCGCGCTGCAGGTATGCGCCCAGGCACGGGTAGACCCGCACGTCCGCATACTCCCGGTAGTCCAGTCCCGCCCGTCGCAGGCGCGCGTCGTCGAGTTCGAACCCGAGGGGCTCGATGAGCGAAAGCCCCGCCCCGGTATTGGCGGCGAGCCGCATGATGCTCCCGGTGTTGGGCGGAATCTCCGGCTCGTAGAGCACGATGTCGAGCATGCGGGCGACGGCGGCGTGAACGCGGGTCCGGCGGCAGAGTATATTGGCGCGCGCACCCCTGCCCGACGCGGCCCACCCGGCCCGGGGCGCAGGCGCCAACCCGGGAAGACGGAGGACTCATGACGGACGGGCAAGCCAATCACTACGGGTTCCAGCTCCCCGACGAACTGATCCTGCTGCGCGACCAGGTGCGGCGTTTCATGCGCGAGGAGGTCAAGCCCATCGAGGACGGGCTGCCCCACGACGCGACGGTGTGCGCGCCCGAGGACCGCGCGCGGTTGCGGGCCATCGCCGAGGAGATGGGGCTGACGCGCCTCACCGTGCCCGAGGAGTACGGCGGCAACCCCGTGAGCGCCCTGGCCCGGACGATCATCGCGGAAGAGTCCGCGAAGTGCCGGCTCGGCGCCTACAACCCGGCCCTCGGCGCGTTCGGCGGCGGCGCCCCGAACATCATCTGGCGGGGCACGCCCGCCCAGATCGAGAAGTACGGCATCCCCTGCGTGCAGGGCAGGAAGCGCGCGTTCGTGGCGATCACGGAGCCGACCGGCGGCTCCGACCCGCGCAACAACATCACCACGCGCGCCGAGAAACGCGGCGACGTGTGGGTCCTCAACGGGCGGAAGATGTGGATCACCGCGGCGAAGGGCGCCGACTACGGCATCGTCTTCGCCCGCACCAGCGATGGCGGCGACGGAGTCCCGCCGCAGCACACGGCCTTCATCGTGGAACCCGACTTCCCCGGTATCGAGTTCCACGAGATCGAGGTCATCCGCGCCCTGTCGCCCTACGAAATCGTGCTGAACAACTGCGAGGTCCCGGCCGAGAACGTGCTCGGCGAGGTCGGCCACGGCTTCGGCGTGGCCCAGACCTGGCTCGTCGACGGACGCATCCCGTACGCCGCCGGGTGCATCGGCATCGCCCAGGAGGCCCTCGACATGGCCTGCGGCTGGGTCAAGCAGCGGCCGACGCGCGGCGGCATGCTCGCCGACCGGCAGGCCATCCAGTGGATGATCGCGGACTCGGAAGTCGAGCTGCGCGCCGCACGGATGCTGGTCTACGACGCCGCCAACAAGGTCGACGCGGGACAGCCCGGCAAGGTCGACGCCTCGATCTGCAAGCTCTACGGCACCGAAACCGCCGGCCGCGTGGTGGACCGCGCGATCCAGATGTTCGGCGGCATGGGCGTGGCCAAGGAAATGCCCCTGGAACGCTGGTATCGCGAACTCCGCGTCAAGCGCATCGGGGAGGGGCCGTCGGAAGTGCACCGGATGGTGATCGCGCGGGACAAGCTGCGCAACACCGACGGCGGCATGTACTTCGGCTGAGGCGGGCGACGATGAGCCAGACCCCAGACCCAGGGCCGGTTGAGCCGGAACTCGGCTTCGAGACGCGGGCGATTCACAGCGGCCAGCCGCCCGACCCGTCCACGGGCGCCGTCAACGTGCCGGTCTACCTGAGTTCCACCTATGCCCAGTCCGCCCCCGGCGTGCACCGGGGGTACGACTACTCGCGCACGGCGAACCCGACGCGCAGCGCGTTCGAGCAGTGCCTGGCCGACCTCGAGGGCGCCCGCCACGGTTTCGCCTGCGCCTCCGGCTGCGTCGCGACCACCACGGTGATGCACCTCGTCAAGGCCGGCGAACACGTCGTCGGCTGCGACGACCTCTACGGCGGCAGCTTCCGGCTGTTCGACCAGGTGCTCGCGGACCACGGGCTGCTATTCAGCTACGCCGACCTGTCGGACCCGGCGGCGCTCGAGGCCGCGATGCGGCCCGAGACCCGGCTCGTCTGGATCGAGACGCCGACGAACCCGCTGCTGAAGCTGATCGATATCGAGGCGGTGGCGCGCATCGCCCACGCACGCGGCGCGCTGCTGGCCGTCGACAACACGTTCATGAGCCCGTACTTCCAGCGGCCGCTCGCGCTCGGCGCCGACCTGGTCGCGCACTCGACGACCAAGTACGTCGGCGGGCACAGCGACCTCGTCGGCGGAGCCGTGGTCACGGACGACGACGAACTCGCGACGCGCCTCGCCTTCCTGTCGAACTCGGTCGGGGGCGTGCAGAGCACGTTCGACGCCTGGCTGTGCATGCGGAGTCTCAAGACCCTCGCGCTGCGCATGCAGGCCCACGAGCGCAACGCGTTCGCGGTCGCCCGATTCCTGGAGGCGCACGACCGGGTCGAGGAGACGATCTATCCCGGCCTGCCCTCGCATCCCCAGCACGCCCTCGCGGCGCGCCAGATGGACGGCTTCGGCGGCATGGTGTCGTTCCGCGTACGCGGCGACCTGGCCGCCGCGGAGCGCTTCCTGACCCGCCTCGCGATATTCACCCTCGCGGAGAGCCTCGGCGGCGTCGAGTCCCTCGTGGAGCATCCGGCCATCATGACCCACGCGAGCGTCCCCCCCGCGCAACGCGAGGCGCTCGGCATCGGCGACAACCTGATACGGTTGTCGGTGGGCATCGAGACCGAAGCGGACCTGATCCGGGACCTCGACGCCGCGCTCGCCGCGTGACCGTGACCGCGCCCGAAGGCTCCGACGCGGTCATCGACGACATCGGCCGCAGGGTCGCCGAAGCCGGATCGATCGAGCGTGCCGCGGCGGTGCCGGGGCTTTTCCTGGCCTGGTGCGTCAACCTCGGGCTGATCACGGAAGCGGTCGCGCGCGACGAGGCGCGGGCGGTGGTACGGCTGAAGGTGCGCGAGATCGGCGGCGGCGAGTTCCTGGTCGCGGCCTGCGGCGGCGTGCTGGACGACCGTGTTCTTTCCCCGGTCGGGATGGACTTCGCACGCCGGCACTACGGTGCCTTCAAGGACCATGTGCGCGACGTGCTTCTCGCACCCATCGAGGACAAGTGGACCCATTACGACCGGGTCGCCCCTTGGCTAACGGCCCGGTACATGGGGCGGCCGCGCCGCCGGCGGAAGCTCGAATGGAGGCCCTGGAAGTGGCGCAGGTGACGGACTCCGTCCGCGCCGCCCGCGCCAAGTGGCGGTTCCGGGGAATCGCGCGTCCCTCCTTCGCCCAAGAGCCAAGCCCCGGGGAAGAGTCCGTCTGGGACTATCCGCGACCGCCTCGACTCGCGCCCGACCGGCGCCGGGTGCGCGTCGCGCACGGACAGCGCGTGCTCGCGGACTCCACTCGGGCCGTGCGGGTCCTCGAGACCGCGTCGCCCCCGACCTTCTACATTCCGCCCGAGGACGTGGACGAAACCCTCCTGCGTCCCTCCGCGCGCACGACGCTCTGCGAGTGGAAGGGCGTTGCGCGGGAGTTCGACCTCCCCGAGCGCACCGGCGTGGCGTGGGCCTATCGCGACACGTTTCCCGAGTTCCGCGCGCTCGCGGGCTACTTCTCGTTCTATCCCGCCCGGGTGGACTGCACCGTGGACGGCGAGCCGGTGCTCCCCCAGCCGGGCGGCTACTACGGCGGCTGGCTCACGCGCGAGATCGTGGGCCCGGTCAAGGGCGGGCCGGGGTCGGAGTCCTGGTGGTGACCTTCACGCCCCGCGACGCGCGCATCTTCCGGCCCTACCCCGGCGAGGCCCCGTGGCCGGACGCGGACCCCGACCGGACGCGCGTGGCGAAGCTCGAGGATGCGGTGGTCGGGGCCTACGAGATCGAGCGCACGTCGGCCACCCGGTTTCGCGTCAAGGCCCTCTGGGTGGACCCCGACCACCGCGGCAACGGGCTCGGCCGGTGGCTTCTCGGGCACGCCATCGGCACCGCCGAGAGCCAAGGCGCCCGGGAGATCGAGGCGCCGGCCGGCGTCGCCTTCTACGAGCACTACGGTTTCCCGCGGCCCGGCGCCGACGGCCCGAACGCGTCGGTACTCACGCTCACGCCCGAATAGCGCCCCGAGCCGGGCTACGCATCCATTACACTCCCCGGTTCCAGCCAGCCCCGGGGAGACGCTCATGAACGGTTACGACCTGATCGCCCACTGCCTCAAGGCCGAAGGGGTCACCTGGATGCCCTGCTTCCCGGCCAATCCCCTGATCGAGGCCGCCGCCCGCGTGGGCATCCGACCGCTGGTGTTCCGCCAGGAACGCGGCGCCATCAACGCCGCGGACGGTTACAGCCGGCAGACGCGCGGGCAACCCGTGGGCGTGTTCGCCTCCCAGTCCGGACCGGGGGTCGAGAACTCGTTCGGCGGGATAGCCCAAGCCTGGGGCGAAGCCGTGCCCCTGGTCTTCCTGCCGGGCGGCAGCGGGATCGGCAGTTACGACGTGCAACCAAACTTCTCCGCGACGAAGAACTACGCGTCCGTGACCAAGCTCGCCCTCTCCATCGACCGGATCGACCGGGTCGGCACGCAGATTCGGCGCGCTTTCCATACGGCGCGCCAGGGCCGTCCAGGTCCCGTGCTGGTGGAGATGCACGGCGATGTCCTCGGGCAGGAAGTCCCCGATGGCGCCGCGGCGCGATACCGGCCGTCGACCACGATGCGTTCCGTGCCTTCCCGGGGCGACATCCGGGACGCCGTCGACGCCCTGCTCAACGCGCGGCGGCCCGTCATCTGGGCCGGCCAGGGCGTGCTGTACGCCGACGCGTGCGCCGAACTCAGGACGTTCGCGGAACTGGCGCAGATCCCCGTCATCACCACCATGCAGGGCAAGAGCGCGTTCCCCGACGACCATCCCCTGGCGCTGGGCTCCGCCAACCGGACGGCCCCGAAGGCGGTGTTCAAGTGGCTCGGCGCGTCGGACACCGTGTTCGCGATCGGTTCGGGGCTCACCCGCACGCACTTCGGCCTTCCCATCCCGGAGGGGAAGTTCCTGATCCATTCGAACGCGAACGCAGAAGACATCAACAAGGACTACGCCGCGGACCTCGGACTGGTGGGCGACGCCAGGCTGACGCTGGAAGCGATGATCGACGAAGTGCAGGCCCGGGTCGGCGAGGGCGGACGCCCCGAGGACGCACACACGGTGGAGGAAATCGCCGGGACGCACCGGGAGTGGCTGCGGGAGTGGTCCCCGTTGCTCGACTCCGAGGAGACCCCGATCAATCCGTACCGGGTAATCCAGGAGATCAACCAGCACGTGGACCACGCCGGGAGCGTGCTGACCCACGACGCCGGCAACCCCCGCGACCAGATCATGCCCTTCTACCGGGCGAGCGCGCCCGGCGGCTACATCGGCTGGGGCAAGACCACGCACCTCGGGTACGGCATCCCCCTCGCCATCGGCGCCAAGATGGCCCACCCGGACCGCTTCTGCCTGAACTTCATGGGCGATCTCGCGTTCGGCCACACCGGCCTCGAACTCGAGACCGCCGTCCGAGCGGACCTCCCCATCACCACCGTCGTGATCAACAACCGGACGATGGGCGGCTACGACGAGAAGATGCCGGTGGCCATGGAACGCTACGGCGTCGGTAACCAGTCCGGCGACTACGCCGGCGTCGCCAAGGCGCTGGGCGCGAAGTCCATCCGCATCAACGACCCGAACCGCATCGGCCCGGCCCTCAAGTCCGCCAAGCGCTGGAACTTCGAGGGTCACGTCGCGATGATCGAGATCGCCACGCGGCAGGAGACGCGGTTCTCGACGTATCCGGGGCTGTTGACGCCGGCGTAGGCCGGGCCAGGGGCATCGCCATGGATCGCGTGTTCATCTACTGGGACAACTCGAACATCTTCCACGAGGCGCAGCGCCAAGCGGAGGAGCGTTCCGAAGGAGCGGACGCCCGCTACCGCGTGCGGATTCACTTCGACAACCTGCTGCGCCTCGCACATGCGGACCGGCCCATGGAGAAGGCTCTCGCCGCGGGCTCGGTCCCACCGGAGTTGCGGCAACTCTGGAACCGGATAGAGAACCAGGGTGTGGAGGTACAGTTGTTCGACCGGGGCAGCCCGGAGCGCGGCGAACAGGAGATGCCCGACAAGGTCCTGCAACTGCGGATGCTCGAGGACGCCCTCGACTACAACGGCGATCCAGGCATCGTAGTGCTCCTGACCGGCGATGGCGCCGGATACCTGGAAGGCGCCGGATTCCACCGCACGCTCGAGCGCATGCACGGACGTGGCTGGCGCGTGGAGATACTCTCTTGGGCGGACGCCACGAACCAACGCATGCGGCGTTGGGCGGAGGCGAAAGGGCGATTCGTGGCGCTCGACGACTTCTACCGCTCCATCACCTTCCTGGAGCCGTCTCGCCCTGGATTCGAACTGGCGCAGGCACGCGACGCGGAGGCTCTCGACCTGACGCGGCGGCATGTGGTTGTACGGTAGGGCGCTGGGCGATCCATGTGCGCTCGAGCCGCCACCACAGTACATTTCTTCCATGGCAAGGCCGACGACCCGACCGGATAAGAGACGCGAGGCGGAGTTGCGTGATGGTGTCGCGCGGAGCGACCGATGCAAGGGCGCTTCCGCTCAAGACGCGCTCAATGGCCGGCTTGCTCGCGCGGAGTTCGACGCCCTCAGGAAACACGTGGTGCCCCTGGCCGAGGCCCAGGGTTGGCTGAGCGACGAGGACGTTTTCCGCGAAATCTCCTGACCCGTGTCCTCCGTGCGCATCGGCGCACCGGTAGCGAGCCCTCGCGAACTCTGGGAGTCCCTGCACGATGGCGACCACTGACGCACCGGACACCGATGTCGTACGGTCCCGCATTCTTGGCATCGCACGGGCCATTGACGGCGCCGGCGGCCGGGCCCTCGCCGTGGGCGGTCATGTGCGCGACCTCCTCCTCGGGCACGCACCGAAGGACTGGGACGTCGAGGTGTTCGGGCTCGACCTCGATGCGTTGCAGGGCCTGTTGGCGAGGTTCGGCCGCGTCATCGCCGTCGGCCGGGCCTTCGGCGTGTTGCGGCTCGCCGATCTGGATGTCGATTTCTCCCTCCCCAGGCGGGACAGCAAGGTCGGACCAGGCCACCGCGGCTTCGACGTCGACGTGGACCCCACGCTCGACTTCGCCGCCGCCGCGCGACGGCGCGACCTGACCGTCAACAGCATGGGTCTCGACCTGCTCACGCAGGAGATTCTCGATCCCCACGGCGGCCGGGCAGATCTCGAACGCAGGATCCTCCGCGCGGTCGACGCCGCGACGTTCCCCGAAGACCCGCTGCGCGGGTTGCGGGTGGCCCAGCTCAGCGCGCGACTCCTGATGCACCCCGACGACGAACTCCTCGCACTCTGTCGTGAGCTCGACCTGTCCGAGGTGTCCCCGGAACGCATCCTGGAGGAGTTCCGCAAGCTCCTCCTGCAGGGCGCGCGTCCCTCCCTCGGGTTCGCGTTCCTGCGGGAGTCCGGCCTGCTCCGGTTCTTCCCCGAAATCGAGGCGCTGATCGACGTCCCGCAAGACGCGACCTGGCACCCCGAGGGGGATGTGTGGACGCACAACCTCATGGTGGTGGACGAGGCGGCCCGGCTGCGCCAGGACGACGCGGATGACGCGGCGCTGATGTTCGGGGCCCTGTGCCATGATCTCGGCAAGCCGGCGACGACCGTCGTAAGCGGGGGCCGCGTACGCTCTCCGTCGCACTCGAAGGCCGGCATCGCTCCGACCCGGTCCCTCCTCGCACGGATGCGCGCACCGAACGAACTCGTCGAGCGCACGTGCGCATTGGTCGAACACCACCTTGCCCCGGCCCTGTTCGACAAGGACGGCGCGAAGGCCCGCGCCTACCGGCGCCTGTCCCGGCAGCTCGGGTCTTCCGGCGTCAGCATGGAACTCCTCGCGCGGGTGGCGCGCGCCGACCACCTCGGGCGCACGACCGCGGAGGCGCTGGCGCGGAGCTTCGCGGCCGGTGAGCGGTTCCTCGAGCGTTCGCGGGCCCTCGAAGTCGTCGCGGAAGCCCCGCGCGACTCGGTCCTCGGACGGCATCTCATCGCCCGCGGGCTCACGCCCGGGCCCACCTTCGGCAGGCTGCTCGCACGCAGTCGCGAAGTGCAGGACGAACACGGCTGGCGGGATCCGGACCGCATTCTCGACGTGGTTCTGGGGGAGCGGGACCAGCAGACGGGGTAGGCGCTCGAAGCACCCGGGGTGGCGACGAACCGATTGGGCCGGTACGTTTGGCGTTCGGGCCTCTACGAACAAACAATAGACAGGCAATCGGGGGGCGCACCGCCCGTACCGCGACGTCGTGTTTGCGGAACCCCAAAGAAGCGCGATTAGCGCCACCGGGCTGGCGGCTTGCAGCGGCCCTTCAATGGGAGGTGATCATGGTCGAGGTCGGCAATCTCGTGGTGGGCGTGGTCGTCCAGGTTTCGGACCTGCTACGCGAAGAGCACACGCCGGGGCTCGTGTCTGCGGCTCTACTGTTGTCGCTCATTGGGGCCTGCGTCTACTTCGGAGGCAAGACGTGGCAACGGTGCGCGGCCCTTGGCGCGCTGAGGCGGACAGTCACGGCGGCTGCCGGGAACCCGGTCGAGTTCAGCGACTCCCTCTCCGAAATCAATGAGAGGGTTAAAGGGCTCGGTACCGGTGGGGCATCCTCACCGCGAAGGCTGGTCGCGACCGCCTGGGACGAGTACTCCGAGACCTTCGTGCACCGCGGCCAAGGGGATCGATCAATCCTCTGCAACGCCGTCCGGCCATCGCAGTTCTTCAATCCGGAGGACCTGCACTTCGGCGTCGGCTTCTGGCGAGTCTTGCCAGGGCTGTTCGTCACCGTCGGACTGTTCCTGACGTTTCTCGGGCTGATCTCCGCGCTCCACGCGATGAACACGGCCGAAGGCGTGTCGGAAGAGGCGATGACGAATCTGCTCAGCGTTGCGTCCGCGAAGTTCATCATGTCGCTCACGGGATTGGCGTGCTCGATCATCTTCACAATCTGGTTGCGTAAAGGTACGGGTTGGGTCGAGGGTGCCCTCCACAAGGTAAACAGGGCACTGGAGCAGCGGCTCAGCTTCCTCAGTCTGGAGAGCCTGGCGGTAGAACAGGTCGAGGCAACGCGGGAGCAGAAAGAGCATTTCCGCCGCATCGGCACGGAACTCGTGGAAGAACTGGGCCGCCCGCTACGCGAGGAGCTGCCCAAGACGATCTCCGACTCGATCGGGAACGCGGTCTCGCCGTTGATCGCCCAGGTAGGGGAACTGGGAACGGCCAGCGTGGGTGACATGGTCCGGGAACTCTCGAGCCGAATCACCACCGACGTCGCCGACGCGTTGACCCGGGCGAGCGAGCAACTGGGACGGGCCGGCGACCGACTCGGGGCGCTGGTAGACCGGATGGACGGCAGTTCCGGCCGAATGGGTTCGGAGATGGAAGGCGCCAGCGAGCGCCTGGCGGCAGCGGTGGAGGACTTGCGAGCGACCATGTCCGCGGGCGCTGCGGCGACAAGCGGGGCCTTCAGCGACGGCGTCGAGGCGATCCTGGCGGCCATGCGGACGACGCTCGAGGGGATTCGGGAGAACACCGCCGACGGCGCCCGCGCGATGGCGGACGCCGCCGAGGAAATGCGCGGCGCGGCAGAGCGCTTTCGAGCGGAACTGGCGAAGGCCACGGAGGAAGGGGCCGTGGCGGCCCGGCAGCGCATGGACCGAAGCGGCGCCGATGTCGCGCGGGGCATCGACGGCGCGGGAGACCGAGTCCGCAACGCCATCGAACGAACGGGCCACGAGATCGCCTCGATCACGGGCGAGGTCACCGAGAAGGCGGGGCGCGACCTCCTTGGGCCGATGGGCGATATCGCGCAGCGTCTGGAAGGGATCGTCGATGCCTTGGCAAACGGAGCCCGGGAGATGCGCCGCGCTTCGGACGGCGTGAAGGATGGCGCGGACGCCACGTCGGACGCTTCTTCCAACTTCCGGGGTGCGGCGCGGGCGTTGGTCGCAGCCGGCGACGAGGTGAAGCCGGCGGTGGAACGGCTGGAGTCTGCGACCCGGAACCTCGCGGCAAGCACCCGCCAGGTCGGAGAGAGCGCGCGCCACAGCGCGGCGAGTGCCGGACAGGTCCTGGAGGCCGCGCAGGCGGCGCTGGGCGGAGAGAGGCAGGCGATCGACAACACGCTTCAGGGTCTTACGCAGGTGCTGGAAGGCACGCGCGGCCAGGGAGACCGTCTGGACGACATCGACGAGAAGCTCGGGCGCGCGTTCGAGCACTACCGGACGCACGTGGCAACGGCTGTCGATGCCCTGCACGGCCACGTGCGGGAGATGCAGGAGAAGCTGACGCCGGCGCTGGACACGATGCGGGAGATCGTCGAGCAGGCGGAACAGTTCGTTCCAGAGCAACGCGTCCGGCGAGGGATCCGCTGATGCGCTCGCTGACGCGTCGAACGGGAGAGGACGACGAACAGGAGTCGTCGTTCGTTTCGATGACAGACCTGACGGTGAGCTTCCTGTTCATCGTCATGCTGCTGATGGCGTTCTTCGCGACGCGCTATGCCGACGAGACGCCAGACCCGCTTGAGGAGTACCTGCAGCGGGCGGCGGAGGCCCGATTGCGCGTTCTGGAGGCGTTGCGGCAGGGGATCACGGCGGAGTTTCCGAATCTGGTCGTGCAGATCAGTTCCCAGGGGGACGCGTTGCAGTTGCAGGGGGAGGGATTGTTCGAGACGAACGAGAGCTCGTTGAAGGAACGTCCGCGGGAGATCGTGCGCACGATCGCGACGACACTCCACGATGTCTTGCCGTGCTACACCACCGGAAGCCTCTCGACATGGCAGGCGGCGTGCAACGAGCACTTCGCGATCATCGACGCGGTACAGATCGAGGGCCACACGGACACACAAGGCCAGGAGATGGGGAACCTGATGTTGTCAACGGCCCGTGCGAACGTGACGTTCCAGGCGATGATCGAGCACGAGCGTGGCTTGACAGAACACCTCAACATCCGCCAATTCCCCGTACTCTCCGTTGCGGGCTACGGCTGGATGAGACCGGTGGCGAGCAACGACACGGAAGAAGGGCGCAGCAGAAACCGGCGCATCGACCTGCGGGTGATCATGTACACCCCTGCCGGGCGAGACGACGTGGAACAAGTGACGGAGAGGCTGCGCGGCGGGATGGATCGAGCATGAAACTCTCCGGATGGATTGGGAAGTCCGACCGATTGACGGCTTCGTCCGTCCCGTCTCTGGACAGGGTCTCGGCGGCGTGCAGCCGCGTGCATCGCCGATGGCCGGATGTGATGCCGGCACCCCAAGGAGACCGGGAGTCGATCGTTCGGGAGATGCTCCGGCGAGTTCAGCAGGACGACTGGGACACCGCAACGCTTGCATCCGTGACCCGCGCGGGGCGCGTCGCATTCGAAACGGGGTTCAGGGAGCGACGCGACCTCCGGCGGTTGCGCGACTTCTACCTGCGGGAGGCCAAGGCCTCGACGAGCCAGGGCTTTCTCGGCGCAATGATGTCGATCTATCTCGGCTCGTACGAGTCTGGCGCCCGGCACACCCGAGACCTTGCGGCGGCACTCGACGACGCGCGCGACCGGCTGGGGAGAAGGTGGTCGAAGCTGCTGCAGAACGTGCAGTTCCTGCTTGACTCCCGGAATGCCGCAAGGCGGCTGGGGTCCGAGATGTGCAGGATGTACGAACCCTGGTCCGGGCTGGTGAGGCTGGGGTTTCATGACCCCCATGCTTCCGGCTTGCTGTATGGAGCGCACCTCGCCTACGTCGATGGCATGAAAGCCGCGCTGAAGACGGAATCGGGTGTTCGTAGGATGCTCGGATGGCTTGCGCCGACCGGGAAGGAGCCCAAGGTGGCCGGGGCAAAGGAGGCGATCGAGGCGCTACTGAACCCGTGGAGGTCGAGAGAGCCGACACGCGAAATCAGGGATCAACTCGTTGAAGGCCTGGTAGCGTCGTACCGGGACCCGCGCGTCCGAAGCGGCGGCGTGTGGCCGCAAGTCCGCAGCGACTGCCGGGACGTGCTGTTGAAGTGGCTGACCGGAGCGGACATCCAGTTCTTCCTCGACATGGTCTCGGAGGTGGAGACAAGCCACATGTGGCAGCCGCGCCGGGAGTTCTGGTGGGATCTCTACAAGCGGGGAAGGATCGACCATGCCTGGGTGGCGTTCAGCCCGGGCGCGGCGCGGAAAGCGCGGCGGCTGACCGAGAGAGCGGAGAAACGCGACCATCTCGCCTTTGGGGAGCAGACCGCCGGCGGTACGCGAAGGTCCACGTCACTGCTGATCCTCAAGATCGGCAGGTCCATCGTCGTGGAGGGGTCGCACAGCTACAAGGTCCACGTATTCAGGGACAGCGATCCACAGGCGCCCCGTCTCTTTCAGGAACAATACGACTGCGAACGCATACGCCGCGCCCCGGGACATCGTGCGCAGGCGCACCACACAGGTTGGCAGGAGCGTGTCCGCGAGTTGATCGACTACTGGTCGTGAACGAAACGTAACCAGCAATGGCGTTCGACCTGGAGTATGACGGCGAATGGGTGACGGCCCGACCGCGACGGCGGGGCCGCCTGTGGCGAGTGGTGACCCGATCGAGAGGCGGCGGGGTCGACTCCGTGGCGGATGCCGACCGGGACGTCGCGTTCGCCTTTGCCGAGGTCAGGATGGTCAGCGAAGGGGACCCCGACGCTGCGGACATTGGGGACGACGCCGTACGGATGCGGCACCGGGTCGCGGCGGCCCTGGACGGCAGGTCAGCCCAGGCGTTGGGACTGCCGCCGCTGGTGGACCTCACGTTCAGGACGGACGTGGAGGGGGCCCTGGGAACGCCGTCGTTCCAGCTTCGGCACTGGTGGTTGAAGTTCGGCCGCGAGCAAAGGCCACGACGCGTGGGTGCGTTTCTCGAGACCGACGACGGGGTTCGACGCCTGCCACTGTGGCTGCTCCACGCCGTCGAGGTGGCCGAGGGCTTCCAACCCGGCAGCGACCTCGCCGAACACTGGGAGGCGTTGGCGCGATTCAGGCGGGCGCTGGACCCCGGGGTGGAGATGTCGAGGGACCCCTTGGCCGCCAGGGTTTCGATGACGGACTTCCTGCAAGGACTGAACGTGACCCTGGCCGACAGCTTCGGCATCGCGCCCAGAACCGACTGCGACGGGCTCCTCGACTTCGATCCGGTGCCTTACCTGCGACAGAGCCTCGAGGACGTGGCGGAGGACGCGGTCGCGGAGGGCCACAGCGAGCTTCGCGGCGACGCGTTGCGGACGTTCCAGGAGCGCATGCGCAGCCGCGGCGCATTGCCCGCGTATCGCGTGGGCGACGGCAGTTACCTGGTGGTGGATCGCAGCGCCGGGACCGCCTTGTCCGTCATGAGCGCCAAGCAGCGCGCGGCACCGGCGGAACGCGACGCGTTCGTACGGAACCCGCGGGCCGCGATTGCAGCAGCGACGGCGGCAATACTGCGTGAGACCGGGGAGTTCCAGGGACTGGGCCCCGAAGGAGAGGAGGAAGCCATCGAAGTTAAGGCAGGGCCTGCCTTTGTCGAAACGGTCGAGTACTCGGCAAGGGTGATCGGCTGGAGGGTCTACGAGGACCCCGGGCTGGACATGCCGGACGGGCCACGCACGACATGGCTGCCGGAGGGTTCCGGCACCGCGTACGCAGCCTTGCAGGACATGGATGACCAGACGCTCGACAGGCTGGAGGAGGAAGTCCGCGAGGCGGTCGCCGAGGGGCGGGAGACGGTCACGGTGCGGGGTCTGGAGTTCCCGGCGAACCTGGCGAGTCTGGAGGGCATAAGGGGCCTCAAGCGAGCTCGCGAGAGAAGCGACGCCGGACGGGATCAACCAGAACGCAGAGGCCCGGTCATCCTCGAGACCAAAGAGAACTTCTCCGACATGGAGTGGCAACCGGAACTTGCACCGCGGGACGGGCGTTTCGCTCAGGGCGTGCCGGAAGGCGTGGTCACCGAGTTGAAGGACCACCAGCGTGAAGGGCTGAAGTGGCATCAGGAGTGCTGGTCCGCAGGGCTGGCCGGAGCCCTCAACGCCGACGAACAGGGACTGGGCAAGACGTTGCAGACGATCGCATTCCTGCGCTCGCTCCACGACCTGCAAGCCGAAACGCGGGCACCGAAGAGCTGTCCGGTGCTCGTGGTTGCACCCACGTCACTGCTGCCGACGTGGGAGGCGGAGGTCGACCGACACACGGACCGGGAAGGTCTTGGGCGCATGATGCGCCTTTACGGGAGCGGCCTCGGCGGCTACAGGGCGCGAGGCGTCGCAGGCGTGGACAACGAGTCCGGCGAAACGAAGCTGGACCTCGGCATGCTCGAGGAAGCGATAGCCGAAGGCCGGGGGCACCGTTTCTGGATGCTCACGACCTACACGACGCTGACCAACCATCACCATTCGCTCGCCCGGATTCCGTTCGCGGTCGTGGTTTTCGATGAGATTCAGGCGCTGAAGAACCCCGCGTCGCTACGGTCCCATGCGGCGCGCGCGATCCGCGGGGATTTCCGCATTGGACTGACGGGGACGCCGATCGAGAACCGGACATCTGATCTTTGGGCGGTGATGGACCAGTTGGCGCCTGGAGCGCTCGGAACCCTTGCGGAGTTCAATGATCGGTACTCCGAACCCGACCAAACGACGATGTCGGAGTTGCATCGGCGGGTGTTCCTGCCTGCCCACGGGCGGCCCCGACTGGCTTTGCGGCGCACCAAGGCGGAGGCTTCCGCCCATCTGCCCCAGAAGTCACGGCGGCTGCATCCGCGACCGATGCCAAAGAGCCAGGTCGCGGCCTACGATGCGGCAAGGCTGAAGGTCACCCAGGGCGGAGGCGGACTGGCGGCACTCCATCACATCCGGGCCGTCTCCGTGCACCCGGAGCTTGCGGCGGATGGCGTCGGCGGCGATTTCGTGCGCGACTCCGCAAGGCTCCAGGCAACCTTCGACGTGATTCGGAGCGTGCGCGACCGCAGAGAGCGCGCCCTGGTTTTCATCGAACACAGACTCGTGCAATACCAGTTCGTCGAAGTGGCGCGCCGTGAGTTCGGCCTCTCGCGGATCGACATCATCAACGGCAGTACTCCCATCAGGCAACGGCGGTTGATCGTCGAGCGATTTCAGCGGCATCTGGACGAAGACGGCGGGTTCGACCTGCTCGTACTCGGGACCCGGGCGGCGGGCACCGGTTTGACGCTGACCGCCGCGACGCACGTGATCCACGTGTCGCGTTGGTGGAACCCCGCCGTCGAGGAACAGTGCAACGACCGGGTTCACCGCATCGGACAGGAGCGGGCGGTTACCGTCCACCTGCCGATGGCGGTGCATCCGGATTACCGCGAGCACTCCTTCGACTGCCTGCTGCATAGCCTCATGAATCGCAAGCGCAAGCTCGCCAACTCAGCCTTGTGGCCCATGGGCGACACCGGGTCGGATGTGGCGGCGCTGCAAAAGGATGTGGCCAGCGAGCCCCGCGACGGGTACGTCGCTTCGGAGAGTGACCCCGTCGAGGCAGCGCTGTCCGCCACGTTCGCGCGAGACGGAAAGCCAGCGCCGGTCTTCGAACCGGACGGCTCGGTGGAGTACCCGTGAGCGGGCCTGGTCCGGTCTCCGAGCCGGGGCGTCGGGCCGAGTCCAAGGCCACCAACCAAGTGTGCTACATGTTGTCCGTGCGGGCCGCCCGCCCGAGGTAGCCGCCGTGGTGGCGCATGCCCCAGTCGCGGCGGGTCACCCCCTTCACCTCCATCAGCGCGAGCGCCACGGCGTCGCTTATGGCGAGCATCACGGCGATGGACGAACTCGGCGTGAGGTCCAGGGGACACGCTTCCTCGACGATGCCCATGTCGAGGACGAGGTCGGACGGTCCCCGCAGGTCGGAGTCCGGGTGCGAGGTCACGCCGATGATGCCGGTCACGCCGAGGTGACGCGACAGCTCGAGAATCTCGAGCACCTCCTTCGACTTGCCGCTCGTCGAGAACGCGATCATGACGTCGTTGCGGTCGACCAGGCCGAGGTCCCCGTGCGCCGCTTCCGCGGGATGCACGAACACGGCCGGCGTCGCCGTCGAGCACAGCGTCGCCGCGAACTTCCGCGCGATGTGCCCCGCCTTGCCGATCCCCGTGGCGATGACCTTGCCCTGGCATGCCTCCAGCATCCCGACCGCCGCGACGTAGTCGTCGGTGACCTCGATCCGCGACACCGCCAGCGCCTCGGCCGCGATCACCGACTGCATCCGTTGCCTGATGTCCACTCGTTCGTCCCCCGATGACGCTGCCCGGATGGTCGCCGGTATGCCGGCCGTTTGACAAGGCTCGGCCCCTTCCACAGAGTGCCCGCCCCATGGAAGCGATGCCGTTGCCGCGTCGAATCCACCCCGGATCGGACCGGTTGCCGATGGTCGAGGGCGCCTGGGAGTGGACCGGCACGAGTACGCCGCGCCTCGCACGCGCCGCCCATCGGCTGCGCGACCAGGTGACCGGAGTCGCCGGAGCCGGGCGTGGGTGCCGCGTCGCGGTCTCCTGCGGCGTGTCCGGCGCGTTCCCGGCGCTTGGCGACGACGAGGGTTATCGGCTCGCCGTCGATCGGCGCGAAGCGCGTATCGAAGCCGCGGGGGAGTGGGGTGTCCTGCGCGCCTTCGCGACGCTCGCGCAGTTGGTGCGGACCGATGCCGATGGCCCCCACCTGCCCGCCCTGACCATCGAGGACGCGCCCCGCTTCCCCTGGCGCGGGTTGATGATCGACACCGCCCGGCACTTCATCCGCGGGGCGACGCTGCTGCGCACGCTCGACGCCATGGCGCTCTTCAAGCTCAACGTCCTGCACCTGCACCTCTCCGACGACCAGGCCTTCCGCTTCGCCTCCCGCGCCTTCCCGGAACTGGCCGACCCGGAGCACCGATACGACGCCGGGGAGCTACGCGCGGTGGTGCGCGAAGCGGCGGACCGGGGGATCCGGGTCGTGCCGGAACTCGACGTGCCGGGCCACGTGGCAAGCTGGCTCGCGGTTCACCCCAAGTGGGGGCTGGGCGAGGCCGTCACCGCCCCGGCGACGCGTTTCGGCCCCCACGCGTGCTGCCTCGATCCCGACCACCCGGGCGCCGCGGGGGCCGCGCAGGCGCTCTTCGGCGAACTCGCAGAGGTGTTCCCCGACCGGTTCTTCCATTTCGGGGGCGACGAGGTGCAGCTCCCGGACGGGGCCGAGACCGGGGGACTGCAAGCGTCCTTCAACGCTTCCGTGGTGGCCCGGCTGCGCGAACTCGGGAGGACGCCCGTCGCCTGGGACGAAGCGATCCACCAGGACCTCCCCCGGGACGTCGTGATCCAGGCGTGGCGGGGTCCGGCGGCCCGGGCGCGCGCCCTCGGCGCGGGGTTCGACACGGTCCACTCCGCCGGCTACTACCTCGACCTGGCGTATCCGGCGGACCTGCACTATCTCTCGGACCCGGAGAAGGAGGAGGCCGACCCGGACCTCCCCTCCGACCCGCGCCTCGCCCACGTGCGTCCGGGACTCGAGATGCTGCAGCGCATCTGGGCCTCCGACACCCCGGGCACGGACGCCGAAACGGAGCGCGGGCGGGTCCTCGGGGGCGAGGCATGCATGTGGACGGAACTCGTCACGGACGACCTGCTGCCGCTCAAGGTGTGGAGCCGGATGCCGGCCATCGCGGAGCGCCTATGGTCCGACGCCTCCGTCCGGGACGTCGACGACATGTACCGCCGGCTGACGGCCGGCCACGCGCTTCTCGCGCGTACCGGCATCGTCGACCTCGACGCCATCACGGCCCGCGGCCTCGAGCGGCTCGGACTGAACGCGGCGGACCGCGCCGAACTCGCGCCGCTCCTCGCCGCGCTCGAGCCCGTCAAGTGGTATGCGCGCCTGCTCGGTCCGACCGCCTTGGCCCGACGGTCGGCCGGCGGGGCCGAGGACGTCGCGACACGGCCGTACGACACGACCACGGAGCTGAACCGGGTGGTCGACCTGCTACCGCCGGAGAGCCTCGCCGCTCGGCGCCTGGCCCGCGAAACCGACGTCGGCGCGCTGCGCGGGACGGCGTCCGGCTGGCGCCGCCAGCGCCGGTGCGTCCGGCGGCTCGGCGCGAGGATCCCCGCGGTCGCGGAGCTCGACCGGGTGTCCGCGTCGCTGCACGACCTCGGCGAGCGCCTGGAGCGGTTCCTCGACGGCGAGCCGGCGACCGTCCCGGACGAGGCCCTCGAGCCCCTGGGCGAGTACGTGCTCGCCGTCGCCGCCCCCCTCGCCGCACGTTTCGCCGCGTGAACCCGAGCGACATGCTCGCCCACTGGCCGGATGCCGCCGGGCTCGAGATACGCCCGTTGCCGGGCGGCCACGTCAACCGGACCTTCTCCGTGGGGAACGACCGCTTCGTCCTGCAGTGCATCAACGGGCACGTCTTCACCAATCCCGAGGGCGTCATGCGCAACCTGGCGAAGCTCCTCCCCCACCATGCCGGGATCGTCGCACCCATACCGACGCGGGCGGGACCGCTATGGGCGACGGACGAGGCCGGCGAGCTGTGGCGGCTGTTTCCGTTCGCCGAGGGACGCAACCTGCAGGAACTCCCCGACGCGCTGGTCGAGCCGGCCGCCTTCGCGTTCGGGGGCTTTCACGCCGCCGTCGCCGGCATGGACGACGTGCTCGAGCCGGTCATCGACGGCTTTCACGACCTGCCCCGCTACCTGGACGCTCTCCGGGAGGCCGCGCCGGAAGCCTCCGCGGACGTCGACTTCGTGGCGACCCGCGAGGCGTACCGGTTTCCCGACGTCCCGACCGTCATTCACGGCGACTGCAAGGTGAACAACCTGCTGTTCCATCCGGGGGAGCCGCGCGTCACGCACCTGATCGACCTCGACACCGCCATGCGCGGACACCCCGCGTGGGACTTCGGCGACCTCGTTCGGTCCGTGGCGAGCGGAGCCGAGGAGGCCGCCTCGGCGCTCCACGTCTCCCTGGAGACCTTCGAACGGGTGGCGCGCGGCTTCGCGCGGGGCGCCGGCGGGATCGTCGACCCGAAGGCCTTCGCGGCGGCGCCCGGACACATGAGCTTCATGCTCGGCGTCCGCTTCCTGACGGACCACTGCACCGGGGACCGCTACTTCCGCGTCGCCCATCGCGGCCAGAATCTCGAGCGCGCCCGCTCCCAGCTGGACGCCGCGCGGCGCTTCGACGCCCTCGAGGCGGCGTTCGAGGACGTGCTTCAGCGCGTCGCCGCCGCTCCGCTCGTGTAGTCTGCGCCCCATGCCACGGCTCGTCGTCCCGTATCCGCGCGCCGTCCCATGGGCCGCCGTCCTTCTCGGCGCGTCCGCGCTCCTCGGCGCGTGCTCGAGCCCCTCGCGGCCGGCGCAGTTCCTGTCCGGGCCCGACCTGGTGTATCCGGCGACCGCCAAGGCCGCCGGGATCGAGGGCTACGTCGTCGTCCGCTACGACGTCACGGCCGCGGGCGCGGTCGCGAACCCGCGCGTGGTCCAGTCGGTGCCGGCGGGGACGTTCGATGCCGCCGCCCTCGCGTCCCTGTCCCGCTGGCGATTCCGGCCGCGGGTCGAGGACGGCCGGGCCGTGTCCGCCCCGAACCGTGTCAGCACGCTGCGCTTCAGAATTGGAGAAAGCGATGAATACGCAGGCTATTGATTCGACGACCCTTCCTCGAGCGTTCGTCCTCGCCGCGAGCCTGGCGCTTGCGGCCGGGTGCTCCTCGGAGTTCTCGCCCGTCACCGGCTGCGAACCGGGGTTCGGCATCGATGTCGACTGCCAGTTCCAGAATCCGGAGGATCTAGCCCTCGCCCCGGACGGTCGGATACTCGTCAGCCAGTTCGGCGACATGGAGGGCGCGCGGAGCGGGAGCCTCGCCACCTACGATCCGGGTTCGCGCGCCCTGACCGTGCTGTTCCCGGCCACGGAAGGCGCGCCGGGGGCGGCAGCGTCCGAGTGGGGGGACCCCGCGTGCGGTCCGCCGGACGCCGCCGTTTTCGCGCCCCACGGCATCGACATCGAGACGCGCGCCGACGGGCGACACGAACTCGCGGTGGTCAACCACGGCGGACGCGAGTCGGTGGAACTCTTCGAGATGTTCGACGACGGCTCGCTCGCCTGGCGGGGCTGCGTGATCGCTCCGGAGGAGGGCTTCTTCAACGACATCGTCCTGCTGCGGGACGGCGGGTTCTGGGCGACCCAGATGTTTCCGCGGGACGGCATGTCGCTCTCGCTCGTGCGGGCGTTGCTCGGTTCCGACACGGGCTGGGTCTACGCCTGGTCGGCCGCGGGCGGGTTCCGGAAGATCGACGGCACGGACGCACCGATGCCGAACGGCATCGAGAAGTCCGAGGACGAGCGGTACGTCTACCTCAACGTCTACGGCTCGGGCGGCGTCCGCAAGATCGACGTCGCCACCGGCGAAACCGTCGCGACGGCCGACATCGACCCCGTCGACAACACCACCTGGGGCGAAGACGGACGCCTGCTCGCCGCCGCCCACACCGGGGGCCTGGGCGAGATGCTGGCCTGCCAGGGCATCGAGGAAGGCTCCTGCGGCATGCCTTTCGAGATCGTGGCGCTCGATCCGGACGATCTCTCCCAGCAGGTGCTGATCTCCCACGGGGGCGCCCCGATGGGCGGCGTCACCGTGGCGCTGCAGCGCGACGGCGTGTTCTACCTCGGCACGTTCCTCGGGGACCGGATCGGGATCGTGGACCTGTCGAAGTAGTCGGCAAAGAAGGCCCGTCGCCGCGAGTCCGGTACCAGGCGTCAGGAATTAACTACGTTGTCGGCATTAACAGGGGTTACGATAACGGCGTTATCTTCGTTAATCTGAACCCATGGACCGTCTGCGCAATCCCTTCGTGCCGGGCGCCGGCATTCAACCGCCCGAGTTGGCCGGCCGCGACGCCTTGCTCGCGGACACCTCCATCGACATGGACCGCATCCTGGCCGGCCGTCCCGCCAAGGGCCGGATGTTGATCGGCCTGCGCGGCGTGGGCAAGACGGTGTTGCTGAACCGACTGAACCTCATGGCCCAGGAAAAGGGCTTCCAGACCGTCCGCGTCGAGGCGCCCGACGGCTCCGCCCTGCCCGCGTTGCTGGCGCCCGAGCTGCGCCGCCTCGTTCACGCCCTCGACGTGAAGCGCCGCGCCGGACGGAACCTGAAGCGGGGCGCCAATGTGCTCGCCAACTTCGCCAAGGCGTTCAAGGTCAACCTGGGGCCATTCGGGTTGAGCGTCGACCTCGCGCCGGGCGAAGCGGACACCGGCGACATCGAGCAGGACCTGCCCCGCCTGCTCGCGGCGGTGGCCCAGGCGGCCGCCGACAGAGACACGGCCATCGCGTTGTTCGTCGACGAGGTCCAATACCTCTCGGCGAAGGAACTCGCGGCCATCATCGTCGCCTGTCACGAAACCGCGCAACTCGGGCTCCCCTTGCTGTTCGTCGGGGCGGGCCTGCCACAGACGGTGTCCCTCTCGGGCAGGGCCAAGTCCTACGCCGAGCGTCTCTTCGACTACCCGGCGATCGGTCGACTCGAAGACGCCGACGCCGAGGCCGCGTTACTGAAGCCGGCGCGCGCGGAAGGCGTCGACTTCGAGCCCGGCGCCGTCGCAGCCGTTCTCTCCGCCACGCAGAACTATCCCTACTTCCTCCAGGAGTGGGGCTTCCACGTGTGGAACGCGGCCCCCGCGAGCCCAGTGACGCTCGCGATGGTGGAGTCCGCCGCACCCGGGGTGGTCGCGCACCTCGACGGCAACTTCTTCCGGGTCCGCTTCGACCAACTCACCCCGCTGGAACAGAAGTACCTGCGGGCCATGGCGGAACTGGGCCCGGGGCCGCACCCGACCGGGCGGATTGCCCAAACGCTGGGTGTCGGCACCCCGGCGGTCGCCACCGTCCGCCAACGCCTCATCAAGAAGGGCATGGTCTGGAGCCAACGGCACGGGGAGACGGCCTTCACCGTCCCCCTCTTCGACGCCTTCATGCGGCGGCAGATGCCCGCGCTCGTCCCACACGTTCCACAACGGCGAAGCCACTGAACGACGACGCGCCGTGGGTCACCTCGACCCCTGCGCCGCGTCCCAACCGGCAAACGAGCCGCCCTCCTCCGCCAGCCGTTTCAGCAGCGGCGCCGGCCGCCAGGCGTCCCCGTACTCCTGGTGGAACGCGAGGATGTCGCGGTAGATGTTCTCGAGCCCCACCTGGTCCGCGTAGTACATCGGGCCGCCGCGGTACTTCGGGAAGCCGTAGCCGTGGACGTACACCACGTCCATGTCGCTCGCCCGCAGCGCGATCCCGTCGTCCAGCAGTTGCGCGCCGATGTTCACCAGCGGATACAGGCACCGCTTCAGAACCTCGGCATCGCCGATCTCGCGCCGGGCGATGCCCAGCTCCGCGGACGTCTCCTCGACGATCCTCGCTACTTCCGGGTCGGGCTCCCCGCGTCGGCTGCCTTCCGGATAGGCGTAGAAGCCGGCGTTGGTCTTCTGCCCGTATCGACCCAGCTCGCACAGCTTGTCGGGCACGACGGCCGTCAGCGGCTTGTCCGCGTCCATCACGCCGGCCATCTTGCGTGCTCGCCAGCCCAGGTCGAGCCCCACCAGGTCGTTCATCGCGAACGGGCCCATCTTGAACCCGAACTCCCGGATCACCCGGTCCACCTGCTCCGGGAGGGCGCCGTGGAGGATGATCTCGCCCGCCTGGCTCGTGTAGCCGCCCAGCATGCGGTTCCCGATGAAGCCGGGCGCGTTGGCGGAGAGCACCGGGGTCTTGCCGATGGCCTTGCCGAGCGCCATGACGGTGGCCAGGGTCTCCTTGGCGGTCTCCTCGCCGCGCACCACTTCCAGCAACTGCATGATGTTGGCGGGGCTGAAGAAGTGCATGCCGACCACGTCCCCCGGGCGCTGCGTCGTCGCGGCCATCTGGTCGAGATCGAGGGCGGACGTGTTGCTCGCGAGCAGCGCTCCGGGCTTCATCGCGGCGTCGAGCTTCTCGAAGATCTGCTTCTTGAGATCGAGGTTCTCGTACACCGCCTCGACGACCACGTCCGCGTCGCCGATCGCGTCGTAATCGAGCACGCCCTCGATGCGTCCCACCCGGGCGTCCATCTCCTCCTGCGTGATGCGGCCGCCGCGCACCATGCGGCCGTAGTTGTTGCGGATGACGCCGAGGCCGCGGTCGAGGGCTTCCTGGTCCATCTCGAGGACCTTCACGGGAATCCCCGCGTCCGCGAAGGACATCGCGATCCCGCCGCCCATCAGTCCGCCGCCCACCGTGGCGGCGCTCCCGATGGCCTTCTTCGGCGTGTCTCCCGGGATGTCCGGGATACGCGCCGCCTGCCGCTCGGCGAAGAACACGTGGATCATGGCCGCGCGTTGCTCATGGTCGTGACAGACCTGGAAGTTCGCGCGTTCGGCGGCGATGCCCGCATCGAAGCCGTCGATCTCCACCGCCGCCTGCACGGACTCGAACGCCATCTGTCCGTTGACCTGCCCCCGCAGGCGGCGCGCCAGGTAGGCCTCGCCGGCCTTGAAGACGTCGGGATTCGCCCGGTCCGCCTCGACCTTGTCGCGCCGATGCCGCACGAGCGGATACGGGCCGCCCGCCGCCGCCTTCGTCCTCGCGAACGCCAGGGCGCGCTCGACCAGGTCGCCCGCGGCGATCTCGTCGACGATGCCGAGCGCCAGCGCCTCGTCCGGCTCGAACGGGTCCCCCGAGAGGATCGCCAGCATGGCCCTTTCGGCGCCGATGAGCCGCGGCAGGCGCTGCGTCCCGCCACCGCCCGGCAGCAGGCCGATCTTGATCTCCGGCAGCCCCGTGGGCGCGCCGGGCGCCGCGATCCGGTAGTGGCACGTGAGCGCGAGTTCCAGGCCCCCGCCGAAGGCCGTGCCGTTGATGGCCGCCACCAACGGCTTCGCGCTTCCCTCGATGATCGCGCCGGCCGGGCGCTTCGGCACTTCCTCGGGATTCGGGGTCTTGCCGAAGTCGCGGATGTCCGCGCCGGCGATGAACGCCCGGCCCGCGCCGGTGATGACGATCGCGTCCACGCCATCGTCCGCCAGCGCGGTCTCCAGGTGTTGCGACAGGTAGAACCGCACGCCTGAACTCAGCGGGTTGACCGGCGGGTTGTCGACGGTGACGAGCGCCACGCGGTCCCGCACCTCGTAGTGAACCGTGCCCAGCAGTGCCATGTCGTGCCTCTTCATGGAAGACGCGGCAGTATAGGACAAGGTCCGGGGAGGGCCGTCGAGTGACCTGCACGGGGAGACAACGCAGCCAGTCTGTCTTGAGCATTCGTCAGCCGCGGAGGCAAAATACAGCGTGAGCGACCGGGCATGCCGGCGATTGGGGAATGCAGGATCAAGGACGGATCGACCTCGGAATGGCGGATGGAGAGTCTCTTGGGGAGCCCAAACGGTTGAGGTCCGTCGAGTTGTTCGTCGGCGCGGGCGGTCTCGGCATGGGAGTGAACCAAGCCGGCTTCCGCCACGAACTCGTCGTCGATTGGGACCGGCATGCCTGCGACACCATCCGGACGAATCAGGCAGCGGGCCATCCCACGGTCTCTGGCTGGCCGCTTGAGGAGTGCGACGTACGCACGCTTTCGTACGGCTCGATTGGCACGGACATCGACCTCATCTCGGGCGGCCCTCCCTGCCAGCCGTTCTCCGTCGGAGGCAAGCACCACGGCCCCCTGGACAAACGGGACATGTTCCCGGAAGCCATCCGCGCCGTGCGGGAGCTGACTCCTCGGGCCTTCGTCCTCGAGAACGTGCGAGGACTACGGCGACCCGCGTTCGCCCGCTACCTCGAGTATGTTCGAGACCACCTCACCTTCCCCGAGTTGATGACACGGCCAAGCGAACCATGGCTCGATCATGCCAATCGCCTTCGCGCACACCGCCTGACCTCCCGCGCAAGCCCGGGTCTGGAGTATCGCGTCGCGACGGCGGTGCTCAACGCGGCCGACTTCGGCGTACCCCAAAGGCGGGAGCGAATGATCATGGTGGGACTGCGCAACGATGTCGACATCGGCTGGTCGTTTCCGAAACCCACGCACTCCCTCGACACATTGCTGTGGGATCAGTGGGTCAGCGGTAGCTACTGGACGCGCCACGAGGTTCCGGCCCACCAGCGGCCAAGCCTCCCGACCACCCTACAACGGAGGGTAGACGGGTTGCGGGGCTTCGATTTCCCCCCGCTCCTCCAACCGTGGCAGACCGTGCGCGATGCCATCTCCGACCTGCCGGACCCGGAGCTCGACCCGGTCGCGTCCAAGGACGTCCCGGACCATCGCTTCAACCCCGGCGCCAGACCCTACCCCGGGCACACCGGCAGCAAGCTCGACGAGCCAGCGAAAGTGCTAAAGGCGGGAGACCACGGCGTACCGGGCGGTGAGAACATGCTCGCGAGGGACGACGGCACCTTTCGGTACTTCAGTATCCGCGAGGCGGCGCGCCTGCAAACATTCCCGGACAGCTACCGATTCCCCGGCTCCTGGTCGGAGACCATGCGCCAGATTGGCAACGCGGTTCCGGTGTCGCTTGGACATGTTCTGGCCCAAGGCGTGCGGGAGCTTCTGAGCGCTTCCACCGCCACGGGCAGCGCGGATCGGAGTCCAAACGGTGCCCGACGAGCAGCCGTACAACCCGCTGGATAGGCAGAGCCTGGCCGATAGCGTCGTCGATGCGCTGTTGCACCGCGAGCCGAGAGAGTTGCCACCCCCCGAGTCCTTCATCGGCGCTGGTGTTTACGCGATCTACTACACAGGGGACTTCCCTCCGTACCAAGAAATCGCAAGGGAACACGCCCGCCGTTCGTACTCCCGACCTGTGTACGTTGGCAAAGCCATTCCCGCAGGCTCGAGAAAGGGACGCGCCACAATCAACCCCAAGGCCGGGCCAGTCCTCTTCCAGCGTTTGGCCGAGCACGCCCAATCCATTGACGAAGCCCGCAATCTCAAGCTTGCAGACTTCAGGTGTCGATATCTCTCCGTAGATGACATCTGGATACCACTTGGCGAATCCTTGCTAATCGAACGCTTTTCGCCAATCTGGAACACGCTCATAACGGGCTTCGGCAATCACGATCCGGGCAGTGGCAGGCACAATCAGGCGCGGTCCTCCTGGGACGTGCTGCACCCCGGCCGCCCGTGGGCCGACCGGCTTGGCGCTGGAAGGCAGTCCAAGGAGGAACTCGTCGCGCTCTTGGAGCAACATTCCAACCCTCGCCCGTCCCCCTGACCGGAAACCTCAACGCCATGTGCCGCTCCGCCCAATTCGCCGGCCCCGTCCTGCTCGCCACCGCCATCCCCTTGGGCGCGCAGTCCTATTCCCCTCCCGCGGACAGCGAACACCCCACCACCGTCTACTGGGGCGACACCCACGTGCACACCAGCTACTCCACCGGCGACGCGAACCTGATGGGACTCAACGTCGTCAGTCCGACCGTCGCCTACCGGTTCGCCCGCGGCGAGACCGTCACCGCCAACAACGGCATGCGGGTCAGGATCCGCAAGCCGCTCGACTTCCTCGTGATCGCGGACCATGCGGAAAACCTCGGCGTCGCGGCGAGCGTTCGGCCGGGCGACCCGGCCCTCCTCGAAGCGCCCGGCGGGAGGGAACTGGTGGAGCGCTTCCGGGCGCACCAGGCGGACCCCGACGCGGGGCGCCTGCGCTTCGCTCCTCACACGCTGGGCGACGACTACATCCGCTCGGTTTGGAGCACGGTGATCGCGGACGCGGACGCGTACAACGATCCGGGGGAGTTCACCGCCTTCTCCGGCTACGAGTGGACTTCGGTCGGCACGGTCGAGGGCGTGTTCGGCAACCTCCACCGCGTGGTGCTGTTCCGCGACGACGCCGGCAGGACGGGACGGATCCTGCCCTTCAGCGCCTACCACAGCCGGCACCCGGAAGACCTGTGGGCGTTCCTGGCGCGCTACGAAGCCGAGACCGGGGGGCAGGTCATCGCCATCCCGCACAACGGCAACACCAGCAACGGGGCCATGTTCGCGCTTACGGACTCGCGGGGCGCGCCGCAGGACGCGGAGTACGCCGCGCTGCGGAGCCGTTTCGAACCTGTCTACGAGGTGACCCAGATCAAGGGCGACAGCGAGGCCCATCCGGTGCTTTCGCCCACCGACGAGTTCGCCGACTTCGAGACCTGGAATAGCTGGGCGGGCGGCACCATGGAGCCCGGTAGCCACCCCTGCTGTTGGGACTGGGAGACCGCGGACTTCGACGAACGCAAGCGCGGCGAGTACGCGCGGTCCGCACTGCGCCGGGGCCTCGCCCAGCAGGCCCTGCTCGGCATCAACCCCTTCAGGTACGGTCTCATCGGCAGCACCGACTCGCATTCGTCCTTCGCGACCGCCGACAACGACAACTTCTGGGGCAAGTACTCGATCACGTTCCCCTCCCCCACGCGCATCTCGGACCCGATGGTGCCGAACTGGGACACGCCGCTGAACTGGGAGACCGGCGCGGCGGGGTACGCCGCCGTCTGGGCGCGGGAGAACACGCGCGAGGCCCTCTTCGACGCACTGAAGCGCCGCGAGGTATACGCCACGACGGGCCCGCGCATCACCCTGCGTTTCTTCGGCGGGTGGGCTTTCGCCGCGAAGGACGCCCTCGCGCCGGATGTCGCGTCGCCCGGGTACCGCCGCGGCGTGCCGATGGGGGCCGACCTGCCCCCGGCCTCCGGCGCCGCCGCACCGACGTTCCTGGTCGCCGCCCGGCGGGACCCCGACGGGGCCAACCTGGACCGCATCCAGGTCGTGAAGGGCTGGCTGACCGGCGACGGAACGACCCGCGAACGCGTCCACGACGTGGCGCTCGCCGACGGGCGCACGGTGGAGGCAGACGGTACGGTGGCACCCGTCGGTTCCACGGTCGACGTGGCGGCCGCCTCGTACACGAACGCCATCGGCGATCCCGAACTGCGGGTGACGTGGACGGACCCGGACTTCGACCCCGAACGACCCGCCTTCTACTACGTGCGCGTGCTCGAGATCCCGACGCCGCGCTGGACCGCGTACGACGCGCGTTTCTTCGGCATCGAGGAGCTGCCCGAGGGCATCCGGATGGTCAGCCAGGAGCGGGCGTACTCCTCGCCGATCTGGTACGCGCCCCGGTAGCCTGTCAGGCGAGCTCCGGCACCGCGTCGCCGGACCCCGCAACCTCCTCGACCGCCTTCGCGACCGAAAGCAGGAAGGCGTCCCGGCGCATGGGCGCGACCAGTTGGGCGCCCACCGGAAGCCCTTCCGCGAAGCCGCACGGCAGCGACAGCGCCGGGCAGCACGTCACCGTGACCCGGCTGCAGCTCTGCATCCACTCGATGTAGGTCCGCATGGCCACTCCGTCGACCTCGCGCACCCAGTCCGTATCGATGTCGAAGGGCTGCACCTGCGTCGTCGGGCCGATCAGGACGTCGAAGTCGTCGAAGAACGCCGCCACCCGCGCGACCAGGGCCGATCTGGCCCCGTCGACCCAATCCTCGTCCGCCTGGGTCAGGGCCTCGCCCTCCGCCGCGTTCCAGAGGATCGTGTCCTTGAGTTCCGCCTTCTGCTCCGCGGGCAGCGGTCCGAACCGCGCGCGGAACCGCGCGGCCCGCAGGACGTGGAAGATGCGGTCCGCGTCCGCGAGGTCCGGCTCGGCCGCCGTCACGGCCGCCCCCGCGTCGGCCAGGGTGTCTCCCAGTCCCCGGATCGTCTCCCGGATCGGCGCCGCGACCGGCAGGTCGCCGAAGTTCTCGGAAACGGCGACCCGCAGGCATCTCAGGTCGACCGGCGTCACCGACCGGAACGCGACGCCCGGCTCCGGAAGCGCGTTCGTCACGTGCCGGTCCGGCCCCGCGATGGCGGAGAAGAGGAGAGCGAGGTCGTCGACGTTGCGCGCCATCGGGCCACACGTGGAGATGTCCGACCACGCGCCCTGCTCCTGCCAGCCGCCGGGCACGCGGCCCGGCGAGGGACGGAAGCCGACGACGTTGCAGAACGCCGCCGGGTTGCGCAGCGAGCCGCCCGTGTCGCTGCCGTCCGCGATCGGCATGAACCGGGCGGCGAGCGCCACCGCCGCGCCCCCGCTGCTACCGCCGCAGGTACGGCTGGTGTCCCAGGGATTGCGCGTCGCGCCGAAGACCCGGTTGAAGCTCTGCGACCCGGCCCCGAACTCCGGCACGTTGGTCTTGCCGATGGTCACCGCCCCGGCGGCCTTGATGCGCGCGACGAGCAGGGAGTCCTCGGCCGGAACGTGGTCCCGGAAAAGCGGCGACCCGTAGGTGGTGCGGAGACCCGCGGTCGCGGTGAGGTCCTTGTGCGCGATCGGCAGCCCGGCGAGGGGGCCCGCGAGGTGGCCGGAAGCGCGTTCCCGGGCGTCCTCGAAGCAGCGCGTGACGACGGCGTTCAGGGGACCGTCATGGCGTTCTATGCGCGCCAGGTGGGCATCGAGCACCTCCAGGGGGGAAACCGCTCCGTCGGCAATCAGCCGACGCAACTCGACGGCGGAACGAAAACACAACTCGTCCGACCCGGGCACGTCAGGCCTCCGACCCGCCGCCCGGAAACGCCTCAATGCAGGCCGTCACGATGACAGGACGTCGATGCGCGTAACGAGACAGCGTTGGTTGTGCTTGCGGGAGTCGTCCACCGTCACCCGCACCGTGCGGTCCATCAGGAACGCCATCTGCGCGGAGTCGAACATCCGCAGCGCGCTCGACTTGCTCACGTGTTCCCCGCTGCAACTGAAGGTCACCCAGCTCCCGGTGCAGTCCAGTCCCTCGCTGACGGGCGACTTGTCCAGCAGCACCATGCACCCGCCGAACGCGTTCTCGTCGGACGCCAGCGTCCGCGTGATCTTGGCGCTGAAGACCGCCGTGGTCGCCAGGGCCGCGAGCGGCAGCATGCACAGACCGGCCAGCACTCCCTTCACCAAACGTCGCATAGTCGAACCCTCCGGGTACGGGTCATCACCAGACAGAACGGCGCATACCTTATCAGCTTCGACCCGGCGTCCCGCCGGCCTTTGACAACCCATCCGGCAGGGCGCAGCATCCGCCTCATGTGGGGGAGGGGTTTTCCATGACGCAATACGACCTGCGCATCAAGAACGGGACGATCGTGGACGGCACGCGCGTGCCACGGTTCAGGGGCGACCTCTGGGTCAAGGACGGCCGCATCGCCCAGATCGGTGGACGCGCACGCGGACCGGCGGCTAGCGAGATCGACGCCGAGGGGCTGATCGTCGCTCCCGGGTTCGTGGACCTGCACACGCACTACGACGCACAGATCCAGTGGGACCCGTACTGCACGATCTCCGGCTGGCACGGGGTCACCTCCGTGGTGCTCGGCAACTGCGGGTTCGGGTTCGCGCCGGTGCCGCCAGAGGGCCGCGACCGGGCGATGCTGACCATGTCGCGCACCGAGGCGATCCCCTTCGACTCCATGAAGGCGGGCATGCTCTGGGACTGGGTAACGTTCCCGGAATGGCTCAAGTCCCTCGAACGCATGCCGAAGGGCGTCAACTGCCTGACCTACATGCCCGTCGCGCCTCTCATGACCTGGGTCATGGGCCTCGAGGCCGCCAAGTCGCGGCCCGCGACCCGGCAGGAGCAGGCCGAGATGAAGGCCCTCCTGCACGAGGCGATGGACGCCGGCGCCTGCGGTTTCTCCGTCCAGCGTCTCGGGGAGCACTCCGTGCAGGCGGACTTCGACGGCACGCCGATGGTCACCGACACCATGTGCGACGAGGATGTCCTCGTCCTCGCCGAGGTACTCGCCGAACGCGACGAGGGGTTCATCCAGATCACGCAGTTCACGGGCGACCTCGAGAAGGACCTCGCGTTCCAGGAGAAGCTGGCGGAGGTCAGTGGCCGGCCGATCCTGCACAACGTGGTCGCGGTCGCGCCAAGGAAGCCCCAGGTGCACCGCGACCGGCTGCAATGGCTCGATGAAGCGAACGCGAAGGGCCTGCGCATATTCGGCCAGAGCTTCACCATGCGGACCGGCTTCGCGTTCACCCTCGAGCACTGGAACCTGTACGACTCGAGCCCCGCCTGGAACCGCGCCACGACCGGCACGTTCGAGGAAAAGATGGCGAAGATGCAGGACGAGGAGATCCGCACCGCCATCCGCGCCGAGACCGATGCCGCCATCGAGAAACTCGGCCGGACCCAGGCGCTCGGCGGGCCGATCGAGGAGCTCGTGATCCAATCGGTCGACACCTGCGAGAACGCCGCGGAACTCGAGTGCCACGTCGGCAAGACGGTCGGCCAGCTCGCGGAAGAGCGCGGCAAGCACCCGATCGACACCATGCTCGACCTCGCCGTGGAAGGCGGCCTCAAGGTCGAGTTCCTCGGCCGCGACCGCGGGCAGAACGCCGAGTACACCGCCGAGATGATCACCGCGCCGTACTCGATCCCCGGCGTCTCCGACGGCGGCGCCCACACGAAGTTCTTCACGGGCGGCGCCTTCACGACGGACTTCCTGGCCTGGATGGTGCGCGACGAGGGCAAGGTGTCGCTCGAGGAAGCGCACTACCGCCTGAGCTTCCTCCCCGCCTTCGCGGCGGGCTTCCGGGACCGCGGCTTCCTGCGCGAGGGCGCCCCGGCCGACATCGTGGTCTACGACCTCGACGCGCTGGAGGTCACCCCGCGCTGGGTGGGCGACATCGCACACGACTTCCCGGCCAACGAGTGGCGTCGCGTGCAGCGTGCCAAGGGATACCGGGCGATCCTGGTCAACGGCGAGCCGACCTTCGAGGACGGCGAGTGCACCGGCCGCACGCCGGGGCGCCTGCTGCGGCACGGCCAGGCATAGCCGACCGTCGTCCGTCGGTCTCTTCCGCCGGCCGTCCCGTGAAGGGCGGCGGGTGGTCGCCGCTCCGGCGAACTGCGGTACATCCGTGGTCACCACTGAGAGGCACCAAGCGACGCCCTCTCTGACCGTGCGCCGACCGTCCCCAGCCACCATCGTCGACCTCGGCGGCGCCACGGGGCTGGTCGGCTACGCCGTCCTGGCGTGGGCGTCGCACGACTTTCCCGGCGGCGCCGGGCTGCCGGGGTTCTTCGGCCTGCTCGCCTGGGTCACGGTGCCCTGGCTCCTCGTCTTCCTCGCCTTTCGGGACCGCCCCGAGTCGCTGCCGGCCGGTCGCCTGCTCCTGTGGGCCGTCCTGTTTCGGCTCTGCGGCGAGACGAGCCAGGTCTCCCGCTCCTCTCGGGCCGTTTCCGTCATGCGCCTCTCGTCGGTTTGGGGGTGCGCCTGGGCGCCGGCTTCCGTAACCTCGAGTCTGCGGCATCCATCGGCGTCGCTGAGGAGGAAGTCCGGGGCCACCCGGTCGGACGCTTGCACGGTGAGCGGCAACCGAAGCGAGCCGATGCGCTTCCAGGCGATCAACAGCCGACGCAGGACATAGTCCTCCTTCTGACCATGAGTCCGGCGTGCAGCGCCGATCCTGGGCCCAACCCAGACCCCGAGAGACCCGAGGTCGTCCGAGAACGTTGCGCCCTCGGAGAAGGTCCTGGTCCAGCGATAGGTTTCGGCCATCGGAGATCGCACGGCCTCGGGCGGGGACGCCGGATAGTGGTCGGGGACAGGCTGCAAGTCAACCGGCGGGATGGCGGATGGCGGAGCTATGGCGGAGCGCCGGCCCCTATCGGAGAATCGAGGTTCCCTGCGATACTCGCCGACCCGCGGCCGCACGCCCCGGAAACCAGGTCCCGAGCCAGTCCGTTCCCGCAATGTACCGAGACATGACCATTGGCGTGGTGATCCCCGCGCTCGACGAGGAGAGCGCCATCGGCAGCGTGGTCGGGGACCTGCGCGCGTTGCGCAACGCCGACGACGGTCCCGTCGTCGACGACGTCGTGGTGTGCGACAACGGCTCCACGGACCAGACCGCGCGGCGCGCTACCGAAGCGGGCGCGCGGATCGTCCGCGAGTCCCGGGCGGGGTACGGGAGCGCCTGCCTCGCCGCCCTCGCCGCGCTGCGCCCGGTGGATGCCGTGCTGTTCACCGACGGCGATCACGCGTTCCATGCGTGCGAAGCGCCGCGGCTGCTGGACGCGCTGGCCGACGGCGCGGACCTCGCGATCGGCTCCCGCACGCTCGGACGCCGCGAACCCGGCGCATTGACCCGGAGCCAGACCTTCGGCAACGCCGTGGCCGCGGTCCTGATACGCGTGCTGTTCGGGCAGCGCGTGACGGACCTCGGCCCCTACCGGGCGATTCGTACGCCGGCCCTTGCCCGGCTCGACATGGCCGACCTCGCCTTCGGCTGGACAGTGGAGATGCAGGTCAAGGCGATCCAGGCGGGCCTCACGACCGTCGAGGTTCCCGTGGACACGCGCGCGCGCATCGGGGAGTCGAAGATCAGCGGCACGCTGCGGGGGGCCGTCGGCGCGGGAGCCGGCATACTTTCCACGATCGCCAGACTGCGTCTGCGAGCCCCGCGGGCCGTCCTTCGAGGCCCGGAGGAACCATGATCGGCGTGACCCTGGTGGACGCCAACACGTACGAGGTGGTCGTCGGCGACGCGGCGCGCAGCGTCCATCGCGTACGGATGGACGGCGACTACTACCGGAAGCTCTCCGCGGGCGCGTTCACCCACGAGTGGGTGCTGGTGCAGGCCTTTCGATTCCTCCTCGAACAGGAGCCGGCCGTGAACATCCCGCCGGAGTTCGACCTGGCGACCCTCGCCGCCGTCCATCCGGAGTTCGAAGCGGACATCGAGCGCCGGCTGCACCGCCGCTGAGACGCGGGAACTACCAGCCGTTCCAGTGCGTGATCGTCGAGGCCGGCGGACGGTCCGCGGGCCGGAAGTCCGTGCCCACGGTGAACGCCACCGGCAGCAGCGCCACCTGCATGACGTCGTCCGGAATGCCCAGCAGCTCGGCGGCTTCCGCCTCGTGGACCAGGTGCAGGGTGGTGAGGCAGGAGCCGAGGCCCCGCGCCCGCAGCGCCAACTGGAAGCTCCAGACCGCGGGGAAGATCGAGCCGAACAGGCCCGCCATCATCGCCGCCGGCATGTCGCCCGGCGGCCGTCCCTCCAAGCACGGGACGACGTGCACGGGCACCTCGTGCAGGTGCTCCATGAGGTACAGAGCCGAACTGAAGACCCGGTGCGTCTGCGCGTCCTCGCCTTCCGCGGACTGCTCGGCGGCCGAGGAGAGATAGGCTTCGCCCCCGCGCCGGTAGAGGTCCGCGAGCGCACCGCGCTTCTCCGCGTCTTCGACGACCACCCAGCGCCATCCCTGGCTGTTGGAACCGGTCGGGGCCTGCATCGAGAGCGCGATGCACTCCTCGATCACGGCCCGCGGCACGGCGCGCGCGAGGTCGAGCCGCTTGCGCACCGCCCGTGTGGTCGACAGCAGTTCATCGCATACCGCGCGGTCCAGCGCCATGCCTCTCTCCCTTGTTTCGTCGGTTGACGGACATTAGACCACGGCCCCGACGGGCGCTCACGCCGCGCGGCGCGCCGGCGCCGCAAAGCCTTGCGCTGCGTGTATTCTGCGTCCCATGGCCTCCACGCCACCGGAAGACGGGAGCGCGGTGCATCGTGCGCGCACCGCCATCGACACCGCGTTGCGCAAGCGGGCCCGGTTCGCGGTGGACCGGCTCGCCGCGCGGGGCGTGCGGCCCGATCACGTGACGGTCGCAGGCCTGCTCGTCGTCGTGGCGGCGGCGGTGTGCATCGCCCTCGGCTGGCTCGCGCTCGGGGGAGTCGTGTTCCTGCTCGGCAGCGCGCTGGACGGCCTCGACGGGGAGCTGGCCCGCCACGGGGACGGCGCGCGTGCCTCCGCGTTCGGGGGCGTGCTCGACTCCACGGCGGATCGGGTGGGAGAGGGCGTGACCTTCGCGGGACTCGCCGCCTACTTCGCCGGGACGGGAGCTGCGTTGGCCGTCGTCGCCACCGTCCTGGCCCTGACGGGAGCGAACCTGACCAGCTACGTGCGGGCGCGCGCCGAGGCGGCGGGCATCCCGTGCCGCGACGGCCTGTGCACCCGTTTCGAACGTGTCCTCATCCTCGGCGTCGGCACCGCGTTGCACCTGCCGGAAGCCGCCGTCCATCTGCTCACGCTACTCACGTTCGTCACGGTCGGACAGCGACTGCGCACGGTACGCCGCGGCCTGAGCGGCGGGTAACGGCGCCGGGGCGCGGGTGTCCCGGGGCCTCAGCGCCGGCTGCCGCCGCCTTCCGTCCCGGGCTTCCGGGGTTTCCGGCGCCGCCGGGCGCCGTAGGTGCCCCGGTTGATCTTGCCGCGCCGCGTGCGAATGTCGCCCTTGCCCATGCGTTCCGTCCTGTCAGAGTCCCCAGCATTCTAGCTCGTTGGCGAAGACCAGCGGCCCCGTGTAGTACTGCTCCAGGGCGGTGCGGCTCTGGGTCTCGCGGCCGAGCGTGCGCGAAGTCCGGTATCCGAGGACGACCATTCGCGCGTCGGCACGTTGCGCGATACGCCCGATCTGCGACGGCCGCACGTACCGGTCCCGCACGAGCCCGCGCGCGCCCTCGGGGATGGCGAGGTGAATGACGAGGGCGTCCGCCCCCTCCGCGAAGCCCGCCACGACGTCCTTGCGATTGCTGAAGTTGCCGGTGAAGACGATGACCTGCCCGCCGACCTCGGCCCGCCAGGCCACGCCCGGCATGTCCCCGTGGTGGACCGGGATCGCGGCCAGGGTCAGGTCGTCCGTACCGAACCGCGCCCAGCGGCGCTGACCGGTCGCCGGGACGTCGCGGACGCTGATCCGGTAGCCCTCCGGATCGCGGAACGTCAGGTAGTCCGCCAGTCCCGGATACGCGCCCTGCCGCCCGAGCAGCCGTTCCACCAGTTCGCGGGTGGACGGAAACGTGTCGTTGCCGTCCGGACCGAACACCGGCAAGGGCCGCGTCCGGCCGTCCGATCCGGCCACGAAGCTCGGGAAGTCCGCCGTCCGGTCGGCGGAGACGTTGGTGAACACCACCGCGTCGAGGTCGGCGAAGTCCGCGCCCGCCTCGCCGAAACGGACCGCGCTGCCGGGCCCGGGGTCGACCAGCAGCACGGCTCTCTGGTCACGCCAAACCAGGTAGCTCGCGGCGCCGCGGTCGTCGAGTTCGTACCCGCCCGATCCGAGAATCTGGATCCAGACGCCCTCGTCGCCGCAGTAGGGGGCTTCGAGGGCCAGCCCCGTCGTGCCGAAGCCCATGCAGAGTCCGGCCAGCACGGCGCGGCGCAGGAAGTTCCCCCGGCGTGCGCCGGACCGGCTTCGGCGCGCCCTCACGGCAGCGCGTCGATAGCGGCAAGCGCCGCGGTGGCGTCCGCTTCGTCCGGCATCCGCCAGTCGCCGCGCGGCGACAGGCTGACGGTGCCTACCTTCGGCCCTGGCGGAAGCGTGGTGCGCTTGAACTGCGCCGCGTGGAATCGCTGGAAGAAGACGCGCAGCCATCGCTTGATCTCGTCGGGGGGGTAGTCGGAGCCGAATGCAAGGCCCGCGAGCGCGAAGATCTTGGCCGGGCCCGCGCCGGTGCGCAGGAGGTGGTAGAGGAAGAAGTCGTGCAACTCGTACGGGCCGAGGATCGCCTCGGTACGCTGCCCGATGCCGCCGTCGGCAGACGGAACCAGTTCCGGGGTGATCGGGGTCTCGAGCACCCGGTGCAACACCTCGGCGAGGGGCTCCGCGGCCCGGTGGCGGGCGTACCAGCGCACGAGGTAGGCGATCATGGTCTTCGGGACGCTGGCGTTGACGTTGTAGTGCGCCATGTGGTCGGCGTTGAAGGTGCACCACCCGAGGGCGAGTTCCGACAGGTCGCCCGTCCCGACCACCAGGCCCCCGACCCGGTTGGCGACATCGAAGAGGATCTGCGTCCGCTCCCGCGCCTGGGCGTTCTCGAAGGTCACGTCGTGGTCGCCGCCGTGGCAGATGTCCTCGAGGTGCTGCCGTACGGCCGCATCGATCGGAATCTCCCGGATCGCGGCGCCGGCGGCCCGCGCCAGCCGCTTGGCCGAGGCGTTGGTGTGCCCGGATGTCCCCGGCCCGGGCATGGTGATCGCGTGCACGGCGTCCATCCCGAGCCCGTTGCGTTCGAGGGCGTCGAGGCAGACCAGGAACGCCAGCGTCGAGTCCAGACCGCCGGACAGCCCGATCACCAGATGACCGATGTCGGCGCTGCGCATCCGGCTCGCGAGCCCCGTCGCCTGGATGGCCAGCACCTCGCGGGCACGGGCCTCGAACTCGTGCTCGTCCTCCGGCACGAACGGATGCCGGCCATAGTGCCGGTGGGTGTCGGGCAACGGCCGGCGCCAGCCCGGGTCCGTCTCCACGGTCACGTGCGACGCGCTGCGGACGCTGTGGGCGAACGTCGCGTTGCGGGCCCGGTCGTGACGCAGCTTCCTGCAGTCGAAGTCGACGGCGAGGCGCGCCCCGTCGAGGGCGAAGCGTTCGGACTCCCCGAGCAGGCGCCCGTTCTCCGCGGCGATCAGGTGACCGCCGAAGACCAGGTCCTTCACGGACTCCGTCGGCCCGCTGCCGGCATAGAGGTACCCGCAGATCAGCCGCGCGCTCTGCATGCGCACGAGGTCGCGCCGGTAGTCCGCCTTCGCCACCAGTTCGTTGGACGCCGACAGGTTGACGACGATCTCGGCGCCGGCCAGCGCGTGGGCGACGCTCGGCTGCGCCGGGGCCCAGAGGTCCTCGCACAGCTCGATGCCGAAGCGGAACCCCCAGAGATCGAAGACCTGGTCCCGCCGCATCGCGAAGCGGCCGAGCTCCTCGTCGCGCACGGTCGCCGCGACTTCTTCGCCGGAGGCGAACCAGCGCAGTTCGTAGAACTCCTCGTAGTTGGGGTTGGCGGTCTTCGGCACGGCCCCGAGCACCCTGCCGCGCAGGCATACGAACGCCGCGTTCAGCAACCTCCCGTCCGCGAGACGCCACGGGGCTCCGACGACCAGGGCCGCCTCACCGCTCGCCCGCGCGATCTCGACGAGGGCCGCGCGGGTCTCTTCGAGGAGCAGGTCGGTCGTGAAGAGGTCCTCGCACGTGTAGCCGGTCACCGACAGTTCCGGCGTCAGGACGAGAGACGCCCCGGCCCGCGCTTCCGCCTCGCACGCCGCCAGCAGCGTCCGGGCGTTCGCCCGCGGGTTGCCCACCTCGACGGGAGGCGCCACGGCCGCCGCGCGGAAGAACCCGTGCTCCGTAAAGTCCATCGCCGCATTGTATCCCCGCGTGAGAGTATCCCCGCGTGAGAATCCGCCGCGCTGAACGTACAATCGGCAGCCGCCGGGACCGCCCCATCGCCGCGACGAGCGGTCCTGCCATCACGACAGACACGGGGGAAGGAATGAATTTCGAGTTCTCCGACGAGCAGAACCTGCTGCGCGAGCAGGCCGCCGGATTCCTGGGCGACAACTGTCCGCCGAGCGCGGTGCGGGCCATCCTGGAGGGCGAAGCACCGTTCGACGCCGACCTGTGGAAGCAGATCGCGGAACTGGGCTGGACCGCGACGACGATCCCCGAGGCCCACGGCGGGCTCGGGCTGTCCTATCTCGAACTCTGCGTGATCGCCGAGGAACTCGGCAGGGCCGTGGCGCCCGTGCCCTATTCCTCGTCCGTCTACCTGGCCACCGAGGCGCTCCTCCTCGCCGGCAGCGACGCGCAGAAGGAGGCCTGGTTGCCGAAGCTCGCCGAAGGCAAGGCCATCGGCACGTTCGCGCTGTCGGAAGGCCCCGGGCAGCCGTCTCCGCGCGCGCTGGCGACGCGCTCCGCGGGCGGCAGGCTGACCGGCTCGAAGCTGCCGGTCCCCGACGGCGACGTGGCGGATTTCGCCGTCGTCGTCGCAGGGAGCGACGCCGGTGACGGCGCGGGCCTCCACCTGATCCCCCTGGACGGGGACGGAGTGGCCCGCCGGACCGTCGAAACGCTGGACCCCACGCGCTCGCACGCGAAGCTCGACTTCGACGGCGCCGACGCGGAACCGCTCGGCGCCGACGGCGAGGGGTGGGCGCTGACGGAACGCCTGCTCGACCGCGCCGCCGTCCTCTTCGCCTGGGAGCAGGTCGGCGGTTCCAACGCCGCCCTCGAGCAGGCCAAGGCGTACGCGATGGAGCGTTACACCTTCGGCCGCCCGATCGCCGGGCACCAGGCGATCAAGCACAAGCTGGCGAACATCTACGTGAAGAACACCCTGGCCCGCTCGAACTGCTACTACGGCGCCTGGGCCCTCTCCACCGACGCGTCGGAGCTGCCGGTGGCGGCCGCGACCGCCCGGGTGGCAGCCATCCAGGCCTACTACTTCGCGTCGAAGGAGAACATCCAGACCCACGGCGGCATGGGCTTCACGTGGGAGTTCGACTGCCAGTTCCACTACCGCCGGGCGAAACTCCTGTCCGTGAACATCGGCAGCGAGGGCGTCTGGCAGGATCGCCTGATCGCGGCGATCGAAAACGACAGGGCCGCCTGAGGGCGAACGGCCGGGGATCGAGGGAAAGGGAAAGAGAACGGGAGAAGACGATGGATTTCAGCGACACGCCGGCGGAAGCCAGCTTTCGGGCGGAGGCACGGGCATGGCTCGAGGCCAACCAGCCGACCGAAGAGGAACTGGGCGGCCTCGACGGGCTCGAGCAGGCCAGGCTCTGGCAGAAGCGCAAGTTCGACGCCGGCTGGGCGTGCATACGCTGGCCGAAGGAGTACGGCGGCCGGGGCGCATCCGCCATCGAGCAGGTCATCTGGAACCAGGAAGAGGCGCGCACCGGCACGACGTTCGGCGTGTTCGGCATCGGTCAGGGCATGGCGGCCCCGACGCTGATGGCCTGGGCCACGGAGGAGCAGAAGCTCGAGCACCTGCCGCCCCTCGCCTCCGGGGAACACATCTGGTGCCAGCTCTTCAGCGAGCCCGCCGGCGGTTCCGACCTGGCCGCCCTGCGCACGAACGCCGTGAAGGACGGCGACGAGTGGGTGATCAACGGCCAGAAGATCTGGACCACGGGCGCGCACTTCAGCGACTACGCGATCCTCGTGCTCCGCACGGACCCCAACGTGCCGAAGCACAAGGGGCTGACCTACTTTTTCCTCGACATGAAGTCGCCGGGGATCGAGGTCAAGCCGATCAAGCAGATCTCGGGCGACTCGGGTTTCAACGAGGTCTACTTCACGGATGTCCGCGTGTCGGACGCGCAACGGCTGGGCGCCGTCGGGCAGGGCTGGCAGGTCGCCCTCACCACCCTCATGAACGAACGCGCCGCCATCGGCGCCGGCGGGGGTGGCGCGGGTTTCCGGCAGCTTTTCGACCTCGCGAGCCGCGTACGGATCGACGAGCGGCCGGCCATCGAGGACAGGAGCGTCCGGGCGAAGCTCGCCGACTGGTACGTGCAGGAAGCGGGTCTCCGCTATACGGGCTACCGGTCCCTGACGGCGCTCTCGAGGGGTGAGCTGCCGGGACCGGAGAACTCCATCGGCAAGTACGTCGGCGCCTCCAAGGGCCAGGACATGGCGTCGTTCGCCATGGACCTCCTCGCGATGTCCGGCGCCATCACGGATCCGGAGTTCGCCGACGCCGCCGGACTGTTCCAGGACGCCTACATGGGCGCCCCCGGCGGCCGCATCGCCGGCGGCACGGACGAGATCATGCTGAACATCCTCGCCGAGCGGGTACTCGGCTTGCCGCAGGATGTGCGGGTGGACAAGGGAATCCCGTTCAACGAGGTACCGACCGGCGCCTCCTGACACGACGCTCCAACCGCGGGGCACCAGCACCCGGTGAACGCGAAGATCGCACCCTGGGCGGGCACCTGCGCAGCGGTCGGCATGGCGGCCCTCCTGGGGGTTGCCGGCAGCTACCATGGCGTCCGCCTCGGCGCCACGCCGGTCTTCGCACTCTGCGTCGGCGTCGCTTTCGCGCTCGGCTGGATCGTCTTCGTCCCCGCCTGGCTGCTCCGTAGCGAGCGCTTCTACGACCTCGCCGGCTCCGCCACTTTCCTCGCCGCGGCGGCCGTCGCCCTGGTGGCCGCGGGGCCCGATCCGCGATCCTGGGTCATCGCCGCCCTCGTCGCGGTCTGGGCCGTACGGCTCGGGATCTTCCTGTCCGGGCGCATCCGCCACGACGGCTTCGACCGGCGCTTTACCGCCATCAAGCGGGATTTCCCGCTGTTCCTGATGACGTGGACGCTCCAATCGCTATGGGTGTGCGTCGCCTTCGGTCCGGGTCTCGCGGCAATGACCTCGGCCACGAAGGCGCCGCCCGACGCGCTGCTCGCGGGTGGCGCAGCCCTGTGGGCAGCCGGTTTCGCCATCGAAGTCGCCGCCGACACGCAGAAGCGCCGCTTTCGCAGTCGGGACGGCAACGCCGGCCGTTTCATCCGGCACGGCCTGTGGGCGTGGTCGCAGCACCCGAACTACTTCGGCGAGATCCTGCTGTGGACCGGGATCGCCCTCTGCGCGCTGCCCGCGCTCGATGGCTGGCAGCACGCGACATTGGTGTCCCCGGTGTTCGTCTGGCTCCTGCTCACCCGGATCAGCGGCGTCCGCATGCTGGACGCGACGGCCCGCCGGCGCTGGGGCGACGATCCGGAGTATCTCGAGTACACCGCGCGCACGCCGCGGCTGATACCGGTTCCGCCGCGCATGCAGTCGCGGAGCGCCGCCGCCCGGTGACGACCCGGCAGCACCTCGCCGCGGCGGCGGCGCTCGCCGCCATCGCCCTCAACCTCGCCTTCTGGTGCGTCCCGCTCCTGATACTGGTCGTCGTGCGCGGCATCGCCCCGCCGGCGAGGGCCCGGACCCAGGCGGCCGGAGAGGCCATCTACCGGTACGCCGTGGTCTTTGACGACTGGTGGCTGCGGCGGGTGTCGGGCGCCGCCTGGCACTGCCCGGACCCGCCCCCGGCCCGCGAGGCGCCCTGCATCGTCATAGCGAACCACCGCTCCTGGGCCGATGTCTTCCTCATCCAGAGCGCGCTCGCGAGGGACGGCCCGATCGTCAAGTTCCTGTGCAAGCGGGAACTCGCGTGGATTCCGATCCTCGGGCTCATCTTCCTGGCCTTCGACTTCCCCGTGGTGCGCAGGGGCGGGTCCCGCAGACTCCCGGAGTCCGAACGGCGGGACGCGGACCGGCAACGCGTGCGGGACGCTTGCGCGACATTGCGCGCGCGGCCGGCGGCGATGCTGACGTTCGTCGAGGGCACCCGATTCACGCCCGAGAAGCACGCGCGTGCCGCGAGTCCCTACCGGGTCCTGCTGCCCCCAAGACCGGGGGGGTTCGCGGCCATCGCGGAGAGCCTCGACGGCGGCGACGCACGCGTCGTCGACATGACCCTCGACTATCCCCGTACCGCGGCCTTCTGGGCGTTCCTCGGCGGCGCCGCGGGCGACATCGAGGTCCGCGCGTGCACGTTCCCGCTGCGCGAGGTGCTCCACGCCGGGCCGAGGCACTGGCTCGAGGCACGCTGGCGCGCGAAGGACGCAGCCCTGGCGAGCGCCGTCACGCACTCTTCACCAACCGTTCACGGGGACGCCACAAACCGGAACTAGCGTTCGTCGGCGATCCCTTCCGATACCGGTTCGGTCCTGGCAGCGGATCTTGTGCCCTTCCCGTCGACGGAGTCCGTTTTCATGAGAAAGACCGTAATCCGGCTCGGCATCGCCGCGCTGTGCGCTCCCCTGGCTTCCCCCGCGCTCGCGGGGACGCACCCCTTCTTCAACCCCCTCACGCAGTCCACTGCCGTGGCCTCGCCCAACCACGTCAACGAGCTCGAGTCCCCGTGGCAGGCGCCGGCCGGGATGACCCAGGTCAACCTGATGAGCCTCAAGGAGGTCGAGGCGGATCCCGCGCAGTCCGTGCAGCGGGTCGCCGCCGGCGGCGTGTCCTCCATGTTCGACATGCTCGCCTACGATCCCTCGGGGCGTTACCTCTTCATCCCCCACGAAACGCCCTTCGGCGCGGCCCTGTCGCGCTACGACACGGTGCGGGACCGCACGGACCTGCTGTTCGCGGGCGATGCCGAGGCCGGCGTCACCGACATCTGCGACGCCGACGCCATGGCCGCGGGCACGGCGGACGCCTGCCCCGCCTGGGACTTCGACTACGCCGCATTCGACCCCGCGCGCTGGACGCCGAACGGCACCGTGCTGCTCGGCGAGGAGTGGTCGGGCCTCGGACGCCTCGTCGAGGTGATGAACCCGCTCGGCCTGGCGCCGGAGAGCCCGCTGGCCTCCGACCTGACCGCCGGCACGGACTATCGCGTGCTCGAGAGCATCGCCAACGTCGCCCACGAGGGCATCAACTTCAGCAGGAAGTACCCGAACCGGGTGATCTACTACATCGACGAGTGGAACTCCGGCTCGATCTACGCGCTCGTCCTGAAGCGCGCCGGCGACTACGCTGGCGGCGGCCAGACGTTCGTCCTCGCCGTCAACACCTTCGACGACACCGGGGGCGATCCTGCCGCGATGTGGAACGACGACGTCAACCAGAACGCGCAGCGTTTCGGCCGCGCCACCTGGAAGCCCATCACCGACGCCAACGGCAAGCCCCTGCGGGGGGTCGCGGACCCCTTCCGCGACGGCGCGACCAACGACCCGCGGTCCAACGAGGACACGCGCGGCGGCCGCCAGGCCGCGGACGACGTCTTCGGCACCCCGTACGGCCGGCCGGAGGACATGGAGGTGGGCATGCTGCCCAACTTCAACGAGGTGCTCTACATCGCCACCACGTCCGAACACGCCGTCATCTCGATCGAGATGCTCGGCAACCGCAGGGCAATGGTGCGCCAGTTCGCCAGCAGGGAAAACACCCACGAACCTGGGCTTCCCGGCCACCACCGGAGTCCTCAACTCGCCGGACAATCTGGCCCAGGACGCCCTCGGCAACCTCTACGTCATCGAGGACTCCCCCAACCGCGGCGACGTCGGCGGCGACGTGTGGTTCGCCCGCGACACGGACGACGACGGCGTCGCCGAGTCCCTCGACCACTTCATGAGCCTGCAGGTGGCCGGGTCCGAGTCCACCGGGATGATCTTCCACCCGCAGCGGCCCGCGACCTTCGCGATGGCCGTCCAGCATCCGGCCAGCACCGACCTCGAGAACGTACCGGAGGGGTTCGGCGACGCGGTCTGGCAGTTCGACCTCACCAGCGTCCTGCCGCCCCCGTGCCTGCCGGCGGACGCCGACGCGGGCCTCTTCAACAGTTGGGAGTCGACCGAAGCGACGACCTGCACGCCGATGGACTCGGATTTCAGTTTCGGCGCACAGCTCGATGCGGCCGGCCAGCGCGCCTTCCAGAGGAAGCTGACGACCCGGCCCATCTCCGGCTGGTGATCCGTTCTTCGACCCCGCCCGCCGGCGCCGCCCGGCGGGCATGGGCCGTCGCGGCCTGCGTGGCCGTTCTCGCGGCGTCCGGGGTGGAGCGGACCGAAACGCGGGCGGCGGTCGACCCGGCCGCCGCCCCGTTCGCGCCCCACGAACGCGTCCTCGCCCACGTGCGCCACGCCGGGGAGGTCGTGCCGCGCCCGCTGCCGGAACTGCACCCCGCGGCGACCGTGTTCAACCACGAGGCGATCGTCCCGCCGCAGTGCTACACGCGCACCGAGGGGCGCTTCAATCCCTGCTACGTCTGCCACCAGGCGGCCGTCCCCGGCCGCGAAAACCGCATGGACGACGCGGACCTGCAGATCGCGTACAGCTTCAGCGACGTCGGCATGAAGAACCACTGGCGCAACCTGTTCGAGGATCGCCGCGCCGCGGTCGAGGCCATCGACGACGCGGAGATCCTGGCGTGGATCGACCAGGACAACTACAGCGCCCTGCCCGAGCGGCTGACCGCGGCCGGCTTCGAGGGATGGATCCCGGATCTCGAGCACCTCGAGCGCGGAGCCGGCGCCTTCGACGAGGAAGGCTTCGCCCGGGACGGCAGCGACTGGGTGGCGTTCAACTACAAGCCCTTCCCGAGCACCTTCTGGCCCACGAACGGCGCGACGGACGACGTCATGATCCGCCTGCCGGAAGCCTTCCGCCGGGACGGGCAAGGCCGGTACTCACGGGACGTCTACCGGGCGAACCTGGCGATCGTCGAGGCCGCCATCAAGGGTTTCGAAGCCATCTCGACGCCGCCGGTGGACGAACGCCGGGTCGGCGCCGACCTGAATGGCGACGGCGCCCTCGACACGGTCGCCGAGATCACGGCCGTGCACCGGTTCGTGGGGGCCGCGGAACCCGAGTTCCTCGACACCCACCTGTACCCCGAAGGCACCGAGTTCCTGCACACCGTCCGCTACCTCGGCATCGCCGCGGACGGCACGATCCTGCCGTCGCGCCGGATGAAGGAGGTCCGTTACATGCGCAAGTGGGTGGCCTATCGCAAGGTGGTCTACGCGCGCACCTATCAACTGGAGGCGTTCGAGAAGGAGCTCGGCCATCTCCCCCAGTACATCCACCTGGGCGACCGGGGCCTCGACAACAAGTTCGGCTGGTCGGTCCAGGGGTTCATCGAGGACCCGCGGGGCGAGCTGCGCGCGGCGACGTTCGAGGAGAACCTCTTCTGCATGGGCTGCCACACCTCCGTCGGCTCCACCATCGACAAGACCTTCGCGTTTCCCCGCAAGGTCGACGGTGTGGCGGGCTGGGGCTACATCGACCTCCACGGCATGCCGGACACCCCGAACGTCGGCGAGACGGAAGGCGAGATCGCCACCTACCTCGCGCGCGTCGGCGGGGGCAGCGAGTTCCGCGACAACCCGGAGATGACCGCCAGGTGGTTCCGGCCGGACGGCAGCCTCGACCGGGCGCGGGTCGCCCGCGCGCGGGACGTCTACGAACTGATCGCACCCTCCGTCGAGCGGGCGCTCGCACTCAACAAGGCCTACCGCGTCATCGTCGGCGAGCAGGACTACCTCTACGGGCGCGATCCCACGACGCACGCGCCGGCGAACGTGTACCGGGAGATCGACAACGCCCGGGCGCCCACGCTGCCCGCGTCCCTGGCGTACCCGTGGGACATCCGGCTGGCGTGGGGGCAGCGGGACCGGGACCGCGAAGCTCCGACGGCGGCAGGAGGTGTGCTCCCGTAGCTGCCTTGATCGGGATGCGCTCCAGCTTTCCCGAGCGCTGTCCCCAAGCAAGGCTATACTCACGCCGCCTTCCCGCCGGATTCCAGCATGCTCCATCGAGTAGTCGCCCTGACCCTCGCGGTCACGGCAGTCGCAGGTCCACAGGCCGCCGCCCAGCAAGCCACGCAACCGCTGCTGGGCTTCACGGACGCCGGCGCCGACGTGCAACATCGGCTGGAGGCGGCCTACGACAGCCATCTCGACGCGGACGATCTGGCCGCATGGATGCACGAACTCGCCCGGGAACCCCACCACCTCGGCTCCAGCCACGACGCGCGCAACGTCGAGACGCTCCGGCGCTGGTTCACGGAATGGGGATACGAGACCGAGGTGGCGCGCTACGACGTGCTGTTCCCCACGCCGCTGACCCGGAGCCTGAGGATGACGGCGCCGCACGAGTTCACGGCGTCGCTGACCGAGCTGCCGGCCGAGGGCGACGAAAGCACCGCCTCCCCGGACGTGCTGCCGCCGTACAACACGTTCTCGCCGGACGGCGACGTGACGGGCGAGCTGGTCTACGTCAACTACGGCACCCGCGAAGACTACGAACTGCTTGCGCGCCACGGCGTCGACGTCGATGGCAAGATCGTCATCGCCCGGTACGGCGGGGTCTTCCGGGGCGTCAAGCCGAGGCTCGCGGCCGAGCACGGGGCGATCGGATGCCTGATCTACTCCGACCCCGCCGACGACGGCTACCATCAGGGCGAGGTCTATCCCGAGGGACCGTGGAAGGGTGCGAGCGGCGTGCAGCGCGGCTCGATCATGGATTTACCGTTGCACACGGGCGACCTGCTCACGCCCGGGTGGGCCTCGGTCGCAGGCGCCAGGCGGCTCTCGCGGGACGCAGCGCCGGCAATGCCAACGATCCCGACCCTGCCGATCGGCCACGGCGATGCCCGCCCGCTGCTCGACGCCATCGAGGGCTCCGTCGCACCGGCGGAGTGGCGCGGCGCGCTGCCGATCACCTACCGCATCGGGCCGGGACCGGCCACCGTGCGACTCACGGTGAAGTTCCACTGGCGCATGGTGACCGCCATGAACGTCGTCGCCCGGCTCGAGGGCGCACGCTGGCCGGACCAGTGGGTGCTGCGCGGCAACCATCACGACGCCTGGAACCACGGAGCCCGCGACCCGATCTCCGGGCTCGTCGCCACCCTCGCCGAGGCCAAAGCCATCGCGCAACTCCCGGAACCTCCGGGCCGCACCGTGGTGTTCGCCGCCTGGGGCGCAGAGGAACACGGGCTGATGGGATCCACCGAATGGGCGGAGGAGCACGGGGAGGAACTCACCCGGAAGGCGGTCCTGTACACCAACACCGATGCCAACGGACGCGGTTTCCTGCGCCTCGGGGGCAGCCACGCGCTGACCAGGTTCTGGACGGAGGTCCAGCGCGACGTGGTCGATCCGCAGACGGGGTTGAGCCTGGCCGACCGCAACCGGGCGAGAATCCGCGCCACCGGCGACGAGCAGTCGCGCGGGGGCCTGGCCGAACGGGGTCTTTCGGTGGGGGCGCTCGGTTCCGGCTCCGACTACACCGCCTTCTTCCAGCACCTCGGCATCTCGTCGGCCAACATCGCGACCAGCGGCGAAGCGCCAGGCGGCACCTACCACACGCTCTACGACACCATCGAGCACTACGAGCGCTTCGTCGACCCCGGTCACGTCTACGGCGTCGTGCTTGCGAAGACAACGGGCCGCGCCACCCTGCGCATGGCGAACGCACCACTGCTGCCCTTCGACTTCAGCGATCTCGCCTCGACCATCAGGCGTTACGTCGACGAGATCGAGGAACTCGCCGACAAGCAGCGCGCCGAAACGGCCCGCGTCAACGGCCTCATCGAGTCCGGTCAGTTCGCGGCGGCCCTCGACCCCACGAAGCCGCTGCGCCCTCCCCCACTGCGCGAAGCAGTGCCGCACTTCAACTTCGCGCCGCTCCACAACGCACTGGCCAGACTCGACGCCGCGTTGGAGGGAATCGCGCTGTCGCCGGACCTGGACGCGGGCAGGCTCGATGAGATCAACACGCTGCTCTACACCGCCGAGCGCGTTCTCCTGCGCGAGGAGGGCCTGCCGGGCAGACCGTGGTACCGGCACCAGATCTACTCGCCCGGGCGGTACACGGGCTACGGTGCGAAGACTCTGCCGTGGGTCCGGGAGGCCATCGAACAGCGCAACTATGATCGGGTCGCACCCGGCGTGACCGCACTGGCAGCCGTGCTCAACGCCCTCGCGGAACGGATGGAACGGATCAAGGCGCTGGCCGGGTAGGCCAACTGGCGCGTGACGCTAGCGCAGCACGCCCATGACCGTGCGCGCGTCCACCACGTGCACGTCGTCCGCGTCGCCCGGACTCTCGCCGCCCCCCGGGACGAAGAGCGCGTAGACGACCTCGCGCCCGTCCGTTCCCGGGAGGCCCGGCAGCACGCGCGCCGCCGCGCGCAGGCGCGCCAGCTTCGCATCGGCCTCCGCCCCGGGCAACGGATCCGTCCGCCACTCGGCTTCGCCCACGAGCACGTGCCGCCCGTCGACGGAGCGGGCCACGACGTCGACTTCCGGGTCGCGTCCGCGCCAGTAGCGCCGGGCGGGCGCGAAGGGTCCGAACGGCGACAGCGCGTGGTCGGCCCGGTGCAGGAGCGGCACGGCCATATGCACTGCGACATAATGCCCATGTCCACAATAAAGGTGGGGGACCTGCGTCCAGGGCTCGCGCCGACGGCGCACGACGCCGAACACCAGCGCCCGATCCGCAACGGACGCTCGTGAGCTGCCAATGTACCGATCCCGGCGATTGCACACGACGCCATTCCTTGCCGCCATGCCTTGCCTTACGACGTTCCCACCGATGATCGACAGCCCGCCAGCAGGGACTTGTCCCCCATGTCACCATCGCCGACCAAGTCGAGGACTCGCGCCAGGACCCTCGGAGACCAACTCGAGGACCCGGTCCCAGGACATTCGCCGCCGATGAGCCAGATCGTTGCGTGCGGCCCGCAACCGACCGACGGAGCGACGAACGTCCCGGTCAGCACCCGGCCTGCCGAAAAGCGCGCGCAGATCCCCCACCTCAAGGGCAACCGGATCGTCCCCCGCGTAGCCCGCGTCGCGCATCAGGCGCGTCACCTCGTAACGGTGGCGGGTCACCAACTCGTACCGACGCTCCTCGACCCATGGGAGCAGAACGGCCAACTGCGCGGACCAGAGCCGGCGGTCGAGCTCGGCCGGCGGGTCGCCGAGGGCCGTCAGCGCCGCGTGAGCTACACCGTCCCGACTGCCCGTCCCGAGCACCCACTCGACCGGCGTATCGACCGTCCAACCCTTGGCACACGCCATGCCCCGCAGGCACTCTTCCGGCGCGCTGATTGTGGCGTCACCCTCAGCGACGAGCGCGGCGGCAGTCTCGAAATCCCACGACGCGACTCGAGCGACCGTGTTGGCCAACAAGGCACGTAACAGCGGGGAGTCGACGCGTTCACGCAGTTGCTCGCGGGCGAACAGCAGCAGGTCGACTTCATCCACCACGCGATCCCAAACCCTGACGGACAAACCGACATGGGCGGGGCGCGCTTCCTCAAGGGAGCAGCATCCCGAGACCGGCGCGAGAAAAAGCGTACGGCCGAGGAGCGACAACGAGCGACTTGCGTGCGCATACCGAGCCAGGAAATCGCGCCAAACTGGCCAACTGTCCGCGCGAAGGCCCCTCAGGCGAACAAGGCGCCCCTGAAAGCCCTTGTCGCCGCAAAGGTCCGGAACGGAGCCGATTCGATCCGGGCTCTCTGCGTACTCGCGGCTCAAGTCCCGCAACGGAGCGCTCGTAGCCCGAAACTCACTGACACGCAAGGCTCCACGCAAGCCGCTTCGGACCACCGTATCGAAGCCCACCGGTAGCTCGTCCGGCAGATGGACCACCACGCTGTTGCCGTCCCGAATGGAGCCGCAAAGAGAGTCCATGAACCGCTTGGCCCCGGGCAGATCCCAGAGTCTCATTCGCCGTCGTCGGACAGTAGCCGGGCGACGAGAGGGTTGAAGGCTCCGGCGCCAATGTCGTTGTCGATGAGGCCGAGCTGCGTCGCCCAGAACAAGCGGCGCCGCAGTACCCCCGCCTCGATAGGCGGATGCTCCTCCGCCCACAACTCGGCGTAAGTATCCACGTCGTCCGCTCGGAGACTCGAATTCCAGGCGAGGAGCGGCGCCAGCTCCCGACGAACGTCGGCGGCCCCGAGACCGAACAGTGCAAGCAGGTTTGCGCGATCACGCTCGATGTGTGCGTGGAGCGCATCCGCCCGAGCCCGCCAGGTGGTTTCCGAGGTGCTGGCGTAACGCTCCAACAACGATGGCCACCCGCCCGTGAGATTGAACAACTCGCGGATTTTCGAGTTGGCCTCGTAGAGCTCGTGTTCGCTGCACCACTGCCTGACGAACACCTCCGCCCATGGCCCAACCACCATCCAATCGAAATACTCGTCCGCCGCAGGATCCAGGCGTTCCGCGGGGAGGTCTTCAACGAGGTCCCAAAGTCGCTTCGGGTCGGCGCGGAAGACAACGCGGACGCTGCGGCCTCGCTGAGCCGTCCGCAGCGCAGTGGCTGCGTCTTCAATCCAAGGGAGGCTCCACGGGCTCCGGTCGCTCACCAAGCGCAGGACGGTAGCTCGGTCCGAGCGATCCGGGCGCAAGCGGTTGATCTGCCGAGCGAGCTCCCTGCCATCGGTAGTCGGCTCGAGCGGCAGCACGCGGTCGCTACCCATTCGACCCTTGAGGAACTCTAGGAGGTCGTCAACGCCCGCCGCAGCTGTCCCGGAAACGACGGCCACGCGCCCGCCTTCGTTGAGTCGCGATTCCTGGTGGTAGGTAAGCGGGCCGCGCCGCCGCGACTCCGGTCTGGCGTTCGGAAATCGGGCGTGCCAGACCGGCGCACTGAAAAGGACCGGCGCCTCCCGTTGCTTGTCCAGAACCGCCTCAATCGTGTCGTCATCGCCCAGGAGGTGGAGGACGTTCAGATTGCGAAAGGCGAAATGGGTATCCGCTCGCTGACGCAGGACGCCGAGCCCGCACATCTCCAACAGTAGGGTGTCGAACTCCCGTTCGGGGATGCGGAAGCCTTCTTCCCAGTGGTATCGGGCCAGAGCGAATATCTGCCTCCTCGGCAACCCATCCGCCGGATTCCGCTCGTTGTGCAGCAGTTCCCAGGCCATTGCGTAAGCCACCACTTCGTACCGCTGGTCGAGCCCCAGCGTGAGCGAGAAGAGACCACGTATCCGGTCGCGCAACTCCGGCCGCCCAAACACACGCCGGACTTCCTCGTCCGCGATGGGGTCGAGCAAGCGTCGGCCAGGCACTTGGCGCAGATGATCCAGCAAAGCCTCGCAGAACACCTGGATGAGCGACGGATAGTAATTGGTCCAAAGCAGGATCCTGGTGACCAGATTCTCGGACTGGAAGGTGTAACCAACCGCAGCCAACGGATTGCGCACGAGCGCCCTCGCCTGCCGGAGGTCACCGTTCTCGAGCAGCGGCCCGACGCAGACGGGGTCGCCGAAGTGTGCGAGGGGGTGGTTGGACCGTTCGGTGTTGCGCAAGACGTTGTGCAGGCCGCACAGGATCACCTTGAACCGCCTTTCGGTCCGGTCCATCAACGCCTTGAGCCTGGTGGAGACCCGAAAGTCGTCCTTCAGATCCGCAGCCAGAAAGGCGTCGGCTTCGTCGAGGAGCACCAGCAGACGCCGATCCTGGCCCTCGTCAAGCCACGTCCCTACAGCACTCTCCACATTGTCCATGAGTGTGGAGCGGCGAGGCATTGGCGTTCCATCGTCCACCACGCGGAGATCCTTCAGAGCGCCCCACAGCACCTGCCAGAGATGCTGCGGACCTTCCGCCACGCCCACGTCCCGAGCCTTCAGGTCGATGTACTCGGCCAGATGGCCTTGCGCGGGACGATGGAAGTCAGCTCGGACGTGGCGCAGCAGTGCAGTCTTGCCCAACTGGCGACCTCCGTAGACAAAGCAACTGCCGTAGCGATCCCGCACCTTGCCGCGCTCGCCCTCCCGGCCAAAAAAAGCTTCCGGCGGTACCAACCCGGCTGCCGTGAAGTATGGTCTTGTGCAGGTGAAGGGGAGCGTGCAGTCGAACAGCGCCCTGAGGATCCCCTCGGACAGAGAGGCGAGGTAGAGGACGAGAGTTTCGTCTATCGTAATGAAGGGTATCGCATCGTCGATGGACCACCGCCGCAACTCCTCGCGATCCGCAAGGGTAAGCCGACCGAGGTGCAGCACTATCGTTTGCCTGCGCGAGTCGGCGGCGGCTACCGTCTGCATGACGGATTCACGCGCCGTTGAACTCCGGCTCAACAGAACGTCGTAGCGGCCATCCGCATCCGAGCCAAAGGTATGGTCCGGACACACTGCGGGAACGCGCAACGGATCGGTTCTCAACACGGCAGTCGCGTCGCCTCGAACTTCAACCCCCGGGTTCTTCAGGTTGAACCCGAAAGAGGTGAAGAGACCATCCAGCGCGTCCCGATCCGCCGATCCGGCTCGGACCATCCCAAACCAGCATTCGAGCAGCTTGGCAGCCCTCTTGGACTGGTCCACATCGAGGTCGGAAAAGGTGAGACCGAAAACGTCCTGGCGGTTTCCGACGGCGCGTACGACTTCATAATGGCCGGCATCCGAGGCCGGCTCGGCCTCGACTCGGTCTGCCGCCTCAAGGAACGAACGCAGGTGTGCGCAATCGTCGCGGGCCAGTGCGCGAATGGGCTGGCCGTCTCTAAGCCAGTCACGCTGCTCCCGGAGCGTCGCCACATCCCTGGCGTCGAGGGCATCGTCAATCAGGGCCTGTTCCTCTACATCGTTGCGGGGCAGAAACTCGCGGAGCTCGTCGTTGACTTGCTTGACGGCCCGCTCGATAGCCGGTTCGACGGTCTCGGCAACACTGGCGACGGCTTTGTCCGCGGCGAGCACGCCGACATCTTCTTCAAGACGACGCTGCATGTCGTCCAAGGCCCCGGTCATCTCCGCCCGTGCGCTTTCCTCCAGCTCCCCGGCGATGAACGCCTGTTCAAGCCAGCCCACCAGTTCGTGGACGCGGCCTTCGAGACTCTCTCGGCGTTGGCGAACCGCCTCCGTCAAGCGGACTTTCGCTTCGTAAGCCGCAACGTGGTCGTCTTCGGCTCCCATCCGCTCGCAGACGGCATGCGCCCCCTGAAGGTCGCCCCGCCCGAGCCGCTTGTCGAAGGCGGCGGGAAGATCGACCGCGTGAGCGTCCGTGTCCGTCAGCAGGGCAAGCACCTCCTCCGATGCCATGGATCCATCGATCTGGCCGCTCTGGTCGACGCGTATCGCCGTGACGAACAAGAGGTCGTCCCGGAGAGCCTGTCGGACGGTCTCTGGATTCTGCGGCCGATCGGGGTCGCCACCACCTTGGAAAAGGCCATGGAGAAACTCGATCGTTGCTCCGGCACAGACCAGAGCGCTGTCCAGAGGTGTTCCGGCACCGGTCCGCTGGAGCCGCGTGACCGCCTCCAGCGCCGGCGGTCCAAGGGTGTTGACGCGGTCGCGAAGGCGCTCGACATCGCCTTCAAGCCGGCGGCCGCCAACCGGTCCTGTGTCCATGATGCGTAGCCAACGATCCGCCAGATCGCAGGGTTCGCCGAGATGACGCTCAAGCTGCCTCAGCGCTCCACCCACGATGCTGTCCCCGTGCCGTCCGAGGGACCGATGCGTGTGCTCCACCAAGGTCCGAACAGCCTTCGGATCCCTGAGGTCCGAGACGATCTCGCGGACGCGGGGCACATCGGCGACTGTGCCGTTCGTCACCAGCCGACTCAACTCGCCCAACACGGCGCTCGAGCGCAGCCAGCGTTGCCAAACCGCCCTCGCAGGACCGATGAAGCTCGCGGAGGCTGCGTCCGTACGCCACCTTGCAACGCGTTCGCGATGTTCGTCGATCCAGTCCCCCCAAAGGCCCCCGGCAAGGGTGGCTTCGAGCGTGACAAGGTCGAGCTGGCGTCCCTGGAGCTTCTCCGCGCATTCCGCCATGGCGCGCGCGAGGCTGCGGACCGCGGACAGGCGTCCCCGAGGGTCGACTCGCCCGAGCACCCGGATGCTGGCGTCTCGCTGCGAAGAGAACAGGGCGGGACGGAGCGAAGCAGCGAACAGAATGAGGTTGAGCGCGTCCCGAAGAGGCGCATCGCACGCCTCGAAATCGAGGCCGCTTAGCGGACCGACCCGTTGGGCATATGCGACCGCGAGGTCGTCGTCGGGACCACGGAGCGCCATGCCGAGCGCCAGGGCTTCAAGCAGTTCCGGCGTCGGGTGCGCCTCGCTCGCTCCGGCTGCACGCCGGAGTTTGGCAATGTGGTACGCGAGTCCGATCCGTCCCGCGCCCACTGTCCGCCAAAGCGCCTCTTGCTCGCCGCCGGGCGCCGCAGGCTCCGCAAGGTGCGTCTGCGGAACGGTGTCCTTCCGAGTCGCGCGCCGCCCGTCATGGGGCGCCTCGGCTTCGTGATCTGTCCGATCCGGCTGGCCCGCGGGCCCGGCGGCGGCCGAAGCTTGCGCAGCTTTGCCAACGTCCGCGTAGGAAACGAAGGTTGATGTCGACGAATCACCGGTTCTTGGTGATACCGAGTCCAGCGCACCGGCCAGTGCATCTCCCGCCGGTGCATCTCCCGCTGGTAAATCGGCCGGCGGCATCTCGCCGCGTGTCCAGGCTTCGGCCACCGGGGGCGGAGCCTCGAAGCTCTCGGGCATCACGGCGGCCGGAGCCGCCTTTCGGGAAATCGAATTCGTCGGTGCACGATCCGCACTGGGTTCAGCAGCCTTGGCTCGGAGGGAATCCGCAGGTGCCGCATTGGGGTCAGGCGCCTCGTCCAACCCTCCGTTGCCACCCGACAACGGATGCGGCTCCATTACCCTCACAGCCTGCTCCATCGCCTCCACAACCTGCTTCCGGGTTTGTGCTACGTCTGCGCTCAGCTCGGCCTCACGCCGGTAATCGGCGAGCGACTGAGCCCCCGCGGCCAGACCTGCCGCCCGATGCTCTTCACTTGCCGCTTGGGCAGTCCGAAACGCCATCTCCGTCCGTGCGACCTCCGCGAGCGCCGGGTCCACCGCGCTGGCAACCCGGGCCACGTCAGCCCGAAACGCATCCAACGACGTCCCAACGGTTGCCGGATACACGTCTCTCCAACTGGTCAGACACCGCTCAAGTTCCCCTGCAAGCCACGGCGCTGTCTTGGCTTTCTCCGCGAGCGAGTCGGCCAACTCCGCGTGCAGACCGCGCAGGGCATTCGTATCGGCGACGAGGGCCAGGACGGGGGCGCGCAAATGGAGGATGTTCCTCGAACCCACCTCGACAGCATCGAAGAGTCCTTCGGTGGCCGGCCCATCGATCAGGCCACGTGCAGCTTCTGCAAGAGCCGTCGCGCGCTCACGAAGCTGGGCGAGAGTGTCGTCGAGGGCTCGGTCCGCGCGCGAGTTGGCTCCGGAGCTCTCGACTTCGGAGTCAGGTACCGCGAGATCAAGGGAACCGAACCGGTCCGCCAGATCCGGATCTGAAGCCATGGCCCAAACCAGGAACCGGGCGTCCTCAAGCAACGTTGCGACGGCGAAGGCCGCCAACGCCACGCGGGGCCTGCGCTCGGATGCCACCGACGACCAACTCGCCAGTTCGGCCTTGAGCCGTGGCAGGGCGGCAAGAGCGGGCGCACGCCAATCCTCGCGCGTAACGCTCGAACTGAAGAAGCCTTGACAGTCCGCGAGCGCGTCCGTGGCGGGTTGCGCGGTCAGGATGTCTTCTGCGTAGCCTGTCAGTGCCTCGCGCTCGAGTGATGGGACCGTGTAGTGGTCGCGCTCCCCCCGCAGGCCATAGTGGTGGCGCCAGATTTCGCGACGCGCGTCGGGGTCACCGTAGAGGGCGAGCAAGCTCGCTCGCAGGCGGTCGGCCTGCCGACCGCGCCGCGGCACATCGGGGTTCTTGGCGAGGCGCTTCTTCACCGCATCAAGATTGATTATTTCCTTCTTTTGCTGCGTGGTCGCGATGCCAAGAAGCGAACACAGCGCATCGTACCCTTCCGCCCCGCTGGAGAGATGCTCAAGCAACCCCCGGGGCATGGGTACGGGCACGGTGTAGGACATCGATGCTACTGCCTATGCTCTGTTTCCCAATAGCCTACCGCAGGATGCCGCAGTGGTCGTGGGTGGTGACCAGGGTGGTGACCAGACCAGCCAGACGCGCGCGATAGGGCAAGCGCCAGCGTCGGTCGCGACGAGTCCGACGGACTTCCGGCGTGTCCCGCGCCACCCCTCCGACCGGAACGCCGTGGGCGACAACGCCGCGACCGCCCCTTCGTCGGCAACTCGGACGCGGGCTTTAACGGCCCCGCCCAACCCGGTGTTGTTGAACGATGTCCCATTGGCGCGGCCAGTCCCACGAGCCCGGAGGGCAACTGGGTCGTGAGCGTCCATTCGCTTGATTCGCTTGACGCGGACTGTACAAACATCCATATTCACAGCCAGTCAACGGGTGCCACGCCGCAACGAGCCGTGAGGGGACGGAAACCTCGCCAATGAGCCGAAAGAGCGATCTGCCGTTCGGGAGCGAGTTCTCTCCTTCGCAGATCGACTTGGCGAGAGCGATCACCTTGGCCGAGACCCACGGAGGGGACTGGCGCGCTTTCGAGGCTGCCGTGCGGGCAGCGTGGTTCGATGGCCATGCAACCACCGACCGCAACCGCAGAAAGCTCGCCAACTCCTCGACATGACGTACGTCGCTACCCGGCTACGGGCGAACCAGACCGGGGGCGCGGAAGTCGACCTCGTGTTCGAGAGCGCGCGGCTCGTGTTCTCGCGATGGCAGATCCAGTGCAAGAACACCGCGCGGGTGGCCCTCGACGACGTGGCCAAGGAAGTCGGCTTGACCCACTTCCTGAAGAGCAACGCAATCGTCATCGTAACCACCGGCGAAATCGGGGCCGAGGCAAGGCGTTACGCGAACCGCATCATGGCCGACACCAACCTCGCGGTCGTGATGCTCGACGGACGGGACCTTGCGTCGATCAGCCACAGTCCGGCGCGTATCGTCCGTGCCTTCGAGCGGGAGGCGCGACATGCGATGAATCTGAAGAAGCTCGTCGGCAAGGAGTACGAGGCATGACGACGACGGGCGGCGAGCCGGCGGCGTGGCTGCAAACGCGGCTCGGGAGCATCCACCACGACGATAGCCTGAACGTCATGGGTCGGTGTCCCGACTGCTCTGTCGACATGGTCCTGACGAGCCCGCCGTTCGCGCTGACCCGCAAGAAGGACTATGGGAACGAACAGGAGGATGCTTATCTGGAGTGGTTCCGTTCGTTCGCGGTCGAGTTCCGCCGCATCCTCAAGGAGGACGGCAGCCTGGTGATCGACCTGGGCGGCGCGTGGAAGCCGGGGATTCCCGTACGGAGCCTGTATCACTTCAAGCTGCTCATCATGCTGTGCGAGGAGTACGGTTTCCATTTGGCCCAGGAGTTCTACTGGTGGAATCCGTCGAAGCTCCCGACCCCGGCGGAATGGGTGAACATCCGGCGCGTGCGCGTCAAGGATGCGGTCAACACGGTCTGGTGGCTGGCGAAGTCGCCGTGGCCGCGCGCCAGCAACCGGCGCGTCCTGCAGCCGTACAGCGACAGCATGAAGGGGCTTCTCTCCACCGGGTACAAGGCCAAGCTCCGTCCATCCGGGCACGACATCAGCGAGAAGTTCGCGCGTGACAACGGCGCCTCGATCCCGCCGAACCTGATCGCCGTCGCGAACACCGAGAGCAACAGCCGGTATCTGCGGTACTGCGCCGAGAACGACATCCGCGCCCACCCGGCACGATTCCCGGCAGCGTTGCCGGAGTACTTCCTCCGGTTGGCCACCGATCCCGGAGATCTCGTGATGGATCCCTTCGGCGGAAGCTGCGTCACGGGCGAAGTCGCCGAGCGACTGCAGCGGAAATGGATCTGCGTCGAGTTGGAGGAGGAGTACCTGCGCGGCGCGAAGGGCAGATTCGATGCGACGCAAAGCAGCTTCTGGCCCAGGAAGGGAAAGCGGAGCCCCGACGAAGGGTACTACCGGATTCCGCACCCGGCGATGCTCTGGGACGACGGCGAAACCGAAAGGCTACCCGAGGACGGGGGCCGAAAGAGACCGAAGGCCGTTCGTCAATGATCCAGAGTCCGCCGGTCCGGAGCGGCACGCCCAACGGAACCGAAGGGCCACGGGACCGCTACGCGCCCGCTGCTCAAGCCACGCGGAGCATGCCCAGCGGACAACGATCCAGCGGCGTGAAACGGGAGGAGACTCCGCCCCGCGCCCCTACCACGTATCGATGTACGGGTACTTCTTCTCGGTCCGCGGAGCCCGGGGCGGCAGGCGGCGCAGGCTGTTGGCGATCCAGCTCCGGGTATCCGCCGGGTCGATCACGTCGTCGAGCCCGCCGCCGGTGCCCGCGTTGACCGCCTTCGCGCCTTCGTAGGCGCGCTCCACCCGGCGCTCGAACTCGAGGCGCCGCTCCTCCGCGTCCTCGATGGCGGCGAGTTCCTTGCGGTAGCCGAGCTTGACGGACCCCTCGATGTTCATGCCGGCGAACTCCGCCGTCGGCCACGCCACGGTGAAGAAGCCGACGAGGGCGCTCGCCCCGCACATGGCCTGCACCCCGAGTCCGTAGGCCTTGCGCACCACCACGCCGAAGAGCGGCGTGGTCAGGTTCGCGCCGGCGTTGAACATCCGCACGCAGTGACGCACCAGGGCCGTGCGCTCGACGTCGGGCCCCACCATCATGCCGGGGCAGTCCATGAGGCTCAGGACGGGAATGTCGAACGCGTCGCACAACTGGATGAACCGGGCGCCCTTGTCCGCCCCGTCGGAGTCGATGGCGCCCGCGAGGTGGTGCGGGTTGTTGGCGATGACGCCCATCGGATGGCCCTCGACCCGGATGAACGCCGTAATGACGCCGATGCCGAACTTCTCGCGGATCTCGAGCACCGAGCCGACATCGGCGATGGTATGGACGATCTCCTTCATGTCGTAGAGGCGCAGCCGGTTCTCGGGCACGACGTGGCGCAGCGCGCGCTGGTCGTGCGCCTCCCAGGACTCCGTGCGGCCCTGGAAGTACGACAGGTATCGCTTCGCCACGTCGACCGCTTCCTCTTCGTCCTTCGTCAGGATGTCGACGACGCCGTTGGGTACCTGGAAGGACATGGGCCCCACTTCTTCCGGCGTGTAGATGCCGAGCCCGCCGCCCTCGATCATGGCCGGGCCGCCCATGGCCACGGTCGTCCGCTCGGTGGCGATGATGACGTCGCAGCACGCGACCAGCGCCGTATTCCCCGCGAAGGTGCGCCCGTTGATCACGCTCACCAGCGGCACCAGCCCCGACAGCTTCGAGAACTGCGTGAAGGTGTGCGTGTCGAACGCGACGCCCGGGCCGGTGCTGTCGTCGCCGGGCCGCCCGCCGCCCCCTTCGCCGAACAGCACCACCGGGATGCGGAAGCGGTTGGCGAGTTCGAACATCCGGTCCTGCTTGTAGTGGTTGCGCCCGCCCTGGGTGCCGGCGAGGACCGTGTAGTCGTAGTGCACGACCATGGCGCGCGCCTGCTCCTCGTCGAAGAGGTCTCCGTTGATGGTGCCGATGCCGGCGATCAGGCCGTCCGCGGGGGTGTTCCTGCGCAGCTCGTCCATGTCGTGGCGCTTGTGCTGGCGCGCCACGATCAGGGGCCAGTACTCCTTGAAGGAACCGGGATCCATCAACTGGTCGATGTTCTCCCGCGGCATCCGGTAGCCCCGCGCGTAGCGCTTGGCCACCGCCTCGGGCCGATGCTCGTCGAGGGTCAGGTCGTGACGCTCGTAGGTCTGCCGGAGGTCCGGTCGGATGTAGTCCGGATCGAGCGCCTCGACCGCGGCGGCGCGTACCCCCGTGACCTTGGCCTCCTCGACGAACACGATCGGATAGCCCTCGCGGACGACGTCGCCGGCGGCCATCGTGATCCGGCGCACGACGCCGTCCCGGTCCGCGGCGATGACGTGCTCCATCTTCATCGCCTCGACCACGGCGACCTGCTGCCCTTTGCGGACTTCGTCGTCCACCGCCACGTCCAGCGAGACGATCGTGCCCTGGATGGGCGAGCTGAGCCCGACGGCGCCCTCGGGGCCCACCACGTCCGGCAGCTCCGCCGGCGCCTCGGAGCCCGACTGGTCCGCCTTGACGCGGGCGTCGTGGTCGAAGAGCGCCAGCGGGTCCGAGCTGTCCACGCGCGCGCCGGCGTAGCCTCCCTGCCCGCCGTCCGCCGCGTCCGTCCCGGCGCCGACGAAACGCCGCGCGCTGTCCGACTCCGGCACGGCCAGCTCCGCCAGGTGCTCGTCCACCCACCGCGTGTACACCCGAGCGGCGGCGAAGTCCTCGTGCCGCAGCACGTTGCGGAGGAACGGCAGATTGGTGCCGACGCCCTCGAGGCGGAACTCCGACAACGCGCGCGACGTGCGCGCGATGGCCGCCGGGAAATCGACCGACGGAGCGTAGCCGATGACCTTGGCCAGCAGCGAGTCGAAGGCGGTGCTCGTGCGGTAACCGGCGTAGCCGAAGCCGTCCGTGCGCACGCCCGGGCCGCTCGGCGCCTCGTAGACCGTCAGCGTGCCGCTCGCCGGACGCACCGTGCCGTCCGCGCCGATCGTCTCCATGTTGACCCGCGCCTGGATCGCATGGCCCCGCGGCGCGGGGGCCGCCCCGGCGCCGAGCCCCAGGTCGTCGAGGGAAGCCCCGTCGGCGAGCCGGAGCTGGGTCTGCACGAGGTCCACGCCGGTCACCTCCTCCGTCACCGTGTGCTCCACCTGCAGGCGCGCGTTGGTCTCGATGAACACGAAGGGACGCTCCGGACGGTCCCCCGAGGCGTCCACCAGGAACTCGAACGTGCCGAGATTGGTGTACCGCTCGCTTCCGGCGAAGCGCACGGCGGCGTCGATGATCGCCGCGCGCACGTCGTCCGGGAGGCCCGGCGCCGGCGCGACCTCCACGAGCTTCTGGTGGCGGCGCTGGACGCTGCACTCGCGCTCGCCGAGGTGGGCGACGCCGCCCTGCAGGTCGCCGAGGATCTGCACCTCGACATGCCGGGCGTGCGGCAGGAACTCCTCGACGTACACGTCCGGCACGCCGAACGCGGCTTGCGCCTCCGACCGGCACCGCTCGTACGCGGCTCCCAGTTCCTCCGCGGACGTCACGACACGGGTACCGCGCCCGCCACCGCCCGCGACGGCCTTCACGATCATCGCCCCGCCGCACAGCGACGCCAGGAAGTCCCCCGCCTGTTCGAGCGACACCGCGCCGTCGATGCCCTCCAGTACGGGAACGCCGGCCGCCCTGGCCGCCGCCCGGGCGCGCCCCTTGTCACCGAACAGTTCGAGATGTTCTGGGCTCGGTCCCACGAACACGATCCCCGCCTCCGCGCAGCGGCGCGCGAAGCCCGCGCGCTCGGCGAGAAAGCCGTAGCCCGGATGGATCGCGCCGCAGCCGCTGGCCCGGGCCGCCTCGATCACCGCCTCTTCGTCCAGGTAGGCGGACGCCCCGACGCCAGCCAGTTCGCGCGCCTCGTCGGCCGCCCGCACGTGCAGGCTCGCGGCGTCGTCCTCCGAATGCACGGCCACCGTCCGCAGGCCGAGTTCCCCCGCGGCGCGCGCGATCCGGATCGCGATCTCGCCACGATTGGCGATCAGCAGTGCATCGAAGCTCATCGACTCCTCTCCTCTTCTTTTCTCTTCTTTTCTCTTCTTTCGCCAGGACCATCGTCCCCACGCGGCGGGCGCGTTTACCAGAGTATCGGCGCCGGGTAGCGCGCGATCTCCGCGTCCGGGGTCACGATCGTCAAGCCATTCAGGATAGCCTGAGAAACGAGTCCGCGGTCGAAAGGGTCCCCGTGGTGCGCCGGCAACAGCGCATCGTGCGCGGCGGCGGCCTCGTCGAACGCCAGCGGTTCGACTTCCAGCCACTCCCTGCGCGTCGTGACGTACCTGCGCGGCGGCTCGGGCAGCGGCAGACGGCCGAGACGGTGCTTCACCGCGATCTCCCAGGCCGAGAGGGCGCTCAGGAACACCTCGTTCTCCGGGTCGCGGCAGCGCGACCGCGCGGTTGCCGAGAGTTGGGGCCCGTCGGCGGCGAGCCAGAGTAACGTGCAGGTGTCGAGCAGCAGCCTCACCGGAGACGGCCGCCTGGCGGGACGGAGCGCCACGTCGGCCGCCACGCGTTCATTCCGGGCCCTCCGCCCCTTCGAAGGCATCGAGGACCGCGCCCGGAAGCGGCTCGAAGAAGCTCGCCGGCAACTCCATGCCGCGGTCGATGCCCACGGGCCGTTTGCGGCGCGGCCGGCGAGGCAGCGGACGGATCTCGGCGATGGGGACGTTGCGGCGGCACACGACGACCGTCTCGCCCCGCTGCACGCTCTCCAGGTAGTGCGACAGACGGGCCTTCGCCTCCGCAACGTTGATCCTGATCATGGTCATAGAGTAGGTCAGCTACCTGATCACTTTCAGCTGATTCCGCGCGAAGGGGCAGTAGGCCCGCACGCCACCAGCGTGTCATGATCCCCGATCTCACGGAGCCGGGTCCTACGGGAGCCACGATGACAAGCCGCCTCACCAAAGCGTTCGGCATCGCGCTGACCGGCCTCGCGGCGTTCCTGTCCGCTTCCACGGGACTCGCGCAGGCGGACGCCGACGACGACCGCGTCGGCGGGAACGAGGCCGCGCTCTGGCTCGTGCAACGCCGTCCGCCGCCCGTGCCGGCGGCACCCGCGTTCCCAACGGTCGCACCTACCTCCGAGACCACACTGTCCGTCGGTTGGGCGGCGCCGGCGGAAGCGTCGGATCTCGTCGACTACGACGTGCAGTATCGGGCGCTCGGTCAATCCGCCTTCGTCGACTGGCCCCATGTCGGGACCGCCACCGGCGCCACCGTCACGGGTCTCGCCGCGGGGACGGTGTACGAGGTGCGGGTGCGCGCGAGCAACGGTTTCGGCGCCGGCGACTGGTCCGGAACCGTGCGCGCACGAACAGCCGGGACTCCCGCGGCCGGCCCGGTGTTCCACAGCCCGGCGGAGTTCTCGGTGGCCGAGAACACGGTCGCGGTGGGCACGTTGCGCGCGAGCGATGCGGACGAGACGGACCGCATCACCGGTTACGCGATCGTGGGAGGCACGGATAGCGACCACTTCGTCATCGACCCGCAGGCGTTGCTGCGCTTCGCGGCCGCCCCGGATTTCGAGCGCCCGTCGGACGCCGCCGGGGAGAACCGGTACGCGGTGACGGTCCAGGCGAGCAGTGGTTCCGGCGACAGGGCGCTCACCGCCACGCAGGAGATCACCGTGACGGTGACGGACGCGGACGGCGAAGCGCCCGCGCCGCCGGCGTCCCCGCGGGTGAGCTTCGACTCGACGACCGCCGCGACCGCAACGTGGGTCGCGCCCCGGAACGGCGGACCGCCCATCCTCGACTACGACGTGCGGTTTCGACGCAGCCCGGGCGAAGGCTTCACGGATGCCAGCCACGAGGGCACGACCACCGAGGCCGCCCTGTCCTCCACCGACTCCGGCTGGAGCTTCGAAGTACAGGTGCGCGCCAGCAACGACGAGGGAACCGGTACGTGGTCCGAACCCGGCCACGGCTCCCCGATCGAACTGCCCGACGGCTTCACGATCCGCGCCTGGGCGGAAGGCGTGACGGACGCGCGGTCCATGGCGCTCGGCCCCAACGGCACCCTGTTCGTCGGCACCCGCTCGGACGGCGGAGGGCGGTTGTACGCCCTGCGCGACGAGGACGGCGACCACTGGGCCGAGCGCGTCGTCACCCTGGCCCGGGGCCTGAACCGACCCAACGGCGTCGCCCTCGGGGACGGCGACCTCTACGTCGCGGAGAACAGCCGCGTCCTGCGGTACGCCGGCATCGAGGGGCGCCTGGATGCGCCGCCCGAGCCCCGGGTCGTCACGGACGCGTTTCCCGGCGACCGGTCCCACGGCTGGAAGTTCATCCGCTTCGGGCCGGACGGGCACCTCTACGTCCCGGTCGGCGCGCCCTGCAACATCTGCCTGCGCGACGATCCCTACGCCAGCATCGGCCGGCTCGACGTCGCGACGGGCGTCTTCACCGTCGTGGCCCGGGGCGTGCGCAACACCGTGGGATTCGACTGGCATCCCGAGTCCGGCGAACTCTGGTTCACCGACAACGGCCGCGACTGGATGGGCGACGACCGGCCGCCGGACGAACTGAACCGGCTCTCCCGGGACGGCGAGCACTTCGGCTACCCGCACTGTCACGGCACGGACATCCCGGACCCGGACTTCGACGACCGTCCCTGCGGCGACTTCGTCGCGCCGGTGCGGGAACTCGGCCCGCACGTCGCCGCGCTCGGCATGCGCTTCTACACGGGGGAGATGTTCCCGGCGGCATACCGCAACCAGGTCTTCATCGCCGAGCACGGCTCATGGAACCGCAGCAGCAAGATCGGCTACCGGATCATGCTCGTCCGCCTGCGGGGCAACGCGGCGACCGGCTACGAGCCGTTCGCCACGGGGTGGCTGCAGGGCGAGTCCAACTGGGGCCGCCCGGTCGATGTCCTGGTCATGCGCGACGGGGCGCTGCTGGTTTCCGACGATCAGGCCGGGATCATCTACCGGATCAGCTACGCCGATTGAGCCGGCGTCCCGCCGTGGCCGCCGCGCCGCCGCGTCTCAGGACTGGACGGCGATGGCCACGTGGCAGCCGAGCGCCACCGCCGCCAGGACGGCGAGCGCCGGCGTCGAGACCAGGTACCAGGGCGCGCGCCTCACGATCACCGGCCAGACCCGCTCGCCGTGCTCCACCCGCGTGTAGTAGTCGCCGGTCGCCATGCCCGCGCAGAAGCCGGCGCACGCAAACCAAGTCACCAAACCCGGCACGCCCAGCGCCCCGAGCGCCACGCCCAGGACGGCGTACCCCGTCGCGAGCAGGAAGCCTTTCTGCCACATGCCCTTCGCGAAGTAGTAGAGGAACGAGCAGACGAACGGCGCCAGACGGAACCCCACGGCCATCCGGTCCCTCGCCGCAAGCTCCTTCCAGCGACCGAGGATGTCCCCATCGATCCGGTCGAGGATCTCGAATCGCCTCTGCCAACGCTCGGACAATCCCGCCCTGCTTCTCGGCGCGTCCAGCATGAGAACGTCTCCCTATGTCTCTCGTGGAACAAATACTACCCGAGCCGCGGCCCCGGTGGCGCATTCTCCATGTCGCCGGCAAGGCCGGCGGGCCCGGCATTGCAAAGGGGTCGCTCGCCCATACGTTAGCGTTATCGGCCACGAGGGTGTAGCCCGGGCGCACGAGGGACGGCGACATGCGCATGGACAGGATGACGACCCGCTTCCAGACGGCGCTCTCCGAGGCGCAGAGCCTCGCGGTCGGCCGCGAACACCAGTTCATCGAGCCGGCACACCTGCTGGTTGCGCTGCTCGACCAGCGCGACGCCGGGCTCCGCCACGTGCTCGGCCAGGCCGGCGTAGACGTCAACGCCCTGCGCTCCGCCCTCGGCGACGCGGTGGACCGCCTGCCCCAGGTCTCGGGCGCGGCGGCGGGCGACGTCCAGGTCGGCAAGGACCTCGCCCGCGCGCTGAACGTCACCGACAGGCTCGCCCAACGGCGCGGCGACGCATACCTCTCCAGCGAACTCTTCCCCCTGGCCGTGCTTGAGTCGGGCGGGCCGGCGGCGGACGCCCTGCGCGCCCACGGCGGCGACGCCCGGGCCATCGAGAGCGCGATCGAGCAGATCCGGGGCGGCGAGTCCGTCGCCGACGCCAACGCCGAGGAGAACCGGCAAGCCCTCGCGAAGTACGCGATCGACCTCACGGAGCGCGCCGAGCAGGGCAAGCTCGACCCCGTGATCGGCCGCGACGACGAGATCCGGCGCACCGTGCAGGTACTCCAGCGCCGCACCAAGAACAACCCCGTGCTCATCGGCGAGCCCGGCGTCGGCAAGACCGCCATCGTCGAGGGACTCGCGCAGCGGATCGTCAACGGCGAGGTGCCCGAGGGCCTGAAGGGCAAGCGCCTGCTGGCCCTAGACCTCGGCGCCCTCATCGCCGGGGCCAAGTACCGGGGCGAGTTCGAGGAGCGCATGAAGGCCGTGCTGACCGAACTCGGGAAGCAGGAGGGCCAGATCGTCCTGTTCATCGACGAACTGCACACCCTCGTGGGCGCCGGCAAGGCCGAGGGCGCCATCGACGCCGGCAACATGCTGAAGCCCGCCCTCGCCCGCGGCGAACTGCACTGCGTGGGCGCCACGACCCTCGACGAGTACCGCGAGAACATCGAGAAGGACGCGGCCCTCGAGCGACGCTTCCAGAAGGTGCAGGTGGACGAGCCGTCCGTCGAGGACACCGTCGCGATCCTGCGCGGGCTCAAGGAGCGCTACGAAGTCCACCACGGCGTCGAGATCACCGACCCGGCGATCGTCGCCGCGGCCACGCTCTCGCACCGCTACATCTCCGACCGGCAGCTCCCGGACAAGGCCATCGACCTCGTCGACGAGTCCGCGAGCCGGATCCGCATGGAGATCGACTCGAAACCCGAGCCGATGGACCGCCTCGAGCGCCGCCTCGTGCAGCTCAAGATCGAGCAGGAAGCGCTGAAGAAAGAGACCGACGACGCGTCCCGCGAACGCCTGGAGCGGCTCAACGAGGAGGTCGGAGACCTCGAGCGGGAGTTCGCCGATCTCGAAGAGGTGTGGAACGGCGAGAAGGCCGCCGTGCAAGGCACGCAGAACGTCAAGGAAGAGCTCGAACGCGCCCGCATCGAGTTCGACGCGGCCCGGCGGGCCGGCGACCTGCAGCACATGTCGGAACTCCAGTACGGCACGATCCCCGCGCTCGAAAAGCGGCTCGAGCAGGCCGCGGAGGCGGACGAGTCGGCCTTCCAGCTACTGCGCAGCAGGGTCACGGAGGGCGAGATCGCGGAGGTCGTGTCCGCGTGGACCGGCATCCCGGTGGCGAAGATGCTCGAGGGTGAGCGCGAACGGCTCCTCAGCATGGAAGCGGGTCTGCACCGACGGGTCGTCGGCCAGGACGAGGCGGTGGCCGCCATCGCCGACGCCATCCGCCGGTCGCGTGCCGGGCTCGCGGACCCGAACCGGCCGAACGGGTCGTTCCTGTTCCTCGGTCCGACCGGGGTCGGCAAGACCGAGCTGACCCGGGCGCTGGCCGAGTTCCTGTTCGACACCGAGGACGCGATGGTGCGGCTCGACATGTCCGAGTTCATGGAGAAGCACGCCGTCGCGCGGCTCATCGGCGCGCCCCCGGGTTACGTCGGCTACGAGGAAGGGGGCTACCTGACGGAGAAGGTCCGCCGCAAGCCCTATTCGGTGGTCCTGTTCGACGAGGTCGAGAAGGCCCACCCCGACGTCTTCAACGTCCTGCTGCAGGTGCTCGAGGACGGACGTCTGACCGACGGCCACGGCCGCACCGTGGACTTCCGCAACACGGTCGTCATCATGACCTCGAACCTCGGCTCGGCGGTCATCCAGGAGCTGGCGGGGGCGGCCGCGTGGCACCGGCGGGAAGAGACGTACCGCGAGATGAAGGACAAGGTGATGGAACTCGTGACCCAGCAGTTCCGGCCGGAGTTCGTCAACCGGATCGACGAGGTGGTCGTGTTCCGTCCGCTGGACCGCTCCCAGATCCGCGCCATCACCGAGATCCAGGTCGGCCGGCTCCGGGCGCGGCTGGCGGAACTCGACATCGGCCTCGAAATCTCGGACGAAGCGTTCGAGCGACTCGGCACTGCCGGCTTCGACCCGGTCTACGGCGCCCGGCCCCTCAAGCGCGCCATCCAGCAACAGCTCGAGAACCCCCTCTCGAGAGCATTGCTCGCCGGAGAGTTCGCCGCGCACGACGCCGTACGCGTCGAGGCGACCGGCGAGGCGCTCTCGTTCGCGAAGACGCCGGCGGCCGCGGAGGCGGCGGGCTAGCCTCGCCGGCGTCATGGAGTACCGGGACTACTACCACGTGCTCGGCGTGGAGCGCGGCGCGAGCCAGGACGAGATCAAGCGCGCCTATCGCCGCCTGGCGCGCAAGTACCATCCCGACGTCAGCCGCGAGGCCGACGCCGACACCCGCTTCAAGGAGGTCGGCGAGGCATACGAAGTCCTGAAGGACCCCGAGAAACGGGCCGCCTACGACCAGCTCGGCAGCAACTGGCGCGCCGGCCAGGAGTTCCGCCCGCCCCCGGGCTGGGAGCGGCAGTTCCGCTTCGAGACGGGCATGGACGGAGCCGGGGGCTTCAGCGACTTCTTCCAGGCCATCTTCGGGGACGGCGGCCCGTTCGGCGACGCCGCCGGTCCGGGTGGGCCGTCCGGCGCGAGGAACCCGTTCGCCGAGGCGATGGGCGGCGCCCGCGGTTTCGGCGGCGAAACCCGGGGACGCGACGCCCGCGCCGTGCTGCGCGTGACGCTCGAGCAGCTCGCGTCGGGGCAACCGGTCGAAGTCGTCCTGAACCAGGCGGGCGGCGCGAGCGCCAAGCGGCTGAAGGTCAAGGTGCCCCCGGGACTCACGGACGGACAGAGCTTCCGCCTGCGCGGCCAGGGGGATTCCGGCATGGGCGGTGCGGCGGGAGACCTCTACCTCGAGCTGCGCCTGCTGCCGCATCCGGAGTTCGCCGTGGACGGGCTCGATGTCCGCTCGGAAGTCCCCGTCACGCCGTGGGAGGCCGTGCTCGGCACCAGCGTCTCCGTACGGACGCTCACCGGGCGCGTGAAGCTCAAGATCCCACCCGGCACCACCGGCGGCAAACGCCTGCGTCTCGGGGGCCGGGGCCTGCCCGGATCACCGCCCGGCAATCACCTGGTGACGGTGCGGATCGACGTGCCGGCGCACGTCACCCCGCGCGAGAAGGCGCTCTACGAGTCCCTCGCGGAAAGCTCCGACTTCGATCCAAGGAGGTGACCGCCCGCGGCGGCCGTCTCAGGCGCGGTCCTCGGCCTCGGCGCACCTGATGCAAAGGGTCACGGAGGGCAGCACGTTGAGCCGTGCCTCGCCGATCTCCTCGCCGCAGCGCATGCAGTACTCGTAGTCGCCGGTGTCGATGCGCCGCAGCGCGATCTCGACGGAACGCAGTTCCGCGCTGAACTCGCCGTCGAGCGCCACCAGCACGCCCTGGTTCTCGAGTTCCACCGCCTGCTCGGCGAAGTCCGCCGACAGCGGCTCGGACCGGTGCTGCGTGTGGCTCGCGACGCGGGCCATCCGCTCCGCCAACTCCGCTCGACGCGCCACGAGGTCGCGACGGCGCTGCTCAAGGTCCATGCGGCAACCCTAAACCAACGGGGTAGCCGTGACAAACGGATTCGACCGTCGCCGCGGGCCCCCGTCACGGCCGTTTGCCGGAGACGTCTCCGGCGCGCCTTCCGAGCCGTCAACCGATGCCGACGGGATCAGCGTATCGCGATGAACGTCCGGGTATTGCCGCGCTGCACGTAGAGGGCCAGCGCCCGGTCCTGTTCGTTGACGATCTCGAAGAACTCCCGGGTGTTCGCGACCTGGCGCCGATTCACCGCGAGGACGATGTCCCCCTCGCGCAGACCGGCGCGGGCCGGCCCGCTGCCCGGCTCCACCCGCGCCACTTCCACGCCCCGCACCTCCCCGGCCAACGGATGCTGTGGTCCGATGTCGCGGAACTCCGCCCCGGCGAAGCGGTCGGAGGAAGTGCCGGCCGAGGCGGACGCAAACTGCCCTTCCCCGATGGCGACGGTCTTCTCGACTCGCTCGCCTTCCCTGAGCAGGCCCACGACGACCTCCTCCCCGACCCGTACGAGCCCGACCCTGTTGCGCAGGTCGGCGGCGCCCTGGACCTCCTCGCCGTCGATGCTGACGATCACGTCGTAGGGCCGGATGTCCGCCTGCTCGGCGGGCGAGCCTTCCATCACCTGCGACACGACGGCGCCCGTGGCCGCGTCCAGGCCCAGGCCTTCCGCCACGTCCGGGCTGACGTTGGAGATCACGACGCCCAGCACGCCGCGCCGGACCTCGCCGAACTCGAGCAACTGCTCGACGACGGCCTTCACCATCCGGGTCGGGACCGCGAAGCCGATGCCGACGCTCCCCCCGCTCGGCGAGTTGATGGCGGTATTGATACCCACGAGCTGACCGTCGAGGTCCACCAGGGCGCCGCCCGAGTTGCCCCGGTTGATCGACGCGTCGGTTTGTATGAAGTCCTCGTACGCCTCGATCCCCAGGCCGCTGCGTCCGAGGGCGCTCACGATCCCGAGCGTCACCGTCTGACCCAGGCCGAACGGGTTGCCGATGGCCACCACGAAATCGCCCACCTCCAGCGAGTCCGAGTCGCCCGGCGGGAGCGCCACCAGGTCGTCCGCCTCGATGCGCAGGAGCGCCACGTCGGTGCCCGGGTCGCTGCCCACCAGGGTCGCCTCGAACTCGCGCCGGTCCTGCAGCGTCACGACGACCTCTTCGGCGCCGTTGACCACGTGGTGGTTGGTCACGACGAGACCCTCGTCACGGTCGACGATCACGCCGGAGCCGATGCCCTGGATGGGCACGCTGCGCCGTCCGGGCGCATTGAAGAAACGCCGGAAGATGGGATCGTCGAGCATCGGGTTCTGCTGCACGCGCCGCCCCCGCACCGAGATGTTCACCACGGCCGGCGTGACCTCCTTGAGCACGGGCGCCACCGTGAGCTTCTCGGAAGCCGCCGCGGTAGCCGCGAGGGCGATGCCGGCCGCGCCAAGCAGTACATGGCGGGCAAGCAGCGCAAGGCGAAACAGGGGGGGAAACTGGGTACGCATCGTCAAGGGAACCTCCAGGTCACGGTACAACTCGCCGTCCCGCGCCCATTATATGGACGCCGCACACGCCCAAGGTCGGCGGCGCCACCCTGCCGGTTTCCCGGCAGGGCTCGCGGGTCAGCTTCCGTTCAGGTTCCCGAGGAACGGAATGCCCCGGCCTCGCCACGCCGCATCGCCCAGTGACAGCCGCGCCGCATGATCTCGCGCGCCTCGGGCACGTCGAAGTCCGCGGCCACGTGGCCGAGCGAGCTGTAGAAGACGCGCCCGGCGCCGTAGCGCTTCTTCCAGCAGACGGGCATGACGACGCCCTCCACCCAGTCGATGCCCCAGTGGCGGCCGTCGAACGTGGTAGTCGCCAGCACCTCGTTCGACGGATCGACGTGCATGAAGTACTGCTCCGAGCGCATCGCGAAGTCGCTCAATCCGGCGACGATCGGGTCGTCCGAGACGATCTTGACCGTGTAGTCGATGATCCCGCCCGGATGACAGATGAACTGGCCGCCGACCATGAACTGGTACTCGACGTTGGCGCGGAAGGCGTCGCCCATCCCGCCGTGCCATCCGGCGCACCCCGTGCCTTCCCGAACGGCGCGCAGCAGGCCGCGCTCTTCCTCCCGCCCGATACGGGCCATGGTCCAGACCGGGACCACGAGGTCCACCGTCCCCATGAAGGCCTCGTCCGCCAGCGGGGCGAGCGAGTCCGAGACGGTCACGTCGCAGCCGTCCCCACGCAGCGCCTCCGCGAAGATGCCCGCGGTCGCTTCCGGCTCGTGGCCGTCCCAGCCGCCCCAGGTGATGAAGACGCGTGGCTCAGGCATCGAGGACTCCTTCGTCGAGGGCGCCCGGCAGAGGGTCGCGCGGCAGCGGGGCAGGCCGTTCCGGGCGGGTCGTCAGCGCGACGTGGACACCGTCCCGGGCGGACCGCCCGAACGCCTCCATCGCCTCGAGGACGTGCAGCGCCAGCGCCCCGCTGCACCGATGGGCCCGACCGGTGCGCAACGCCGTGCACAGGTCCGCCAGACCGATGCTGCGCATGTTGTCGGTGAAGCCATGCGTCAGGGGCGCGTCCCGCCACTCCCCGCCGCCGTCCGAGAGACCCACCGGCCCGCCGAACCGGTTCGGGTCGGGCGCCGACAGGCTTCCTTCCACGCCGTGAATCTCGAGCCGCCCGCTCGAATGCCGCCAGACGTCGAAGCTCATGACGGCCGTGGCCACGGCGCCCCCGTCGAACTCCAGCACGCCCGCCGCGTGGGTGTCGACCTCCACCGGGATGGTCTCCCCCGCCCGCGGCTTCGAGCCGATCCGACGCGTGTCGACGCCCCGGGCGCACAGCGCGGCGACCCGGCGAATCGGTCCCAGCGCGTGCACCAGCGCCGTCAGGTAGTACGGTCCCATGTCGAACAGCGGACCGCCGCCGGGCCGGTAGTAGAAGTCGGGGTTCGGATGCCAGGACTCGTGGCCGTGGTTCATCATGAACGCCGTGGCCGACACCGGCTGGCCGATCGCGCCGGCGTCGATGAGGCCCCGCACCGTCTGGTGGCCGCCGCCCAGGAACGTGTCCGGCGCGCATCCCACGCGGAGCCCGTCCCGGTCGGCCGCCTCGAGCACGTCGACGCCGTCCGCGAAATCGAGCGCGAAGGGTTTCTCGCAGTAGACGTGCTTGCCGGCCGACAGCGCGGATCGATTGACCTCGGCATGGGCGGCCGGCACCGTGAGATTGAGGATCGCCTCGATGTCGTCGCGGCCGAGCAGCGCCTCGACGGACAGCGGCTCGATCCCGAACTCCGCGCCCGTGTTCGCGGCCGCGGCCGGGTCGATGTCGGCGCATGCGGCCACCTCGAACGCCCGGAAAGTCGCCGCGGCCCTCAGGTACGCCGGGGCAATCGTGCCGCAGCCGATGAGGCCTACCCGTACGGCTTCGGTCACGAGGGCGGCCCCGAGAGATGCCGTTCGAAGAACGCCACCGTCTCCTGTCGCGACCGGGCCTGCGCGGCGCCCCGGAAGCCGTGTTCCGCGCCCTCGATGACGACGACCTCGTTGGCGACCCCGGCGGCGTCCAGGGCCGCGCCCATGCGCGTGCTGTTGGCCAGGGGCACGAGCCGGTCGGCATCGCCGTGGATCAGCAGCACGGGCGGATCGTCCGCACTCGCGAAGCGTACGGGCGAAACGCCCGCCGCGAGTTCCGGGTCGAAGTCGAGGGCCGGGAATCGCTCGTTCGGGCCGACGATGCGGGTCAGGTCGACCGGGGGAAAGAGCGCGACCACGGCCTGCACGTGACCGGAGACGCGTTCCACCGGGTCTGCCGCGGTCGCGTCCCCCACGTCGCCCGCGAGCCCCACCATGAGCGCCAGGTGCCCGCCGGCGCTGCCGCCGTGCGCGCCGAGCCGCCGCGGGTCGACCCCGTGTTCCGCCGCGTTCATGCGCACGTGGCGCACGGCGCGCCGCACGTCGGCGACCGCCTCCGGCACCTTGAACCGCGGCGCGCTGCCGTGGTGCACCGCGAAGACGGTGAACCCGGCGTCGAGCAGGTGTTCGAACGTGGCCACGCGCCGCGGCGGCGGCTGCCAGCGGGAGAACCAGCCGCCGCTCACCATGAACAGCACGCCGGCGCCGTTGGGCTCCCGCGGGCGGAACACGTCGTAGATGAGCGCCATGCCGGCCTTGTGCCCGTAGATGACGTTCACCACGGCCGTGTAGCCCGGCTCCGCCGCGGCGCGCTCGGCAGGCGCAAGCACGAGCAGGACGAGGCCGGCGAGCAGGCAGCGGATGGCGCGCATGGCTGGGTCTCCTTTCTCTCCTTTCGGGATGCGGGGCGATCATAGCCCGCCGGTGACTATAATCGCCGGCCCTCCCTTGCCTGGTCCAGCCGCCCATGATCGAAGCCGAAGTCGACATCCAGACGCCCGACGGCGTGATGAACACCTTCGTCACGCACCCCGAGGAGGGCGGCCCGTTCCCGCTCGTCATCTTCTACATGGACGCCCCGGGCAAGCGCGAGGAACTGCACGACATGGCGCGCCGCATCGGTACGGTGGGCTATTTCGTCGTGCTGCCGAACCTGTACTACCGCCAGGTGCGCGAGTTCCACATGGGCATGCCGGGCGCGACCCGCGAACGCATGCGGGAACTCATGGGCGCCACGACGGACGCCATGATCTGCGAGGACACCCGGGTGCTGCTCGACTTCGCGGCGGAGCGCGACAACGCGCGCGGCGGCCCGGTCGGCGCCGTGGGCTACTGCATGAGCGGGCCCTTCGTGTTCGCGGCCGCGGCCGCGTTCCCCGACCGGATCAAGGCCGCCGCGTCGTTCCACGGCGTACGTCTCTACGGCGAGGACGCCCCACACGAGACCGCGGACCGGATCCAGGGCGAGATCTACTTCGGCTGCGCCGAACTCGATCCGCTGGCGCCGCCGTCGATGATCGACCCGCTGGAGAAACACCTGGCGACCACCGGCATCAACTACCGCGTCGAATGGTATCCAGGCGCCGACCACGGGTTCGTCTTCCCCCAGCGCGAAGGCAAGTACCACAAGCCGTCCGCGGAGCGGCACTGGGAACGGCTGTTCGCGCTGTTCCGGCGCAACCTGTAGCCGTACGTCGCCCCGGGGGTACGTTGCCGGGGAGCGACCCATGCACAGCGATTTCTGGCTCGAACGCTGGCGGACGCACCAACTCGGCTGGCACCGCGACGAGGTGAATCCGGCGCTCGTCCGCCACTGGCCGAGCGTGGGTCTCGATCCCGCCTCGAAGGTGCTGGTCCCCCTGTGCGGCAAGACCCGGGACATGGCCTGGCTCGCCCACGCGGGCCACGAGGTCCTCGGGTGCGAGCTGTCCGCCATCGCCGCCCGGGAGTTCTTCAGCGAATCCAACCTCGTGCCCGACAGCCGACGCGAGGGTCGCTTCGTGCGCCATCGCGGCGGCTCCGTCACGATCCTCGAAGGCGACCTGTTCGATCTCGACCAGTCCACGCTCGCGGGCATCCAGGGCGTGTACGACCGCGGCGCGCTGGTCGCACTGCCGCCCGACATGCGGCGGCGCTACGCCGCCGTGCTCGCCCGCCTGCTGCCGCCGGGGGTGCGCACGCTGCTGCTGACCCTCGAGTACGATCAGTCCCGCGTCGCCGGTCCGCCCTTCTCGGTGCCCGAGGCGGAGGTGCATGAACTCTACGGCGGCCAGGAGATCGGCAAGCTGTTCACGGAGGACACCACGGAGGCGCCACCGAGATTCGCCGAGGCCGGTCTCGGCGGGCCGTCCAGCCCGGTGCGCCAGAAGGTCTGGCGCATCGTGCCGAAGCGGCGTCACGGCTGCTCGTGCAGCAGGACCCGGTCGTAGATCGCCGTGACGTGTTCGAAGTTCAGGATGAGCGAGTGCGAGATGGGCCGTTGCGGATTGTCGTCGTCGTGCAGGTGATACTTGAAGCGCTTCTGCGGCTCGCCCTGCAGGAATGCGTCGTAGTCCCTCGTCAGTTCGCGGACGTCGCTGACGATCTCCGTGCTCCAGGTCGCCCGAAAGGGCCCCAGGACGGCGCCGCCCGCCAACGCAATCGTGATCTCGTGATTCGTGAGGCCCCGTTCGTCCGACATCGGCCGCTCCCGTCCCGCGTTGAACGCTACCTTATGCCGCGGCACCGGGTCTTTCCAGAGCCCCGGGCGCGTATCTGATAAGCTCCGGTCCGCCTGAGGGGGACGGCGCGGCGCCGAGCCGGCAGTCACCGCCAAGGCGCCCCGGTTTCCTCCTTCGCTCCTGGAGACGCACAATGGCCATGACTGGATTCGACCACCTGGTAGTCCGGGTTTCGGACCTCGACGAAGGCATCGCGACCTATCGCGACGCCCTGGGACTGACCCTCGACCGCACCGACGAGAGCGAAGCCCTCGGCATCAAGCAGGCCTTCTTCAACCTCCCGAACGGAGGCTTCATCGAAGTGGTGGCGCCCACCGACCCGAACGGGGCGGTCGGCCGCGCGCTCGAGGGCCGCGGCGAAGGCATCCACACGATCGCCTTCGAGGTGGACGACGTCGCCGAGACGGCGGCCGCCATGCGCGAGGCCGGGGCCCGGCTGATCGGCGAGGGCGGCCCGCAGGTGTTCGTGCATCCCAAGTCCACGCACGGCATCCTGCTGCAGCTTTCCGCGAAGAGCGAGTAAGGCGCCCGCAAGGTCGCGCTACGGCCTACGCTTCCACCTCCCGGACTGCCGCGAACCAGCGGCCGGCCACCGGCAGGCACAGCAGCACCAGCGCGGCCACCTGCATGGCCGCACACAGGATCTCCGACGCCGGCGTGTCGGCGACGGCGGACCCGAGCGACTCGGCGTTCGCCACTCCCCACGCGGAGGCCAGGAAGACCAGGCCGATGGCCACGCGGACCCAGCCGAGTCCACGGTACGCGCCGTAGGCCAACACGGCCCAGAGCATCACGAAGAACACGCGCGCCCCGTTGCTGACCACGGTCTCCGGCCACAGGGCCCAGGCGAGCAGCAACACGACGGCCGATCCCAGCAGCAGCCCCGCTGCCACGGAGACGGCCGCTGGGCGCGCCGGCAGGTCCGAGGGAAACACGTCGACGTCTCCGGACAAGAGATCAGACCGGGCGAATCTCGTCGCCCGGCGCGATCTCGCCGCCTTCCACCACGCGGGCCCGCAGCCCGCCGCGGTCGGCGAGGGCCCTCACCACGTCCGCGGCGGACACCGATGCCGTCGCGAGCCGCTTGCCGAGCGTCGCGCACGGGTCGCAGGGTTCGAGACCTTCCAGCACGGCCGTACCGACCGCGAAGCGCCGTCCCACCAGGGGATTCAGTTCGACACCGCGCGTGAGGACGTTGCGTCGCGTCGCGGCAGCGTCAATGCCGAGTCCGGTGGCCGCGTTGAACGCGTCCACCGTTTACGCCTCGATGTAAGTCAATTCGCTGGCCGGCTCGCCGCTCGGCCGGGCCTGGTGATTGTCGCCCTCGATCCCGCGTCCCGGCACGAGGGCGCCCCGCTCGAGGGCCACGCACGGCCCCCCGCGCTCCGGAGCGACGTGGATCGCGACGACGGTCACTCCACCGCCTCCACCGCCTCTAACGCGACAACGAAGTCGAGTTCGACCTTGCCCTTGCGCAGTTCGATCGCCCGCTGGTAGTCGGCGGAGTTCCAGAACGCCAGGAAGTCCTCCATCGACCGGAAGCGCTCCACGGCGATGAAGCCGTCCGTCGGCATCGTTCCTTCCACCAGGTGCAGACCGTCCCCCTCGCCGCGCGCGAGCATCTCGATGCCCGCCTCCCGCGCGGGCGGTCCGGCCACCTCGCCGTATGCCTCGAGTCCCGCGGCGTCGATGGTGCGCCCTCCGACGACGACGTAGGCGGCGGGCGTCGCCTCGCTCTCGGCGTACGCCACCCCCAGCGAGGCGCCGAGCGCCAGGCCGACCGCGAGGGCGACGACAGCAACGATGGTTCGCATGGCTCTCTCCTTCGGGTTTGGTGCGCGAGGCTACGTGGCCGCGGGGGGAAAGGAAAGTGTGAGAACGGAACCAAGCCACTGTCGGCATGCGCCCCCCGCCCCCAAGGTAGGTTACTCGTGCCAGCCGAGGAACGTCGCCGGGGCAACGATCGCAATCCTCCGCCACGGGTCAAGCGAAAGGAGATCCTTGTCGCCCGTGACGACGCAGTCACTTTGCGAGTCCAGAGCCAATGCCAACAAGCGGTTGTCATCGGGGTCTCTGCAGTCCTCCACCACCGAGAGGACCGGAACCGTCCTGGTCACCTGGGCGACACGGCGGAGGTAGTCCTCCCGATCCCGAACGGTGGCGTAGCGGTCGAACTTGTCGCGGGAAAGCACATCTGCCAGTTCTTCGAGCAGCGCTTCCGACACCGTGACCTCGGACTCACTTAACGCCTTTTCGACGGCACGCGCGGCGCGAGAGCCTGACAGGAGCAACTGACTGACCCATACGTTCGTGTCGATGACGACGCGCACGCCTCAGGGTTCGAGCAACTCGTCGAGTTTTTCCTCGGTCAACCCCCGGGCTCGCGCGCCTTCGGAGACACGGTCGCAGAAACGCTGGAACTCCGCCAGATTGGCCGTGGTCAGGCGACGATAATCGAGCGGCGACAGCACGACGGCCACTTCGCGGTTTTGTCGGCGAATGGTGACGGGTTCGCGCTGCGCCGCGTCCAGGACCGCGGCCAGCCTTTGCTTTGCTTCGGAGGCCGAGACGTATTGCATGTCGTCTATTCTGTCCAAAACAGACTGTTTGGGGAGACTGTACTCCCACGGCGTCGTCCTGCCAACCTGCCGGACAACACAGGCCGACAAAGTGGCCAACACCAAGGGCTTGCAGCGGAAGGCAGACGTTGCTTGGCCAACGGCCGTCGTCGCGATACCTTGACGGTGCAACCCGCAACGGCATCCTGAGCGATGGAGAACCCATGGAACTGATGAACCCCTGCGGCGTCTTCGAGCGGAAGGCGGCGCCGCTATCGCCCCGCGTGGTCCTGGGCCCCGACGTCACCGTGGGCCTCTTCGCGAACGACAAGAAGAACGCGGACGTGCTGCTCGAGCATCTGCGGCGCGGCCTGGCCGAGACCCACGGCGTGCGCGATTTCCGGTGGTTCATGAAGGAGGCGAGCACGCCGGCGGTGTTCACCGACGAGTTCGTCCGCGAGTGCGAAGCGGTGGTGGGCGCCGTCTGCGACTGAGGCTCCTGCACGTCGTGGTGTATCCATGACCCGATCGAGCTCGAGAAGCGGGGCATACCGTCGGTCGCCATCTGCACCGACGAGTTCTTCACGCTCGCGAAGGCGGAGGCGACGGGCTGGGGGCTCCCCGGCCTGCCCATGGCCGTGGTGCCCCACCCGCTCGCGAAACGGGACGCCGGGGAGTGCGGACGGTTGCCGACGGCATCCTGGCGGAAATCGCGGACGCGCTGAGCGGCGACCCCGAAACGCTGGAGGCGAAGTACCGCACGCAGAAACCGGAACGCGGCCGGCGCCTCCGCTACCACGCGCTCTTCGACAGCGAGTTCAACGCGCCCGACGCGCCGGACCGCATCCGCGGACCGGATAGCTTCGAGGCGCTGAACCGCCTGTTCGCGTCCCGCGGCTGGACCGACGGGCTGCCCGTCGTGCCGCCGACACCGGAACGCACGGAGGCCATGCTCGACGGGCGCGACCCGGACGCGCTGGCGGCGATCGTCGAGCCGCGGCTCGGCAGGGCGACGCTGGGGAAAATCGCCGCGAACGCCGTCATGGCCGGTTGCGAGCCCGCGCACTTCCCGGTCGTCCTCGCGGCGACCCGCGCGATGTGCGATCCGGCGTTCAACCTCAAGTCCATCCAGTCGACGACGCACCCCTGCACGGTCGCCTGCCTCGTCGGCGGCCCCGTGTGCGAGGCCCTCGGCATCAACGGGGCCTACAACGCCTTCGGCCCGGGCAACCGCGCCAACGCGGCCATCGGCCGTGCCGTCCGACTGATCCTCGTCAACGTCGGCGGCGCATCTCCCGGGGCGCTGGATCGATCCACGATGGGATCGCCCGCCAAGTACACGTTCTGCTTCGCCGAGAACGCCGCAGCGAGCCCCTGGCCGTCCCACCACGCGGAACTCGGGCTCGATCCGGCGGCCAGCCACGTCACGGTGTTCGGGGTGGAAGGCCCTCACAACGTCAACGACCACTACGGGCGCACCGCCGAGGAGATCCTGTTGACGGTGGCCGGCACGCTCGCGTCGCCCGGCGCGAACAACTTCTACCTCGAGGGACAGCCGGTGGTGGTGCTCGGCCCCGAGCACGCCGAGGTCATCGCCGGCGGCGGCTTCTCGAAGGCGGACGTGAGACGGTTCCTCAGCGAGCGCGCCGTCGTGCCCCGGGAGCTGGCCTCGGAGGCGATGCTCGACGTGCTGGAGGAACGGCTGCCGCACCACCTGATCGGCGAGCGGGGCAGCGGCGGCGTGCGGTTCGTCACCGACCCCGACGAGATCATCGTGCTGGTGGCCGGCGGGGCGGGGCGGCACTCCGCGGTGTTGCCGACGTTCGGGGGCTCGACGCGGGCGGTTACCAGGAGGGTGTAGGGGGAGCGGTGACCATCCGCGCATCGCGTGCCCATCCCGCGACGATCTTCGCATTCGAGTTCCCGGTCCTCACGGCCTCCCCGTCCGACAAGGCCCGGGGGCGCGCGCTGGGAAGAGATCGACCAGTCCGCCACCACTGGGCCATTCCCGCGGCCCGCAATGCGAAGCGCGAGCACCGCATTCCGCACGGTTCGAGTGCGCGTTGTACGCTGTCTTCCGGCCATCCGGAGTCTTGCCCAAGATCAGCCCGTTGATTATTTGTAGCTAAATGGCTACAGTTTGGGCAATGATCAAGGTCGCGAGATACATCGGAAGCGATGGCTCGGACGAATTCGGTTCATGGGTCAAGAGGCAGGATTCGGAGGTGCGCGCGAGGGTGCAGACTCGCCTGGATCGGGTCGAGTTGGGCAACTTCGGCGACCATCGGGCGGTTGGCGCCGGAGTCTTCGAGCTTCGCATTCATCACGGCCCAGGATACCGTGTGTATTACGGGAGGGATGGGGATGAGCTTGTGATCCTGTTGGCCGGTGGAGCGAAGAAACGGCAGCAGCGCGACATCGGTGGAGCGATTGAAAGCTGGAATGCCTACAAGCGGGAGAAAGGAAATGCCAATCAAGGCTCACAAGGCTAGCGAATTCCTGCAAACGCCGGAGGACATCGCGGCCTACTTGAACGCCACCATCGAGGAGATGGATGATCCGAGACTGCTCATGAAGGCGTTTCGCAACATTGCCGAAGCCCAGGGCGGCGTGTCCGAACTCTCGCGACGCGCGAAGGTGGATCGGGTCGCGCTATCGCGGGCGTTGTCCGGCCGGAGACATCCACGCCTCGACACGCTCGCAAAGGTGGCGGATGCCTGCGGAGTAAAGCTCCAGTTCTCCGCGTAAGCGAGCAACCAGACGCACACGCCGATTCGGTCCTGCAAGGAACCGCGACACGGAACGGGCCAGTTCGAGGACGGCGTCCCCTACGTTGCGTTTCCAAAACTCCACTCCGACCAGTGATCGCAGAGCTTCGCGATCGAGGTCGTCCAGGGATCGTAGGACTCGGGGTAGTCCAGGAACTGGCCGTAGTAGCCGCGGTCGGGGTGGTCGCTGACGCCGTGGCCCACGCGGCGCGTGCCCTCGTGGGGATTGCCTTCGCGCAGGCGCCGGATACGGAAGTAGACGTTCATGCGCGGGTTCGGGCCATGGTTGGGCGTCGCCGTGTGGGGACAGGCGTGCAGGGCGATGACCGCATCCCCCGCCGCGAGCAGGATCGGGGTCAGTTCGGGCCACGGCCAGCCTTCGACGCGCGGCGCGGTCGCCGCGGCTTCCCTCGCCTTGGCCCGGATACCCGCCGGCAACCCGTTCATCACCGGTCTGCCCTCCTCGTCGATGCGGATGCGCGGCCATCCCGGTCCCTCCGCCCCGATCACGCCGCCGCTGTCGCGCTGCATGCGGAACGCCGCCTCGATCTCCTCGTGCATGCCCTTGAGCACGGCGAACTGTCCGTTGCCCGGTTCGAGCTGGTCGTTCAGCGCGATGCCCACGAGGGCCGTGTAACTGCCGAGCGCGATCCGACGGTCCGGGTCCTGCCAGAGCAGGCCGTCGCTGGTGCCGCGGACGTCGTCGTTCGCGCCGAACCACCGCGCGGCGTCCCGCGGGCGACCCCGCTCGGGGTCGATGTCCTCGGCACGCGTCGGGATCGGACCGGACCAACCGCCGTCCACGTGGGCAAAGGGCTTGCCGCCGAGACGGTCGAAACCCGGGGTGACGGCGATCTGGCAGCTCACGACGTCCGGGAACGGTCCCATCTCCCGACGCAGCAGCGCGGCGACGCGGCTCTCCCGGAACAGCCCGGTGATCTCCGGGTGCGTCGCGAGGTCCGCCGGGGCGAGGAGCCGGCGTTCCGTGGGAGGCACGGCGGCCACGATGCGCTCCCGCGCCCGGACGACCCGCTCCGGGTCTACCGCGCCCCGGACGATCACGAAGCCGTCCCGCACTAGGTCGTTTCGCTGTTCGGCAGTCAGGGATGCGGCAGCGGACATTTCGCGGATCCGGTCAGGGAGGGAAGATCCTATCGACGGCCGGGGCGCATTGACAGCGGGGGCCGCCGGCTTTCTTCGCGCGAAAGCGCACAGTGCGGTGAGCGCGACACGTATGGCCCGCGGTCGCCGCGCGACACCTCTTGCTACCGCCTCGGCCCAGCGACGTTGTTCAGGTCGATGCGGCCGTCCCGCGCGCCGTCGGCGGCATCGAGCAGGGGCAGATCCGCAGCGACAATCAGCCAGGCTGCGCCGGCGTCCTCGACCGAGAGGCCGAGGAGCATGTCCTCCCGGCCATCGCCATCCACGTCGCCGGCACCGGCGACCGCAGCCCTCCACCACCCCCGGCCGGCGGCTTCGGCCCGGAGGGCGTAGCCGGCGTCCGACGACACCTCCATGGCGGTGCTCCCGCCGGTGCTTCCCTCCGGCACGAGCGCGACCGCCGGCAGCACCAGGAACTCGAAGCCGCCGCGGTGGACCGTAAGCAGGAGAGGGTCCGCGCGCCCGTCGCCGTCCGCGTCGACCGTCGCAAGGACGCTACCGTAGTCGCAGCCGCGCCGCGCCGGGCAGGGCGTCCGCCAAACTCCGTTGACATCCTCATCGGTCAGTCGGATCACGCCGTCCTCGGCGCCGTCCGCGGCGTCCAGCCGAACGAGGTTCGCATGCCCTCCCGACACCACTCGCACATCCCCGGTCGACGACGTCAGTACGAGGTCGATCCGGCCGTCTCCGTCCACATCCGCGGCGGCGAGCCCCGTTCCAAGCCGCGCGCCTGCCGCCGCGCCCACGATCTTGAACGACAACTTCCTGCCGGCGGCACGCCCCAGCTCGAATGCGCCGGCCCCAACGTCGCCGCCGGCGACCAGATACACCGCCCCATCGTCGAGGGCGAACGCGTCGTGACCCCGGGCCCCCACCACGACATCCGGCACGCCGTCGCCGTCGAAGTCCGCCGCCGCCAGGCTGGATCCCGCCTCGTCCAGTCCGTTCTCGCCGGCAAAGAGCCCGGGTCCGACATGGCGCCGCAATTCCAGGGCTCCATCGACGTCGCCATCGGCCGCGTCGAGCTCGGCAAGCCGGCCGCCCGTCAGCAGGTGGCCCGTCCCCGGACTGTCGCCCGCCCGAATGCCGGGCTGTCCGGCGAGGACATGGCCGGACGCGTCCCCAGCCGCGGCCGCATTGGCGAGGTGTGCTCCTCCCAATCCGCCGCGCGAGTCGCCCCCCAAGCGCCACGAAGCCGCGCCCGCGGCGATCGTTCCGAGCGCCACCACGCCGTCCGCCTCGCCGTCCGCCGCGTCGGCGCCGGCGAGGTCGGGAGCGGAGACCACGTATGCAGCCCCGAGAAAGGCGTTCGCCCCGACGACGAACTCCGGCACGCCGTCTCCATTCAGGTCGCCGGCCGAAGACAGCGCACTGCCCGCCGAGAGTCCGTCCTCCCCGACCAGTTTCCAGGACCAGGGCTGGCGCGCGATCTGTCCCACGCGAACGACCCCGTCCCGGGCGCCGTCGGCGGCGTCCGCGCTCAGGAAGTCACGGGAAGACAGCACGTACGCCGCACCGTTCGGGTCGTGGTCCGGCGCCCCGAGCAGCAGTTCCGGCCGGCCGTCGCCATCAAGGTCCCCAACCGCCCCGAGGGCCGCGCCGAGCCGGTCCGCCGCGCCTTCGGGCACGAACTTGAACGAAGTCAGACTCCAGCGGTCCGGGTCCAGGGGGAACAGATCCGCCACGTCGGCCACGCCGTCGTTGTCGTCGTCCCGGTCCGCGTTGTCCCCGATGCCGTCGCCATCGGTGTCCAGCCACTCCGCCGCGTCCCCGGGGAACGCGTCGCGGTCGTCGGGGGCGCCGTCGCCGTCGGTGTCCGCGGACGCCCCCGGGTCGAACGGGAAGGCGTCCTCGGCGTCCGGCACGCCGTCGTTGTCGTCGTCGGAGTCTGCGTTGTTGCCCACGCCGTCCGCGTCGGTGTCCACGGACTCCGTGGCGTCGACCGGCAGGTCGTCCTCCGTGTCGGGGACGCCGTCGCCATCGTCGTCCCGGTTGTCCACGCCGTCGTTGTCGGTGTCGAGCGGGAAGTCGTCGTCCCGGTCCGGCGTGCCGTCGCCGTCGTCGTCCTCGTCCGCGTTGTCGCCAACCCCGTCGCGGTCGGTGTCCCACTGTTCCCCATAGTCGTCCGGAAACGCGTCCGCGTTGTCGCCCACCCCGTCGCCGTCAACGTCGAGCCACTCCGTCGGATCCAGCGCGAACGCGTCCTCCACGTCCGCGAACCCGTCACCGTCGTCGTCCGGATCCAGCGTGTTGCCGATGCCGTCGCCGTCCGCGTCGCCGGCGACGCTGCCGAGCCGCAGGTACCGGTCGTCGGCGCCGTCCACGGCGTCGAGCGCCGGCAGGTCCGCGCCGAGCACGAGGTACACCCGGTCCCGCTCCCGGCTGTCCCAACGCGTCGACTCCGCAAGCAGGATGTCGCCGAGCCCGTCGCCATCGACATCGCCCGCGCCGGCGAGCGCGCGATACCGGCCGGGACGCGACGGCGTCATCTCCCAGGCCCGATCATCTTCGTAAACGGCCCTCGCCCCCACCTGGCCGTCCACACCGTTCCGCCCCTCCAGCTCCGCAAGGGTCGCCGGCGACATGAGAAAGGCGCCGGAACGGCCCCAGACCCGGGGCTCGAACAGCAGATCCTCGTAGCCGTCGCCGTCGACATCGCCCGCCTGGACGGCCTTTCCGGTGTAGACCATGGTCAGCGACTCCGCGCCGACGCCGATGCGCGCCTCCTCGACCACCCCGTCCGCCGCGCCGTCGGCGGCGTCCAACGCAGCCAGGTCCGCGGCGGCGAGCAGATGCGTGGACCCGGATTCGAGCAATACCCGCCCCCGCGAAGCGGCGGAGACGGCCCTGCCGAGGCTCGACCACGCCTCGCTTCCCGCGACTTGCCACGCTCCCTCCACGGCGGCGATGTCCGCGAGCTCCACCACGCCGTCCGACGCGCCGTCGGCGGCATCGGCCGCCGCCAGAGCATTCGCCGAGAAGAGATAGGCGGCGCCCGCGCCTTCCAGCCCGCCGACGCTCAGGCTCGGCGCCCCGACACCGATGGCGGCGACGCCATCGCCGTCGAGGTCGCCCAGGATCGCGACGGCCGCACCGGCGCCGTCGCCCGACGTCGCGCCATTGAGCCGCCAGGAACCCGGCCGCCCCGTCATGTTGCCGGCCTCGACCACGCCGTCCCGCACGCCGTCGGCCGCGTCCGCCGCTTCGAGTTCGTTCACCGGCAGGATGTGGACCGCGCCCACCTGCGGCTCCGGCGCGTCGTCCCACCAGTAGCACGCGTGGGCACCGACGAGGAGCTCGGGCCGGCCGTCCCGGTCCGGATCGCCCGCCGCGATGGCGGCGCCGAAGTAGTCGCAGCTCTCGCCCACGACCTTCCAGGAACGCCGCTGCGCGGCCACGTGCGCGAGGGACACCTCGCCGTCGGCCGCGCCGTCGACGGCATCCGCGGCCGGAAGGTCGCCGGCCGACACGACGTACACGGCGCCGGTGCGGGGCACGCCGATCACGATCTCCGCGATCCCGTCCCCGGTCAGGTCGCCCGCCCAGACCGCGGCGCCGACTTCCTCCCAGACGCGGTCGCCCACAAGCCGCCAGGAGTCGGCGCCCGCGGTCACGCGAGCAAGTTCGATCTCCCGATCCCGCCGACCATCGGCGGCGTCGAGGACCGGAAGGTCCGCCACGGCCATCACGTACACCGCGCCGCGCTGCTGATCCCGCAAGGGCGCGCCGACCACGACGCGGGGCACGGCTTCGTTCGTGGCCACCAAGGCCCTGCCCAGCAGGTCGCGCGGAGCTTCCGCGACGAGCGCGTAGGAAGCGATGTCCGACTTCGCCGGGTCGCGCGGGAACAGGTCGGCGTCGTTGGCCACGCCGTCGCCGTCCGCGTCCGGGTCGGCGTTGTCGCCGATACCGTCGCCATCGCTATCGGCCCATTCGCCAGGATCCTCGGGAAAACCGGTCGCCGTTGTCTCCCACCCCGTCGCCGTCGCCGTCCGCCCACTCGCCCGGATCCTCGGGGAACGCATCGCCGTTGTCTCCGACCCCGTCGCGGTCCCCGTCGGCCCACTCCGCGGGGTCCTCGGGAAAGGCGTCGCCGTTGTCCCCCACCCCATCGCCGTCGCCGTCCGCCGTCTCCGTCCGGTCGAGGGGGAACGCGTCCACCGCGTCCGCCACGCCGTCGCCGTCGTCGTCGTCGTCCGTCCTGTCGCCGATGCCGTCGCTATCGGTGTCGCGCCACTCGGTGCGGTCGCGTGGCAGGTCGTCCACGGGATTCACGAAGCCGTCGCCGTCGCTGTCCGGGTGTCCTTGCTGAAACGCCGCCGCCTGAAAGCGGACCGCCTCGAGGCTGGCCACGGCGTCGGCCCCCGCAACCGCATCGCCGTCCTCGCCGCAGGGCTTGTCCATCTCCCGCGTGCCGCGGCAAGTGGCGCCGGGGTCGGAGAACACGCCGAGCCAGGGTCCGCCCCGTCCGTAGCTCATGACGGTGCTGAAGTCGTCTTCGACGGCATGGCCCCGCGACCACCGCCAGGTGCCCGTGGAGTTCTGCCAGAACGAGTGGCCGAGTCCCAGCGCGTGGCCGAGTTCGTGGGCCAGCACGCCGCCGCTGCACGTACCCATCACGGTGGAGATGCCCTGCAGCGCCTCCGTTGCAGAGAGTCTCCCGCGGGCGAGCGCGCCCCCGACGTACGACCACCCGCAGGTACCCTGATTCGGGGCCGCGGGCCGGAAGAGCACGGTCAGATCCGAGCCGTGGCGCTCCACCTCGCGGGCCAGGGTCGCGGCCTCGATCCCGGCCCACTCGTCTTCCTCGTCCACCTCGACCCGCACGGCGCCCACGGGCCGCAAGCGGAGCGCCACGCCGCTGTCCTCGAAACGCACGTTCGCCAGCGTCACGACATGCTGGATGCGCGTCGTCGGGTCGCCGTCGTAGAGGTCGGGAAATCCCTGGCTGTAGAGACTCAGAAGATCGATGGTGCTGGCGCCGGGGGTGGACTCCGCATCCTCCGCGTCGGTTCCCTCGGCACGCTCGTTGAGGTCGCCCACTCCGTCGCCGTCCGTGTCCTGCAGATAGTCCAGGGCCCCGACCTCGAACGTCTCGGTCAGAACGACCGGCGACGCCATGCGGACGCCGTCCTGCCGGCGCCACTCGTCACCGACCTGCTCCTCCAGGACGAGTTCGATCGTCCGGGACCCCGTGGGTGGATCCGGCAAGGCGACATCGAAGCCGGTGGCCGGCAGCCGTTTCCCCGCGCCCACCGACTCGGCAACGACCGCGCCGGCGATCCTGCGAACCCCGTTGGGCACGGGCTCCCCGACCGACAGCCGCACGCGCGCGCTGCCCACCGAGCGGAAGCTCCGCACGCCAGCGGTGACGGTCAGGGTAACGCCATCGCCGGCGACGCGGCAGGGGCAATCGAGCCAGAGGCGATCCCCGTTCGCGAAAACGGGCGGCGTCAGGAGCACGCACGCAACGAACCCCGCGCAGACGTGCCGCATGAACACAAGCGGCCTCAACGAGCGCCGGACGGGCGCCGGCCGGGGAGAAAGTAGTCGGGCTTGTCGTAGTCCACGTGCCGGTCCATGCCCGCCGAGGTCATCAGCCAGCCGAACTCGCGGTTGCCGACCAGTTCGTAGACGGCTTCCCCCGCGCCGACGTACGCGAAGGTGTTTCGCTCGCCCACGGTGACCACCATGCGGCCCCGGGCGCCGCGTCCTTCCCCCGGGCCCGCCCATCGCTCGACGACGCGCCCGACGTAGCTCCGATTCCCGCCCAGGACCTCCTCGACGCGCTCGATCACCGACTCCACCGTCGAGCCGGTGTGCGGGATGTCGAAGGCCACGCGGGCACCCTTCCGCCACGTCCACGGATCACTGGAGAGACGTACGAGCACCGCGTCCGTGAACGTGTCCAGGCGCGGCGGAAGGCGGTCCGGCGCCACCGTCGCACGGTCGGCGGCGACCCAGGCCACATGGGCGCCGCCGCTGGCGTCCGCGCCTTCCGGCCCGGCCGCGCCCGGCGACGGCAGCTCCGGGTCCAGCAAAAGATGGGCGGCGGGCTCCGCACCGCCTTCGCCGAGCCGTTGCACCAGCGTGATCGCCACGACCAGACCCAGCAGCGCCAGGACTACGCCCGCCACCCGCGTTCGGCGAACGCTCCTGCTGTTCGGATGCCCTTGCACCTGGCCTCCCGCTCGACCAGCCGGACGGGCCGCGAGCGAAAGCCGCGCCACCGCCCGGGACGCGGCAGCATGTGACCAGAGATTATCAGAGATACGTATGTGCAGTGGCGGCGAAGACGTGTAGCCGGTCGCCGCGACGACGCCACCAGACGCCGGGGAGCGTCGCCAAACCAGACCCAGGCCGGCGCAGGGCCGCACCCGAGCGTTGACAGCGGGGACCCCGGGGGAGACGCTGCACGGCATGGCCGACGACTATCAGCCCGACCGCGACTTCGGCTTCCATACGCGTGCCGTCCACGCCGGGGCGCGCCCGGAACCGACCACCGGCGCCCGCGCGGTGCCGATCTACCAGACCTCGAGCTACGTCTTCGAGGATCCGGAGTCCGCCGCCGCGTACTTCAACCTGCAGGAGTACGGCAACACCTACTCCCGCATCATGAATCCGACCGTAGCGGCCCTCGAGGAGCGACTCGCGAACCTCGAGGGCGGCATCGGCGCGGTCGCGTTCGCAAGCGGGCTGGCGGCGCAGTCCTCGGCGCTCTTCACCATGCTCGTGCCCGGCGACCACATGGTCGCCTCGGCCGCCCTCTACGGTGGCACGGTCACGCAACTCAAGCACCTGGCCCGCAAGCTCTCCGTCGATCTCACCTTCGTCGATCCCGACGCGCTCGAGGACTGGCGCGACGCGGTCCGCGACGAGACGCGGCTGCTTTTCGCCGAAACCATCGGCAACCCGGGGGGCAACGTCCTCGACATCGAGCCCGTCGCCGCGGTCGCCCACGATGCCGGCGTTCCGCTGCTGGTGGACAACACCTTCGCGACGCCCTACCTGTGCCGCCCGATGGAATGGGGCGCCGACATCGTCGTGCACTCGGTGACGAAGTTCATCGGCGGCCACGGGACGAGCATCGGCGGCGCCGTCGTGGACTCCGGGGAGTTCGACTGGTCGAACGGGAAGTTCCCGATCGTCGCGGACCCCTCCCCCGCCTATCACGGGCTCGCTTTCCACGAGACGTTCGGCAGCTACGGTTACCTGATGAAGCTGCGCGCCGAGACGCTGCGCGACCTCGGCGGCGCCATGAGCCCGATGAACGCCTTTCTCTTCATGCAGGGGCTGGAGACGCTCCCCCTGCGGATGGAGCGGCATGTCGACAACGCGCTGGCCGTCGCCCGGTGGCTCGCGGAGCGCGACGACGTCGCCGGGGTCCGGCACCCCGCGCTGCCCGACAGCCCATACGCCGAGCTGACGGCGAAGTACCTGCCGAGGGGCGCCGGGGCCGTGTTCTGCTTCGACCTCGACGGCGGGCGGGAGGCCGGGCAGGACTTCATCCGCGGCGTGCGGCTCTTCTCGCACCTGGCGAACGTCGGGGACGCGAAGAGCCTCGTCATCCACCCCGCGAGCACCACGCACCGCCAGCTCGCCGACGAGGAACTCGCGGCGGCCGGCATCGGGCCGGGGACCATCCGGCTGTCGATCGGCATAGAGGATCCGGACGACCTGATCTGGGACCTCGAACAGGGGTTCGCACGCATGCACGGAAACGGCTCATGACAGACCTTGCGACCTACCAGGATCCAGAGGTCATCCAGCGTGTCCTCCACCAGGCCCGCACGGTCGCGATCGTCGGCCTGTCCTCCAACGTGCTCCGCGCGAGCAACTTCGTCGGCTTCTACGCGGCGCGGCACGGCTACCGGGTCATCCCGGTCAACCCGCGGGAACGGGAGGTGCTCGGCGAGCCGTCGTACCCCAGTCTCTCGGACGTGCCCCAGCCCGTGGACGTCGTGGACGTCTTTCGCGCTCCGGACGCGGTGCCGGGCATTGCCCGCGAAGCCGTCGCCATCGGCGCCCGCGCCCTCTGGCTGCAGTTCGGCGTCATCAGTCCCGAAGGCGTCGACATCGCCGTCGCGGGCGGCCTCGACGTGGTCATGGACCGCTGCCTGAAGATCGAGCACGCCCGCTATATCGGCCGCATGCACGTGCTGGGGTTCGATACGGGGGTCATCTCGGCGCGGCGCGACGCTTCGTGACAGACCCGGAGCCGGAGTTGGCCAAGGAGGAACCCCGCGGAACGGCATCGCGCGCCCTCGACGACATCGTCGAGGGCGCCGTGAACCTGCGCGACCTCGGCGGCCTGCCAACCCGCGACGGCGCCCGCGTCCGGCCGCGGCGGCTCCTGCGTTCCGGCCTGATGCATGCGATCACGCCCGCCGGCCTGGCCACGCTGCGCGACACGCTCGGCGTCCGGACCGTCATCGATTTTCGCGACCCCGGCGAGCGGGAGCAGGACGGGCTCGTGGACTGGGCGCGCCACGACGTGACGGACCTGCACCTGCCGCCGATGTCCGAGGCCGCATTCCTCGCCCAGCAGCGCGCGGTGTCCGGGGAGCAGGCCGCGGCATGGAAGGCATCGGGGCCAGGTGGGGGCCTCGACAGGGCGCTCTACCGGAATCTCGTCGGCAGCGACGCCGGGCGCCGAGCGTACCGCGCGTTTCTCGAGCGGCTGGCGGACCCGGCCACCGGCCCGGCCGTGTTCCACTGCAGCGGCGGTCGCGACCGCACCGGGGTTGCCGCCGCGCTCGTCCTGAGCGTCCTCGGCGTCGACGAAGCGGTCATCTGCGAGGACTACCGGCTGAGCGGGGAACAGCTTCGCCCACACACGCGCCACTTCGTCGAGCAGTTGGCGACGTTCGGACTCACGGAGGGGCAGTGGCTCCAGCTCGTCCGGTGCCGCGCAGAGACCATGGCCGGGTTCCTCGAGGATCTGCGGTCGGAGTACGGGTCGCCGATGGGGTACGTCGAGGCGATCGGGCTCGCGGACGAAGCCGTTCAGTCGATCCGGGTCAGGCTGCTCTTCTGATCTGGGCGCAGTAGAAGCAGCGCGGAGCCCCTCCCTACGGCTTGGGAGCATCCTCGGCCGGCGACGCCGGAGACTCTTCTTCCGGTTCCGGACCCGGAGCATCGGGACCCTCGTAGACGATGCGCCCGTCCCTCCAGAACACGGCGTACTGGCCCAACCGGCGCTTCCGCTCCAGCGCCTCGGCAACCGCGCGGCGCAGGGACTTCAGTCCCTCCATCGCGAAGTCATCGGGGAGCGTCACATCTCGACCCGTCATCGCGTTCGCATCTCCTCCAGGGCCCGCAACGTTGCCGGCTCCGCGATTTCGCGCAGGAACAAGCGACCCGCCGCGACGGCCTTGCCTTCGGGCGCCAGGGGGCCAGGCCGGCCGCGATGAGATCGGCATTCACGAAAACGCGGCAGCGCGCGACGCGGGGCAGGTAATCCAGGACGAAGGTCGTCTTGCCCGCGCCGTTGGGTCCGGCAACGATCCAGCACACCGGCGGGTGCTCCCGACGCACGCTCCGGACCAAACCAAGCCACCTGCATCCCCGAGGGTTCCTCCGCTAAAGTACCAGATCATGGAAGGCGCGCGACGGTGGGGCGGCGACAACCGCCCGTGCGCGGCGCCCATGAGCAGCCGCCGGGTTTTGGGCGGCTGCCGTCGTGCGGTGGCGTCACGAGGAACGAGACGGCAGGAGCGAAGGCGGTGACATCCATCGAAAGGCCGGGACGGCGCACGGTGCACCGCGGGCGTCGGCCCGCGCTCCTGGCGGCGGCGCTGCTGTCGGGCGCGCTCATGCCCGCATCCGGCGCCGACGCGCCCCTGGCCCGCGTCGCCTTCGTCGTGGATGCGGCCGATCCCTTCGCGGACGACGTGCGCAACCGGGCGCGGGAGGAGCTGTTCGCGCTTGCCCGCGACGACTTCGATCTGCGCTTTCCCGCGGAACTCGTCGTCACCGTCGCCGGCCGGACTGCCGCGTCCGAAGCGCTCGAACGCCTGCTCGGCGCCGACCGCGCGGAGCTGGTCGTCGCCCAGGGGCTGACTTCCTCCGAGCTTGCCGCCCGGGGCGCGCCGTGGCGGACGCCCGTGATCGCGACCTCGGTGTTCGATCCGCGACTGCAGGGATATCCGCGGCAAGACGGCCGCAGCGGCGTCGCGAACCTGACCTACATCGCCCCGCCGGCACCGGGTCCACTCGTCCGGGACCTCGTCGAGTTCCGCGAGCTCGCGCGCTTCTCGCGCGTCGGCATCCTCGCGGACGAGGCGGCTGCCGCGACCTTTCCCTCCTTCATCGAACGGCTTCGCGACACCGCGGCGGAACTCGGCATCGCCCTCGAGCCGGTACCGGTGGGCGCCACCGCGGCGAGCGCCCTCGAACGGCTGCCGGCCGGGATCGAGGCGGTGTACGTGACCCCACTGACCCATCTCGGTGCAGGCGAGTTCTCCCTGCTCGCCGACGCGCTGGCGGAGCGCGGTCTGCCCTCGTTCTCCTATTCGGCCGAGGATGTCGGACGCGGCATCATGGCTTCGCTCGGCGCCAACGACGTGCCGCGGCTGGCGCGCCGCATCGCGCTCAACGCCTACCGAATCCTGCTCGGCGACGACGCGGGCGCCTTGCCGGTGACTTTCGAGGCGGGCGAGGAGCTGGTGCTCAACATGCGCACCATGCGCCGGCTCGGCGTGACGCCGCCGATCGGATCCCTGCTCGCGGCCCGGCGCCTGTTCGAGAACCCGGAGGCCGTGGCGCGCACGGTCACTCTCGAGGGTGCGATGCGGGAAGCACTGACCGCGAATCTCGCGCTCCGGGTGGAGGACGAGAAGGTGCTGGCGGGACTCGAGGACGTCCGGCTTGCGCGGGCGGGCCTGTTGCCGAATCTGGAGGCGACCGTCAGCGCCACGAGCATCTCGAAGGACGTGGCGGAGTCCTCGTTCGGCCTGCGGCCGCGGCACAACGCGGACGGGGGCCTCCGGCTCCGTCAGGTCATCTTCTCCGAGCCGTCCCTGGCGGAACTCTCTGCCCGGAAATCGCTGCAACGGTCGCGGGAGCTCGACCGCGCCGCCCTCGGGCTGGACGTGGCGCTCGAGGCCGCGGAGGCGTACCTCGACGTCCTGCGCGGCAAGACGCTCGAACAGGTGCAGCAGGACAATCTGGACCTCACCCTTGCCTCGCTGCGGCTTTCGCGCGAGCGGGAACGGCTCGGGGCCGCCGGGCCCGGGGAGCGGCTTCGACTCGAGAGCGAACTCGCAAGGCGGCGCGCCGACCGCATCGATGCCTTCGCAAGGCGCTCCGCGGCCGAGGTGGCCCTCAATCAGGTTCTCGATCGGCCCCTTGACGAGCCTTTCGCCACCCCGGACGCGGGCGCGGAGGGGCGCACCCTGCTCGAGCGCAGCCACGCAACGGGCTATCTGGCGGACCTGGCCCGGTCGGCGCTGCTTGGCGACTTCCTGGTCGTCACGGCACTGGAACTGTCGCCGGAAGTCCAGGGACTCGATGCCGCCGTGGCTGCACAGGAACGCCTGCTTGCGTCGGCGCGCGGCGCCTTGTACCTGCCGACCGTGGCGCTCGTCGGCGACGTCTCCACCAACATCGCGCGGGACGGCGCGGGGTCTTCGATACCGGACGGTCTGCCGGTCTCGGGCATGCCCGACCGCCCCTGGTCGGTGGGCGTGTCGGTGAGTCTTCCGCTCTATCGGGGCAACGCACGTTCCGCCCGCCGGGACCGGACCGCCGCCGTGCTCAGACAGCTGCGTCTGCAACGCGAGGTCGCGGGCAGGGCCGTCGAACAGGGCGTTCGCGTGCAGCTTCAATTCGCCCGCGCGAGCCTGGCGATGGTGGGCGAGGCCGAGACGGCGGCGGCGACCGGCGCCCGCTCGCTCGAGCTCGTCACGCAAGCGTATCGGCAGGGCATCGCCAACGTCGTCGATCTGCTCGAAGCGCAGACCAGTGCGCTCGTCAGCGAGCGGGCGGTGACCAATGCCATCTTCGACTATCTGGTCAATCTGAAGCGGGTCGAGCGCGCGGTCGGACGCTTCGAGGCGCTCTCGACGCGCCAGCAACGTGCCGACCTCCTGCGGCGGCTCGAGGAGTTTGCGAAGGGGCGGGGGAAATCATGAGCGCATGCGGATCGGCGCCCTGCGGGTCGCCGTCGACGGAGCGAGCGGGGCGCCGGAGCGTTCGTCGCCGCCTCGGTGCATGGACGCCGCGGGCGCTCCTCCTCGCGCCGCTCATCGGGTGCGGCGGCGGCGAGCCGCAGCGCGCCGCGCAAGAGCTTCGTCCCGTGCGCTACGCCGAGGCCTTCGCGGCCGGCAGCCAGACGGCGCGCACGTTCGCCGGCGTCGCCCGCGCGGCGTCGGAACAGGGACTCGCGTTTCGGGTGGCCGGCACCCTCGTCGCCGTCGAGGTCGATGTCGGCAGTCAGGTGCGGCGGGGTCAGGTGCTCGCGAGACTCGACCCGGGCGACCTCGAACTGCGCCGCCAAGTGTCCGCGGCCGGCGTCGCCCAGGCCCGCGCCCAGGCGCGCAACGCCCACGCGGGTTACGAACGGGCCGTCGGGCTGTTCGAGAGCGGCAGCGCCTCGATGGCCGACCTCGATGCGGCGCGCGCCGCGTACGAGTCGGCGGGCGCATCCGAGTTGTCGGCGACGACCGCGCTGCGTCTCGCCGAGCAGCAGGTGGCGTACACCCGTCTGCTCGCGCCGGTTGACGGTTCCGTCAAGCGGATCGCGGTGGAGGTCAACGAGGCGGTGGCGGCGGGTCAGACCGTGCTGGTGGTCATCGACACCGGCGGCGGCCTCGAAGTGCACGTAACGGTGCCGGAGAGCTTCATCGGCGGCCTCGCGCGGGGTCGTCCGGCGCAGGTGGTGTTCGGCGCCGTGGGCGGTGCGGAGCTCGAGGCGTCCGTCACGGAGGTCGGCAGCGCCGCGACCGGCGCGGGCGGGTTCCCGGTCGTCGTCCGACTCGACGAAGGCGGCGCGGGCACGCGGATACGCCCCGGCATGGCGGCGGAAGTCACGTTCGCAATCGAGAGCCCGGCGGCGACGGGCGTTCTGGTCGCGCCCCGCGCCGTGGCCCAGGACCGGCGCGGCCGTTTCGTGTACGTGCTCCTGCCATCCGGCGACGACGGCGCCGCGACCGTCGAGCGGCGGGAGGTGGAGACCGGTGCGCTCACCCCCGGCGGGCTCGAGATCGTCTCCGGCGTTGCCGCAGGCGAGTACGTCGCCACGGCCGGACTGAGAACGCTGGCGTCCGGTCAGCGCGTGCGCCTGCTCGAGTCCGAACCGACGCGATGAGCGGGGAGTCGGAGGGAGGGCCCCTTCGCATGAAACATTTCCCGACATGGACCTGACCCGCTACGCGATCGACAACCGCGTCGTCACGTTCGTGGCCCTCGTCGCGGTGGCGTTGTCGGGGCTGATCGCCTACCGGGATCTGCCGCGGGCGGAGGATCCGGGCTTCCTCGTGCGCACCGCGGTCGTGCGCACCCCGTTCCCGGGCGCCGCGCCGGAGCGGGTCGAGTTCCTGGTCACCGATCCGATCGAACGCGCGATCCAGGAGATCCCCGACGTCGAGCACATCAGCAGCGAATCGCGCACGGGACTGTCGATCGTCACCGTCGACGTCCGGGCCGGCGTCGACACGCTCCGGCCGGTCTGGGACAGCCTGCGCCGCAAGGTGGCGGGGGTCGCCGGCAAGCTGCCGGCGGGCGTGGTACCGGTGGTGGACGACGAACTCGGCGACGTGTTCGGGACGGTGGTGACGCTCACCGCGGACGGCTTCACCCACCGCGAGCTCGAGGGCTTCGCGGAGCAGGTCGCGGAGGTGTTCCTGACGGTGGACGATGTCGCCCGGGTCGAAGTCCAGGGCGTGCAGGAGGAGCGCGTCTTCGTCGACTTCGACAACGCGCGGCTGTCCGGGCTGGGACTCTCCGCGGCGCAGCTTCAGGCCATCCTCCAGGCGAGCAACATCATCGTCTCCGGCGGCGCCGTCGACACGGGGGTGGAGCGGATCACGCTCGAGCCGACCGGGCGGTTCACCTCCGTGGAGGACATTGGCCGCACGCTCGTCACGCTCCCCAGCACGGGCGAAACGGTGTATCTGGGCGATGTCGCCGACATCCATCGGGGCTACGCGGAGCCCGCGCGCGAGAAGGTGCGCGCCAACGGCCGGCCGGCCCTGGCGCTCGCCGTCTCGATGCGCGCCGGCGGCAACGTCGTCCAGCTTGGCGAGAACCTCCGCGCCGCCATCGCCGGTCTCGAACGGCGCTATCCGGTGGGCATCGCCTTCGACATCCTCGCCTTTCAGCCCGAGGTGGTGGATCGTGCCGTAACGACGTTCGTCAACTCGATCCTGCAGGCGGTCGGGATCGTGCTGGCGGCGATGCTCCTGTTTCTGGGGCTGCGCACGGGTCTCGTCGTGGCCAGCCTCGTGCCCATGGCGATGGTCGCGACGCTGATGCTGATGCAGTACCTCGGCATCGGCCTCGACAAGATGTCGCTGGTGGCGCTGATCATCGCGCTCGGACTGCTGGTGGACAACGCCATCGTGATGAGCGAATCGATCCTCGTGCGCATGGGCGCCGGCGAGGACGCGCGCGAGGCGGCGCTGGCCTCGGCGAAGGAGCTGCGCGTCCCGCTGCTCGTGTCGTCGCTCACCACCGTCGCCGCCTTCCTGCCGATCGTGCTTGCCGAAAGCTCGGTGGGGGAGTACACGGCGCCGCTCGCCCAGGTGATCGCGATCACGCTGCTCTCTTCCTGGCTGCTCGCAATCACCATGATCCCATTGCTGTGCGTGATCTTCCTGAAGGTGCGCGCGAGGCCGGCCGCCGCGTCCGACGCAGAGGCGGAGGGCGGCGGCGGAGCCGCCCGGGACCCCTTCGACACGCCCTTCCAGCGCCGCTATCGGCGACTTCTCGCGCTCCTGTTGCGGCGCCCCCTCGTGACCGTGTTCGGCGCGTTCGCGCTGCTGCTTGGCGCGCTCGGGCTCTTTCGCTTCGTCGAGCAGAGTTTCTTTCCAGACAGTCGGGAGGTGCTCTTTACCGGCGACTTCGAGTTCCCGTACGGAACGTCCTTTGGCTACGCCGAAGCCGCGATCCTCGACATCGAGCGCTTCGTAGAGGACGAACTCGCGGCGCGTCGGGGCGACCAGGCCGGCGATGGCCGTGGAAGCGGTGCAGGCGTGCGCAACTGGGCGTTCTTCCTCGGCGGCGGCGTGCCCCGCTTCGCCCTCGGCTACAGCCCGGTGCAGCCCAATCCGGGGTACGCGGGGCTCATCGCCAACGCCGCGAGCTTCGAGGGCTCGGAAGCGGCGATGCAGCGGTTGCGCGACTACGTCGCCGCGAAGCATCCCGACATCGAGGTTTCCGTCAACCGGCTCGCGACGGGCCCCGGCGGCGGGACGCCCGTGGAGGTGCGCCTGTACGGTCCGGACCAGGACCATCTCTTCGAGCTCGCCGAAGGCGTCAAGGCGCAGCTCGCGACGCTGCCGGGGACGGGCAACATCTCGGACAACTGGGGCCGGCAGACCAAGAAGCTCGTCGTCGAGATCGACAACGCCCGCGCGCGCCGCGCCGGCATCACCAACCAGGACATCGCGGCCTCGCTGCGCACGGCGCTGTCCGGCTCCCCGGTGACGGAGTACCGCGAAGGGGACAAGGCGATCCCGGTGGTGCTGCGTTCCGAAGTCGGCGGCCGCGAGGACATCGGCAAGCTCGAGTCGATCAACGTCTACGCCCAGTCGGGCCAGAACGTGGCGCTGCGGCAGGTCGCGGACGTCGCGCTCACCTTCGAGCCGTCCAGGATCCTGCGCCGCGACCGTTCCAAGACGCTCTCGGTACTGTCCGACCTCGATCCGGCGTCCGGCGCGACGGCGTTCAGCACCGCCACGGCGCTCGACGCGTGGCTGGCCGCCGAGCAGCACAGCTGGCCCATCGGCTACAGCTACGAGATCGGCGGCACGTTCGAGAGCTCCGCCGACGCCAACGCCTCCATTGCCGACAAGCTGCCGCTCGCCGGCTTCCTGATCCTCGTGCTGCTGGTGGGGCAGTTCAACTCGCTGCGCAAGGCGGCGATCGTCATGCTGACGATTCCGCTCGGATTCATCGGCGTGGCGGCGGGCCTCCTCGTGACGGGGGAGTCCTTCGGGTTCATGACCCTGCTCGGCGTCATTTCGCTCGCCGGCATCGTCATCAACAACGGCATCGTGCTCATCGACCGTATCCGCATCGAGATCGACGAGAACGGCCTTGCGCCGGCGCCGGCCGTGCTCGAAGCGGCCCAGCGCCGACTGCGCCCGATCCTGCTGACGACCGCGACCACCGCCGGCGGCTTGCTGCCGCTGTGGTTCGGCGGCGATCCCCTGTTCGTCTCGATGGCGGTCGCGATCCTCTTTGGACTCGCGTTCGCCACCGTCCTGACCCTGGGATTCGTGCCGGCGCTGTACTGTCTGTTGTACCGCGTGCGTGTCTCGGGGATGGCGGAAGGGACGGTCGCGGCAAGGGCCGCCACCCCGGAGCACGGCGCTGCGTGACGGATGCGCAACCGTCGGCGGGCGGCTAACCCGGCCGCACCCAGATCGGCGAGCTCCATGCCCGCTCCTGGATGGTCGCGGGCAGGTCCGGACGCCGCGGCGTGCCGGCCCGGATGGCGTCCCAGGTGGACCAGCGGCAGGTCGGGTTCTCGAGGACGCGCACGTAGTAGAGGGCGCGTTGGCCCGGTTCGTACCCAGCGTCCAGCCAGGTCGCGTCGAGTTGCGCGGCGCCGAGTTCCGCATCGAACCCGCAGGTTGCCGGATCCACCGTCGCCCCGTTGTCGGGGCAGCGGTGCGTCGCCGGGTCCACCGCGAGGCCGTCGGAACACGCCACGTCGAATACCTGCTCGCGGGCGTCCCCGTCGTCCAGCCATCCTTTGACGACCTGCAGCCGCTGCAGCTTCGCGCCGGCGGGGTCCGCCATCGCCTGCGCGCGGAACGTGGGCTTGCCCTCGCCGGCGGTTAGCTCGGCGCCCTGGGCGACCGGCGTTTCGAACCCGCCCGTCAGCCGCACCTTGATGCGCGGCCCGCTGGTGCCGAAGGTCTCGCGGCGGCGGAACGCCTCGTAGATCGCTTCGCGCGTGTTCTCCGGCGCCCAGACGCCGGCGAGCGCGGCCGCGCCGTGGTAGCGGTTGGAGGTTTCGCGGTAGCCCGTGCCCGCCGCGTCGACCGGGACCGAACCGAAGCGCTCGGCGCCCGCGCGGGGCCCGTACTGGATCGTGAAGGCCTCCTCCGAGTAGGTCTGGCCGGCGCGGTGCGTGTCGCTCGCAGCGACGATGCCGTAGCGGTAGGGATTGACGCCCAGGCGTTCCTCGAACGCGAGCCCCTGCAGGAGCGCGTCGCGCACGTAGCTGCCCTTCGGGTTGCTGCGCGCGTGGGGACCCAGCTTGAACGGGCGGATCTCGAAGTCGGCCCACTCGTCGTTGGGCGACAGGAACGGATGCGTGTCCGACGTGCCCTTCATCTGCGCGATCTCGACCAGCGGCTCGTTGCGCATGCGGCGCTCCGCGTAGGCGACATCCATCGGGGAGCCGTCGAAATACGTGCCCTCGAACATGCGCCCCCCGGAGAGGTTGGTGTTGTGCGGGATGGCGAGCGCCTCGATGCCGTCGGCCCGGTGCCGGTCCATCCAGTCCCAGAGGTCCTCGGGGTTCAGCGTCTCGATGCGGCCGATCAGGAGTTCCGGCACCCGGGTCCCCTGGTAGATCACCACCCGGTGCTGCCCGTCCATGTCCTTCTCCGGCGTGAACTCGAAGCCGATGAAGGTCGTGAACGTGCCCGGATCGTTGTGCCGCTCGGCGGCGGCCTGGATGTCCTTCCACGCCGTCTTGAGGTCCGCCTCGACGACGCGCTCGTGGGGGAAGCGGAAGGCGGCGCCGAAGTCGTTGCGGGCGATGATGTCCTGCACGACCGGATCGTCGGCATAGGGGTGGTCCGGATCGTGCTTCGACAGCCACCACTGCCCGAGGAAGAAGTAGTGGTCGGTCACCGCGTAGAAGTCGAGCGGCGCGCGAAGCTGGATCGTGGCACCGGCCGGGGTCACGAGCGGCTTGCCCTTCGCGAACTCGTAGGCGTCGTCCGGCGAGGCCACCGTGCCGAAGAAGAACGCGTCGTAGGAGTAGCGGGTGTGGATGTGGAGGTCGCCGAAGTAGGCGTTGCGGGTCTCGGCGAGCGCGCCGGAGCACGCAAGGGAAGCGACGAGCGGGAGGCAGGCGCGCATCATGGTCGATCGAGTCATCGGCGGCCCCTCGCCATCCGCGGTTTCGGCCAGCCTACGGGAGTGCCTTGGGTTGCGTCCAGAGGACCCGCCAGACCAACGCCTGATCCTGCCTTTTTCGACCCAAACGCACCTAAACGCACAAAGGTGTATAGTCACAAAGAGTGTCCGTTGTCCTACGGCTCGGCTAGGGAGATTCTCAGATGGCTTCCCCGATAGATCATGCATCGCAAGCGGGACACGTCGAGCCAGTCAGGCGACTCAGCGTCAATCTGCCCGAGAGCCTGCACGTGCGGTTCAAAACCGTCTGCAGCGCGACGAACCGACGGATGGTCGGCGAGATCGTCGATCTGGTCGAGCGTCGTACTGCGGAACTGGAGGACGAGGCCGGTCTGTGGCGCAGCAGGGACGAGACGGCGGCGCGGCGCCGCAAGGCGATCGAGCAAGCGCTGACCTGCAACTTCCCGACGGGTGACATTGAGGAGATGCTCGCCGATATCGAGCGGGGACGTGATCTTCGTTGACTCCAACGTCCCCATGTATCTGGTCGGCGCGCCGCATCCGAACCGGAACCGCGCCGTCGACTTCCTCGCACGGTCCACCGCCGAGAGACTCGTGACAAGCGCCGAGGTCTACCAGGAGTTGATCCATCGCTACGCGTCCATCGATCGGCGCGAAGCCATCGCCAAAGCGTTTGGCACCCTAGACGATCTGGTCGACACCGTGTTCCCGGTCACTCGGGCGGACGCCGGCATGGCAGCGGACATCGCCGCCGCCACCGACCTGTCGGGTCGCGACTGCTTGCATCTCGCCGTGATGCGCGCCAACGGCGTGACCCGCGCCTTTACGTTTGACCAGGGCTTCGCCCGGCACCCGGCCATCACCGTCCTGCCCTGAGCCCGCCCGCTTCGGCGAGCTTCGGCTAGCTTCGGCCCTCCGGTTCTGGCGTCCGAACCACCGCCCCTGTATATTACCGCCCGCCTTCGCCGGCGCGCTCTCGGGCCGGCGCACCGGCGCGGCACGCACAACGAAATCACGACGCTTTCGCAAGCCCTTTCGCAAGCCAAAGGAGCCACTTCGGACCGCCGATGACGGAAGGTCACGACATCCTCCCGTTCTTGCTCTATGCGCTGACGGTAGCCGCGCTGCTCGCCGTGACCCTCACCGCCGCGTGGTTCATCGGCGCCAAGGCGCGCCACGGCGGCGCCCGCACCATCCCGTTCGAATCCGGGGTCGTCCCAGCGGGCGAGGCCGAGGAGAGCCGGTTCTCCATCGAGTTCTACCTGATCGCCATGTTCTTCGTGATCTTCGATCTCGAGACCATCTTCATCATCGGCTGGGCGGTCGCTTTCTTCGAAGTCGGTTGGCGCGGCTACATCGGCGCCGGGGTGTTCATCTTCATCCTGCTGATCGCGCTGATCTACGAGTTCCGGAGCGGCGCCCTGGACTGGGGCGTCAAGGCCCGCCAGACCCGCCTGCCGGGGTACGCCCGGGCCGGCGCGGACGGGAGCGGCTGACCCGATGCAGTGGCGGCTCATCAAGACGGAAGCCGACGCGCCCATGGCGGAGGTCGACGCCGCCTACGAGGAAGATGCAGCCCGCGGCGTCCTGACGGCGAAGCTCGAGGACCTGGTCGCCTGGGGACGCGCCAACTCCATCTGGCCGTTCAACTTCGGCCTCTCCTGCTGCTACGTGGAGATGGCGACGGCGCTCACCTCGCGCCACGACGCCGCCCGCTTCGGCGCCGAGGTCATCCGCGCGACCCCGCGTCAGGCGGACCTGATCGTCGTGTCCGGCACCGTGTTCCGGAAGATGGCGCCCGTCCTGCAGCACCTCTACGAGCAACTGCTCGAGCCCCGCTGGGTAATCTCGATGGGCTCGTGCGCCAATTCCGGCGGCATGTTCGACGTGTACAGCGTCGTGCAGGGCGCGGACAAGTTCCTGCCCGTGGATGTCTACGTACCCGGATGCCCGCCGCGCCCGGAGGCCTTCATGCAGGGCCTGACCCTGCTCCAGGAGTCGATCAGGAACACCCACCGGCCGCTCTCGTGGATGATCGGGGAAGACGGCTCCGTGTCGAAGTACGCACCGAGCCAGCGCGACAAGCGCAATCCCGAACGCATGCAGGTCGAAACGCTCGCGGAACCGACCACCGTGGGGGACGCGCCGCTTTCGGATGCGCTCCTGAAGCGTCGCTCCTGAGTCGACGAGAGAAGCGACAGCCGAACCATGAGCGAAGCCGCCCTGGATCCCGGGATGGTCGAACCCGGCCCCGTCACCGCGCTGCGGGCGCAGTTCGGCGAGGACTGCGTGACGCAGACGACCGCGGACGGCATCCCGACGCTCTGGGTCGACAAGTCGCAGGTGGTAGACGTGCTGCGTCACCTCAAGCAGGAGGAGGACTTCGAGCTCCTCTTCGACCTGTCGGCCATCGACGAGCGCACGCGGCAGTTCCGCGACGGCCAGCCGGACTCCGACTTCACCGTCTTCTATCACCTGATGTCCCTGCGCCACGACCGGGACATCCGCATCAAGGCCGCGCTCCCGGAGCGGGCCGCGTCCGTGCCCTCCGTGACCTCCGTGTACCCCGTCGCCGACTGGTACGAGCGCGAGGCCTACGACATGTTCGGCATCGATTTCGCCGGACACCCGAGCCTGCGCCGCATCCTGACCCCGCCGAACTGGGAAGGGCACCCGTTGCGCAAGGAGCATCCCGCCCGGGCGACGGAGATGGACCCCTTCACGATGACCCCGGAGTTCCAGGAGTCGCAGCAGGAGGGGCTGCGGTTCGTGCCGGAAGAGTGGGGCATGAGCCGGGAGGCCCAGCACACGGACTTCATGTTCCTGAACCTCGGCCCGAACCACCCGAGCGTGCACGGCGTGTTCCGCATCGCCCTGCAGCTCGACGGCGAGGTGATCGTGCAGGCGGTGCCCGACATCGGGTATCACCACCGCGCCCAGGAGAAGATGGCGGAACGCCAGAGCTGGCACACCTACATCCCCTACACCGACCGCGTCGACTACCTCGGCGGCGTGATGAACAACCTGCCCTACGTCATGAACGTCGAGACCATGGCGGGCATCGAGGTGCCGGACCGCGCCCAGTTCATCCGCATCATGCTGTCGGAGTTCTTCCGCATCGCGAGCCACCTCCTGTTCTACGGCACCTACGCGCAGGACGTCGGCCAGATGTCGCCGGTGTTCTACATGTTCGCGGACCGGGAGCGCCTGTTCTCCATCGTCGAGGCGATCACGGGCGGGCGCATGCACCCGAGCTGGTTCCGGATCGGCGGCGTCACGCAGGACCTGCCGAAGGGCTGGGACCGGATGGTGCTCGACTTCGTGAAGTACATGCCGAAGCGCCTCGACCACTACGAGAAGATGGCGCTCAAGAACAACATCCTGAAGAAGCGCTCGATCGGCATCGGTGCCTACAACACGGCGGAAGGCCTCGACTGGGGCATCACCGGCCCGTCGCTGCGGGCGACCGGCTCCGACTGGGACCTGCGCAAGAACCGCCCGTACAGCGGCTACGACCAGATCGAGTTCGACATTCCCACCGCCGAGAACGGCGACGTCTACGACCGCGCGGTCGTGCGGGCGGAGGAGATCCGCCAGAGCCTGCGCATCATCGAGCAGTGCGCCCGCGACATGCCGCCCGGCCCCCACAAGGCGAACCACCGGCTGACCACGCCGCCGGCCAAGGAGCGCACGATGCAGGACATCGAGACGCTCATCCACCACTTCCTGAACGTGAGCTGGGGTCCCGTGATCGCCCCGGGCGAGTCCGCGACGACGATCGAGGCGACCAAGGGCTGGAACTCCTACTACTCGGTCTCCGACGGCGGCACCATGGCCTACCGGACGCGCATCCGCACGCCGTCCTTCCCGGCGCTGCAGCAGATCCCGCTCATCAGCAACGGCTTCATGGTGGCGGACCTGATCGCCATCATCGCGAGCATCGACTTCGTCATGGCGGACGTGGACCGATGAGCGAAACGGTTTCGACGTTCGAACCGGTCGAGCAGTTGTCCGACGAGGAGGTCGCCCTCATCGAGCACGAGTGCGCGCACCTGCCGGACCGCCAATCCGCCGCCATCGACGCCATGATGATCGTGCAGAAGCACCGGGGCTGGGTGTCGGACGCGAGCCTGGCAGCGATCGGCAGGCTCCTCGGCATGTCCACCGCCGCCCTCGACGCCATCGCGACCTTCTACAACCGCATCTTCCGCCAGCCCGTGGGACGCCACGTCGTCATGGTCTGCGACAGCGTGAGCTGCTTCATCATGGGCGCCGACGGCCTGGCGCGCGACATCCAGAAGCACCTCGGCGTGGGCTACGGCGAGACGACCCCGGACGGCCGTTTCACGCTGCTCCCGATCGTGTGTCTCGGCGCCTGCGACAAGGCGCCGACGATGCTCGTCGACGAAGAACTGATCGAGAACGTGCGCGCCGAGGACCTCGACGCGATCCTCGGGCGTTTCGAGTAGATGCCAATGGACGCGACGCCCCGACCCCTCACCGAACGCATCGACCGCCACGGCCACGTCGGCATCGACGACTACGAGGCCGGCGGCGGCTACGCGGCCGCGCGCCGCGCGCTCCGGGAGATGACGCCCGACGAGGTGATCGGCCTGGTGAAGGACGCGAACCTGCGCGGCCGCGGCGGCGCCGGCTTCCCCACCGGCGTCAAGTGGGGCTTCGTGCCGCGGGGCGACGCCGCCGGCAAGGGCCCGAAGTACCTCGTCTGCAACGCCGACGAGATGGAGCCCGGCACCTTCAAGGACCGCTACCTGATGGAGCGCGATCCGCACCTCCTGGTCGAGGGCATGATCATCGGCGCGTACGCGATCGGCGCCGGCGTCGCGTACGTGTTCCTGCGCGGCGAGTACTTCGAATCGCACCGGGCCCTCGACGCGGCCATCCGCGACGCCCATGAACGCGGCTACCTCGGCAAGGACATCTTCGGCTCCGGCTTCGACCTCGACCTGCACATCCACGGCTCGGCCGGGCGCTACATCTGCGGCGAGGAGACCGCGCTGCTGAACGCCCTCGAGGGCAAGCGCGCGCAGCCACGCCTCAAGCCGCCCTTCCCGCCCGCGAGCGGCGCGTGGGGACGGCCGACCATCGTCAACAACGTCGAGACCCTGTGCAACGTGCCCTGCATCGTCGCCAACGGCGCCGAGTGGTTCCGCGACCTCGGCCTCACCGACGACGCCGGCACGAAGCTCTACGGGGCGTCGGGGCGCGTCAAGCAGCCGGGCCTCTGGGAACTGCCGATGGGAACGCCGATCCGGGAGATCGTCGAGGTCCACGCCGGCGGCATGCGGGACGGCTACAAGCTCCGCGGGATCCTCCCCGGCGGCGCCTCCACGGATTTCCTCGTGGAGCAGCATTTCGACCTGCCCATGGACTACGGCGCCATCGCCGCCGCCGGCAGCCGCATGGGCACCGGCACCATGATCCTGATGGACGACTCCGTGTGCCCGGTGGACCTGTCCCGCAACCTGCAGCACTTCTTCGCGCAGGAGTCGTGCGGCTTCTGCACGCCGTGCCGGGAAGGGCTGCCCTGGGTCGAGGAACTCCTGACCGACATCGAGGAAGGCCGCGGCCGGCCGGGCGACATCGAGGTGCTGGAGAAGAACGGGGCCTACATCGGCGCTCCGGGCAACACGTTCTGCCTGCACGCCGCCGGGGCCATCGAGCCGCTGTCGAGCGCGCTGAAGTACTTCCGGGCGGACTTCGAGGCGCACATCGAGCGCGGGGGCTGCCCGTACAAGACCGGCCCGGTCAAGCGGGTCGGCATCGGGACCAGGTAACGCCCATGGCAAACATCGTCGTCGACGGAAAGAGCTACGCGGTCGAGGAGGGACAGAACCTCCTCGAGGCCGTGCTCTCGCACCACCTCGACCTGCCCTACTTCTGCTGGCATCCCGCGATGGGTTCGGTCGGGGCGTGCCGCCAGTGCGCCGCCATTGAATACGCCGACGAGGAGGACACCCGCGGTCGCCTCGTCATGGCCTGCATCACCTCCGTGCGCGACGGCATGCGCTTCTCCATCGATGCGCCCCACGCGGAGGACTTCCGCAAGTCCGTCATCGAGTGGCTCATGGAGAACCACCCGCACGACTGCCCGGTCTGCGAGGAGGGCGGCGAGTGCCACCTGCAGGACATGACGGTGATGACCGGGCACGCGAGCCGCCGGTACCGCGGCACGAAACGCACCTGGGAGAACCAGGACCTCGGGCCGTTCATCGGCCACGAGATGAACCGCTGCATCACCTGCTACCGGTGCGTCCGTTTCTACCGCGACTACGCCGGCGGCACGGACCTCGAGGCGTTCGGTTCCCGCGGGCGGATGTACTTCGGCAGGGCGGAGGATGGCGTCCTCGAGAGCGAGTTCGCCGGGAACCTGGTCGAGGTCTGCCCCACCGGGGTGTTCACCGACCGCCCGTTCGCCAAGCAGTACACGCGCAAGTGGGACCTCCAGTCCGCCCCGTCGGTCTGCCCCGGCTGTTCCGTCGGGTGCAATATCTTCCCGAGCGAACGCTACGGCGACCTGAAGCGCATCCACAACCGCTACCACGCGGAAGTGAACGGCTACTTCCTCTGTGACCGGGGACGCTTCGGCTCGCATTTCGTAAACGCCGACGCGCGCATCCGCCACGCCGGAGTACGCGACAGCGCAGGCGTGTTCGAAGCCCGTGGCAAGGACGCGGCCGTGGAGTCGGCCGCCGCCGCGCTGGGCGCCGGACGCGTCATCGGCATCGGCTCCCCGCGCGCCTCCGTGGAGGCGAACTTCGCCCTGCGTACGCTGGTCGGAGAGGACAACTTCTGCAACGGCCTGTCGACCCGGGACGCCGAACTCGCGGCCCTGACGCTCGACATCCATGCCGCCGGCGGCGCCCGGATTCCCACCCTCGCCGAGGTCGAGCGGGCCGACGCCGTGCTCGTGCTCGGAGAGGACGTCTCCAACACCGCCGCCCGGGTCGCCCTCGCCCTGCGCCAGGCGGCGCGCGGCACGTCGCTCGAGATGGCCGCCTCCGCCGGGATCCCCGCCTGGCAGGACGCCGGCATCCGCGGCCACGGACAGCACCACCGGAGTCCGGTGTTCATCGCCTCCGTGCTGCCGACGCGGATCGACGACATCGCCCGCGAAACCCTGCGGGCCACGCCCACCGAGATCGCGCGCGCGGGCTTCGCCGTGGCGCACCGCGTAGACGCGGCATTCGCCGATGCCGGCACCGAACACGACACGTTCGTCCAGGAAGCGGCGACGGCCCTGGCGAACGCCGAGCGTCCGCTCATCGTGACGGGCGCCGGCTGCGCGGACGCGAGCGTCCTCGAGGCGGCCGCCAACATCGCCTGGGCGCTCAAGGCACAGGGCAAGGATCCCGCGCTGCTGATCGCCTCCGGCGAGGCGAACACCATGGGCGTCGCGGCGATGCCGGCCGGCCTCTCGATCGAGGCCGCCCTCGAAGCCGTGTCCGCCGGCGAAGCGGACACCCTCGTCGTGCTCGAGAACGACCTGTACCGCCGCGCCGACGCCGCACGCGTCAAGGCCGCCCTCGAATCCGCGGACCATGTGATCGTCCTCGACGCACTGGAAACGCGTACCGCCGAGGGCGCATCCGTCGCGCTGCCGGCGGCGACTTACGCCGAGTCCACGGGGACGTTCGTCAACTACGAGGGCCGCGCGCAACGCTTCTACCGCGTCTTCGAGCCCGATGACGAGATCGCGCCGTCGTGGCAGTGGATTGCCCGCATGGCCAACGCCGCGGGCCGCAACGACTGCAACTGGGCCGACATCAACGCGCTCGTGCAGGCGTGCGCCCGCGCCCTGCCCGCCCTGTCCGGGATCGCGGCGGTCGCGCCGGCGCCGGACTTCCGAGTCGAGGCGGAGCAGAAGATCCCGCGGCAGCCGCACCGCTACAGCGGGCGTACCGCGATGCGCGCGGACGTGAACATCCACGAGCCGAAGACCACCGTCGACACCGAGACGCCGTTCTCGTACTCCATGGAAGGCGAGAACACCGGCGGGCAGCCGGGCTCGGTGGTGCCGTACGTCTGGACGCCGGGATGGAACTCGAACCAGAGCGTGTTCAAGTTCCAGCAGGAAGTCGGCGGCCCCCTGCGCGGCGGGGACCCGGGGGTACGACTGTTCGACGCCGACGATGCCGGCGACGACCGCGCGGCCCGCTTCCGCGACGCGCCGGAAGCCGTCGCCGGGAACGGCGGTTATCGACTGGTGCCGACCCATGCGCTGTTCGGGAGCGAGGAGCTGTCGGCACGCTCCTGGCCGATCCTCGAGCGCCGCCGCGCTCCGTACCTGGTGCTCCATCCGGAGGACGCGGAGCGCATCGGCGTCGAGCCCGGCGCCGGCATCACCGGTCCAACGCTCGGGGCATCCTTCGCCGTCCGCACGGACGAGAGCATGGCCCGCGGAGCGGCGGCCGTGGTCGTGGGTTACGGCGAGGCGCCCGGCCCGCTCCCCGGCGACGCGGCCGAACTCGTGCCGGATCCCGATTTCGTGGCCATCGACGGCGACCCGAACGTGATCGCGAGAGGCTGAGGCGATGCCCTTCGACTGGACCTGGAACTGGAGCTACGCCCTGATCGTGCCCGTGGCCGTCGGCGCGCTGCTCTTCGCGCTGTTCCTCGTCTGGTGGGAGCGGCGCCTGCTCGGCTGGTGGCAGGACCGCCAGGGCCCGAACCGCGTGGGGCCGTTCGGCACGCTGCAGGCGGTCGCCGACCTCATCAAGCTCCTGACCAAGGACGACTGGCTGCCGCCATTCGGCGACCGCGCGTTCTTCATCCTGGCGCCGGCCATCGTCGCGGGTTCGATGCTGATGGCCTACGTCATCGTGCCGCTCGGGCCGGACCTCTACGTCGCGGACTCGAACATCGCGCTGCTCTTCTTCCTCGCGATGAGTTCGCTGGCCGTGTACGGGGTGCTGCTGGCGGGCCTGTCGAGCAACAACAAGTACGCCATGCTCGGCGGCCTGCGGGCGGCCGCCCAGATGGTCACCTACGAGGTCTTCATGGGGCTCTCGGTGATGGGCGTCGTGATCCACGCCGGATCCTTCAGCCTGGTGGACATCGTCGAGGCGCAGCGCGATCTCTGGTTCTTCGTGCCGCAGGCCGTGGGGTTCGTGATCTTCCTCATCGCCGGGCTCGCCGAGTCGCACCGCCTGCCCTTCGACCTGCCCGAGGCCGAACACGAACTGACGGCCGGCTTCCACACCGAGTACTCGGGAATGAAGTTCGCCTTCATCATGGCCGCCGAGTACCTCGCGATGGTGCTGGCGTCGGCGCTGGTCGTGACGCTCTTCTTCGGCGGCTGGCTCGGACCGGACTTCCTGCCGCCGGTGGTGTGGTTCGGGCTGAAGACGGCGGTGGTCATCAACTTCTTCATCCTGCTGCGAGCGTCCATCCCGCGGCCGCGCTACGACCAGCTCATGTCCCTCGGCTGGAAGATCCTCCTGCCGCTGTCCCTCGTGAACCTGCTGGCGACCGGCGCCATCGCACTGACCCTCTCGGACTGAAAGGCCGACTGAACATGTGGAGTCAAATCCGAACGCTCTGGACCGTCCTGCAGCACACCTTCATGCGCAACGAGACGGTCCAGTACCCCGAAGAGATGCCCTACGCGGCCCCGCGCTACCGCGGGCGGATCGTGCTGACGCGGGACCCGGACGGCGAGGAGCGCTGCGTGGCGTGCAACCTCTGCGCCGTCGCCTGCCCGGTGGACTGCATCGCCCTGCAGAAGACCGAGCGCGAAGAGGACGGCCGCTGGTACCCGGAGTTTTTCCGCATCAACTTCTCGCGCTGCATCATGTGCGGCATGTGCGAGGAGGCCTGCCCCACGTACGCGATCCAGCTCACGCCCGACTTCGAACTCTGCGAGTTCGACCGCAACAACATGGTCTACGAGAAGGAGCATCTGCTCATCTCGGGGACCGGCAAGTACCCCGACTACAGCTTCTGGCAGGTGGCCGGCAAGACCATCGCCGGCAAGGACAAGGGCGAGGCGCAGAACGAGGCGCCGCCGGAGAACCCGCGGAGCCTGATGCCGTGAAACAGGCCTGTCCCCTCCCGTTCCCGAACGTACGCACCGGCCGGCGAGGGCGGCGGCCGTGATCCCGCTGGTCCTCTTCTATATCGCGGCCGCCGTCGCCGTCGGCGCCGCGGCCCTGGTGGTCACGCGGCTGAACGCCTCGCACGCGCTCATCTACCTCGTGGTGTCGCTGCTCGCCATCGCGGTGATGTTCTACCTGCTCGGCGCGCCGTTCGCCGCCGCCCTCGAGGTGGTGATCTACGCGGGCGCGATCGTCGTCCTGTTCCTGTTCGTCGTGATGATGCTCAACCTCGGCCGGCGCACCGTGGAGCGCGAGCGGCGCTGGCTCGAGCCGCGCGGCTGGATCGGCCCGGGCATCCTCGCGGCCATCCTGTTCGTCGAGATGATGTACGCGATCGTCGGCAACGCCGTGCCCACCGCCAGCGAGGGCGTGGGGCCGAAGGCCGTCGGCATCGCCCTCTTCCAGGAATACCTGCTCGCGGTGGAACTCGCGGCCATCCTGCTGCTCGCGGCCCTCGTCGGCGCATACCACCTGGGGAGGCGTTATCTCAGCGACCGGCGTGAGGAACCTTCCCCGGACGGCGCGGAGACATCGTCGTGACCACCGTCGCCGTCCCGCTGGAGCACGTGCTGTTCGTGGCGGCCGTGCTGTTCCTCATCGGGTTCGTCGGCGTGCTGGTGCGCCGCAACGTGATCTTCCTGCTGATGTCGCTGGAGATCATGATGAACGCCTGCGGACTGGCCTTCGTCGCCGCGGGCGCGCGTTGGGGACAGCCGGACGGGCAGATCATGTTCATGCTGATCCTGGCGCTGGCCGCGGCCGAGGTCGCGGTGGCGCTCGCCCTCGTACTGCAGCTCGAGCGGCGCTTCGCGAGCCTCGACATCGACACCGCGAGCGAGCTGAACGGGTAGGAGACGCAGGGAAGCACCATGGATCTCCTCTGGCTCGTCCCGACGCTGCCCCTGGCGGGCTTCTTCATCCTGTTCGTCGCCGGGCTCTTCGTCTCGGAGCAGCGGCAGCTGAAGTGGTTCTCCGGCCTCGTGGGCGCCGGCTCCATCGGCCTCGCCGCCGCGGTGGCCCTGCTCGTCGGCATGGACTACCACGCCGCCGGCGCCGAGCCGAGCGCCTACTTCCTCTGGACCTGGATGGACGTCGGCGGCTTCGCCCCGAGCATCCGGCTCTACCTGGACGGCCTGTCCCTCGTCATGACGGGCGTCATCACCGGCGTCGGCTTCCTCATCCACCTCTACGCCACCGGCTACATGTGGGACGAGGAGGGCTACAGCCGCTTCTTCGCCTACATGAACCTGTTCGTGTTCGCGATGCTGATGCTCGTGCTCGGCGACAACCTGCTGGTGCTCTTCCTGGGCTGGGAGGGCGTCGGGCTCTGCAGCTACCTGCTGATCGGGTTCTTCCACAAGGACCCCGAGAACGGCTACGCGGCCCGCAAGGCGTTCGTGGTCACGCGCGTCGGCGACACCGCCATGCTGCTCGGCCTCTTCCTGCTGTTCCGGGAGGTGGGGACCATCGAGGTGCAGGCGGCCATGGCCGGCGCCCGCGAGCTGTGGCCGGACGGCTCGACGACGGTGACGATCATCGCGCTCCTGCTGCTCGGCGGCGCGGTGGGCAAGTCCGCGCAGGTGCCGCTGCAGACCTGGCTGCCGGACGCGATGGCGGGCCCGACGCCCGTCTCCGCGCTCATCCACGCCGCCACGATGGTGACGGCCGGCGTGTACCTCATCGCCCGCACCCACGACCTCTTCCTGCTCTCGCCCACCGCCCAGTTCGCGGTGGCCGCGGTGGGGCTCGTGACGCTCTTCATCTCGTCGTTCACGGCGCTCACCCAGCGCGACATCAAGCGCGTGCTCGCCTACTCCACCATGAGCCAGATCGGCTACATGTTCCTGGCCCTCGGGGTCGGCGCCTGGTCCGCGGCGATCTTCCACCTGATGACCCACGCCTTCTTCAAGGCCCTGCTCTTCCTGGCGTCCGGCTCCGTGATCCTGGCGCTCCACCACGAGCAGGACATGTTCCGCATGGGCGGGCTCTGGAAGAAGCTGCCGATCCCCTTCGCGAGCATGCTGATCGGCTCGATCGCGCTGGCCGCGCTGCCGTTCACCTCCGGGTTCTACAGCAAGGACGCCATCGTGCTCGCGAGCTTCGAGTACGGGAGCTTCTTCTGGGCCGGCGCCGCCATCGCCGCGTTCATGACGGCGCTCTATACGACGCGGATGATGGTCATCACGTTCCTTGGGGAGACGGGTACCGAGCCTCACGATCACTCGCACATCAACATGTGGGGACCGCTCCTGGTGCTGGCCGCCCTCGCCATCGGCGGCGGGTGGTACGGCCTCGAAGCGGTGGCCTCGGTGCTGCCGGACGGCGGAGTCGGCGAGCAGGACCACACCTCGACCGTGGCCATCCTCACCATGGCGGCGCCGATTCTGGGCATCGTCATCGGCTACCTGATCTTCCACGGACGCCAGCTCAAGCTCGACCGCCTCGTGGAGTCCCAGGCCGGCGACGCGACGCAACGGTTCTGGTTCGGCGGCTGGGGCTTCGACGCCCTCTATGACCGGGTCTTCGTCGGGCCGTTCGTCTGGTTCGCGCGCCTGAACAAGCGCGACGGCGTGGACTTCGTCTACACGGCGGCCGCCGGCGTCACCCGCGGCTTCCACCACGTCATCGCCCTGACGCAGAGCGGGCACCTGCGCTGGTACGCCGCCAACATGGCCATCGGCCTGCTCGCCGCGTTCGCGATCGTCCTGGTGCTCCTCGCGTGAACATCCTGGCGCTCATCCTGTTCCTGCTGCTCGGCGGCGTGGTCGCCTGGGCGGCGGAGCGCGTGCATCCGAACGCGCCGCGCTGGGTCGGACTGCTCACCTTCGTGGCGGCCGGACTCTACGTCGCCCAGGCCTGGGCGGGCGGGTACGCCTACGCCAACCAGTACATCGAGTGGATCCCGCGCTTCGGCATCCACGTCATCCTGTCGATGGACGGGCTGTCGCTCATGCTGGTGGCGCTGACGCTGTTCCTCGGCATCGTGGCGGTCGTCTCCTCCTGGACGGAGACGGAAAGGAGTCACGGCTTCTTCCAGTTCAACATCCTGTGGGTGATGGCGGGCGTGGTCGGGGTCTTCACCGCCTTCGACCTGTTCCTCTTCTTCTTCTTCTGGGAAGTCATGCTGATCCCCATGTACTTCCTGATCGCCATCTGGGGACACGAGGCGCGGGCCTACGCGGCCATGAAGTTCTTCCTGTTCACCCAGATCAGCGGGCTCCTGATGCTGTTCGCCATCCTGGCGCTGGTGTACTTCCACTACGCCGCGACGGGGCTCCTGACGTTCAACTACCACGACCTGCTCGGCGCCGCGATCTCGCGGGACGTCTCCTTCGCCCTGATGCTCGGCTTCTTCGTCGCCTTCGTGGTGAAGCTCCCGGGCGTGCCCTTCCATACGTGGCTGCCGGATGCGCACACGCAGGCGCCCACCGCCGGCAGCGTGATCCTGGCCGGGATCCTGCTGAAGACGGGCGCGTACGGACTGATCCGGTTCGTCGTGCCGCTCTTCCCGGAGGCCTCCGCGGACTTCGCCTGGTGGGCGATGTTCCTCGGGGCGCTCAGCATCCTCTACGGCGGCTACATGGCGTACAGCCAGTCGGACTTCAAGCGCCTGGTCGCCTACAGCTCGGTGGCGCACATGGGGTTCGTCCTGCTGGGCGTGTTCGCCTTCCACGAGGTGGACGGCGTGCTGGTGACCAACGAGCTCGGCATGCAGGGCGCCATCGTGACCATGATCGCCCACGGCTTCTCCACGGCCGCGCTCTTCATGATGGCCGGCGCCCTGCAGGAGCGGTTGCACACCCGCGAGATGTCGCGCATGGGCGGGCTGTGGGTCCGCGCGCCGCGCATGGGGGTCGTGACGATGTTCTTCGTGATCGCCTCCGTCGGCATGCCGGGACTCGGCAACTTCATAGGCGAGTTCCTGGTGCTCGTGGGCGCCTTCAAGGCGAGCATCCCGCTCACCGTCGCGGGCGCCCTCGGGGTCGTCGTCGCCGCGGTGTACGGACTGGTCCTGCTGCAGCGTGCCTTCCAGGGAACGCCCAACCCGGACATCCCCGCCATGCGCGACTTCGGCTGGCGCGAGATGAGCGTGATGGTGCTGATGATGGTCGCCCTCGTATGGATCGGCGTCTACCCACAACCCCTGCTCGACCTGGCCGGTCCCGTGATCGATCTGCTCTGGGAGGCTCCATGAGCGCCGCGGCCTGGAGCGCCCTGCTCCCGTACCTCGTGCTGACCGGCGCCCTGATGGTGCTGCTCCTGGTCGTCTCGTTCCGCCGCAGCCACGCCCTCGCGCTGTGGCTCACGCTCGCGGCGCTGGTCGCGACGCTCGCCGTGCTGCCCGGCTCGAACGCCGCGGGCGCCCAGGACATCGACGGGTTCCTCACGATCGACGCCTTCGCGAACTTCTTCAACGGGCTCTTCCTGCTCGCCGGCATCGTGACCGCTTTGCTCGGGTATCGCTACGTCGAGGCGCGCGCGTCCCGGGCCCACCGGGAGGAGTTCTACATCCTGCTCGTTACCGCGACGCTCGGCGCGATGACCATGGCATCGGCCGCCCACTTCGCCGCGTTCCTGCTCGGCCTCGAAATCGTCTCCATCTCGCTCTACGCGATGATCGCGTACCCGGAGGAAGGCCAGGCCCCGCTCGAGGCCGCGATGAAGTACCTCGTGCTCTCGGGCGTCGCCTCCACCACGATGCTGTTCGGCATGGCCCTCGTCTATGCCGCCGTCGGCACGATGGCCTTCGGCGCGGTCCTCGGCGCGAGCGCCGACCCGCTGGTCGTCGTCGGGCAGGTCATGATCCTCGCCGCCGTCGCCTTCAAGCTGTCCCTCGTGCCGTTCCACATGTGGACCCCCGACGTCTACCAGGGCGCTCCCGCGCCGGTGACGGGGTTCGTCGCGACGGTCTCGAAGGGCGGCGTGCTCGCGGTGCTGCTGCGCTACCTGGTGGAGACGGACCTGCTCTCCCACGAGGCGCTGTTTCTGGCCGTCTCGCTCATCGCGATCGTCTCGATGATCGTCGGCAACCTGCTCGCGCTGCTGCAGGACAACCTGAAGCGCATCCTGGCGTACTCCTCCATCGCCCACATCGGGTATCTGCTCATCGCGGTGCTCGTGGTGTCCGCCCTCGCGAGCCCGGCCATGGCGCTCGAGACGGGCATGTTCTACCTGGCGGGGTACTTCCTGATGACGCTCGCGGCGTTCGGGGTCATGACGGTCCTCTCGACCGGCGCGCCCGCCGACACCGAGTCCCTGGCGTCCTACGCCGGACTCTTCTGGCGCCGCCCGGTGCTCGCCGCCATCCTCACCGCCGCCGCGCTCTCCCTGGCCGGCATCCCGCTCACGGTCGGGTTCATCGCGAAGTTCTACCTGTTCGCCGCCGGCATCGAGGGAGAACTCTGGGCGCTCCTCTGGGCCCTCGTGATCGGCAGCGCGATCGGCATCTACTACTACCTGCGCATCGTCTTC
>JAJDVW010000098.1 GCA_022825925.1 Pseudomonadales bacterium | reverse complement strand
GCGTAGCGCAGAATGGCGTAGGCGCTGTCCTCGCCGGTGAGGTTGCGTCCCCAGACCCGCACGGAGTAGCGGTCGTTGGTCAAGCCCACGCGGGCGTTGACAAGTGAGGTGTCGCCGGTCTTGGCGTAGTTGTGCACCTGGGCGAACTTGCTGGATTCGTAGGCGTAGTCCGCGCCGATGTACCACTCCCAGCCGTCGGCGCCGAGCGGCCTGCGCACCTCGACGTCGGCGTACAGCTGATGCTCAGCGGTGCGCGGCACGCGCTTGCCGCTGATGTCGCCGAACGCCGAAGTGCAGGCGTCGATGTCCGGGAACTGGTCGCCGGTCGAGCAGTTGATCATCCCGTCGTCCGCCACATCGACCAGAACGCCTTCGTTCTGGTCCAAGCCGCGGTCGAACTCCGCATCCGCCCAAGCGTAGTTCAGCGTCATCGTCAGGCCTTCCATGGCCTGCGGACGCACCACGAACTCGGCTTCGAGTCCGAGGATGTCGGCATCGCCCGCGTTCACCGTCGCCGACGTGGTGTTCTGGCCCGACTGCACGTTCTGGGTGAGCTGGTAGCCCTCGACCTCGTTGATGAAGAACGCCAGGTTGGCGACCACCTGACCGTCGGCCAGCACGTTCTTGGCGCCGATCTCGAAGCTGTCCACGTCCTCCTCGTCGTAGGTCGGCAAGCCGGCCTCGATGGCGACGGTGCTGTTGAACCCCCCGGGCTTCGTGCCTTGGGCGTAGGCCGCGTAGATCAGGTGGTTGGGCGACGGACGCCAGTCGATCGTCACGCGGGGCAGGAAGCCGTCGAAGCTGGCGTCGGCCTCCACCGGCGGGTCGGCGGGCATGCCGAGATCCTGCACCACCGCGACCTGGTCGATGTTCTCGTCCTGGTAGCGCGCCTCCAGGCTCAGTCCGAGGTTCTCGGCGAGGTCAAAGGAAACCATGCCGAACACCGCCGTGTTCTCGATGCCGATTTCGTTGACGTCCCGGGGCACCACGATGGTCGGCCCGAAGAACGGCGCCATGGATTCGCAGAGGAAGCTCGCGGCGCACACGCCCTGCATGCGGAGGAACTCGCGGAACCAGTTGCCCTGGGCGATTCCCTGCTGCGCGGCGGAGACCTCACGGATGTCGCGGGTCGTCCTGTCGAGGTCGAAGTAGTAGGCGCCGACCAGGCCGCTGACGCGGTCAGAGGTGAAACGCAACTGAACCTCCTGGGACCAGGACTCCGTATCGGTGGCGGATGCGAAGGTGAAGTCCGTCATGGCGCCCACGTAGGCGTAGAGGAACGGCGGGCCGTCCGCAAAGCCGCCGAACGGAAACCCGTTGGGCGTGAAGTTTGAGACGTGGAACGACGTCGGCAGGTAGTCGCCGTCGATCACTAACGTCTCCTGGCGGTCGTTGTAGCCGGTGATCGAGGTGAACGAGAGCGTCTCGTTGATGTCGTAGTCGACGCGGAGGCTGACCTGCAGGTTCTCGTCGGTGTCCTCGGCCTCAGGAGCCTGCACCGTCCAGTCGGTGTCGACGTCGCCGGGCTTCACCTCGCCGCAGAAGTAACGGCCCGCGCCGCCGTACAGCGTGCCGTTGTCCGTGAAGCAGTTGTTGTCGAAGTAGCGGGTGACCGTCATGGCCGGCTGGCCGTCGTCCCGCTCGGCGTAGTAGGCGCGCGCCCGAATCGACAGCTGGTCGTTCGGCGTCATTTCCAGGACGCCGGAGATGGACTGCGATTCCTGGATGCCGATGTCGGATCCGTCGAACTTGTTGGTGAAGGGCCCGCCGAGTTCGAAGTGCCGGACCGTCAGCCCGCCGGACAGGGTGTCCCCGAGGGGCCCGCTGACTGAGGCGCTCACCTCGTACTGCTCGTCCCCGGCGGCCTCCACGCTGACGCGGCCGCCGAACTCATCGCCCGGGGACCGGGTGATGATGTTGATGGCGCCCGAGTAGGTGTTGCGCCCGTACAGGGCGCTCTGCGGACCCTTGACGACCTCGATGCGCTCCACGTCGTTGAGGTCGTAGTCGTCGATCGACCCGGATATGTAAACGCCGTCGATGAAGTAGGAGACCCCCGAGTCCCCGAGGATGTTGGCCTGGCCGCGGATCACCGGTCGGTTGCTGCCGCGGGCGAACTCGGAATCGAACAGCAGCCCCGCCGTGAGCTTGGACACGTCGGCGAGGCTCTTGATGCCGAGCCGCTCGATCTGGGCGGCGGTGACGGCGGTCACGGCCACGGGGCACACCTGCAGCCCCTCCTCGAGCTTGCGGGCCGTCACGAGAACCTCCTCGATGCTCGATTCGGCGGCCTCCCCGCCTTGGGCCGAACCGCCCGGGAAGGCCAAAAGAAGCAGGAACGTCAGGGCCGGAACTTGCACTTTGTAACTGGACATGCGATCTCTCCTCCACGCTGCCGACGGGGCCGGATGGCCCCCATAACACTTATAGATATATTGATACATCAATAGTACAATATGCAAGCGGTTTAGGCCCACACCTGAAAGGAGGGGAACATGGCGGAGGACATCCGCGCCGGCATGCCGGTGCTGGCCCGGCACGAGGGCGAATGGCGGGGCGAGTACATCCACGTGGCGCCGGACAACAGCCTCATCGACCGTCACGCCTCGCACCTGATCTGCGCCTTTCCAGAGTCCGGCAAGTTCGACTACATGCAGACGAACATCTACACCTGGGGCGACGGTCGGCGCGAGGAGCTGGGGTTTCCCGCCCGGTACGAAGCGGGCCGAATCTGGTGGGACAACGAACGCATCGTCGGCTCCGCCTGGGAAATCGACCAACGCACCATCGTGCTGAACTGGTCGCGCAAGGACCTGCCGGACAGCTATCTCTACGAGATGATCCAGATCAACGAAGGCGACGACCGCCGGGCGCGCACGTGGCACTGGTTCGTGGGCGACGAGCTGGTCCGGCGCACCTGCATCAAGGAATCACGCATCTGACTGAAGATGCCTTTTTGCCACCTGAAGGCCGCAGCCGCGCTTTACTCCGCGCGACGGGATGCGCCCCAACCTCCGTT
>JAJDVW010000174.1 GCA_022825925.1 Pseudomonadales bacterium | reverse complement strand
GGCGAACGGGCCCGACGGCCGGCCGCGCGGCGGGGACGCCCGCGCGGCGCACAAGTGGCCGCACGAGACGGCCGAGGATGCAGTGCTCGCCGCAGTGCTCGACGGCAGCTTCCGCGCGCCCGCCGACTCGGGCGACGGCTTCGGGCAAACGGTGAGCTACAACGCCTCGCTCGCCGAGCGGGCCGGCGCGCACCCCGCCCGCGTCCGCCGCGAACTGGACGGCGGCAACCTCGGCACGGCTACCAAGAAGCTGCTGCAGGGCGGCGCGGTCATGGTCGGCGGCGCGGTCGCGGACCTGCTCGCGGTGACCGGCGCCGGGGTGAAGTCGCTGGCGTGGGCCGCCGAGGGCGTGGCGATCCGCGAGACGGTGACGATGCTGCAGGGGCTCGCGCAACTGATCTTCGTGGTCGGGCTGCCGTTCATGCTGGTGTTCTCCGGCTACAGCGCGGCGAAGCTCGTGCTGTTCACCATCGTCCACTTCGGTCTCAACTTCCTGTCGGCGCTGTGGGGCGTCGCGTTCTGGCTCGACAACAACCTCGCCGGCATGCTCGACATGCGCCACCAGGGGCCGATCCAGACGGTCATGATCCACAACGTCACCAAGACCGTGTTCGTGGTCATGCCGTCGGTCTGGGTGGCGATGATGGGCTGGGCGGGGTGGCACGCGCAGGGGCTGGTCGAGGCCGGCATGAGCCAGCTCGCGGCGGCGTCGCGCGGGGCCGCGGAGGCGGGCGTGGGCGTGGCGGGCGGCGCGGCCCGAGCCGTGCCGGGACCGGTCGGCCAGGCGGCGATGGTGGTCGGGCGGGGCCGGGGCGGCTAGCCGCTCCGTTCGGGGACGGCGGGCGGCGCGGCTAGAACGCTTCGTACGCCGCCGTCAGGCGCTCGCAGACCCGGTCGTAGGCGTGCGCGTCCGAATAGTCGCGCTCAAGGTCGTGGACCGCGTCGATCGCGGCCGCGTTCTTCTCCGTGGCGGCCCGCGCCGCGTCGCGGACGGTGGCGTCCTCGAACCAGTACGACCCCTCGCCCCACGTGAAGCCCAGTTCGAGCGCCGGCGCGCTGACGCCGGAGATCCCGGCGACGAACCGCAGTTCCGGTGGGCAGCCGGCCAGGCGCGGTTCCGAGAGCATGCGCAGGAGGTCGGGGAACGGGTAGCCGATCGGGACGCTGAGGGCGAAGTCGAAAGCGACGAAGTAGCGGGCGGCGGTGCACGAGAGCGTGCCGCGACAGAACCAGGGTGGGGACGAACCTGGGCCGCGCGGTCGGTCGGGATCCTCGACGAGGAAGGTGAGCGCGCGGTCGATGTCGACGTGGTGTCGCGTGCGTAGTCCGTCGCGGACCGGCTTGCCGGGCACACCGTCGACAACCGGGGTCCACCGATGCGCTGCGAGCGCTTCGAGCACGGCCGGCCACATGGCGCCCAGCAGCCGGGCGTCCAGCTCGCGCTGGGGATCCGACAGGAACACGGTCCGGTCTGCGAACCCGGGGGTGTCGCCGTGTTCGTTGATGTAGCGCCTGAGCGCTTCGTGCTGCCACATGGAAGCGGGTCTCGCCGGGGCGGTGTCGCATGGTGCCCGATGGGGGGCGTTGCGTACACCGGCGCGGTCGGCTGGACGGCGGGAATCGGGAGCGGGCGAGCGCGCGGTGCCGCGGCCCATGGTGTCCGGGCGGACCAGTGCCGGTTGCGGCGGGCGCGCTGCGGCGAGGGAGGAAGTAGGTGGCGCCGCCGCCGGGTCCGGGAAAGGGAAACCGCCGTGAGTGCAGCGCCTTTCGGCGGTCGCTGTCGGCGGCGGACCCGGCGGGGTCGCCTGGCTCTCGATGTCCGACTCGGCCCGCCCCGGTCCCTCGCGGGCAGGGCTGGCCGGTGGCACGGCGCGAAGGCCTCGTCCTAGGACTTGGCCCTGCTCGTGCGGCGACGCGTCGAGTTCTTCGCTGCGGACTCGGTGTTGCGTTCCCGTGCGGGATACAGCACCAGCTCGCCGTGGACGCTGAGCCCCGGGCGAATGAGGACGGTCATACCGCCGCCATTCTTGTGGGGGAAGCCAGCGCCGACGTTCGTGTAGAACTTCTGCGGCGTGCCGTCGTCGTTGGTCCGCGTTTCGCTTTCCTCGATGACTACGGCATCGTAGCGCTCGGGCATAGAGCAATGCTCCTCTGGGTTGAAACTAGCCGCCCGGGGACCCGGGCGACAACCGTTGCTCCCGACGTGCGTCGGGACTGCAAGCGGGAGTGTTGTAACCCCGGAAAACGGGCGCTGTCAACGGTTTTCCGGGGGGTGGCGGCGGGGCGGAATCCGGGGTGCGGGACGGCTCGCGCGGGCGTGCGCGGGGCTGCGCGGAACGGCGCGGAGGACGCTCTCGAAGGACAGCGTGCGGGCATGCGACGGCGCGGATGGGACCGCGCCGCTGGCGCGGATCAGGCGCCGGCGCGCCGCCGTTCCAGGGCGAGGCCGTGGCTGGCCTGCATTCGCATCCAGTGCTCGGCGTCGGACCAGCCGAGGGCCTCCAGCTTGAGTGCCGTGGCGGCGGTGATGCCGGCGTGCCCGTGCAGGATGCGTGACAGGACGGCGCGGGTCACGTCCAGACGCTCGGCCGCGTGGGTGACGGTCCAGCCTTCGGCGTCGATGGCGTTTGCGACGATGCGGCCGGGGTGCGTGGGGTGCTTCATTCGGGCCGCAGCGCCGAGCGCATGCGGCGCACGGCGGCGTCGAGTTCGGGGAGGTTCTGCCGCACGACTTCCCAGACGATGTCGAGGTCGATGGCCAGGTAGCCGTGGGTGAGACGGTTGCGGAAGGACTGGATCTCGGGCCACGGGACCGAGGACTCCGTGGCCTTGACGCGGTCGCTGAGGCGCGAGGTGGATTCCGCCAGCACCTGGAGATTGCGCAGGACCGCGTCCTGCACGAGTTCGGATCCCATGAAGCGGTCTCTCGAGCCGCCGGTATGGCGCCCGATCCGGGCGATGCACTCGGCCACGTGCTGCAGCAGGACGTCGTCGCTGTCGGGGCGGCTCACAGGGGCACGGCGTCCCGCACGGCCCGTGCGCGCATGGGCGCGTACAGGCATCCTTCGGTGACCACGTCTACCGGCCGGTCGAGGAGTTGCTCGGCGTCGATGGACAGGCCGCACAGGGCCAGGGCGGAAGTCCCCGGCGGCGCGTCGACCAGCAGGTCCACGTCGCTGCGCGCATGGTGGTCGCCCCGGGCCATGGACCCGAACACGCGGACGTTGCGCAGCCCCCGGCGCTCGGCCAGCGCGAGCAGCGCCGCCCGGTGCTCGACGAGCAGCGACGGCAAGGGGCGGGCGGCGGTGTCGGGGGGCGGTTGCATGACGCGGGCATTATAGCGTTGGGATCGGCTCGAGCCCCTCGGCCCGCGGCGCGCAGCGGATGCTCTCGTGCACGGGCAGGGCGAGCAGCGGGGCCTGTGGCGGGGCCGGGCTGGGAGTGCAGAACTCGCCGTTGTCCGCCACGAGCACGGTGATGTCGCCATCGGCCGCAGCGGTTAGCGCGGCGGCCAGCATGTGGCCGGGAACCACCACCAGGTGCGCCCCGGCCGCCGCCTGCGCCGCCCAGGCGGCGAACGTCGGCGGGGGTTCGTGGCGTTCGAGGACGTGCGCGAACCCGAGGTCCTCGAGGCTCGTCAGGACGGCGGGCGTGACGGCGGACTCGAGCGGGCAGAGGCCGTGATTGCGCGCCAGCACGCGGTGGCACTTGGCGATGGTCCTGCCCGTCAGCGACGCCAGCGCGGTCGCCGCGCAGGGTGCCGGCAGCGCGCCGCGGACGGGGCCGATGCGGTGGGGAACGAAGTGCGTCATGGGGATCCGCCAGTCTACTCGTCGACGATGTAGCGCGGCCGCCCGTCGCAAGGGTCGAACTGGCCGGGGTCGAACTGCGCCATCGAGACGGTGGCGGCGCCCGCGCAGACGATGTGGTCGTGAAGCTGTGTCATTGTATAACCCATTGTTATTGAAATCAAATATGGTTCCTGGCAGGAGCCGCTTGGCAGTTTGCTTGGCACTGTTTTCGGGGACGCTTCGAACCGCCCGATTCCCGCGGGGACCGCCGGCGCCAATTGGCGCCGACCCGCGCAACGGCGGCGGTGCCGGCGTCCCGGCGCGGTCGAACGGGTCGGGTGCGTTCCCGGGCAACCCGGCGTAGCCGAGCGGCCGCCGCCGCGTCGCGACGGAAAAGCGGCCGGCATGGCGAAGCGGGAAGGATGGCGCGTTTCTCCGCGCATCGCCACTCGGCGGTCCGGCGCGACGACCGTGGCCGGCGCGCCGGGGCCGGGAGGCCGTGCGTCAGCAACGCGAATACCGCCAGCCCGTGTCGCTCACCGCGCGACGCCATTCCTGGCTCGATTTCGGCTCGGGATCCGGCAGCGGCGACCAGTACGCGGCGCTCGGTTCCGGCCTTTTCCGGGCGTTCCACGGGGATACGCCCCGGTCGAGGTTGGAGGCGTTGTGGACGCGGTCGGGCCGCGCCGCGAACTCGTCGATGACCGCCGCGTCCTCGTTGTCCCGGCGGCGCTGCTCGCGCGCGGCGTCGCGGTGTTCGCGGCAGCTCTGACACAGGTAGTCGCCCTCGAGGCGCTTCCGGTACGCGCAGCGTCGGCAGCCGCCCAGTTCGACGAAGTGCCGGCGGCGCCTGCGGCACGAGGCGGCGCGTCGATCGAGACAGGGGCGGCACGCTTTCGCCAGAGTCCCGTCGGGCTTGATCCAGACGGGCCGCTTGCAGCGCTTGTGGCAACACGTCGGGAGGGTGCGGGGGACGGAAGGCGGGACGAAACCGGGCGGGAGCCTGCCGCTCCACTGTGCGATGGTGAGTGCGATGTCCATGGGAGTTCCTCTGTTCAGGCTGAAGTTGCCGACGCGGGATGCGTCGGATGCCTGGACAGGGCGGACACTCGCGCGCAGGCCGGTCACCTCGCGCCAGCGAGGTCGCAGCAGCGCGGAGAACCCTCCGGGTTGACCGGCCGAGCACGGGTGTCAGGATTGGCCGGTATCCGACGGACGCCGGATCCGCGGGGGGCGACGGCGGGGGGTAGGAGCCGCGGGAAGGGGCGGGGCTATCTCAGATAGGTTCGGGTCACGTCCGGCCTGAGGTGTCCCATCTCCTCGGAGACGACGGCCAGCGCCAGCCGGTGCTCGGTGTGCCGGACGAGCTCCCGCATGCGCTCCTGTGCGTACGCGTGGCGCAGGCCGTGGGCGCCGCGGCTCTCCCCGAGGGCCGCGCGGCTGGCGCGCGAGAACGAGGCGCTGAAGGCGTTGCCGCCGCCGACATCGTAGCGGGCGACGTAGCGGACGCCGCGGTCGACGGCGCGCTCGGGACGGTCGAGACGGCGCGCTTCGAGACGCTCGGCGAGCCGCCGGGGCAGCAGAATCTCGCGGACGAGACCGCCCTTCCCCACCACGGTGTAGACCACGCCGTCCCGGCCGGCGAACTTCATGCCCTCGGCGACGGTGCCGGTGAGGCGCGACTGGGCGCGGCGGTCGTCGGGCGGCTGTTCGTTGGGCCGGCCGAGGGTGAGCAGCTCGTGGGCGCGGATGCCGCTGGCGTGCACGATCTCGGTGGCCAGCGCGTTGCGCTCCGCCTGCCGGGCGGCGACCAGGTGGACCTGGGACGGCGAGTAGGCGCGGGAGGCCAGGGCCGGGCCCCGGATCGCCTTGACGACGCGCAGCGTGGCGCCGGGCGGCAGTTGCATGGTGACGTGGCGCATCATGGCCTGGATCGCCTGCCGCTCCATGTCGAGGGTCTTCTGCCCGACCTGGGCGGCGCGGCGCTCGAGGTAGGCGACCGCCGCGGCGGGGGTGAGCTTCTCCAGGGGTTGATCGAGGCGCGCGGCGACCTGCGCCAGGCGCTCCTGGTAGCTCCGAACGGTGCCGACCGAGCGGATGCGCGTCCCCTGCAGGCGACGCATGACGCTGGCGGCCTGCTTCTTCGGATTGCCGGGCTTCGAGCGGAACCTGTGGCGCGGCTGGTCGCGGCCGCGGCGCGGGCGCTTGAACCTAGCCATGCCGGCGCAGCCAGCGGGACACGGTGGAGCGGGCGACGCGCAGGCCGTGGCGGTCGCGCAGGACGCGGTGGCACTCCCCGATGCTGGCGCCATCCGCGCGGAGCTCGAGGACCGTGCGCGCGAACGGATCGAGGACCGATGGCGCGTACCTGGGGAATCGTTCGGCGCGGGACTGGTCGGCCAGGATCCCGGCGATGCCCTCCGCGTCGAAGTTGCCAGCGGGCTCTCCGACGTCGAGATCAGCCGCACGATCGAACCAGCGCGCGACCGTGGTGGCGGACGCGGTGACGTCGCGCTCCTCGTGCAGCCAGCGCGTCATTTGGGCGACCGAGGCCCCGGCCCGCCGCAGGGCGAACAGTTCGGCTGCGTGGCGGTCGAGTTTCGACCGGCGCTGGCCCATGTGCGTTTCCTCCCGAGCGCAGGGCGCGTGTGGCGAGACGGTTGTCTGTCCGTAAGAACTTCGCTGCAAACGGTCCGTCCGTCTCGAACGTGCCGATGCTTCGTTGCAGCTCCGCGGGAAACGGAAACGACGTTGGCTTGTGCCTTGTCGGATTCCGTCCCCGGCTCGCCCCCGTTCCGTCCTATGGGACGCGGTCGGGACTGTTCTCGCCGTTGCAGGTGGTTGTCGCGCCGTGTAGCCGCGCGGGATGCCCTGCCGCATCCGGTCCATGTCGCCATCGTCACGGTGGCGCATGGACGCCTGGAAGCGCCGATGGATCGCATCGGGTCGCTTCGTCGCTATGGGCTTGTGGCCCAAACGGTGTGTTGCCGGGACCGTCCGGCGCGACTTCGCGGGCTGGGAACCCGCGGGAGGCTTGTGGCCTCCTGCCGCACTGTCGCAGGATCGCTGCGTTGCCCTTGCGGGCCTGGGGGCCGTGCGTCCGCCCCGGTGTGGCTTGCCTTCGGTCGGGCACGTCCCCGTGGCCGGCGGGGAATCGGTCTATGGCCAGTCGGCGTTGCGCTTGCCGGAGGGTCGCCCCGGGTTCGCGCTTGCGCGGATGTCGCCGCGCCGGAGGCCGCCGTCGCCCCCGGCACGCTTTCGTGTCACATGCACTTGCCGCGTGGTCACGCGCCGGAGCCGCGTACGGGTGCCCCGGTTCAGGCGTCGGTGCGCCGTGCCTCTGGTGCGAGCTAGGACCGGTCGGTCCAACGGTGCCGCTCAGGTCGAGCGGTCTTGGTGGCGGGAGGGATTATCGGCGAATCCGGCGGCGTTTGGCAACGCGTGCGGGGTGGTGCGGGCGGAAACTGCGCGGACGCCTGGGAGTGCGCGCCCCCGCTATGTCGGGCGGTGCGGAGCACCCTCACATAGCGGGGGCGCGCGCCATGCCGTCGAGTCGGCGTCGTTGGAGTCGGTCGAAGGCGCAGTCGTAGACGCAGCGGCCTCACCAAACGAACACGCGGTCAGTCGGCCGAATCGGCTTCCGAGAGATTCAGCGCGACGATGGCGCACGCGTGAGTGACCTCATCACGGAGCCTTTGCCTAGACGAGGCATCGAGCAGCCGCTGTCGATCCAAGGTGTCGCAGACGAACTCGGCCGTTATGCGCGCGAGAGTGAACTCACGTTCGGCGTAGGCTTGGTCGGTGGACGCTTCGAGCATGAATGTGGTCACGATCTCGATTACGTGGGGACCGAACAAGGGAGCATCACGTGTGACGTAGCGCAGAGCATGCAAACCGGACAACCGGGCGTGGCTGTTCTGGCGGCCTTGTTGGGCCAGCAGTGCAATGGCACGTTCGAATCTCCCGTGGTGGTGCTCTTGCTTCGCAATGTCAGCCTGCTGCTCGGCGATGGAACTACGCCAGAAAGCGAACACCCATGCAATCAAGCCGCCCGCGACGAGGGCAACGTTGCGTATTGCATTTGTTGGGGTGTCCTTGAAGGAAAGAAAGCACCACCAATACCACGTGGCGAAGGCACCAAGGGCGATGATCAACAGAGACAAGACGGCGACCCAAAAGGCGCCGCGCTGAAGGTTCTCAGCTAGACGCTGAAACATGCGGCAGTGTGCAACGCGAACGCGTCATCGAGTTCAGCGGGAGGGCCGTAGCTCGCGCCGAGGCGGGGAGCCTTGGCGAAGGCGGCAACTGCTAGCCGGGACGCCACCAGTTGGGGGTCGGGCGCTTGGGATTCGGCGGGAAGCAGCTGAAGCAACATCGTCGGCCCCGGTCAGAGTCGGACTTCGTGGCGCGCCCGCGCAATACGCATCAGTGACATGGTGATGCGCTCGCAAGAGGCCTCGTAGTCGCGCAATGTTGGCGAGATCGCGCTCGGTCCAGATCTCAACTCGTGGAGATCCGGAACCAACAGTGATCGGATGTCCTGTGACCTTATGCGACTATGCGATGCGGAGGTCCCGGCGGTTAGAGATTGAATCTGTTCCTGCACGATCGGGCTAAGGAGAACGAACGCGAGGTCAAAAGGAGATAGCCGGCCTGCGGGTGTCAACACCTCGAACTCGCTTGAGCACAGAAGTTCTTTGCCGAGATCGGGGACAACTGCAACACGAGGAATCCGGGGGTTTATGCGCGCTAGGAGGACCTCACCCGGTCGCACAGGGATCCCTGGAGTAACCGGCTGATAGGACTGGATTCCCGCGATGTCGAATAGGCCGTCGCCGATTATGTGGAGTACGCTGATGAAGTAGCAGTCTTCCCGATACGGGGAAGGCTTGCGGCGGCGCGAATCCTCGACGAAGTCGCCCAAGGGGCGAAGGTTTCGTGATGAACGATCGCTCAAACGCTTGCGGTCAAACAGCAGTGTCCTTGGTGTCCAAGCAGATAGCTCGCTCGGACAAACCGTGTCAGCGGCGACCTTGGGGGCGTCCGCTGATCTGCGATGGCTGGGCGGTAGTTCACCTTTGAACTGCGCCAAGGCCAAAGGAAGCTGGTTGCAGCCCTCGCGTCGTTTGACGGGGACGCCTTTGCGCTTGGAAACCAGAAAGCCGAGGTCCGAGATTTCGGCGAAGTGCACGGCGTACGAGCTTCTCGGCGCCGGCGTCTTCCGGAAGGCGAGAATGGCAGTCTTGGTTCGCGTTCCGGCTTGCGCAAACGTCACAGAGGGCAAGTCCACGACGCCGAGAATCTCAGCGTTCCGAGTGAGGTGCTGTCTTGCGACGGCAGGCATGCCCTTGGCGGATATGACGCTATCCGGCAACACGACGAGACAGACTCCGCCAGCCTTGAGAAGAGACAGGTACAGATCGATGAAAAGGACCTCCGAACTGACGCGTTTCTCCGGGGTGAATTGGCCCGTAAAGAACGGAGTGCTCGATGCGCTTTGAAGGCGCAGATCCTCGATGCTGAAACGGGCTCCAAACGGGGGATTGGTGAGTATCAGGTCCACGCGACCGCGGTAGGCGCTGATCGGCGATCGATCTTCAAGGGAGCTGCCGAGGAACACATCGTCGTCGACGAACCCCGAGAAGGCCATGTTGATCGCAGTGAGACGTACCATGCGGTCGACCTTGTCCTGGCCAATGCACTTGGAGGCGCAAGTTCCCGAAGAATGTCCGTGTTTGGATCGCCAGCGCGTGAGGAATGACCCAACTCCACAGGAGGGATCAGCGACTACGAAGTCGCTGTTCCGTTCGGTACGAGACGAATGCGTGAGAGCGGCGGCCCACCCCACCATGAAGTCGACGACTTCTGGTGGTGTCATGTATTGCGCATCCTCTATGTGGTTTCGGAAGTTGTCCCGCACATGGTGTCCGAATGCGTGGCCCAGGATGTCAAGGTCGTCTTCGCTGCGCGTGTGGGCCGCAAAGGCGTGCCCAGCAGCTTCGAACAACTCGAACGCGGCGACTTCGTCCCCGTCCTTGAAGGCGGTCGAGGGCGTCTCACCAAAGATGGAGCCCATTCCGCGACGTTGAAACATCGGCGACGAAGCAACGTGGGCGAACGTGCGATTGAGTTCTGCGACACTAAAGGTACGTCGATTGGTCAGCACGCGGTATTGGTCGGGTGAGACGAGTCCATTCAAAAAGCCGAAATGGACGGCCAAGAGCTTGACGGTTTCGTCGAGCTTTGCGTTGGCATCGCTGATTCGTCCCTCTCGATGGAAGGTCTCACGAATGCCCTGAAGCGATCGATAGATCTGGTCGTGGGGGGTGGCGAGCTGGTCCAGCAGGTCCGCGGTCATGGAAACTTTCGATGACAATCTATGATGATGCCTGTAGACGGTAGACCAAAAAGTGCCGCCGCGCAAGCATTGGCAGTCGTGGCGGATTTGGAGCACTTGGGCGCAATCATTCGTGGGCATCGGCAGAGAAGGGGCCTGTCTCAGGAGGATCTCGGCCAACTCTCGCGATTGTCGCGAACCCACGTTGGCGACGTAGAGCGTGGCGAAGTTGGGCTCTCGTTCGCAACCCTCGAAGCGCTGGCCCATGGATTGGGGATGCCTCTTTCGGAACTGGTTGCAGAGTATGAAGAACGACGACAAGAAGCGGGTTCGCGAGACGGTAAAGCTCCTTGACAAGCACTATGACGCGTTCTACTCGATTGCCGACGTGGCGAAGAAGACCGGTCATCCAGTACCGACGGACACTCGAGGATGGTCGCAGATCCTAGTCAGTGTGCTCACGGGCATCGACGGTATTCAGCGGAAGAAGGGAGCCGACTTGGAAGACGGGTCGGATGTCAAGGGAGCAAATAGCTGGGAGGCGATCGATACGCCGCGATTCAACGGTGTCGTCAAAGCGGGAACCCAGGCGGGCCACTCGGGAAACATGGCATTCTTGGACGCGACACCGAACCTTTTTTTCGTGCTTTGGGATGTGCGCGCTGAGGGTCAGCACCGATGTCGGATTTGGGTTGTGAGACCACAGGTGGACCCGGAGTTCCGTCAGATGTGCAGCGATTGGTACTCGGCGCGGGCCAAAGGGGAGATCAGGAGCAACAACTTCCAGCTTCACCCACCTCGTGGCGAGGACCACGACATCATCCGCAATTCGTTCGGCAACTTGTCCTACCCACTATTGTTCTCCGCGGTCCATGCGGGAAGGCGCTATTCGCTGCGGGTCCATGATCGGTCCGCGGCGACCGAGGGATTGTGCAAACGAGCGGATTGACAGGTTGGCCACGGTCGACAGCTGGGTCGTGAGGGGGCGGCCAAACCGGGCGGGAGCAGTCGCGGTGGGGTTGCTGAGCACGCGGCGCGCGGGCACATGCCGGATTCCCGGACGCGGCCGATGGGCGACGTGGGTTGGCGGTCGACGGCGCACTGAGTCTCGGCGTTACGTCTGGACGTAGTCCGCCCAGCGCTGCATGAGTTCCCGTCGTTTGTCGAGCAGGTCGCTGCGGAAGTACGCGGCCTCGACGTGATTGGGGACTTGGTGGGCCAGCGCGGCTTCCATGACCGCGTGGGGCGCGGATGTCTGGTCGGCGGCCCAGTCGCGGAAGGACGACCGGAAACCATGCGGGACGGCAGCGATCCCGAGGTTTCGCATGAGGTTGCTGATCGTGGTCCGGTTGATTGGCCCGCCCCGCCGCGCCGGGAACACGAGCCCGTTGCCGTTCGCCATCGGTGCGGCCGCGGCCAGGACGTCGATCGCCTGGGTGCTGAGCGGCACCCGGTGCTCCACGCCCGCTTTCATGCGGTCTGCCTGCACGATCCAGAGTGCGGCGTCGGTGTCGACCTCCGACCAGGTGGCGCCGCACACCTCGCCGCTTCGGGCCGCCGTGAGCACGAGGAAGCGGAACGCAAGCTTCTGGCAGACCCAGGCCGTGCTGCGTTCGACCGCTGCGAGCGCATCGGCGACCTCGGCGTACGGGAGAGCGGTCTGGTTGCGTCTGCGCTGGGCGTCGCCGCGCCGGCTGGGTAGCGCGGCGCTGGCCGCGTCGATCGGGTTGTCCGTGCGGTGTCCCTCGGCGATCGCGAGCTTGAAGACAGCGGACAGCCTTTGTCGGATCTTCATGCCGGTCTCGCGCTTGGAGTTCCATAGTGGCTTGAGGGCGGCAATGCACTGGGCGCTGGTGACGTCGTCGACGCGGAGATTGGCGAGGGTGGGGGTGTGCGTGTGCAGCGCGTTGCGGATTTCGCGGGACACTACCGGTGCGTTGCGCCAGGTGGGCGAGTCGCGCTCGATGATCGCTTCGATGGACTGGGCGACGGTCGGGATGGCAGGCTTGCGCGTCCTGGGGTCGCCGCCGGATCGCGCCGTGCGCGCGTTGGCGAGGGCGATCTCTCGGGCCTTGGCGAGAGTGACGAGCGGATAGCCGCCGAGACCGATGTTGGTGGGGCGGCCCATGATCCGGATGCGCTGCGTCCAGAACTTGACGCCGTTCGGTTGCACGCAGAGAGTGAGCCCGAATCCGCCGCGGCCGTCGCCGTAGGTCTTGAGGCGGCTGGCGGGTTTCACGGCCCTGACGAAGGCGGCGGAGAGTCGTGAAGAAGCTCTGTTTGGCAGTCCACTTGTCACTTTGAGTTGCTCACTAGTATGCATTTCCGGGCATGGGCTCTCAAGACGAGAATTCGTAACCTATTGTTGAATAAGGGGTATTTTCGCGGGTCTGCGCGTGGTTGCGCGCAGTCTGCCTTCCGTGGTCGAACAGGTCCGCGTCGAGCGTGGCGAGCGCCTTGCGCACGGCCTGCGTGAAGGCCCAGTCCGAGGGCGAGGGGGTCGGGTCGCCGCTCGGGTGCCCGTGGTAGAGGATGATGCCCGGCGTCGGGTGGCCGAGGACGAGCCGGGCGATCTCCCGCACATGCCCGGGGGCGCGGTCGTAGGTGCCCTCGGCGAGCACCACGTTGCGCAGGAGGTGCATCCGGGTGGTCAGGACCAGCGCGCCGAGCACCTCGCGGTCGCGGTTGCCGACCAGGCCGGCGGCGAAGCGCCGCGCGGCGTCGACGCTCGTGAGCGTCTCGGCGGTGTAGAGCGGCGTCGACTCGAGTTCGGCGCGGAGCAGCGCGGCGTGCAGGGCGGCGAACTCGCGGAAGCGCGGCGCGACCGCGGCGAGCGCGGGATCGCAGGCGGCCAAAAGCGCGGGCGAGGCGTGCACGGCGCGGGCGAGGGAGCCGCACGACGTCAGCAGCGCCGCGGCGGTGGCGGCGGGGTTGGGCAGGCCGCGCAGCAGCGGCAGCAGCAGGCGCACGTCGTCGAGGTTGTCGATCAGAGCGCGCGCGCGGGCGGACGTGGTGTCGGGAGCCGGTCGGGGCATGGCGGGATTCCTTGTGTCGGTTGCGAGAAAAGGAACCGCGCGGCGGCCGGAGGAGCACGGCCGCCGCGCGGGGCGGGCGGCCCTAGCGGACCGCCTCGTCAGCGATGCGGACCGGCTCGCCGCGGGCGATGCGCGCCGACCAGTGATCCCAGTCCTGGGCCAGCGCGATCGGCTCGATGTTGGTATCGAGGTCCTCGCGCGGGGTGTCCGCGACCGGGATGTCGCCGAACTCGTCGGGGTGGTGCTCCGGCGACAGGCGGCAGCGGCCGGTGGCGTGCGAGTCGCAGGCGGTGGTGCGGCAGGACGGGCACGGCTCGTCGGGCGACCGTCCGTCGTCGACGCGGCGGCCGTTGTCGCGCCGCACGATCTCCGCGATGGCCTGGCGGTCGCCGAACTCGTTCTCGACGATGTCCGTGACCCGCGCGGTGACGTGGGCGACGCGTCCCGACCGCGCGGTGACGGCCACCTCGACGGTGTCGCCGCGCCGCGCCCGGCGCGAGGCGGAGACGTGCAGGCGCACGCCCCAGGTGCCGTCGGGCAGCATGGCGAAGGTGTTGCGCTGGTCGTTGGCGCGGCCGGCGCGGAACTCCTCGATGGTCGCGAGCGCGCGCTTCGTGCCGTCGGGGGCGATGCCGGTGCGGACCACCGTGCCGGAGCGGGGCATGCGCTTGCCGGCTTGCGTCTCGACGTCGCAGGTGACGGCGGTGCCGACCTCGACGATGGCGGCCAGGTGCGGCGCGAGCGACATGTGCCACTCGCCATGGACGTTCACGAAACGCGCGTAGCTGCCGTCGGAGACGAACTCCTCCGGCCCGCGGAGCTTGTTGGACGGTCGGTTGTGGTAGGGCATGTGAGACCTCCTCTGCTGGTCTGTTGTCGATGCCTCGCCCCCACGGGTCCGCGCCCGGCCGCCTGTCAAGGCTCGCGCCAGCGACCGCGCCAGCGGCCCCGGCCTTGACCGGCGGTTGCGCGGACCAGGCTGAAGAGGGATCGGCAACAGGCGGAAGATCCGCGCCCGGCGGCAACGCCTCGCCGCAGCTCGGACTCCCGGCGCAACGGGATCGGGCAGGGAGAGGGCCGGAGGGCCTGGCGGGGATGGAGGACGACTGCGCGTCCGCGGATGGGCCTTGCACGGTGGAGGCGGGAATGTGCATGCGAATGCCCGTGCGCGGTCGTGGCTGAAGCAGATTCGGGTCCGGCGCGCTGGCCCCCGGGGGCAAACGAGACAACGCGGCATCGGGGCGGCCGTCCGGCGCATGTCGCGTCCGGCAACGTCAGCTTCACGGCGCGGCGAACACCACGCTCACGGCGAGCACGGCCTACTGCGTGGTCAGGTACTCGTTCGGCAGCTTCAGCATGAGGGCGACCGTCACTGCCCCGGACAACGAGGACTGCGGCGCCAAGATCGGTTGGAGTATCGGGAACACCTCATTGGTGGTATGGCGAAGCCACGCCGACGACCGCAGGGAGGGGCGGGGCCCGCGGCGGCGATGGCCTCCGCTTCGGTGGGCCGTCGTCCTTCCCGGTGGGCGCGACGAGTCAATCGGCGACGGTTCCGCACGCGACGACGCACGTCCGGCTGACGGCGACGGTGAACCACGGCTCGGCGACCGCGGACGCGCTGGCCGCGTACCTGTTGCACGCGCTGTCGGGATCGCGCCGCTCGATCGCCGCGAGCCGCTGTCCGGCGCTGCGTGACGACGGCCCCACCGCCCGGAGGGCGGAAGCGACAGGGATCGTCACCCGCCAGGGACAAGACCCCGCAGGGGGCTTGGTCGCCGCAGGCGATAGAGCCCGGCCGCGTCAGCGGGTCGCCCGTGATGGCCTCCAGAGGTCGCTGCGGCTTCGTCTTCGGAGCCTTGGGACACCCGCCCGTACGCCGCGTGGATTCGTGCGCGGCGCGGCCCGCCCGCGCCGCGCCCGGAGGACCGCCCACCGCTCGGCAGGGAGCGGGGGTGTTCGGAGGAGGACTGGTACGGACCGTCATGGCATGGCTGCGCCACACGGCGGGCCAGGGGGCTGGCCAGTGCCCGTCGCCCGGCGTGCCGCCGCCGCTTCCGGGGTGGGCGACGCCGGTCCTGGATGGGCTGCGGAAGTTCGGCAGGTCTCCGCGACATTCGGCGGCTGGATCCGCAACGGGGGCGGCGTCGACGTCGATGAGAGGTCGATAGTCGACTAGCTCGGACTGGCCCGACAGGCGGGTTTGTATTCTATTGGTGGTTTTATCGGGCTAAAAGTGGGAAACGACATGGAATCAATCTTTTTCGACATGGAATCTATATGGGGTCTGTCTGGATTGCCGTGCATTCGCCTGTTAGCGTGAGCGTCAGGGAAGCCCCAAGGAGTCCGGTTGCCCCGAGGCTGTCGTACGGGTTTGCACAAGGAAGGGCACCCGGGGGGAAACGCTGGTCCCGCGAATGCCGCTCGGGGGGACGTGGCGAAACGCACGAGGGTGTGGCGGCTGCCCGGAGAACAGAGAGTGCGTGAAGGGTCAGCGAAAGCGTCGGGCGATACGACGAAAGTCCCTCTGACGCCGAAAAAAGCACGAAAAAACAGCGGCCCAGCGGCCCAGCGGCGTGACCTGCGCCCGGTGCCCCGCCGGCATGCCCCGCGTTTTCGGGGTGCCTGCGCCCCGCCTCTCCCTTGCCCGCGCCCTCGTGCTGCTGCTCGGCGCGCTCGGCCTGTTCGCCGCCGCGCCCGCCTGGGCGCAGAGCGACACGCCCGGCGCCCCGGTCAACCTCACGGCAACCGGCGGGCTGAACCAGTTCAGCGCCACGAGCGCGCCGGGCCCCACCCGTATGCAGGTCCGGCTCCTGAGCGGAGTGTCGCGGTCCGGTACGTGCCTGTGTGCGGACGGTTCCGCCGCGCGACTCCCCGAATCCGCTCCCTGCGCGGTGCGCCGCCGGTTCCCGCCGTTTTCCGTGGAACTGGTCGGCGGGGACCCGGCGCCCGCGCCGGGGCGGTACCGGGGTCCGTTTCCCGGCGGACGCCGGCGTCAGGTGCGGCGGCCCGCGAGCACGTCGGCCCAGTCCGTCCGGTAGCGCGGCGGCAGGGCGATGCGCACGGTGAGGCCGGCCGCGTGGGCGCGCCGCTCGAGCTGCTCGGCGGCGACCAGTCCGGGGCCATCGAAGTCGGCGGCAATCACCAGTTTCCCGATGCCGTCCGGCAGCGGCGCGTGCCGCAGTCCGGCGGCCGACAGGGCCGCCCAGGCGGGCGTGCCGGTGAGGGCGGTGTAGGCGAGCGCCGTCTCGATGCCCTCGGCCATGGCGAGCGTGCCGTCGCGGATGCGCGCGAGCCGCACCGCGGTGCCTTTCACCGGCCCGTGGGCGCGCCGCTCGCGGCCGGGCAGGCGCGTGGCGTGCA